>JANNVL010000063.1:0-124584 GCA_031408195.1 Sphingomonadales bacterium | reverse complement strand
CGGTGCGGGCTATATGAACGAATACCCCATCGCCAAAATGTGGCGCGGCGCGCGGGTGACGCGGATTTTCGGCGGCACTAATGAGATCATGAAAGAGTTGATCGGGCGCAAGCTGTAAAAATCCTCCTCCAAGCGAAGACTTGGGGGAGGGGGACCGCCGACGAAGTCGGTGGTGGAGGGGCGAGCTGAATTTGCCCCAAGCGTAAACTCTATTTTGCTAGCCCCTCCACCACCCCCGTCTGCGCGGGGCGGTCCCCCTCCCCTACGTCTACGCGCAGGAGAGGAGCTTCGTTACCTCCGCTGCGCGCTCAACCGCGTCATCAAAATCGCCGCGCGCTTCGCCTGTCGCTTCATGCTGGCAAGATCGACCGTTTCGCCCGGCGCGTGGTCGCCCTTGCTCGACGGCCCCAGCCCCGCCAGCCCGCTGACATCGTTTGCGACGAACGAGATATCGCCCGCGCCCCGCTTCAGCGGGTCGAGCGGCGGCATTTCGGGCAAGCCGAGGTCGGCGTTGACGCCGTTGAGCGCTGTCAGGATCGCGCGGTTGCCGTCGGTCGGCGCCATTGCCGGATAGCCGCCAGGGTCGAACTTGATTGTGGCATCGGTCTCGGGCGCGTGGGTTGCGACGATTGCGGCCATCCGCGTCTTCACCCGCACGGTCTGGTCTTCGGACAACGTCCGGAAGTCGCCCTTGGCGATAGCGATCCCGGGGATGATGTTTGTCTTGCCCGTCGCCGATGCGCGCACGCCATCGGCATCAACGACCGCGCTTTGGCCGCCTGCGATCAGCCCCACATTGAATGTCAGGTTCGGTTCGGGCAGTTCCTTGCGGAACGCGGCAATGATGCGGGTCAGTTCGTAGATTGCGCCTTCGCCGTAACCGGGACTGAAAATCCGTGATGAATGCCCCGCCTTGCCGGTTGCCGTCAGTGTCCAGCTGTTCGACGAACGCCGCGCGACCGACCCCATGTCGCGGCCGTCCTCGACGATCAGCCCTTCGAAATCGAGCGCGACGTCTGCGCGTTTGCCCGCCGCAATCAAGTCGGCGCGCGCGACCGAAATCGGGTCGCCTGAGTCCTCTTCGTCGCCGGTCAGCGCGATTTCTATGTTCGCGTCTTTGAGCGTGCCCGCCGCCTTCATGGCTTTCACCGCCATCAGGATGACGACCATGCCGCCCTTGTCGTCGCCCGCGCCCGGTCCTTCGGCGAGGTCGCCTTTCCGCACAAATTTCTGGAACGGCGAATCCTTTTCAAACACCGTGTCGAGGTGGCCGATCAACAGCAGGCGCTTGGTGCCGGGCTTGCCGGTGTGGGTTGCGAAGATATGGCCTGCGCGCTTGGCGGCGGCCAACGGTTTCCATTCGACCTTGAAGCCGAGCGGTTCGAGTTCGGCGCGCATCATGCGACCGACCTGTTCGACCCCGGCAAAGTTCATCGAACCGCTGTTCACGTCGACGAGTTGCTGGAGCAACGTGACCGAGGGTTCGTAAATCGCCTCGACATGTGCGGCCATCTTTGCCTCGGCGGGCGATAGTTTGGCAGCGGCCCCGGCAGGGAGCGATAAGGCAAGCGCCATCGTGAAGAGATGTTTCATCGGCCAAGGCTAGCCGAGCCGGTTGCGGAATGCCAAGAGATGGTGCGCCCAGAATTTACAAATAGGATTCTCTATGCCGTCAGGTCTTGCCGCGCTTCTCGACGATATCGCGGGCATCGCAAAGATTGCCGCCGCTTCGGTGGACGACATCGGGGCCGCCGCAGCCAAGGCCGGAACCAAGGCGGCGGGCGTCGTCATCGACGATACCGCCGTTACGCCGCGTTATGTAACGGGGTTCAATCCCGACCGCGAACTGCCGATCATCTGGAAGATCGCCGTCGGGTCGCTGAAGAACAAGATTATTATCCTGTTGCCCGCCGCGCTCCTGCTCAGCGCGTTTGCGCCGTTCCTCATAACGCCCATCCTGATGATCGGCGGTGCCTATCTGTGTTTCGAGGGCGCGGAGAAGGTCATCCATGTTTTCACCGGGCATCATGCCGGGGAAGACCTTCACCCCGAAGCACCCGGCGAAGACGGCGCGCTGCTCGAAGAAACCAAGGTCGCAGGCGCGATCCGCACCGATTTCATCCTGTCGGGCGAAATCATGGCGATCGCGCTGGCCGACCTGATTACTGCGCCCGACGGGTCGCCGATGGCTGTGACGATGGACAATGTCTGGACCTTGGCAGCGGGCCTCGGCCTTGTCGCGCTCGCAGTCACTGTCGGCGTCTACGGCGTCGTCGCGCTGATCGTGAAGATGGACGACGCCGGCGTGCATCTGGCCCAGAACCGCCTGTCGCCGTTCCGCGCGCTGGGTCGCGGGCTGGTCCAGGCAATGCCGTGGCTGCTGCGCTTCCTGTCGGTGCTGGGGACAGCGGCGATGATCTGGGTCGGCGGCGGCATCATCGTCCACGGCCTGCACGCGACACCGCAATTCGTAGACGCTGTAGGTGGCGGCAGCGGGTTCGTCCACTGGCTGGCCGATGCCGCGTTCTCGGGCGTGGTCGGGCTGGTGATCGGGGCGGTGATCGCGTTCGTCGTCACCGCCATCCAGAAGGCGCGCGGCAAAGCGCATTAATTCGCGCCACCCGGGCCTACTCCGCCGGTTGCGCTGTTACTTCGCCGCCTGCTTTGCCATCCGCGCTGCCATTGGTCAGTGTCCGGCTTAGCCATGGCGCGATCCGGGCCTCGACGCCGACTGCCAGGCTGAACAGGGCGGGGACGATGACCAGCGTCAGGATCGTCGACAGGATCAACCCGCCGATCACGACAATCCCCATCGGCGCGCGCCAGCTGCCGTCGCCGCTGAAACTCAGCGCAATCGGCAACATCCCCGCGACCATAGCCACGGTGGTCATCACGATGGGCTGCGCGCGTTTGTGGCCCGCATCGACGATAGCGTCATAGGTCGGCACGCCCTTGCCGATTTCCTCCAGCGCGAAATCAACAAGCAGGATCGAGTTCTTGGCGACAATGCCGAGCAGCATCAGCAGGCCGATCAGCACCGGCATTGAAATCGGGTTGCTTGTCAGGTGCAGCGCGAGCGCCCCGCCCAGCGGGGCAAGCAGTAGCGACCCCATGTTGACGAACGGTGGCAGCACGCGCTTGTAAAGCAGCACCAGCACCGCAAAGACCAGCAGGACGCCGGCTGCGACCGAATTGATAAAATTGGTCAGGATTTCCTTCTGGAACTTGTCGTCGCCGAACGCGACCCGCGCCACGCCCTGCGGCATGTTCTTCATCGTCGGCAGTGCGTCGATTTCCTTGGAGGCGGTCACCACGCCCGGTGCGAAGTCGGCGCCGAGCGCGACGCGGCGGTTCTGGTTGTAGCGGCGCAGGATCGACGGCCCCTCGCCAAAGCGAATATCTGCGATCAGTTTCAACGGCACGCTGCCGCCGTCCAGCGTCTGGACAGGCAGGTTCTCGATTGTTGCCAGACTCTGCCGGTCGCGCGCGTCGAACATCACGCGGATCGGGATTTGCCGGTCGTTAAGCGAGAATTTGGCGGCGTTCTGGTCGATGTCACCTTGTGTGGCGATTCGGATCGTCTGGCTGAGCGCCGCCGACGTAACGCCGAGTTCGGCAGCGAGCGCGGCGCGCGGCACGATCGTGATTTCGGGCCGTTGTAGATCGCCCTCGATCCGCGGCGCGCGCAATTGCTTTATGCCGCGCATCTCCTCGACAATCTTGTCGGCGGTGGCGCGGACCAGCACCGGGTCCGACCCGGCAAGCATCACCGTCACATCACGGCCAAGGCCGCCGTTCTGGCTCTGGAAAGTGACACGGGCATCGGGGACGGCGCGCAGCTTGGGCGCGAAGTCGCGTTCGAACTCAATACTGGTTTTTGCGCGCACCTTTTTCAGGGTGATAAAGACGTTGCCGTTGCCGACATTGACGTCGCCGAACGCGGCCTCCACCTCGGGTGCGGCGTCGAGCATCGCGGTCACACGGTCGACCACGACTTCGGTCTGTGCAAGTGTCGCGCCCGGCGGCAGCTGGATTTTGACCTGGCTGTAATCGTTGTTGAGCGCGGGATTGCCAGTGAACTGCAGCGTTGCGAATGCGCCGACGGTCAGCGCAAAGGTGAGAACACCAAGCCCCATGATCCAGACGCGGTGGTCGGCTAAGCGTCCCCGCCAGCGGTGGCCACTGGCGCGCAATTCCTTCGCGCGCCGGGTGTCGAGCGACCAATGCAGCAGGCCGATATACCGGTCCATCAGCGGCCCCTCGCCATGCGAGGCAGTGCCGTGCGACTTCAGAAAATAGGCAGCGAGCATGGGCGTGATGAGCCGCGCCACTGCAAGGCTGATGAGCACGGCGGCAACGACGGTCAGCCCGAACTGTTTGAAGAATTGCCCCGACATGCCCGGCATCAGGCCGACCGGAAGGAACACCGCGACGATGGCCATGGTCGTGGCAAGCACTGCAAGGCCGATTTCGTCGGCGGCATCGATGGAGGCCTGATAGGCGGATTTGCCCATTCGCATGTGGCGGACGATGTTCTCGATCTCGACGATCGCATCGTCGACGAGCACGCCTGCGACAAGGCTGAGCGCGATCAGGCTGACCCCGTTCAGGGTAAAGCCCATTAAGTCCATGAACCAGAAGGCCGGGATCGCGGACAGCGGGATGGCAATCGCTGAAATCAGCGTCGCCCGCCAGTCACGCAGGAACAGGAAGACAACGAGGACAGCGAGCAGCGCTCCCTCCCACATTGCATTGATCGCGGAATGATACTGGCTGCGGGTGTAGTCGACGGTGGTGAACAGCTGGCGGAACTTGACCTTGGCATTCTCCTTTTCGAGTTTGCGAAGCTGCGCCACGCCCTCGTCATAGACCCTGACGTCGGACGCGCCCTTCGACTTGGCCATGGCAAAGCTCAGCACCTGCTTGCCGCCCATTTTCGATATGTTGCGCTGTTCGGCATAGCCGTCGCGGACGGTGGCGACGTCGGACAGCTTGATCGACCGCCCGCCGCCGACCGAAATGAGCTTTTCGCCAAGCGCGAACGCGGTTGCAGCATTGCCGAGAACGCGCAGCGACTGTTCGGACCCAGCGATCTCGGCGCGGCCCCCGGCGGCGTTGAGGTTGGTCGCGCGGAGTTGCGCGTTGATCTGCGACGCAGTGACCCCCTGCGCCTGCATCCGTGCAGGATCGAGCACGACGCGGATTTCGCGTTTCACCCCGCCGGATCGCTGGATGCTGGCCATGCCCGACACGCTGACCAGCCGCTTGGCGACGCTATTATCGACGTACCAGCTCAATTCCTCGAGCGTCATGTCGGTCGCCTCCGCCGAGAAATAGGCGATGGGGCCGCCATCGACATCGACGCGGCTGACCTGCGGCTCGAGAATACCGTCGGGCAGGTCGCCGCGGATGTTCGACAGGGCGTCGCGGACGTCGTTGACCGCGCGGTCGACCGGCGTGCCGATAGCGAACTGGACGAAAGTGTTCGACGAGCCTTCGTCGATCCACGACGACATGTCCTCGACGCCGTTGATACCGCGCAGTGCGGCCTCGACCTTTTGGGTGACTTGCGATTCGAGTTCGGTCGGCGCTGCACCCGGCTGAACCACAGTGATCTGCGCCGCAGGGAAGCTGACGTCGGGGTTATTATTCACCTTCATCTGCAGGAAGGCCATGACGCCCGCCAGCGTCAGCGCGAGGAACAGGACGATGGGCGCAACCGGGTTGCGAATCGCCCAGGCGGAAATGTTGCGGAAATCCATCGTTTAGCCTCTCACACCTACTGTATTACTACAGCAATACGGAGAAGAAAAGAGGGCATTGCCGATCAGTCGAGTTCGAGAATGACCTGATCGACGCTCAGGCTTTCGCCCTGCGCCGCGCTGATGCTTTTGACGGTGCCTGTCTTGCCTGCGCGCAGGATGTTTTCCATCTTCATCGCTTCGATGACCGCCAGCGGCTGCCCGGCCTCGACCTTGTCCCCGGCGCCGACGTGGAGCGCGGTGAGCAATCCGGGCATCGGTGACAGCAGGAAGCGCGAGAGGTCTGGCGGGATTTTCTCGATCATGTGTGCGCTGAGTGGTGCCACATGCGCGGGAAGGACGCGCGCGATGTGGCTCGCGCCTCTAGTCGTCAGCTTGAACCCGGCGCGGGTGCGGAGGATGCGGACGGCGAGCGGCGCATCGTCAAGCACCGCCTCCACGATCCGGTCGCCGGGCGTGTATTCGAGTTCGATGTCGAGGTCTTCGCCATCGACCGTGATCCCATCGGGGCTGATCGAGACATCGTGCAGGATGTCATCGATCTTCACCTGCCATTCCGAAGGCGGCTGGAGGCGTTTGCCAAGCTGACCATCGACACGGCGCGCGCGGTCGGCCTCGGCAGTCGCGGCAAATGCGGCGATGGCGGCAAGCTGGCGCGCCAGTTCGATCGACGTCGGCGCTCCCTTGAAACCGTCGGGGTATTCCTCGGCGATGAAACCCGTCGTAATCTCGCCGCTGCGGAAGCGCGGGTGCTGCATGATCGCTGACAGGAAATCGATGTTGTGGCCGACACCCTCGATCTCGAAAATGTCGAGTGCGGTGATCTGCGCGTCGATGGCTTCGAGGCGGGTGGGCGCCCAGGTGATGAGCTTGGCGATCATCGGGTCGTAGAAGCGGCTAACCTCGCCGCCTTCGATGACGCCGTCATCCACCCTAACACTGTCACCCCGCACTTGATGCGGGGCTTGGCTATTTTCTTCCATTACCACCGAAGAAAAGCCTAGCCCCGTGTCAAGCACGGGGTGACGGGCGGGGGGATTATACCGCACCAGCCGCCCGGTGCTCGGCAGGAACCCGCGATACGGATCCTCCGCATAGACACGGTTCTCGACCGCCCAGCCGTCGAGCTTCACATCCTTCTGCCCAAACGCCAGCGGTTCACCCGCTGCCACGCGGATCATCTGTTCGACCAGATCGATCCCCGTAATGCACTCGGTCACCGGATGCTCGACCTGCAGCCGGGTGTTCATTTCGAGGAAGTAGAAACTCTCCCCCGTCGGGTCCGCGCCCGACACGATGAGTTCGACGGTGCCTGCCGAATAATAACCGACCGCGCGCGACAGCGCGACGCACTGCTCGCCCATCGCGGCACGCATTTTCGGCGTGACGAAGGGCGAGGGCGCTTCCTCGACGACCTTCTGGTGGCGGCGCTGGATGCTGCACTCGCGCTCGTTGAGGTAGAGGATGTTGCCGTGCTGGTCGCCCAGGATCTGGATTTCGATGTGGCGCGGGTTGAGGATGAATTTCTCGATGAAGACGCGGTCGTCGCCGAAGCTGGCGAGCCCTTCGCGCTTGGTCGCCTCGAACCCTTCGCGGACATCGGCCTCGCTATACGCCAGCCGCATCCCCTTGCCGCCGCCGCCCGCGGAAGCCTTCATCATCACCGGATAGCCGATGCCATTGGCAATCTCGACGGCGTGTTCGGTGCTGTCGATCTCGCCGACAAAGCCGGGGACGACGTTGACGCCGACTTTCAGCGCGAGTTTCTTCGACTCGATCTTGTCGCCCATCGCGGCGATGGCATTGATCGGCGGCCCGATAAACGCGATGTCGTTGTCGGCCAGCGCCTGCGCGAAGCTGGTGCGTTCTGACAGGAAGCCATAGCCGGGATGCACCGCCTGCGCGCCGGTCGCCTTGCACGCCGCGATGATCTTGTCGGCGATCAGGTAGCTCTCGGCGGCGGGCGACGGGCCGATATGCACCGCCTCATCGGCCATCAGGACATGGGGGGACCGCGCGTCGGCGTCCGAATAGACCGCGACGGTCGCGATGCCCATTTTCTTGGCTGTGCGGATGACCCGGCACGCGATCTCGCCCCGGTTGGCGATCAGGATTTTGGTGAACATGCTGATTGCTAACCTGTCATTTGGCGGTCGCGCTCAATCGCGTCCGCAGTGTTTTGTAACCCCGCATCAAACAGCTTTACGAACTCGTCGTCCAAACGCGCAGCTATCAGAGATTTGGTAAGCGAGTGATCAGGATCAACCGTTTCCAGCACACTCCCCCATTTTGCCCAGAAAAGCCGGAAAACTTCGTCTTCTTGTTCACCACGGTGCTCCGACCAATTCTCGCGCATGATGGTGAATTCAATTTTAGCTTGCTCCTGATACGACACGCCATCGACTGGTCGGATGCCCGTTAGGCGCTGATCTAGCACCATCAGAAAACCTTCGCGCTTCGGCGCAATCAGTTCGTCCACTATCGTAGCAATGTCTGCCGCCTGAGCGTTACCAGCATCCACTCCAAGGTCGTAGGCCTGTCGGTCAAGTTCTCGCCGCTCGCGTCTCTTGCGGAGATATGAAAACATATTATTCCGCCGCCTCGCTCAAATCTTCGGGCGGCATATTATGCCCCAGTAGCCGCAACACATCCGCCGCGCATTCGACGATGTTGCCGATCACGCGGCCTTCTCGCGTTTCACTTCGTCCTCGACGAAGCGGCGCAGGGCGGCGTTGATCTTGGTCTGATACCCGCGCTCGCCATCGGCGTGCGTCTTGAACCAGTGCACCACATCGGCGTCGAGACGCAGCGTCAGCTGCTGCTTGACCGGACGATAGAATTTGCCGCGCTGCCAGCCGGTGAAGTCGGTGACTTCGGGCATGTCCGACAGGTCGATATCCTCGTCGCGCATCGCCTCCAGTCGCTCAATTTGTGCGAGCATTTCGGGGGTCAATCTTGGATCAATGTCGGGCTTGCTCATAAAGTCTTCTCTCGATTTTCGTTGCTCTGCGGGCACTAATGATGCGGCCAATGCCATCTGCGTCTGGGATCGTGTGGACAATGAAGAGGATCGTTCCATTCACCACACAAATCGCTCTCCAGCGATCATCGTCTTCATGTGGGTCTGGCCCGCTCCACTGAAACGGATCCTCCAAGGCAATCGCCGCGATCTCGAAAAAGACATCATGATCGGCGAGGTTGCTGGTCGCTTTTTCGGGGGTCCAAATCCACTGCATCTTTGTAACTACAAAACCGTAGCGTCGTCAAGCGCTGGCGGCATATTATGCCCCAACAGCCGCAGCACATCCGCCGCGCATTCGACGATGTTGCTGCCGGGGCCGTAGATGCCGACAACGCCTGCGTCGCGGAGGAATTGATAATCCTGCGGCGGGATGACACCGCCCGCGAAGACCTTGATGTCGGTCCGCCCCGCGTCACGCAAAAGCCGGATGAGTTCGGGGATCAGCGTCTTGTGACCGGCGGCAAGGCTCGACGCACCGATGGCATCGACGTTGCGTTCGAGCGCCAATGCCAGCGTTTCCTCCGGCGTCTGGAACAGCGGGCCGCTGACCGTGTCGAACCCCATGTCGGCGAAAGCGCTGGCGACGACGTTGGCGCCGCGGTCATGCCCGTCCTGGCCCATCTTGGCGATCAGCACGCGGGGTTTGTGGCCAAGGCGGCGGGAGGTGGCCTCGACGCCGTCGGTCACGCGGGCCCAGGCGGCGTCGAACTCGTGCGCGCTGCCGTAGATGCCGCGTACCGGCTCCGGCGTTGTCGCGTAGCGGCCGAAGACGAGTTCCATCGCGTCGGAGATTTCGCCAAGCGTTGCGCGCGCGCGGGCGGCAGTGACGGCGAGGGCGAGGAGGTTGGTTTCTGGTCCTCCCCGGGACGGGGAGGTGGCAGGCACAGCCTGACGGAGGGGGGCTTCAACGGTCGAATCGCTCGTGTGGGGAGCCCCCTCCACCGCCTCGCGGTCCCCCTCCCCGTTCCGGGGAGGACAGGAGCGTGCCCCCTCGGTTAGCGCGCTTAACGCCGCCCGACACGCCGGCTCATCGCGCGCGGCCTTCGTCGCCGCGATCCGTGCGACCTGGCCCTCGCGGACCTTCACATTGTCGACGTCGAGGAAATCGATGTTGTCCGCATTCTCGGGCCGGTATTTGTTGACGCCGACGATGACGTCCTCGCCCTTGTCGACGCGGGCCTGTCGTGCGGCGGCGGCTTCTTCGATCAGGCGTTTGGGCATGCCGCTGACGACCGCTTTGGTCATGCCGCCGAGGTCATCGACTTCGCCGATGATCTGCCACGCTTGCTCTGTGAGTTCGCTGGTCAGTGCCTCGACATAATACGACCCGCCGAGCGGATCGACGACGCGGGTAATGCCGGTCTCCTCCGCCAGTACGATCTGCGTATTGCGCGCGATGCGGGCGCTGAATTCCGTCGGCAGCGCAATCGCTTCGTCGAGCGCATTGGTGTGCAGCGACTGGGTGCCGCCGAGTACCGCCGCCATGGCCTCGACCGTGGTGCGGATGACATTGTTATAGGGGTCGCTCTCCTGCAAGCTCACGCCCGACGTCTGGCAATGGGTGCGGAGCATCTTGCTGCGCTCGTCCTTCGCGCCGAGGCCGTCCATCACGCGATGCCAAAGCGTCCGCGCGGCGCGGAGCTTGGCGACTTCCATGAAGAAGTTCATGCCGATGCCGAAGAAGAAGCTCAGCCGACCCGCGAACGCATCGATGTCCAACCCGCTGGCCATCGCGCGCTGGACGTATTCCTTGCCGTCGGCGATCGTGAAGGCGAGTTCCTGCACCGCCGTCGCCCCGGCCTCGTGCATGTGATAGCCGCTGATCGAAATACTGTTGAACTTCGGCATGTTGGCCGACGTATAGGCGATGATGTCCGACACGATCCGCATGCTCGGTTCGGGCGGATAGATATAGGTGTTGCGGACCATGAACTCCTTCAGAATGTCGTTCTGGATGGTGCCATCCAGCTTCTCCTGCGGAACCCCCTGTTCCTCGCCCGCGACGATGAAGAAGGCGAGGATCGGGATGACCGCGCCGTTCATCGTCATGCTGACCGACATCTGGTCGAGCGGAATGCCGTCGAACAGGATCTTCATGTCCTCGACGCTGTCGATGGCGACGCCCGCCTTGCCGACATCGCCGACGACGCGGGGGTGGTCGCTGTCATAGCCGCGATGCGTGGCGAGGTCGAACGCGACGCTCAGTCCCTTTTGCCCGGCGGCAAGGTTGCGGCGGTAGAAGGCGTTCGATTCCTCCGCCGTGGAGAAACCCGCATACTGCCGGATCGTCCACGGGCGGCCCGCGTACATCGACGCGCGCACACCGCGCGTGAACGGCGCGAAGCCGGGCAGGCCGGGGTCGGCGCTGTCCTCCGCCGTGTAAAGCGGCTTGATCGTAAACCCCTCTGGCGTCGCCCAGTCGAGCGACTTGCCCTTCACCTCTTTCGCGGCGAGCGCTTCCCAGTCTTTGCGGTCGGTCATGCGCCCCGGAATACAGGTTTCCGCTTGGTAAGGAAGGACGCTGCGCCCTCCATCGCGTCCGCGCTACCGCCTGCCTTTCGCTGGTTCTCGGCTTCACGGAGCAGCGCCGCCGCATAGTCCCCGTCGAGCGCCTCGGCGAGCCCTTGGCGCATCAGTCCGAGCGCCATCGTCGGGCCAGCAGCAAGGCGCTGCGCGAGAGCCCGCGCCTCGCTCAGCAATCGACCGTCAGGGACATAGCGATAGATCAACCCCCATTCGGCTGCCTGCGGCGCGTGAATACGCTCGCCCAGCAGCATCATTTCGGTGGCGCGTGCTTTGCCGACGAGGCGCGCGAGCATCCAAGAGGCACCACCATCGGGGACCAGGCCGATGTTGACGAAGGCCTGAAGAAAATAGCCGGTTTCATCGGCAAGGCAGAAATCCGCTGCCAAAGCGAGGCTGCACCCGATACCCGCCGCAGGTCCGGTGACTGCGCTAACGATGGGGACCGGCAGGCGCGAAAGTTTGAGCATCGTCGGGTTGTAGTGCTCGGTCAGCGCCTCATACGGTCCCGCGATGCCGCCGTCGCCGCGCCCTTGCAGATCGGCCCCCGAACAAAAGGCGCGCCCCTCGCCGTGAATCAACACCGCCCGCGCGCCATCGAGATTATTGATCGCATCGCCAATCTCGTCGAACATCTGCGGCGGCGCGGCGTTGAGCCGCTCGGGTCGGTTGAGCGTGATGGTCAGGACATCGCCGTCGCGGGCGGTGCGGATCATTTCGTAGGTCATGCTCTCTCCGATCTCGTCGAGCGAGACTGCCCTTTACGTTAACGTAAGTCTAGTGCGCTTTCGGCGTTTCCATAATCTCGGTCAGCATCCCGCCCATGTCCTTGGGGTGCACGAAAAAGATCAGCGTCCCGTGCGCGCCGATGCGCGGCTCGCCGAGCACTTTCTTGCCCATCGCGATGAATTCGTCGCGCGCGGCGTGGATGTCGGGAACTTCGAAACAGACATGATGCTGCCCGCCCATCGGGTTCTTCGCGAGGAAACCGTGGATCGGCGAGTCCACACCCAGCGGCTCGATCAGCTCGATCTGCGTGTTCGGCGTATCGACGAAACACACCCGCACGCCCTGCGCGGGCAAGTCGAAAGGAGCGTGGATATGTGTCGCCCCCATGACATCACGCCAATGCGCGATACTGTCGGGAATCGAGGGCGTGGCGACACCGATATGGTTGAGGCGACCGAGGTTCATTGGGAAAGTGCCGTCAGCTCATCTTCGCTCGTGACGCGGCGAAGGAACTCGCTCATCGAGATGCCTTGTGCGGCAGCCTCGGCTTTGAGGAGAGCCTTGGTGCCCTTCGGCACGGTGAAGCTGACATGTGTCGTAAATCTTTTCATCGATCATCCCTTCCGCCGTCGTTGCGAGCGCAGCGAAGCAATCCACCTCGCCGCGAGAGCGTCTGGATTGCTTCGCTGCGCTCGCAATGACGGGAGATTAGCCGTGTGCAATGTCGGGATACAAGTCGCGCCAATCCGGATTCATCGCTTCGACCAGCACCAGCTTCTTTGCCCGCGACCCGGCCTTGATCTGCTTTTCGCGCGTAATCGCGGCGTCCATCGTATCGGCCATGTCGAACCATACCAGCATCTTGCAGCCGTATCGCTTGGTGAACCCGTCGACGGTCCCCTTGCGATGCTGCCAAGCGCTCTGGGGCAGGTTCGACGTGACACCGGTGTAAAGCGTCCCGTTCCCCTTGTTCGCCATGATGTAAACCGCCGGTCGTTTCACGCCCCCATCCCCATCATTTCGCGCAACCCCGCCCCGTCATTGCGAGCGAAGCGAAGCAATCCAGTAACACTGTCACCGCACTGGATTGCTTCGCTACGCTCGCAATGACGGAATTCAATAAGTCAATTACGGAGCGGCGATAGCTCTGGGCGTGCAATCCAGACAAACCGGATTGATCGCTGCCTGCACCGAAATGAATCCCAGCAAGGCGACGCAGGCTACCAATACCGCTCCCATGAAGGCCACTTCAAACCAGTAACCAATTGGATGCTTCGCTCGCTCATACTCAGGTGCCAACCACCAACGTCGCGCCACTCCGGTGCGAAGATATGTGCGGAGTTTGAGGCTCGAGTAGATGCAATTGGCAAACAGTATTACCGGGATCACCAAGCTAGAGAGGTATGTTGTCATGCTTCTTCCACGGATTCTCCAGCGCCTTATTCCGCAGCTTCCGCAACCCCAGCGCCACTCGCCGCCGGGTCGAGTGCGGCATGATCACCTCGTCGATGAAGCCCTTGCTCGCCGCCACGAACGGGTTGGCGAACCGCGTCTCATACTCCGCCGTGCGTTCCGCGATTTCCTCGGGCGTCTTGCCGCGGAAGATGATCTCGACTGCGCCCTTCGCGCCCATCACTGCGATCTCCGCCGTCGGCCAGGCGTAGTTGAGATCGCCGCGCAAATGCTTCGACGCCATCACGTCGTACGCGCCGCCATAGGCTTTGCGCGTGATGACGGTGATCTTCGGCACGGTCGCCTCGGCATAGGCGAACAGCAGCTTCGCGCCATGTTTAATGATGCCGCTGTGCTCCTGCGCGACGCCCGGCAGGAACCCCGGCACATCGACGAAAGTAACGATCGGGATATCAAACGCGTCGCAGAAACGCACAAACCGCGCGGCCTTTTTCGACGAGTTGATGTCCAGACACCCGGCGAGCACCATCGGCTGGTTCGCAACGATGCCGATCGTGCGCCCCTCGATCCGCGCAAAGCCGATCAGGACGTTGCCCGCATGCGCCGGTTGCAGCTCGAAGAAATCGCCCTCGTCGACGGTTTTCCGGATGACTTCGTGCATATCGTACGGCTGGTTGGCGCTGTCGGGGATGATCGTATCCAGCGACGGCTCGATCCGATCCCAGTCGTCCGCCGTCGGCCGTTCGGGCACCGTCTCGCGGTTCGACGCGGGCAGGAAGTCGATGAAGTCGCGCGCGGCGAGTAGCGCCTCGATGTCGTTATCGAACGCGTTGTCCGCGACGCCCGATTTGGTCGTGTGCGTGACCGCGCCGCCCAGCGCCTCCTGCGTCACGATCTCATTGGTCACCGTCTTCACCACGTCGGGGCCGGTGACGAACATATACGAGCTATCCTTCACCATGAAGATGAAGTCGGTCATTGCCGGCGAATAGACCGCACCGCCCGCACATGGCCCCATGATAAGACTCAATTGGGGCACGACGCCGCTGGCCAGCACGTTGCGCTGGAACACTTCGGCGTAACCGCCGAGCGAAGCCACGCCCTCCTGAATGCGCGCGCCGCCGCTGTCGTTCAGGCCAATGACGGGCGCGCCGACCTTCATCGCCATGTCCATGACCTTGCAGATTTTCTGCGCGTGCCGTTCGGATAGCGAGCCGCCGAATACGGTGAAGTCCTGGCTGAACACGAACACCAGCCGCCCGTTGATCGTGCCGCTGCCAGTAACGACACCGTCGCCGGGAAACTTCTGCTCGGCCATGCCGAAATCGGCGCAGTTATGTTCGACGAACATATCGAGTTCCTCGAACGACTCCTCGTCGAGCAGCACGTTCAGCCGTTCGCGCGCCGTCAGCCGCCCTTTGGCATGTTGCGCGTCGATGCGCTTTTGTCCGCCGCCCAGACGGGCTTCGGCGCGGCGCGCCTCCAGCTGTTCGATGACGTTCGACATGGTCGCTCCCTGAATTAGCCGTCCCGCCATATCGCGACGCCCGCTGCTGGCAATGTCTGCCCGCCGAAATCCGCCGGAGCGGTGCCGTAGTTGAAGGCGAATAGCGTGTCGCCATTGCGACGGATGCGGATGTCGCGGGGGAGGGTGACGGTGTTGATACCGGCGGTTTTAGTCATTGTGGCAATGATAGTGTCGAGCAGCGCGTCATCGGGCCATTGCGATATGTAGCGCAAGTGACCGTTGCCCCACACGCAGCCGTGTTCGGGCGTCATGCGGCTATGGATATGTTCGACCCAGCGCGGTTCGCCGTGCGCGGGGTTGCAGCTTTCGACCCGCACGACCTTGAGCGGCACATGGCGTTGCAGCGGCCCCGGCGCGAGGTCGGCAGGTATCGCGAAATCGGCAGTCTTGCTCCCGGAGCGCGGCCCGAGCAGGACCGGCACGTCGAGTGCGGCCAATTTGTCCGCGATTGCGTCGCTCAGGATCGGCAGGGTCGGCGCGACGACCATTGCATAGCCCGATAGGTCGGCGTCGGGGGAGACGATGTCTATGCTCAGGCCTGCACGGCGCAGTGCCGAGTAGAACGCGAAGACGAGATCGAGATAGTGGAACGACGCGCCCTGCGGCTGGGTGTCGATCACCCATGCCGCTTCGTACGAAAAGAGGAGCGCGACCGCAGAAAAGTGACAGTCACTTTTTCCGATTTCCGTTCGTCGATCCGCCTGTTCTCTCAAAAAGTGACTGTCACTTTTCTGCTGCTTCAGCTCGTTGGCCACCCCCCGCACTTCCGCGCCACCAACGTCCTCTACGCGATCAGGCCGGTTCAGCCCGCTGTGCATCTGCTCCTGCCCGAACGGCGCCTGTCGCCAGCGGAAATAGCTGACCAGCTCCGCCCCGTGCGCCATCGCCTCGAGTGTCCACAAGCGGACCATACCGGGCAGCGGGGCGGGGTTGTGCCGCGACCAGTTCACAGGGCCGGGCTGTTGTTCCATCACCGCCCAGCGACCACCATTTGCCATGCCGCGATAGAGATCGTGGTGGAACGCAGCGATATCGGGGTGCCCCTGCCGCGCATAGCGCGTCTTGTCCTCGGCGCTGAACATCGCAAAACTGTCGAGGAAGCCGAGCGGGTAGCTGTCCCATGTTACGACATCCAGATCGCGCGCGACGGCGTAGTGGTCGAATTGGGTGAAGAACCCCATGAAATTATGGACAATATCGCGTCCGGGAGACCGTTCGCGCAAGATATCGCATTGCAGGCGGTTAAAACTGACGACCTCGTCGCTGGCGAAGCGCCGGAAATCAAGCACATGGGCGGAGTTCGGCTCGGTCACGGTCAGGTTGGGCAGGCCGATTTCACCGAACGAGCGATATTCCATCGACCAGAATACATTGCCCCATGCGCTGTTGAGCGCGGCAACATCAGCGTATTTTGCTGTCAGCCAGTTACGAAAGGAGTCGCGGGCCGCATCCGAATAGCTGACAGCGGTACCATGGCAGCCGTATTCATTGTCGGTCTGCCACGCGACGACGGCAGGGTGCGCGCCATAGCGGTCGGCCATTGCGGTCACGATCCGCGCGCATTCGGCGCGATAGCCCCGATGTGAAAAGCAGTAATGCCGCCGCGATCCGAAGTTGCGCGGTCGCCCCGCTGCATCGACGCCGAGCATGTCGGGCATCGTATCGACCAGCCATTTCGGCGGTGTCGCGGTCGGCGTACCCATGATGATGCCAAGACCCGCACCGTGCAGCACCTCCACCGCGCGGTCGAGCCAGCCCCAGTCGTAGCGCCCCGGCTCAGGCTCGATCCGGCTCCACGCGAATTCGCCGATGCGGACGCGGGTCAGCCCCATGTCGGCCATGCGCGCGGCATCGTCGGCCCACCAGTCCTCGGGCCAGTGTTCGGGGTAATAGCATGTGCCGAGCCGCATCGGTGGGGTGTGGCGGGCGGCGGCGGCGGCGTCAAATGCCATCCTTGCGTCGCATGCTTGCCACCGCGCCGTCTGCCGCTAACGTCCGCTTCATAACGATAAATCGGGGCGGGGCATGGCGGCATTTACTTCATCGGCGGGGGGCGTGCAGCTTGCTGTTTGTCTACTTATCACCGTGCTCATCGGTCTTGCCACTTGGACGACGGTGCGACGGTCGGCGCGGGGCGGGTCTTCGCAGGAAGTGTATCTTGCGGGCAAATCGCTGAGCTGGCCCTTCGTCGCGGGGGCGATCACGCTCACCAACCTGTCGACCGACCAACTGGTGGGGATGAACGGCAACCAGATGCTGTTGCTGGCCTGGTGGGAGATTAGCGGGTTCGTCGGACTGCTCATCCTCGCGTTCGTGTTCGTGCCGATTTACTACCGCGCTGGTGTCACGACGGTTACCGAATTGCTCGAAAAGCGATACGGCGGGGGCGGCATTCGCACGCTCGTGTCGGCGCTTTTCCTGTTCGGGATGATCCTGATCTATTTACCTGCGGGCCTGTATTCGGGCGGGCTGTTTTTGCAGACATTGTTCGGCACCGACGTGCCGATCATCGTCTTTGCCGCGATCCTTGGGGTCATTGCGGCCGCCTATACGATAACGGGCGGCTTGCGCGCGGTGGCGGTGATGGAGACCTATGCGGGCGTCGGGGTGCTCGCGGTTGCGGTGCTGGTGGTCGTGCTCGCGTTGCGCGCGGTGGGTTGGGATCTAGGCAGCGGCGTGCCCGCCGAGCGCTTGACGATGGTCGGGGCGTCGGATTCTCCGATCCCGTTCCATACGCTGTTTACCGGCATGATCTTTATCCAGATCTATTACTGGTCGACCAACCAGCCGATCACGCAAAAGGCGATGGCGGCACCAACCGTGCGCGAGGCGCAAAAGGGCGTGCTGGCGGCAGCGTGCATCCGCATTCTGATTATACCCGCCGTCGTTGTCATCCCGGGTGTGGTTGCGTTCAAGCTGTTCGGCGACATCGACGACGCGGCGTACGGGCGGCTGGTCGGCGAAGTCCTGCCGCCGTGGATGTCGGGCGCGTTCGCGGCGATGATCGCAGCGGCGGTGATCGCGCATACGAGTGCAGTGCTCAATGCGGCAGTGGGGCTGTATGCGGTCGATTTCCATGACAAATATGTGCGGCCGGTGGCGAACCACTGGCGGCTGGCGGCGATCGTGTCGGTGGTGCTGACCGCGACGAGCATCGCGCTGGTGCCGGTGTTCGAGAATGCCAAGAGCATCATCAATCTGCTGCAGCAACTCAACGGCCTGTCGTCGATGCCGATCCTGTCGGCGTTCATTGTCGGGTTGCTGTTCAAGGGCGTCGAGAGCCGCGCGGCGATTGTCGGCGTGCTTTGGGGGGTGGTGCTGTATGGCACCTACACCTTCGTGCTGGAGCCGCAGGGGGTGGTGACGATGCACTATATCGATTTCATGGTCGTGACCTTGGCGACGTCGGTAGCGATGGCGCTGCTCAGCAACGGGGTGGTGTTCGGGGGGCGGGCGGCATTGCGCTGGCGGGAGAGTGCCGCCGTCGCCTAGGAAGAGCGGGATGACCTCCGACACGATCCCTGGCCTACGCGACCCGCAGCTGATGAAAGCCGCGCTGGCGCTCTACGACAACCGGCTGTCTGAGGCCGAGCCGCTGCTGCGCGCGCACCTCAAGGCCGATCCCTTCGATACCTACGCCATCCGGATGCTCGCCGAGCTCGCGGGACGGATCGGGCGTTACAAAGACGCGGAAAATCTGCTGCGCCGCGCGCTCGAACTGCGGCCCGAATTCTGCGCGGCGCGGGCCAATTTGGCGACGTGCCTTTACAAGCAGAACCGGCCCGCCGAAGCGATTGCTGAGCTCGATCTGGTGATGATCGACGATCCCGAGAATGTCGGCCACTCCAATCTAAAGGCTGCGGCCCTCGGCAAGATCGGCGGGTTCGACGAGGCCATCGCGCTGTACCACGAAGTCCTGAAAGCCGCGCCGAACCAGCCCAAGGTGTGGATGAGCTATGGCCATATGCTCAAGACTGTGGGGCGGCTCGACGACGGGGTGGCGGCGTACCGGCGCGCGATCGGGATTGCGCCGTCGCTGGGCGAAGTGTGGTGGAGTCTGGCTAATCTGAAGACGGTGCGGTTCACCGCTGACGACGTCGCAACGATGCGGACGGCGCTTGCGCGGGACGATATTGCGGATGAGGACCGGTTCCACCTGGACTTTGCGTTAGGCAAGGCGCTCGAGGACCAAAAAGATTTTGTGGGTGCGTTCGCGCATTATTCGGCTGCCAACGCCCTTCGGCGTCAAGGACTCGACTACAGCGCCGAAGAGACGACCCGTTTCGTCGATCGCAGCATGGCGGTGGCAACGTTGATGTTGTTTGAGTCGAGAGCGGAACAGGGATGTCCCGAGCGGGCACCGATCTTCGTGCTGGGGATGCCGCGCGCGGGGTCCACTTTGATCGAACAGATCTTGTCGAGCCATTCGCTGGTCGAGGGAACGTCGGAACTGCCCGACATTCCGGCACTGGCGCGGATAAAGGACTATCCGGAGAACCTAGTCGCCCTGTCCGCCGACGAACTGTGCGCGCTGGGCGACGAGTATCTCAAGCGCGCAGCCGTCCAGCGGCGCACCGACAAACCCTATTTCATCGACAAGCTGCCCAACAACTGGGCGCATGTGGCGTTTATCCACCTGATCCTGCCGAACGCGATCATCATCGATGCGCGGCGGCACCCGATGAGTTGCTGCTTTTCCAACTTCAAACAGCATTTCGCGCGCGGGCAGGCGTTCAGCTACGAACTCGTCGATATGGGGCGGTACTATGCCGATTATGTGCGGCTGATGGCGCATATCGACCGCGTCCTGCCGGGGCGGGTGCACCGGGTCATCTACGAGCGGATGGTCGATGACAGCGAGGCCGAAATCCGGGCGCTGCTGACCGCTTGCGGACTGCCTTTCGAGGAGGCCTGTCTGCGCTTCCACGAAACCGAGCGTGCGGTGCGGACGCCGTCGTCCGAACAGGTCCGTCGCCCGATCTTCCGTGACGGGGTGGAGGGCTGGCAGGGGTTCGCGCCGTGGCTGGGGCCGCTGGAGACGGCGCTGGGCGACGTCCTGACGTCATACCCGGATGCGCCCGAATAGTGGCAATTGTGTCACTGTCGGCTCCCAACATAGCATCGATTGCATATTGCGATTGATTTCATTCCGCCCCCGTTGGATTCTATTTCCAAACAACAGGGGGCTATCATGCCAATTCGTCGCACCATTTCTTCGCTGCTGCTGACCACAACCATGCTGACGGGCGCGCCCGCGCTGGCTCAGACCCCGGCGGCCTCGGATAACGACGAAATTATCGTCACCGCGCAAAAGCGCGAGGAAAGCCTGCAGAACGTGCCGATCAGCATTCAGGCGCTGAGCACGAAGAAACTCGACCAGCTCAACGTCACCAATTTCAACCAGTTCTCGCAGTTGCTGCCCAGCGTCAGTTTCGAAACCTCGTCGCCCGGATCGACCAACGTCTATATGCGCGGCGTCGCGTCGGGCGGCGACGGCAACCACTCGGGGCCGCTGCCGTCGGTCGGTTTCTACCTTGACGAACAGCCGATCACGACAATCGGCGGCACGCTCGACGTCCATATCTATGATATTGCACGCATCGAGAGCCTGAGTGGGCCGCAGGGGACGCTTTACGGCGCGTCGTCGCAGGCGGGCACGATCCGCATCATCACCAACAAGCCCTCAACCGCCGGGTTCGAAGGCCGCGTCGATGGCGAGATCAACACCGTTTCAAAGGGTGGCATCGGCGGACGGCTAGAGGGGATGCTCAATATCCCGGTCAGCGCGAACGCCGCGTTTCGTGCGGTGGCATGGTATCAGCGCAATGCGGGATTCATCGACAATGTCGCGGGCAGCCGCACCTTCATCGGTGGCGTTACGGTCAACAACGCCGCGTTGGTGAAAAAGGACTTCAACACCGCCGAAACCTTCGGCGGGCGCGCGGCACTCAAGATCGATCTCGACGACAGCTGGACGGTGACGCCGACTGTTTATTATCAGGAACAGCGCAACAAGGGCGTGTTCGGCTTCCAGCCGAGCGTCGGCGACCTGCAGGTCCAGCGTTTCTTTCAGGATTTCTCGAACGACCGGTTCATTCAAGCCGCGCTGACCATCGAGGGCAAGGTCGGCAATTGGGATCTGACCTATGCCGGTGCCTATGCCGACCGCAAGATCGACGGGCAGGGCGACTATACCGACTATGCCGAAACCTATGACCAGATCTATGCCGGGTCGGGCGGGGTCGCGGGCTATTTCTACTTCACCAATAATGCCGGCCAGACGATCAACTCGCAGCAGCGCACGACGAGCGCGCCCAAGTATCGCAAGCTGAGCCAGGAGCTCCGCATCGCATCGCCCAGCGACGATCGCTTCCGCGTCGTCGCGGGGCTGTTTTATCAGCGCCAAGCCAACGACATCGACGAGCGCTATCTGGTCAACAATCTGGCGGCAAACCGTTCGGTCAACGGCCTGCCGGGCACATTGTGGCTGACCAAGCAGAGGCGGGTCGACAAGGATTACGCCATTTTCGGCGAGGCGAGCTTCGACTTCACGCCGAACCTGACCCTGACGGCAGGCGGGCGCGCCTTTATCTACGACAATACGCTGATCGGTTTCTTCGGTTTCGGCCGCGATCCGGCCGGCTCCCCGTTTAATGCGGCGGGCAGTTCGCGCACTGGTGTGGCAGGCTGTTACACGACCAACGGCCAGATTCTGCGCGACAACCCGACTGGCACGTTGCTTCCGGCGGCAGTTGCGGGCGGTCCCTGCACCAACCTCGGCGATTTCAGCACGGCGACTGGAGGTGTCGTGCCGAAACAGGCCGACGGACAGGGCTTCACCCACAAGCTCAACCTGACGTGGAAGCCGACGCGTGACCTGTTGTTCTATGGCACTTGGTCGCGCGGGTTCCGGCCGGGCGGTATCAATCGCCGCGCGACGGTCGGCCCGTACGCCGCCGACTTCCTGACCAATTACGAATTCGGCTGGAAGACGACGTTCATGGACGGCAAGCTGCGCTTCAACGGCGCGGTCTATCAGCAGAATTGGAACACCTTCCAGTTCGCATTCCTCGGCCAGAACAGCTTCACCCAGATCCAGAACGGGCCGAACGCCCGGATCAGGGGTGTCGAGGCCGATATCAGTCTGACCGCCGCCGAGGGTCTGACCCTGTCGGCGTCGGGCGCGTATAACGATGCCAAGACGACGCAGAATCTATGCGCGGTCAACGAGCCGACCTATACCTGCGCGGGTGTGGGCAATTCGATCCTCGCGCCGACAGGAACACGCCTGCCGATTACGCCGAAGTTCAAGGCAAACGGCATTGCGCGCTACAGCTTCGGTATCGGCGATACCGCCAAAGCGCATGTGCAGGGGGTTGTGGTCCATGCGTCCTCGGCGTCGAGCGATATTCGCGTCGTCGATGCCGCACGGCTCGGAGCGCTACCGTCTTATACGACGGCGGACTTCGCCTTCGGGATCGACTGGACGCGCTGGTCCGCCGAACTGTTAGTGCAGAACGCCTTCGACGCGCGCGCGCAGATCAGCCGGGGCAGTGCGTGCGGACCGTGTACGCGGGTGTATGTGAACATCGTCACGCCGCGAACAATCGGCTTGCGGCTCGGGGCGAAATTCTAAGAGCCGGTGGGCGGGAGCGCACCATCCGCGCCCCGAGTTTCACGACGAAGCCAAGGCCTTCGCGCACCTCGAAAGCATCGTCTGGGCTGACGGTCAGAGCTGCCCGCATTGCGGCGCGATGGCGAAGGTAACGGCCAATGTCGCCAAGCGCATCCGTGAAGGCCTGTGGCGCTGTGGTCACTGCAAGGGTCAATTCACCGCCAAGATCGGCACCGTGTTCGAGCACGCCCGCATCCCGCTCCATAAGATGCTGCAAGCGACCTATCTTATGACGGCCAGCAAGAAGGGCGTTTCGGCGCACCAGCTGCACCGCGTTCTGGAAATCACCTACAAGAGTGCGTGGTTTTTGGCGCATCGCATCCGTGAAGCCATGCGTTCTGGCGACCTTGCCCCGTTCGGCTCGGGCGGCGGCATTGTCAAGGTTGACGAGACGTTTATTGGCCGCGTGAAGGGCGCTCCCAAGCGTCGCGCCTATCATCACAAGATGAAGGTTAGCGCTAATTGACCGCGATACCGGCAAGGCCCGCACGATGGTTGTGGACGCCGTTACCGCCGCCACCGTCATGCCGATTGTGAAGGCCAACGTCGCCAAGGAAGCGGTCGGTATGACCGACGAAAGCAACATCTATCGGGGCGTGAATCGCCACTTCGCGGCGCACGGCACGACCAATCACAGCGCCCGTCAATATGTCGATTATGAGCTGCTCGCCGTCCATAGCAACGCCGTCGAAGGCTATTTCAGCATCTTCAAGCGCGCATGAAGGGCGTTTATCAGCATTGCAGCGAGGCGCACTTGCACCGCTATCTGGCCGAGTTCGAGTTCCGATATAACAACCGTGAGGCGTTGGGGTGCAACGATCGCGACCGGTCGCGAGCGGCGCTGCTAGGCATCATCGGCAAGCGCATCGCCTATCGGCGGAATAACGCGCCGCTCGCCGCCTAAAGCGATTCTTTTTTTCAACAGTTTAGCTTTAGAGCGGGATGACGTGAGGCTGACTCGTTTGGGGATTCCCTTTGCCTAGGTTTTCTGATTCAAGCTGTTTGCTGGGCTGAGGAGGCCAGCGAGCATGGCGAAGCCTTATTCGTTGGGTTTACGCGAGCGGGTTGTGGCGGCGGTCGAGCGGAACAGGATGTCGCGAAGCGCATCGGCTGCGCGCTACGGGGTTGCGATCAGCACGGCGATCAAGTGGGTACGCCGCAACCGTGCGACGGGGAGTATCTCGCCGGGGCAGATGGGCGGGCACCGGGTTGGCGTTCTATCGGGGCATCGGGACTGGCTGCTCGAACGTGTTCGCTGCGACTTCACGCTGCGAGGTCTGGTGACCGAGCTGGCCGACCGAGGCATGAAGGTCAACTATGTACAGGTCTGGCGCTTTGCTCATGCCGAGGGTCTCTCCTTCCAAAAAAAGCGCGCTGCCCGCCGAGCAGTTGAGGCCCAAGGTGGCGCGGCGACGCGAGCAGTGGAAGAAGTTCCAGGGCCGACCTGACCTCCGCCGCCTCGTCTTCGTCGATGAGAAGCGCGCGTCAAGCCGATGATCCGGGGGATCATCGGTAGCAAGCTGGCCAAGACGAACATGGCCCCGCTGCGGGGCTGGGCACCCAAGGGACAGCGCCTCAACGCCAAGGTGCCTTACGGTCATTGGAAGACGATGACGTTCATTGCCGCGCTGCGCTGCGACCGGATCGATGCGCCGTACGTCTTCGATCAGCCGATTAATGGCGCAAGCTTCACCCAATGGGTCGAGGAAGAACTCTGCCCGACACTGGCCGTTGGCGATATCGTCATCCTCGACAACCTCTCCAGCCACAAAAACCCGGCCGTCCGCGCCGCCATCCGCGCCAAGGGCGCACGCCTGCTGTTCCTGCCGCCCTATAGCCCCGCCCTGAACCCGATCGAGCAAGTCTTCGCAAAGCTCAAACACCTGCTCCGCAAAGCCGCCGAGCGAACCCACGAACGAACATGGCGGCGCATCGGCTCGCTCCTCGACGCCTTCCCACCACACGAATGTGCCAACTACCTCAAAAACTCGGGATACAGGTCAACCTAATGTCATCAGACTCTAAGTGCATGGAATCACAGAGATATTCTTGACTTAAAGCATCTCTTATGTCACACTTTCGTTGGTGGTGAGCCGGTTGTCGGGTCGCGGGTAGCCATATTCCCGTGGCGTCGTTTAATACGCCTGACGTGATGATGTTAAGCTAAAAGGTCATTTGCTAAACGCTTCCGGGCACCACCACTGACTTGGATACCCGTAGTGCTTGAAGATGGCTGCTTGGTCGGCGTCGAGCTTGGCCTTTTGCAGCCCTGGCATCAGCTTCGCGCCAAATCCCGATATTTTGCCGTTCGGGCGGTCGGGATGCCTGCCCATCCGTGGCTTAAGAAGTTTGGTGAATTGTGGATCGCACTCGCGTGTGTCGTGCTTATCGCAGACCTTGAAGAATGCGCTCGCTACGACGTCGGCGAGTTGCAACCCGTCGCGTTCGAAATGAGGATAAACCTTCAGCAAGTCGGGGTGCATGACGTCCTGTTGAACGCGCCCCCACGGGAGATAGGGGTTGGTTCGCTCCATCTTCATCCATTCGTAATAGGCGTGCATCTGGCTGTATTTGAGGCCACCTCGCGCGCTATACTCGATGCGGAGTTTCTTGGCTTCGCCGTGATCCTTCATGGATCGGTCCAGCACAAAGCGCGTGACCCGCTTTAGCAGAAGGCGGGTCATCCAGCAGTAGAACCAATTCGACGAGGGTATCTTGCCCGCGAATGGGTTTTCGTAGCCCTGCATATTCTTCTTGTTGGAAGCGATCACGAAGTAGCGCGCATCAAGCGCCGCCATCATCGTGCAGGCAGTCGCCCGCTTCGCGGGGTTAAGGCCCGCGAAATGAATATCAGGTCTCTGGTGGTTGCGAAATTCGGCTTTGATTGCGCTTACCCAGTCCTGAACCTTGGACTGGTTCACGGCGCGGATCACAACGGCGAAAAGTATCATCCTCTCGCCAGAGCCATTGGGCATCACAAGCGGTTTAACGGCCTTCAAACCATCGTCGCCAGCTTCATCAATGTATGCTACATAGTGATTACCGGGATTGGATTGGGTCATCATGACAATCGCAACACAACGTGACGAAACGAGTCAAGCCGACCGATTCAAGCAAGCCGCGCTCGACCTCGAATGCGACGAGGACGTGGCGCGCTGGGATGCGACCTTGAAGAAGGTCGCGGCCCAAAAACTGAAGGACGATCCTAAGCCCGAATGAGGGGGCGCGCTTTCGAGCGCCGCAGCCGCTATCGGCTAGCGTGTTTGCAATCTATACAATCGCCTTCCGGTTAGAGGGTTTCAGAACGAGAACTAGAATAGTTGCTTAAATTTTAATTATTCAGGCGCGTGCCAATGGTTGGAATTATGGGAGCAAATGGTTTCGTCGAGCGTCGTGACGACGCATTACATCGAGTTCATGGTGGTGACGCTGGTGACGTCTGTGCCGATGGCGCTGCGCGCAACCGGACTATGTTTGGTCGGAGATCAAGTCTCCAGTCACTCCCGGCGCGTTTCGCAGCGATACGTCCTACCCAAGCGATGAAAACTCCAGACTCAGCTGCGCGCAAGGCTCACGACAGCTTGAGCACCATGGGTTGTAACTGCGACGGGCTCCCAAACCCGATTGAATGAGCGTCGATAGTCAAGCCAAGCGGCAAACTCATGTCGAAGCGACGAAAAGTCGTCGAAAATAATGATGACGTTGTCTGGCATGTGTCGATCAAGCGCTGCCAAAACGAAAAGTGTCGACGAATAAAGATCGCAGTCGATATGAATAACCATCCGCTCAACCGAACGAAAGTCTTGTAAAAAACTGTACAGGGTATCTTGAAACCAACCGACTATGAATTTCCCACGGTTATCGTTGATGACCGGGGTCTGCCCACCTGTCGAGAAAGTACCTTTCGGCTGCCCTTTCACCCAATCCTCCGGAAGCCCTTCGAACGAGTCGAAGCCTACAAACCGGCTCTCGGGGTGTCGGTGCAAATCAATCCATTTTTTAAATGTTTCACCCTGCCAGACGCCGAACTCAAGATAATTAATCGCATGTCCCTCACAAAGGGATATCACATGCTCATGCATCGGCATTCTGTCGGCAAACTTTTTCGCCGGTTTGAAAAAGTTGCGCTGTTCTGCTTCGAACCTCGCTCCATAATTAACAAGATCGAGCGTGTTGATCGGACCGTTCAGAACGTGCCCTGTTATTTGTCGTCCGCTAATCATAAATTGAGACCACTCCTAAAAACTGACTATTTCCGAACAACCTATGCTCGGATCTTGATAAATTGACGAAAGTGTTGCGATAGGTAGCCGCGTTTCATGAGGGCGCCAGGAATGCTGTAACCCTCTTCATTGCGTGCTGCGACAGCAAAGTGTTTGCTTAGGCGTGCAGTTGCGCCTGGCGTTATTTCAGAGTATCGACCGCTGATCACGAGTGTGCTGTAACCATATCCATTCTTCAGCATAGCTTCAAAACTTGCTGATGTGCATCCGATGTTACAGTCGGACTTTCGTTGGCCACGGTGAAGTATCCCACCAAACATTGAGTATTCGATACCTTCATCGAGATCGGTCAAAAAGATTTTTATTGGTGAAATTATACCGATCCAAGTTAGCGGCCGCAGCATCCATAACCAGTTATTGCACTTGAGCCGTTCCTGTTCGTTGCGCGAAAGTTCAATCAGGGACTCCATCGACTTGCTGGGATCGAGCACGTCAAGAGGAGTGTTATGTTTGCTGAGATCAGCGGTGTAACGTTCTATAGCTGCTGAATTGTTCCACGTCTTCCCGACATTATAAACGTCACCCGGGTATAGGATAACTACATCGGTTGCGGCAGAGAAAGTCGTCGCAATCGTTTCGACGCGATTAGCGTGGGTGTTCATGTGGTAGTTCTCTTGACGGCAGAACCATACATAACTCGCAAATGGTATCAGTTTTTCAGGTTTAAAGGCATCAATCTGCGACTGCATTTCGCTAAGCTTCTCAATTGCCGCAGCTTTCGCCCTGTGACTATCTTCAGGATTTCCGACCCAATTTGCAAACGAGAATTGTGTCAAAAGAGTGTCGACAGGGCGAGGCAGACTATTTGCGATTTGCAACCAATCAACACCAACGCAATCATTGGCGTTGAAAATTGCTTGATCTGGAGTTTCTGTGAATAGCCAGCTGTCATTTCCAGTAACGCCACATGTGACTGCAACATCTTTGTTAAGTTGAGTCCTGACCTGATGAGGCAGTTCTAGCGTAGAAAATCCCAATTTCTCGCAGAACGCAACGACCCGCTTGTCACATGTTGCTTGGAAAAGGACCGTAATCGTCTGCCGGATTTCAAGAGGGATTTGCTTCAGCACTGCTGGTGAGAAGTGGTCGGGGTGTTCGTGGCTAAACCAGATATAATCGACTCCGGCAAAGTCTGCCGGTGTGAAACTGCTCTCTGCAATTAATGACCACCCCTCGGCGAAAACGCGCCCAAAAAGCCATGGGTCGTGCACGATCCGCAAGCCGGATGTCCGCAGTTCATAGCCCGCGTGATTAATCCAGACAATTTCGTCCGCCACGTTCCGGTGCCCCTTTCTAGATCGCCCCTAGCGTTGGTACCCACCTGGCGCAAGGCCACCGAGCGCGTCCAAGCCGTCTTTCAGATATCGCTTTTCCGACCGTTCGGTCGATATTTGCCTCGCGGTTACGTCAGCAATTGCAAAGTGCTCAAAGGGACGAAAGCGATACGAGTTTACTTGGCAAACACGCGACCGAAAAGGCTCCGGTCTTTCAAAATCTCGTGCGCGGCATTGTGGCCCGGCGCGCCGGTGACGCCGCCACCGGGGTGGGTGCCCGATCCGCACATATAGAGGCCCGCAATCGGCGAGCGGTAATCGCCGTGCCCCAGCATCGGCCGCGCCGAGTAGAGCTGGTCGAGCGACATATGGCCGTGAAAGATATCCCCGCCGATCAGGCCGAATTTGCGTTCGAGGTCCATCGGCGAATGGATTTGGCGGGCGATGACGCTCGCCTTGAAGTTCGGGGCGTGTTGCGTGACGGTGTCGATGATGTGGTCGGCCACCTGTTCGCGGACATCGTCCCAGCTCCGTCCTTCGGACAGCCGTGGCTGGAACTGCTGGCAAAACAGGCTGGCGATGTGCTGGCCCGGGGGCGCGAGGCTGTCATCGACCGTTGTCGGCAGCTTCATCTCGACAATGGGTGCCTTCGACCAGCCGAATTCGCGCGCGTCGCTATAGGCGCGGTCCATATAATCGAGGCTGGGCGCGATAATGATGCCGCAGGTGTGGTGCTCGGCGCGCTCCTTGCTGGGGAGGACGCTGAAACTCGGCAGTTCGGACAGCGCGACGTTCATGCGGAAGGTGCCCGATCCGGTCTTCCACTGGTCGATGCGGCGCTTGAACGCGGGCGGTTGGTCGGTGGCCGCAACCAGTTGCTGATAGAGCAGCGACGGCCCGACGTTGGCCGCTACGATCTTCGCTGCGATCTCTTCGCCCGATTCAAGACGGACGCCTGCGACCTTTTTGCCATCGACCAGCACTTTGGCGACTGGCGCTTCAAGAGTGATCTCGACCCCTGCCTCGACGCACGCCTCGGCCATATATTGCGTGATCGCGCCCATGCCGCCGACGCTATGACCCCACATGCCCTTCTTGCCGTTGATCTCGCCGAAGACGTGGTGGAGCAGGACGTAAGCCGACCCCGGCGTGTCCGGGCTGGCGTAATTGCCGACGACGGCGTCGAAGCCGAACGCGGCCTTGACCGCGTCGCTTTCATACCAGCCGTCGAGGAAGTCGCGCGCGGATTTGACAAACAGGTCGAGCACATCGCGCTGTGCCTCGATATCGAGGCCCGCGACACTGCGCCCCTGCGAAGCGGCGGCCAGCAATGCACGCACGCCGCCACCCGCGTTCGGGGGTGTTTTCAGCGAGATGCCGCGCAGTACTTCGGCAACGCGCTCAAGGGCTTCCTCATAAGTGGGGAAGGTGTCGGCATCCTTTTGTGAGAAGCGTGCGAATTCGGCTTGCGTCCGCGCCGTCCCACCGCCGAGCTTCAGATAGTCGTTCTCGAACGGGAAGAAGTTGCTGATCGTCCGTTCGATGATCCGCCAACCGCGTTCGTGCAGGCGCATGTCGGCGATGACCTTGGGCCGCAACAGGCTGACCGTGTAGCTCGCGGTCGAATTGCGGAAGCCGGGGTGGAATTCCTCGGTCACGCACGCGCCGCCGATGACGTCGCGGCGTTCGAGAACGCGGACCTTGAGGCCCGCGCGCGCCAGATAGAAGGCGCAGACGAGTCCGTTGTGCCCGCCGCCGATGATCACGGCATCATTGGAATCAATCATATGAAAACCCTCCCGGCGAGGATAGTAGCCCGTTTAAAGAGCGATTTGGCGGAAAAGCGCGTTTCGAACCGGACGATTTCGCTGGTGTTGCTCGTCGCATAGTTCGCAGCGCGCTGCCCTCTACAGCCAAACCATTCATGATCACCGGTCGCAATGGGTTGAGCGCCATGCTCAATCTGCGACGCAGTTCCGGACCTTTGTCGACAATGCAATAGACTTGACTGCGGTTGATGCAGGTTGCGTTGCGACAAGGTTCACTTTAGTGGCGCCGACGGACTGACGAAAATACCTCAATCAACTGCGCCATTTGCTCCTGCCTAGCCTGCCCTCCGAGGGGCCGTGCGGCGCAAGATATTTGGGTATGATCGACCTATTCCGCACGATTGCCGCAATGTTCGAAGGTCAACATGTCTGACGTGAGTGAAAAGATCGGGATTATCGGTTTAGGGTATGTGGGTTTGCCGCTCGCCGTCGAATTTGCGGTGTACCGCAATGTCGTCGCGTTCGATATCAACGCGGTTCGCATTGCCGAGCTGAAGCAAAGCATCGATGTTACGCGCGAGGTTGAACGTACAACGTTATTGGGAGCAACAAGAGCCGAATTCACGACCGATTCCGCAGCGCTCGCTGATTGCACAATATTTATTGTGACCGTCCCGACGCCGATTGACACCGCAAACCGCCCGAATCTAACACCGCTGATCCGGGCAAGTGAAGTCGTTGGCAAGGTTTTGAAACCTGGCGATTTGGTCATTTACGAATCGACAGTTTATCCCGGATGTACCGAAGAAATTTGTGTGCCTGTGCTCGAGAAATTTTCGGGGTTGGTGTATAATGAAGATTTCTCCTGCGGTTATAGTCCCGAGAGGATTAATCCTGGTGACAAGGTCAACACGTTGACCAAGATCAGGAAGATCACGAGCGGGTCCAATCCTGCAGCAGCCGTGCGTGTTGATGAACTCTATAAATCTATAATCACAGCGGGCACTTATATGGCGCCGAGTTTACGCGTTGCCGAAGCTGCGAAAGTCATCGAGAACACTCAACGCGATCTGAACATCGCGCTTGTTAATGAACTATCGGTTATCTTCGACCGGCTCGACATCGATACGATCGAAGTCTTGGAAGCAGCGGGCAGCAAATGGAATTTTCTCCCGTTCCGCCCCGGCATGGTTGGCGGTCACTGTATTGGGGTCGATCCCTATTATTTGACACACAAGGCCGAAGAGGTCGGTTACAATCCGCAGGTCATTCTCGCTGGCCGACGGATAAATGATAACATGTCGCGTTATATCGCGCGCAAGGTCGTGCAGCAGATGCTGATGAGCGGCGTAGATGTCGTGCGGTCGCGCGTTGGCGTGCTCGGCATCACGTTTAAGGAAAACTGCCCCGATATACGCAACAGCAAAGTGCTCGATCTTGTCGCTGAACTTCGCAAATGGAACGTCGATGTTGTAATATCGGACCCTTGGTGCGATCCGCTGGAATTGCAGCGTGAAACCGGTTTGGCACTTGCGACGATCGACGCCGATCATCAGGTCGATGCGCTTGTCGTGGCCGTCGGGCACAATGAGTATCGCGCACTTGGTGTTGACGATCTCAGGAGCATGTGTCGCGGCGAGCGCCCCGTTATTGCCGATGTTAAAGGCCTTTACGATCGGCACGCGCTGGCAGCTACAGGGGCAGCAGTCTTTCGATTGTAACCGACCTTGAATGCCCTTTCGTTCGCCGGAGCCTATGATGACCAGATTCGAACCTATCATCGATCGTAAAATTCGTATCGCTGTCGTGGGCTGTGGACGTATTTCGAAGAACCATTTTGCGTCGATCGAGCGCCACCACGCGAATTTGGAATTGGTCGCGGTTTGCGATGATGACCCCGCTGTCGCTGCCCAGCATGGCGCGCAATATGAGGTGCCGTCTTTCGTTTCGCTCGAAGCAATGCTGAAAAGTGCAGTGATCGATGTCGTTTCGCTGTGCACCCCGAGCGGCATCCACGCCGATCAGGCCGTGACGATTGCCGCACACGGCGTTCATGTCGTCACCGAAAAGCCGATGGCGACGCGTTGGCAGGATGGGCTACGCATGATTAAGGCGTGCGACGACGCTCGTGTGCTGCTCCTTGTCGTCAAGCAGAATCGCCACAATGCGACGCTGCAGTTGCTGAAGCGAGCTGTCGAAGAAAAGCGGTTTGGCAAGATTCACCTCGTCCATATGAATGTCTTCTGGACGCGCCCGCAATCTTATTACGATCAGGCGAAATGGCGCGGCACATGGGAATTTGACGGTGGTGCCTTCATGAACCAGGCGAGCCACTATATCGACTTGTTCGACTGGCTGATTGGACCGGTCGAGCGTGTTCAGGCAATGATGAGCACAACGCGCAACATCGAAGTCGAGGATACCGGCGTTATGAACGTGCGGTGGCGAAATGGTGCTCTTGGTTCGATGAGTGTCACCATGCTGACCTATCCGGCTAACCTTGAAGGTAGCATCACGATCCTGGGTGAGAAGGGGACTGCCAAGATCGGTGGGGTTGCGGTGAATGAAATCGAGCTGTGGAAGTTCGACACACCTGCCGATTATGACGAGCGCGTCCATGACGCGACCTATGAGACGACGTCAGTCTATGGTCTAGGACATCCTCTTTATTACGCCAATGTCGTAGATGTACTGCGTGGAACATGTGAGCCGCATACCGATGGACGCGAGGGGCTTAAGTCGCTTGAATTGCTGGTGGCGGCGTATCTTTCGGCACGCGACGGCAAGACCGTTTCGTTACCGCTGGAATACTGACATGAAGTCAACGTTCGTTAGTTCGCTAGCTACAGCCGGGCCGTTGCTGGCTGGCGCGCCGACGATACATCCGACGGCTGTTGTCGATTCTGGCGCGACTATCGGTGACGGTACCCATGTCTGGCATTGGGTTCATGTTTCGGCGCGTGCACAGATTGGCGTGAATTGTAGCCTCGGCCAGAACGTGTTCGTCGGCAATGATGTCGTGATCGGTGATAACGTCCGCATTCAGAACAATGTCAGTGTTTATGACTCAGTACGGCTCGAAGATGATGTGTTTTGCGGGCCGTCAATGGTATTTACCAACGTTTATAATCCTCGTAGCGCTGTCGAACGCAAGTCTGAGTATCGCCCGACGGTCGTCCGCCGCGGGGCAACATTGGGCGCAAATTGTACGATCGTATGCGGAGTAACGATCGGAGCCTATGCGTTCGTCGGCGCGGGAAGCGTTATTGTCCGCGATGTGCCGCCGCATGCCCTTGTCGTCGGCAATCCCGCGCGACAGATTGGCTGGATGAGCCACCATGGCGAACGCCTTGCTTTGCCGCTGACCGGAACCGCTAGCGCGCTTTGCCCTGCGACCGGGCGTTCGTACACACTCTTAGAGGGGGCGATTTGCGATGCCTGATGCCATTCCGTTCATCGATTTGCGTAGCCAATATGCGGCGCTCAAGGACCGCGTCCAGCAACGGATCGACACTGTTCTTGACCATGGTCAATACATTATGGGCCCCGAAGTTGCCGAGCTCGAGCGCGCTCTTGAAACGTTTACCGGTGCCCCGCATTGTATCACTGTTGCTAGCGGCACCGAAGCGTTGCTAATCAGCTTGATGGCGCTCGGCATCGGACCTGGCGACGAGGTAATAACCAGTCCCTTTACGTTCATCGCGACGGCAGAGGTCATCGTCCTAGTGGGCGCGACGCCGATTTTCGTCGATATCGATGCGGCGACATGCAACATCGACGTGACGCTCATCGAAGCCAAAATCACACCACGCACAAGGGCAGTCATGCCGGTCAGCCTTTACGGGCAGGTTCCTGACATGTCGGCAATCAACGCACTTGCCGACCGCTATGGTATTGCCGTTATCGAAGATGCAGCCCAAAGTTTTGGCGCAACATATCAAGGGCGTAAGAGCTGCAACGTCTCAAAGATCGGCTGCACGAGCTTTTTTCCGAGCAAACCGCTTGGTTGCTACGGCGATGGGGGGGCGATCTTTACATATGACGCCAATCTCGCGTCGGCAATGCGGGAAATCCGCGTTCACGGTCAAGAGCGTCGGTATTGGCATACGCGTGTCGGTGTCGGTGGGCGTATGGACACGCTGCAATGCGCGATCGTGCTCGCCAAGCTCGAGCGGTTCGATTGGGAACTCACGCGCCGTCGCGAAATCGGTGCGCGGTATCATCAGGCGTTCGACGGTTCCGCTGTCGGCTTGCTGCGGGTTGAGCCGGATCGTGATTGCGTTTGGGCGCAATACACGGTTTTCGTCGATGACCGTGAAGCAATTCAGGCGAAACTCAAAGTAGCCGGCATCCCGACCGCTGTACATTATCCAATCCCGTTGAACCGCCAGCCTGCCTATGCCCACCTTTGCTGTCCGGAATGTTGCCCGGTCAGCGACGCAATGGCTGAGCGGGTGATGAGCCTGCCGATGAGTGCGGATCTTTCGTTCGCGCAGCAGGACATGGTCATTGCAGCTGTAATCGAAGCAACGGGCCGTGCGCCAATAAGCGAAGCTCGGCCGGTAGAACGTGTCGGCATGTTTTCAGCGGCGGCCAGTCGATGACAGTTCTCGTCACGGGTGGCGCGGGGTTCATCGGTAGCAATTTCGTGCTGGAGTGGTTCAAGTCGACCGACGAACCGGTCGTAAATCTTGATCTGCTCACATATGCAGGTAACCGGTCGAATTTGGCGATGCTCGAGGGCGACCCGCGCCATGTTTTCGTGGTAGGGGATATTACTGATCGCGCACTGCTCGATAAGCTTTTTGCAAGGCATGCCCCGCGAGCGGTTGTCAATTTTGCCGCTGAAAGTCATGTCGATAGGTCGATCACCGGACCCGGCGCGTTCGTGCAAACCAACGTCGTTGGAACGTACCAGATGCTCGACGCTGCGCGAAATTATTGGTCAAGTCTATCCGCAGAGTTGGCACCGCCATTTCGTTTCCTTCACGTTAGTACTGACGAAGTTTACGGAAGCCTCGGCCCGCACGATCCCGCGTTTACCGAGGAAACGCCGTTCGCGCCGAATAGTCCATATAGCGCGAGCAAGGCCGCTAGCGATCATCTGGTCAGGGCTTGGTATCACACTTATGGGCTGCCGGTGCTGACCTCGAATTGCAGCAATAACTATGGTCCTTTCCATTTTCCCGAGAAACTGATCCCGCTGGTCATCGTCAATGCGCTCGCCGGTCGGCCACTGCCGATATATGGCGATGGGCTGCAAGTGCGCGACTGGCTGTATGTGACCGACCATTGTGCGGCATTGCGCCGCATCCTCGACAGTGGGCGACCAGGGGAAACCTATAATGTTGGCGGCTGGAACGAACAGGCCAACATCGACATCGTGCAGCAAGTCTGCAGCATTCTCGACCGGTTACGCCCCCGCGACGACGCAAAGCCTTATGCCAGCCAGATCGAGTTCGTTCAGGACCGGCCGGGGCACGACCGGCGCTACGCGATCGATGCTCGCAAGCTTGAGCGCGAACTCGGCTGGCGGCCCGCCGAAAACTTCGCCAGCGGCATCGAAAAGACGGTCGAATGGTATCTGACAAACGAGGACTGGGTGCGCGGTGTCCAGACCGGTGGCTATCGAACCTGGATCGCACAACAATATGGAACAGCCGATGACGCAGCGTAAGGGAATAATTCTCGCGGGCGGTTCGGGGTCGCGTCTCCACCCGGTTACGCTGGGAACATCCAAACAACTGTTGCCGATCTACGATAAGCCGCTTATCTATTATCCACTCTCGGTACTGATGCTTGCAGGTATCCGGGAAGTGTTGATAATCACCACGCCAGAGGACTGCGACAGCTTCAAAAGGCTCCTTGGCGACGGTAGCGGGTTCGGTGTCAAATTGTTCTATGCCGTCCAGCCTAGTCCGGATGGGTTAGCGCAGGCATTCGTGATCGGACGTGAGTTTATCGGTGACGATCCAGTTTGTCTTATTTTGGGCGATAATTTCTTTTTCGGGCAAGGGTTTACGCCGATCCTGCGGCATGCGGACGCGCAAGTTTCTGGCGCAACGGTGTTCGGCTATGAAGTCATCGACCCTGAACGGTTCGGTGTTGTAGAGTTCGATGCCGCCCAGCGCGCGATATCGATCGAAGAAAAGCCAACCCGACCGAAATCCAACTTCGCGGTCACCGGCCTGTATTTCTATGACAACGATGTCGTTGAGATTGCGCGGCAGGTAAAGCCGTCGGCGCGTGGCGAACTCGAGATCACGAGCGTTAATGAGGCATACCTGCTCGCTGGAAAGCTCAATGTTGAGATTTTGGGACGTGGTTTTGCTTGGCTCGATACCGGCACACACAATAGCCTTCTCGAAGCATCACATTTCGTTCAGACGATCGAAACGCGGCAGGGGTTTAAAATCGCCTGCCTTGAAGAAATTGCACTCAATCAGGGTTGGCTATCTGTCGATGAGGTCCGCGCGCACGGTAATCGCTTGTCAAAAAACGACTATGGCCAATACTTGCTGAAGCTCGTTGGTCCATTGACCGGTGTCAGCGACGACAGTCGAATTTAATGGGATTAGTCACGCTGACCACCACATTGCGCGAATGCTGCGGTACATGAAGATCCGTCGCGATTTGGCGATCATAATTTCTGGTATCGGTGTCGCGCAGTTAATTCAGCTTGGCGCGACACCTTTTCTTACACGCCTTTACTCCCCGGTTGAATTCGGTGTGTTTGCGGTCGTCGTTGCTGTGTCCGGCGTCATTGCAACAGTTGCTGCGCTCCGGTATGATATTGCAATAGTTGGGTCATCGGACGCCGCACTGTCACCATTGGCAAAGGGTGCGCTGCTGTTACCGATAGTTGTCGCTCCGCTGTTGGGGCTCATCTTTCATGGCGCTATTGTGATCGGCATCGCCGACCTCAAGGCGCTCGATGGTGGTGCCATGGTCATTGTTGCGGCCATCGCGGCGTTGCAAGGGGTCACGGCTGTAGGCAGTGCGCTCTGCACGCGATCAGGCTGGTTTGTCACGTCCTCAGCAATCCGCATCGCGCAACCGCTCGTTTTCGTTGTGATCGCGCTGGTACTGCAGCCCAACCTCGCCGTTGCAGCGCTGTTTGGATGGGTTGGCTCACTCTTGATTGCAAGCGTGGCTTTCCGGCGGATCCGGCTCGATTCTCGATGGAGCGACACGCGCGAAACTCTGCGGCGGGAATGGCGCTATCCCGTTATGACAACTCCGGTCGCCTTGCTGGATGTCGTCGCGCTCGCGCTGCCGTTACTGTTCATCGCGGCGGCCTATGGCGAAAGCGATGCCGGCAACTACGCGCAGGTTCAGCGCCTTATCGGCGCACCGCTGACGCTGACGGGCGTTGCCGTGGCGCAAGTCTACTTTAAATATGCCGGCGACATCACGCGTGCGCGTACTGCCTTGAGCCCGTTCATGCTGCGCATTATCGCATTTCTTGGCAGCTTATCGCTGGCTGTGTTCGTCGCCGTTTTTTTATTCGGCGAGCCGGTCATGCGATTGCTCATCGGTGACGGCTGGCGAACCGATCGCTATTTCCTGCTTGTCTCGCTCGTCCCTGTCATTTGTCGCATGACCGCAGCGCCAGTCTCAAGCACCTTCGTTCTAACGGGAAAGTTGGCGCTCGGGTCGTCGTGGCAGATCGCATACTTTGTTGTCACGCTTTCGGTTCTTTCCGTCGCAACGCAATGGCTTGACTTCGATCAGATGCTTGTTGCGTTCCTTTGCAGCGAAATCGCGATGTACCTTCTCTACGTTGTGCTTGTGTGGTGGACAGCGCGGCGATACGAGCGGAATCGTTGTGCGCCAGCGAGTGGCGCGTCGGCGTGATCGTCATCCAGCTTTTGAGGTATTAGCGGCCATGTGCGGTATCGTAGGTGCCTTTTGGCAGAGCGAACCGACTGCGTCAGAGACACTGCTGACCGACGCCCTGCAGCGGCTGCGCCTGCGCGGCCCCAATGGCAGCGGAGTCGAGGTTTCGCGCGCGTCATGTGGCACCGTGGCCTTCGGCCATGCGCGGCTTTCCGTCATCGATTTGTCGCGCGGCGGGCACCAGCCAATGGTTTCGCGCGACGGGCGATATGCCATCGTCTTCAATGGCGAAATCTATAATTATAGGGAGTTGCGACAAGAACTCATGGCGCTCGGTCGCAAATTCGATTCTGCATCGGATACCGAAGTCTTGTTGGCGTCGTGGCAGCAATGGGGTTCCGGTGCGCTTCCGCGTCTCGACGGTATGTTTGCTTTCGTCGTTCACGACCGTGAGCGCCATACGCTCGTCGGCGCGCGCGATGCCTTCGGCATCAAACCGTTTTTCTACCATGCCGAGCACGACCGGTTCTGTTTTGCTTCGACCCAGCGGGCGCTGGTTGCGCTGCGCGGCACTGCACCCAGCGCCGATCATCAGCGCTGTTACGATTATCTCGTTCACGGCGATTACGATAGCGACGACCATAGTTTCGTCGAAGGTGTACGGCATTTGCTGCCTGGTCATTTCGTTGAAATTGACCTGACATGTAATGTGGTCGCGCATCCGCAGCGCTGGCGACGACAGGCATCCCCGGTATCGCAGCCGATGCGGCATGCCGACGCGGTCGAAGCCGTGCGGGAGACCTTCCTGACGAATATCCGGCTACAACTACGCAGCGACGTCGCACTTGGTGCCGCCCTGTCGGGAGGGATCGACTCGTCGGCGGTGGTCTGTGCCATGCGCTATGTCGAGCCGCACGCACCGATTAGCACGTTTAGCTACATCGCGGCGGGCACCGCGCTTTCCGAAGAGAAGTGGGTTGATCTCGTCAACGCGAAAACCGACGCCACGGCGCACAAGATCACGGTTTCGGTCGATGACATGATGGCCGATCTCGATGATATTATAGAGGCGCAGGAAGAGCCGGTTGGCAGCACCAGCATTTATGCACAGTATCGCGTATTCAAGCTGGCGCACGAAGCGGGTGTAACGGTCACGCTCGACGGACAAGGTGCCGATGAATTGCTTGCGGGCTACACAGGGTATCCCGGCTTTCGGTTGCTCAGCCTTCTCGAACGGGGCAATCTGGCTGGCGCGCATGACTTTGCCCGGCAATGGGCACAATGGCCGGATCGCAGCTACTGGCGCGCTGTCATGGAACTCGGTCGGGTCGTGTTGCCCGACAATCTCTATGCGCGCGCGCGCCGTCATCTCGGGCGTGATTTTCGCCCTGCTTGGTTGACGCCCGAGTTCCTTGATGGCGGTGCCGTTAGGCTCACCGAAGCGCGCCCGTCGCGTTCGGCTGCGTGGCGGGGCCGTCGTGTCGTCGAGCAATTGAGTAAATCTGTCGAAGAACGTGGGCTTCCCGCGCTGCTGCGCCATGCCGACCGTAACTCGATGCGGTTTTCGGTTGAAAGTCGGGTGCCGTTCCTGACAAACGGGTTTGCCGATCTGGCTTTATCGCTGCCCGAGGACTACCTGATCTCGCAAGGGGGAGAGACAAAAAGTATTTTTCGCGCGGCCATGCGCGGCATCGTGCCCGATGCAATCCTCGACAGACGTGACAAGATCGGTTTTGCCACGCCTGAAAGTCAGTGGTTACGCAGCCGCTCTTCGCAATTGCGGACGATGATCGCCGAAAGCGTCGAAGCCATCCCCTTCATTCGCCGCGATGCGCTGCTGGCCGCGTTCGATGTAGCAATCGCCCGACCGGGTCCCCTGAATTGGCAAGTCTGGCGCTGGGTGAATTTTGCTCGCTGGTACGCTAATAGTTCGATAAAGGTCTGACTGACGTCGCCACGACGCATCGATCCGGTACTGCTGACTAATGGAATCCGACTTGAAAATCCTGACGATCATCGGCGCGCGCCCCCAGTTTATCAAGGCTGCTCCGCTTTCACTGGCGGTTTCCAAAGTTGAAGGAGTTACCGAGGTGCTCGTTCACACTGGCCAGCATTTCGACACGAACATGTCGTCGATTTTTTTCAGTGAACTCGGTATTCCCGATCCCGCGCACCACCTTGGTATCGGTGGTGGGTCGCACGGCGAAAACACCGGTCGCATGATCGAGGCAATCGAACGCGTCGTCATCGCCGAGCACCCCGATTGGGTGTTGGTGTACGGAGATACCGATTCAACGCTAGCCGGTGCCATTGCAGCAGTGAAGCTGCACGTTCCGATTGCCCATGTCGAAGCTGGCCTGCGGTCGTTCAACACGCGGATGCCCGAAGAAATCAATCGTGTATTGACCGACCATGCAAGCACGATTTTGCTTACACCAAGCGCTCGTGCGGTTAAAAACTTGGCAGCAGAGGGCATTGTCGGGGAGCCGCGGGTACAAAACGTCGGCGACGTAATGTTCGACGCGACGTTGATGTTTTCTGAGCTTGCCGAGCAGCGTAGTGCCGTCCTCACAACGCTTGGCGTGACGCAGGATAAGTTCATTCTTGCGACCGTTCATCGTCAGGAAAATACCGACGATCGAGTCAAACTTGCTGCAATTCTTGAAGCATTCGGGCGCACGAAGCTTCCAGTCGTGCTGCCGCTCCATCCACGTACTAAGCGACGCATTGCCGAGTTCGGGCTCGCAATCCCGTCGTCGATATGTATCACCGAACCAATCGGTTATCTCGACATGACGATGCTGCAGCGCAATGCAGCGATAATTGCTACCGATTCCGGTGGTGTGCAGAAAGAGGCCTTTTTCCATCGGGTGCCATGTGTCACGCTACGCGACGAGACCGAATGGGTCGAACTGATTGAATTGGGCTGGAACCGGCTTGCGCGGCCAGGGTTTGACGATCTCGATGCTGCCTTGGCTGTTGTAGGCAGCCCGGTGATCGGAGATAGCCAACCTTATGGCGATGGGGCGGCTGCGGCGCGCATTGTCGAGAGCTTACGGGCCTTTGGTTGATGCCTGAGATTAACCGCACTGCGCGTGTCTGTCATTTCAGTTCGGTCCATCGTGCAAACGATATTCGGGTGTTTCACAAGGAATGCCGGACCCTTGCTGAAGCTGGCTTTGCAGTGACACTGATCGCTGTAGACGCCGAGGTTTCTTCGCCAACTGTCAAGATCATTGGCTTGCCGAATGAAGGGGGGCGGTTACAGCGAATGTTTTGTCGTGCACATACCGTCTACCGGCTGGCGCTTGCCGAGAATGCTGACATTTATCACTTCCATGATCCCGAATTGCTGCCCTATGCGCTCCGCCTGAAGCAAAAGACGGGGGCAAAACTCGTTTACGATTCGCATGAATGCTATCGCGAGGATATCGTCACCAAGGAATGGCTACCGACTGCACTGCGGTCGCTTGTGGCGGTGACCTTTGGTGCGTTCGAACGGTTCGTCGTGCCGCGCCTCGATCTGGTCGTGGCGGCAACCCCACATATCGGCCGCTACTTCTCGCAGTTCATGCCAAACGTCGCGACGGTCAATAACTATCCGATGCCGGAAGAGTTCTCGCAGATCGTGCAGAAACCCGGCGAACTACGCGATGCGTTTTGCTACGTCGGCGCAATCAGTTTCGTACGCGGAATCATTCCGTTGCTCGATGCGCTCGATGATATCAATCCATCAGTTGCATTCCTCTTGGCGGGAACGTTTGCAAGCGAGGATGTGAGTCGGGCGGTTCACGAGCACCGTAATTGGCCGCGTGTGACTTTCTATGGCCAGGTCGGTCGCGATCAAGTAGCCGATGTCTACAACCGGTCGTTCGCCGGTGTCGTAACATTCTTGCCAGCGCCCAACCACATAAACTCGCAGCCTAACAAGTTATTTGAATATATGTCGGCAGGAATTCCAGTCGTTTGTTCGAATTTTGATTTATGGCGGTCGGTTGTCGAGGCTGCTGGATGCGGCCTATGTGTCGATCCAGGATCAGGCAACGCGATCGCATCGGCAATTAATATCTTGGCCAACGATGCCGGTATACGTGAGCGTATGTCTGCTCAGGGCCGTGTTATGACACTCGAGCGTTTTACTTGGACTAATGAAGCCAAAATCTTGATCGACGCATATGACCAGCTCGCCCCAAAGCGCTAATGCTGATATCGCTTTCGGAGCGAACCACTCACCGCGTCCGCGGCGGCTGGCATTGTTTGGCGAAGCGCGCAGCATGCGTGCAATTGTCGTCTTGTCGCTATTTATATATTATTGGGTGATCAGTCGTATGTACGACAATGTCGTCGCGCCCAAGTTTTTTTTCGGCTCATTTGAAGCAAATCCGACCAATGAAATCTGGATTCAGTATGCACTGCTTACGGTAAGCGCTTTTGCTATTCCAACGCGAGTTGTAAAATTTAGCTCGATGTTTATCTGGCTTTCCACCCTCCTCTTGTTGATTCCTGCGACTTCGCTGTCGACTCATCAGAGTAGTGATCCTAGTGCCTTAATCATGATGTATGCAGGCGCATGGATGGTATATGTGCTTGCAAATGTTTATCCGAAAATTGGACTATTCGAAAAATTAATTCAGACTCATAGATTTGAAATAAATCTTATTGCACTCTGCATGGTGTCTATTTCAGTACTTTTCTTGCTTGCTATCCACGTTGGCGGTCGTGTTAGTTTTTCATTTCTCGATATTTATGACATTCGGTTCGATTTTAATTATTCTCTATACTTCCCACTGAATTATCTCCTTCCTTTTGCCGCCGGGCCGTTGGCCGGTTTTATCATGACCGGTGCGCTAGTGAAAAGAAATTGGGTAATCGGCGGCTACTGCATGTTGGCAGGATTACTATTTTTTGGTTTGTCATCGCATAAAGCACTTATGTTTTATCCACTATTTGCGGTTGCCGGGTATTTGATTATTATTAATAAATCTGGGATTATATATTTCACTTGGGGTCTTATTGCTCTTTCTTTATCTACGATTTATTCAAGCGGATTGATTGAAATTGTATTGGGATCTTCGTTCGCAAATCGTTTTGTTTTTGTTCCGGCTCAAATACATTATTTTTTCTTCCGAGAATTCGATGAAATCGGTTTTCAATATTGGGCAGAGAGCCGGGTAGGGCTTGGTTTCTTTTCCTCCAATCTGCCCATCGATTCGGTTAATTATATCGGTAAAGTGATGACTGGGGATATCTCGGTTGGTGCAAACACTGGTTGGATTGCCAACGGCTATATGAATGCCGGTGCCGCAGGAATTGCCACCTATGCCGTTCTGCTTTCGATTATTGTCTATGCCATCGATGTCCTGGGGCGACGTTTTGGTTATGCGTTCGTTGGTGGTGCCTTTCTCGTGCCGATGGCAAATTTGATTAACTCAATAGACTTACTGGCCGGTATTCTGACGGGAGGGCTCGGCATTTTGTTTGCTATTTTTTTCATCGTCGTCCGGCCGATGCAGGTGGATGGCCGATGAACGGCGAAAGTCAGGTTGTCGCGACAGCGTTGACGGTCGATCTACCAGCGATCTCCATCTCGGCGAAGGTCTCTGTTATCATGCCGTCGTACAATCATGCGCGATTCATTGAGCGTGCCGTGCATAGCGTGCTGGCCCAGACCTATTCGAACGTCGAACTGATCGTCATCGATGACGGGTCATGCGACGATACGGTGCATCGGCTGCGTCCGCTTGCTAACGAACACGGCTTTCGGTTGATCGAACAGGCTAACGTCGGCGTGTGTGCGACGCTCAACCGTGGTGTGCGCGAGTTTGCGACCGGTGAATGGATTGGCTTGCTTGCTTCGGACGACTTTTGGGCGCCTGACAAACTTCGCTTGCAGCTTGAGGCGTTGGCGCTCGTGCCAACATCGCGGTTTGTTTACAGTCAGGCAGTCGAATTCACTGACGACAGCCTACCTGAAAAGGGCAGGGTGTTCCCCCGTTCGACATTTGACGGTAGCGTTCTCGACCGTGTGTTTGTCCGGCAGGGCGTTCCGGCGGGAACAATGGTCTTTGCCCGCTCGCTATATGACGAAATTGGCGGGTTCGACACTAGTCTCAAAGAAGAAGACTGGGACTTCGTGATCAGATCAGCTGCCGCAACACCCTTCACTGTCGTGCCCATACCGTTGCTGTATTACCGTAGTCACGCGGGCAATACGATGAAGGTTAGCGCACGCACATCTATATTTCAGCAAAAGGCCAAGATACTAGCCAAGAATTTTCACTTGGTGTCGCCTTGGCGTTGGTTGCTTGCGATGCTTGTTCATTTTGTCCACGATGTCGGACTGGATTGGGTGAGACGGAACCGATGATTACCTCTGCAGATTCTCCGAAGATCGCACCGTCGGCAGCCATTCACGCATCAGCCGACGTTGCCGTTTGCTCCATCGGCGAGCGGACCCGGGTCTGGCAGTTCGTCGTTATCCTAGCCGGTGCAATCATTGGCGACGATTGTAATATCTGCGCGCATGTCCTGATCGAGGGCGGCGTCGTCGTGGGGAATCGTGTTACGGTGAAATCCGGCGTTTATCTTTGGGACGGCCTGTGTATTGCCGACGACGTGTTTATCGGACCAAACGCCACATTTACGAATGACGTTTACCCGCGAAGCCGCCAATATTCTGACAGCTTTCAGAAAACGCGTGTCGAGCAAGGCGCAACGATCGGCGCGGGCGCAATCATATTGCCCGGCATTCGCATTGGTGAGCGCGCGATGATTGGCGCAGGTGCCGTGGTTACGGCGGACGTCGAGCCGTTCAGTCTCGTCGTTGGCAACCCCGCGCGTCATGTTCGAACGGTCGAACAATGAAGACCGGTGTCGGCGATTGTGTCCTTATCGACCTGCCCTCGCGGCACGATGCTCGTGGGAGTCTGGCCTTCGTCGAGGGCGGAAATCATGTCGATTTTTCGATAGAGCGCGTTTACTACCTCTATAATGTTACGTCAGGTGCCGAACGTGGTGCTCATGGTCACAGGGCGCTGCGTCAGTTGTTCATTGCGATTTCGGGGTCGTTTGACGTCGTTCTGAACGATGGCAGTGAGACGAAGGAAGTCCATTTATCGGATCCGGCGCAGGGGCTGTACATCTGTCCGATGATCTGGCGCGATTTGAGGAATTTTTCGCAAGGCGCAGTTTGTATGGTGCTTGCTTCGCAGCATTTTGATGAAGCAGATTATTTCCGGGATTACGCCCGTTTTCTTGTTGCGAAGGGCGAGATATGAAAGTGCCATTCCTGAATTTGAAGGCCGGTTATGACGCCGCGCGTGACGATATCGAAACAGCGGTCCTTTCGTCGCTGCGCTCCGGCTGGTATATCGGCGGTGAAGATGTTGCTAGTTTCGAACGTGCATTTGCCGTTTTTTGCGGCGCACGGGTCGGCGTAGGTGTCGCTAATGGTCTCGACGCCTTGCACCTGTCGTTGCGCGCTTTGGGCGTCGGTCCAGGAGATGAAGTGATCGTGCCGAGCAATACGTTCATTGCGACATGGCTGGCGGTTTCGCAGGTCGGTGCGACATGCGTCGGCGTTGAACCCGACTATGCCACTTGCAATATCGATGCAGCGCGTATCCCGGCGGCAATTACTACCCGGACGAAAGCGATTATCGCCGTCCACCTATATGGTCAGCCTTGCGAGCTGGACAAAATCGGCGCCATCGCTGCTGAGCACGGGCTTACGGTGCTCGAAGACGCCGCGCAGGCGCATGGTGCTACTTATCGATCAGTACCGATCGGCGGGCATGGCAACCCAGTGGCCTGGAGTTTCTACCCGGGCAAGAACTTGGGAGCGCTAGGCGATGGCGGAGCCGTTACAACCGACGATGAGTCGCTGGCCGAACGCATTCGCATGTTGCGTAACTACGGCTCGCGTGAACGCTACGTCAACGAAGTCGTTGGCTACAACAGTCGGCTCGATCCTGTTCAGGCTGCGGCACTTTCAGCAAAATTGCGGCATCTGCCGGTCTGGAACGCCCGCCGTCGGGCGATTGCCGATCTGTACCAGCGGGGTTTAGCCGATGTCGACGTCATTTTGCCGCATCCCGTTGAGGGCGCGACCTCGGCGTGGCACCTTTATTGCATAAGGACCGATCTCCGTGATGAAATGCGCCAACGATTGGAAGGGCATGGCGTAGAAACGCTCATTCATTACCCGATACCGCCGCATTTGCAGGACGCGTACCGTTCGCTTGGTCTGGGCCGTGGTACATTTCCGATCGCTGAGAAAATGGCCGAAACTTTACTCAGTCTGCCTATCGATCCGACGATGACCGACGAACAGGTGCAGCATGTGGTTGATTCGGTCCGCTCTATTGCCGGGTTACGCAACTAGTGGATAGCAAGGCGACGACCACTGGGCTCGATGTGCTCACATTCCGGGCTGGAGAACACTCTGATCTGGCCGAAATTGGGCGGATTCATAAGCTTGCATACTCGCGCGAGCATTTTACGTCGTTGCTGCCGCTAAGGGTTCTAGTCGGCTATTATGGTTTTTTTTGCGGTGGCGGCACGCAAATCCTCCTTGCCGAGCGCTGCGGCGCAATCGTCGGCTTTGCGGTCTACGGTGAACAGATACCGCAAAAAATCGCTCAGTTCGAGCGCAAATGGCGGCGCGCTTTAATCGCATCGGCACTATCGAATCCGCTCATAGCGTTGCATAAGATAGTGATTCGGGCGTTTCGCCGCTCTGCCGTTAAGACGGCTAAAGCTGTTCCTGATTTCTTATTGTTGTCAATTGCTGTGATTGAAAAGGGTACTGGTATCGGTACCCAGCTGCTGGATCGAATGATTGCCGATGCCCGCCAAGCGCGGCAATGCGAAGTTGGCTTATATGTCAATGCCGACAATACTCATGCCATAAATACATATTTTTCGAATGGTTTTAAAATTATAAGTATTAACTCCGGTCAGTATACTATGGTATATGATATAAACCTCCCTCCATGTAACCGAAGATAAATAAAATGTCATTTAGGTCTAATCTCAGAAAAAATTACGTTTTTTTTATGATTATCGCCCTGCTGATCACAGTATTTATTGGTGGAGGTAGCTCACGCCACGATGTTCCGTCTTTAATTATCTTGCGGCCATTGTCGATTATATTTTGTTTGATTGGTTTATGGAGCCTAACACGCGAACACGTCCGCGATTACCAAGGATTATTTTTGATATTCGCGGGTGCGATCATATTGATAGTGGCACATCTAGTTCCTCTTCCGCCCGCGATTTGGAGCTGTTTACCGGGCCGCCAAATCATAGCTGATGTCGATGCTGCATCCGGGATAGTTGATGCTTGGCGACCGATTTCGATGGTGCCTGCAATGACAGTCAATGCACTGTATGCGCTAGCGACGCCTTTGGCAGCTCTCATACTGTTGGTGCAACTCAACGGATCTTCACGAGTTCTGCTGGCAGAATTTTTCGTGGCCTTCGGTCTCGTCAGTCTGTTGCTTGGGGTCGCGCAGATAACCGGTGGAACTGGCATATCGACAGCTCTATTTGCATATGCTGACGATGGATCACCCATCGGTTTTTTTGCAAACCGGAACCATCAGGCGGTCTTTTTGTCATGCCTGTTTCCGCTAATTGCCTTAGCGGTATTCAACGATCGCCGCCGGAACCATCGATCTATTCGCGTTGGGGTGGCGGGTTTTTTAGCCGCACTGATGATTATGCTCGTGCTTGTGGCTGGTTCCCGAGCCGGTCTGGTAACCGCCGCCGTTGGACTGGCTTCCGGAGTCTGGATCGCATCGACCAGTTTGAGAGCGCACTCACGCAGTTTATCGCCTCGTCAGTTACAGAAATGGGTAACCGCGGGAGGGGGCGCGCTGGTCATCCTGATCGGCTTGGCCATGATATTCTCTCGCGCTGAGGCCGTTCAGCGCTTGCTCGGAGGCGCCGGCGATGATCTACGCTTTTCGTTTTGGGGGCCGGTTGCTTCGGCAATAGGTACTTATTTTCCGGTTGGATCCGGCGTGGGAACCTTTGCCGATGTCTATAAGATTGGTGAGCCCAATGCTCTCCTCAGCCCGCTGTACCTAAATCACGCGCACAACGAACCTCTGGAAATTCTGTTGACCGGCGGCGCACCGGGCGCACTACTGCTCGCCATTGCTTGCATCGGCGGCGTGTGGGCGGTCGGCAAGGCGTTGCTGCTTAAGACCGGTGACGCCGATAGACGCAATGAGCGTCGGGCCGGTGCCGCCATTGTTACTATGCTGGGGTTCGCTAGTTTGGTCGATTATCCCCTGCGGGTCCCGTCCTTGTCTGTTGTGGCGATTTTTGCAGGAGTTTTGCTGGTCGGAACGGCGGTAAAGCCTCAAAAAGATCAGTGAGGCAACATCGGGGGTGGAAGTCTCGTCTCGTCTCGATTAACGAGCCGATCGTGTTCAAAGGGCGTGCCGATGTCGAAAGTAGGAATGATCGTGGTGCTCGCGCTGTCGCTGGCAAGCTGCGGTGGACGGAGTGCACTTGGGGGGGATCCGTCGATAAAAGTGGTGTCGAGCAATGTCTTGCCCGAACCTGATCGATCTGACGTTGTCACGGTGGATCGACCTTATCTGATCGGACCGTTCGACCGGCTTGTTATTGACGTGTTCGGCATCGAGGAATTGAGCAAGAAGGAAGTGCAAACCGATGCAAGCGGTCGGATATCGTTTCCGCTCGCCGGCACCGTTGAGGCGGCAGGGCGCACACCAGCAGAGGTAGAAGAAATTCTCAAGGATAGGCTTCGCGTTCGCTTTGTCCGTGACCCGCAGGTCACAGTGAACTTAAAAGAAACGGTCAGCCAAGTCATTACGGTCGATGGTCAGGTTCGCGAGCCGGGCTTGTATCCTGTCATAGGTCGTATGACTCTTATGCGAGCAGTTGCGACTGCTAAAGGAGCGTCGGAGTTCGCCAAACTTGATGACGTCGTGATTTTCAGGACGGTCAAAGGCCAGAAACTGGCGGCTCTCTACAATTTGAAGGCTATCCGTAATGGAGCCTATAGCGATCCCGAAGTTTTTGCCAACGATGTCGTCGTCGTCGGTGATTCTCAGGCCCGACGGCTTTTCAAAGATTTTCTGGCAATCGTGCCACTGATTTCGACGCCGCTGGTTGTCGCCCTGCAGAGCAGGTGACAGTAGTTTCACCGGCTAGGTCTCTGCATTTAACGGATTTAACGAGATGAATTTGCAAGCGAACCAAGTCGCTATGGTCGAATATGCTCCAATGAGTGGAATGGATCAGTCGGTCGACCAGAGCGGTTCAATGCCGCCGATTCTACTGCAGTATTGGCAAATTCTCTTGCGCTGGAAATGGGTGATTCTTGCCATCTTGGCGTTTTCGATGGGGCTGGGCCTTGTAGCTACGCTACTGGCTACGCCGAAATATACCGCTAAATCCCGGATCGAGATCAGCCGCGAACAAAAGAACATCACCAAGGTCGAGGGAGTGGAATCTACCAATGTCGGGCGCGATCTCGAATTCTATCAAACGCAATACGCTCTTCTTGAAGCCCGTTCGCTCGCCGAGAGGGTTGCCACAGAGCTGAATCTTGCCCGCGACGACTCGTTTTTCGAATCGCATGGCGTTTCGCCAACAGACAGATCTATCTTTTCTCAGAACAATAGCAAAATGCTGACCACGGCAGAATTGGCCAAGCGCCAGAAGCGCGCGACCGATCTCCTGCTCAAAAACGTAGGTGTAGCACCGATCCGGCTTTCGAGCTTAGTGGATGTAAACTACACCAGCGGTTCGCCACAATTGGCGACCCGCATCGCCAACACATGGACGCAGGAATTCATCCAAGCCAGCATGGATCGTCGATACTCCTCGACCGTCGATGCGCGCCGGTTTCTCGAGGTTCGGCTCGCCGAACTTCGCGCACGGCTGGAGCAGTCCGAGCGTGATGTCGTCAACTATGCCGCGAACAAGGGAATTATAACCCTGAGCCGGACGCAGGGCATCGATGGCAAGACCTCCGAACAGCGCACGCTTGCGACGACCGACCTCGAAGCTCTGAATGAAGCGCTTGCGCGCGCACGCGCTGATCGCGTGACAGCCGAAGCGCGTTCCGGCGGCAGTGCAGAGCGCGGTGCAACGCCCGAAGCGCTGGGCAATGTGGCGATCTCGTCGCTTCGGCAAAAGCGAGCTGAGGTGGCATCTGAATACGGTCGGCTGCTCGTTCAGTTCGAGCCTGGCTATCCGGCCGCGAGAGCGCTTGCCGAGCAAATTCGCATCCTCGACACCAGCATCGCTCGAGAAGAGAGCCGAGTCGGTGCTAGTCGTCGCGCGGAATATGCGGATGCCCTACGGCGCGAACAGGGGCTGGCTGAGCGAGTCGACTCCCTGAAATCGCGCCTCGGCGTCCAGCAGCGAGATACGATCCAGTATAACATTTACCAGCGAGAGGCCGACACCAATCGCCAATTGTATGACGCGTTGTTGCAGCGGTATAAGGAAATCGGGGTTGCTGGCGTCGGTGCCAACAATATTGTCGTCGTGGATTCGGCGAAATTACCAGATCGTCCTTCAGCGCCAAGCCTGCCGCTGAACCTTATAGTTTCGTTTGTGATAGGATTGGTGGCTGCAGCGGGTGTAACTTTTGCACTCGAACAGATGGACGAAGGGTTGCGCGAGCCGGGGCAGGTCGTACGACTGCTAAATGTTCCCCTGCTTGGCAGCATCCCCGGAGTGCCAAATCCGGATTCGGCTACGGAGCTTGCCGACGCCAAGTCGGTCCTTTCCGAAGCATATTTGAGCGTACAGTCGAATCTGGCGTTTTCGACCAGCCATGGCATACCTAAATCGTTGATGGTAACCAGTACGCGTCCTACCGAAGGCAAGAGTACCTCGAGTTATGCCTTGGCGACGGTGATTGGTCGAACAGGCAAAAGGGTCGTGCTGATTGATGCCGATATGCGATCACCTTCGGTCCATCAATTGGTTGGGTTCTCGAACCAGGCTGGCCTCAGCAACTTCCTGTCGGGGGACGATGACTGGCGTAAGTTCGTCCAGCCTACAGGCGCAAAGGGGCTTAGTATCATTACAGCGGGACCTATGCCGCCCAGCGCGGGCGAGTTGCTGAGCGGGGACCGCATGTCGCTTTTAGTTCAACAACTGTTGACCGAGGTAGATCATGTTGTCATCGACACGCCGCCTATTCTTGGACTTGCAGACGCGCCGCTCTTGTCGCGTGCGGTCGAAGGGTGCGTATTCGTCGTTGAAGCGAACGGTGTCGCCGTCCGCGGCATTAAGAATTCGCTCGGCCGACTCCAAGCTGTCAGGGCGCATATCTTTGGCGTGATTCTGACCAAACTCAGTTCGCGTCATGGCGACTATGGCTATGGTTATGGCTATGGCTACGGGTATGGCAGTGAAACAAAGAGCGGTGGAAGCTAAACGGCAGATGCCAAGGTTTCTGTTCGTTTATCGTTTATGCCTCTCCGTTGTAGCGGCTTTGGCTCTTTATCACGCCACATCTGCTGTCGTCATCAACGTCGTCGGTGACGGACTGCCCCCCTCGATCATCCGATTCACCGGGGAAGACGGCAATATTGCTGCGCTCCGGGCAGACAGGTTGCTCGCTGAAGCTGTTGGAGCGCGTACCTCGCTTGCCAAGGTTGCGAGTCTTGCACGCGGTGCCCTGTTGACGCAGCCGCTCAATCCGCGCGCGGTCCGCATCCTTGCCTTCGTGGCTTATGCTGACGAACGATCAGGTCATGCAGACCGGTTGATCGACCTGTCGACGCAGTTGTCGCGCCGCGATTTCGGTGCCCAGCTGGCGTTGATCGAACGCGCTGTTGCCCGAAATGACATTCCGGCGGCGCTGCGTTCTTATGATGTCGGCCTGCGGACGAATCCTGAGGGTCAAAACGTTCTGCTCCCTGTGTTGACTACGGCGCTTGGCGACGCCGAAGTCAGGCAAGCGTTTGCGCCATATTACCGCCGCAACCCGCAGTGGCTGGTTGCCTTGATTGGCTACGCGCTCGGGCCGGGCAACGCCGCAACGTCCATTGCCCAATCGATCCGGGCAGGGGGTGGACTTGCTACCGGTCAGGTCTACCGCGACCTTGAAACACAAGTGTTGGCTCGACTGACAGAGGGCGGTGCAGCCGACGAAGCTCGGGCATTTTTTCTGTCGGTCCATCCGCAACGTGCGGATATGCTGAAGCGAACCGACTTCGACGGCGAAATGGTCGATCCCATGTTGGTGCCGTTCTCGTGGCGGATGGCGGCAAAGGCGACGATGGCGAATGATGCAGCGCCTGATGATCAGCGAAAACGCTCCGGTATACGGCTGAGTGCGGCTCCTGGCGAAGTTGGCGAATTGTTGGCCAAAATATTCTTCATTTCGCCAGAAAATCACCGTTTCTCGGTATCATTGGCATTCGATGCCGACGTGACATCGCGAGGGATCGACATTTCAGTGATCTGTGCTACCCCTACGCAAGATCTGTTGCAAAGAATTATCGTCGAGCGCGGGACTTCCACGACAATAACTAGTATCCCATTTAATTCAAATGGTCGCTGTCGCGCCATCTGGTTGAAATTGTCGGGAGTAAATTCATCAGCAGATCTACCGGTGAGCGTTGTTGTAACCGAAATTACGTTGTTGTGAATAATTGCATATCGACTCGGTTCACTTGCTACCCAGCGCAGTGAGTGTCCGGAGAATTATAAGCAAATCTCCTCCAAAGGAACGATTTTTTACATAGTTAAGGTGATATTCAAGTTTTTTTGGAATAAGTATGTTGGTGTAGAATAAATCTGGATTTGGCGCTGAAGCCAATAGTTCCGATTCATTTCGGTATAAAACTGAACACCAATCTGTAATTCCTGGCCGAACACTCAATACTGTAGCGCGGATGGGTTCAGGATATTTATCCACATAATAAGGTACTTCAGGACGTGGGCCAACAAGGCTCATATTTCCTATAAATACATCAATTAACTGCGGAAGTTCATCCAACTTGTATTTACGAATAAAATGTCCCACACGAGTAATACGCTGATCGGCCCCAACTGTAATCTGCAGCCCAGTTGCTTGGGTTTCGGTGCGCATCGTTCTGAATTTGTGGATCTTGAACGGCTTGCCGCCCATGCCGACGCGGATCTGCCTGAAAAAGACCGGCCCCTTTGAATCGATTGCGATCCATACTGCTAGAGCGACAAAGACCGGGCCCAGCACGATTAAGCCGATAGCGGCGGCCAACAGGTCAAAGCACCGTTTCGCAATCATCCAAGCAGCTCCCGCAGCGCATTGATCACGCGATCCTGATCGGCATTTGTCATCTTTGTGTAAAGAGGGATGCTGATCATTGTCTGATAAGCAGCTTCCGCCACGGGATAATCGGTTGGCGACAGCGCATATCTGTCGCGCCAGTACGGCTGACGATGGAGAGGGACATAGTGAACGCTGGTGCCAATGCCCCGTGCAGTAAGTCCGGCAATCACACCATCGCGGTCGATACCGCGCGCAATTGCCTCGGGCGCGAGCCGGATGACATAGAGATGCCAAGCGTGGCGATCTCCTTGCTGTGCAGAAGACGGCAAGATTAATGGCAGATCGGACAGTAAATCGTGATAGCGTTGGGCCAAAGCTTCCCTATGGACCACGAAGCCATCCAGCCGCTCGAGTTGTACGATGCCCATGGCAGCTGCTACGTCGGTCATATTGTATTTGAAGCCCGGTGCTACAACCTCATAATACCAGTTTGCTGTCTCTGATCGAAACCTGTCGAACGCGTCGCGATCAATCCCGTGCAGACGCATAATCCGCATACGACGAGCAAGTTCTGGATCGCGTGTTACGATCATGCCGCCTTCGCCGGTCGTAATTGTCTTGTTGGCATAAAAGCTGAAGACGGTCGCATCGCTTGCGAGCGTGCCAACCATCGCACCTTGCACTGTTGTCGGCAAAGCGTGCGCGGCATCCTCAATGACCCGAAGATTGTGCTGCTTGGCTATCGCGTGGATCTCAGCCATCTCGCAGCCCAGCCCGGCATAATGGACCGCCATAACTGCTTTAGTGCGTGGTGTGATTGCAGCACGCAACGCTTTTGGATCGATGTTCAGCGTCACCGGATCGACATCGACGAGCACTGCATCCGCACCGAGATACCTGGCGATCTCGATGGTTGCGGTAAATGTGAGGGAAGGCGCAATAACCTCATCGCCGGGGCCAACGCCGACTGCCTCTAGGGCCAAGTGAAGACCCGACGTTGCCGAATTGACGGCAATTGCATTCAGTTCGGGCTGGCCCGACATCGTGTCATGCCGCTCGAGATAGGCAGCAAAGGCGGATTCGAATGCCTTGGTCTTGGGTCCGCTCGTTACCCACCCGGAGTTGATCGCTTCGCCAACAGCGGCGATTTCGCGTTCGCCGAGATCCGGTAGGGCAAAAGGTAGAAAATCGACCATGGACACACTCCGGAGAAAAAGACTGGCGTTCGATGCGTTTAAGCCAAGCTTTGCAAGGCATGCGGTGCTATGGAGTTTCGCGATTAGCACGGCAAGTGTGTCGCAAGGTTGACTTGGCACATAGAGCCACATATGGCGATTCGCGGAAGTCGCTTGAGTGGGACTCTAACCGGTGTGAGATTTGCGACGGCGTTTTTTTCGTCAGTCACAAATATCTAACATTGGTTCACTAAGCGCGGGCAGGTCGGGACACGGGCGTTACCGATTTTCCGTTTGTTGCCAATCGCGTTCAAACGTGTGCGGCTTGGCTTTCCGACAATGACGATTTCTAAAGGGAGTGTATTATGAGTTTCGCAAAAGTTACCATGGCGGCCATCGCGGCGCTTGCCATGACGGCAACCCCAGTGCTTGCTGCTGCGCCTGCCGGACCGGCAGCGTCGAAGCTGTCGGTTTCCAAATCAGTTCGCGTTGGCGCGAAAGTTGCTGATGGCAACAAGGCCGGTAGCGGTCTTATCATTGGCCTACTCGCCGGTGCTGCTGTCATTGTTGGCATCATCATTGCCGCTAACGGCGGCAAGACGGTCAGCCGCTGATTGCAATAACAAGGCAAGAAGAGAGCGCCTTCATCTCGGTGAAGGCGCTCTTTTTTTGGTCTGTGTACATTGGTTCGAAGTCACTGGCAGTTCGCGCCTACGGACGATTACCTCCGCCACTCCATTCGACGCGGTGCGACTGAGGAAGTCTGCAAATGTTCGCATCAGTGGGGTCGGCACAGTTGAGACGGCCTAGGTCGCTAGCGGCACAGTCACGCTCAGCCAAACGCGTTATGGCGATCGTCCTCGATCTTACGATCGTCTTATTCACCGTATGGTTTTCTTTCTACTTGCGATTGGGTAGCTGGATAACACCGGGAAGCAGCCAAGTTTCGGCATTTCTCGCAGCGCTCGGCGCGCTCCCGATCTTCTGGTTCCTCGGCATTTACCGCTCTATTTCGCGGTTTTCTGGCTTTGATGCGCTGATTGGCATTGCCCGTGCATGTTTCGTTTATGGCTTGATATATGCGGGTGTGTTCACATTTGCGGGGGTTGATGGCGTCCCACGCACGATTGGTCTTATCCAGCCCATCCTCCTGCTTATGGGAATTGCCGGAACCCGCGCATTGGCGCGCTATTTTTTCGGACTCCACTTGTCCGGGCATAAGCAAACGCAGGTTCTCGTTTACGGTGCGGGATCGTCGGGACGCCAGCTGGCAGCAGCTATCGCAGGCGGCAACGAAATGCGGGTACGCGGGTTCGTAGATGATGATCCGTCACTTCATGGGTCGGTGCTCAATGGCCAAAAAATCTACCGTCCGAGCGATCTCGACCAGATCGTCAACCGATTGTCGATCACTGATATCCTGCTTGCCGTTCCGTCTGCGACGCGCAAGCGAAGGGCAGAGATTATCGATTCGCTGCGCCACTTGGGAGTCAAGATACGGACGCTGCCTGGCTTTATGGACGTCGCCAGCGGAAAATTTCAGGTTGATAGCCTAAAGCCACTCGATATCGAGGATTTGCTGGGCCGCGATACCGCCTTCTCCAACAATGTTCTGTTTTCGAAGAATATTCTCGACAAAACTGTTCTTGTGACTGGCGCTGGTGGGTCGATTGGTAGCGAACTTTGCCGTCAGATCGTTGCAGCTTCGCCGAAAGTTTTGTTGCTCGTCGAGCGCAGCGAATTCGGACTTTATTCAATCGATAACGAACTGCGGGCACTGCTCGGGCCCCAGTCCCCAGTCCGTATCGTTCCATTGCTCGGGTCGGTGCTGGACGTTGGGCGTATGCAATCAATCTTTTCGACGTGGCAGCCGCAGACTGTCTATCACGCAGCTGCCTACAAACATGTGCCACTTGTCGAACATAATCCGATCGAGGGAGTGAGTAACAATGTTTTCGGTACGGTCATCGTTGCACGCACAGCGATCGCAAACGGGGTTGATGACTTCGTGTTGGTATCAACTGATAAGGCAGTTAGGCCGACCAATGTCATGGGAACGTCGAAACGACTAGCTGAACTAGCTCTTCAAGCCTTGGCGGCGGAGAGCAACACTACCCGATTGTCAATGGTGCGCTTCGGCAATGTCCTCGGTTCGAGCGGATCGGTCGTACCACTGTTCCGAACACAGATTGAGGCCGGTGGCCCGGTTACGATCACGCACGCTGAGGTTACACGGTACTTTATGACGATACCGGAAGCGGCCCAACTGGTTATTCAAGCCGGAGCGATGGCCAGCGGAGGTGAAGTGTTCGTTCTCGATATGGGCGAACCCGTCCGCATCGCAGACCTTGCGCGCAAAATGATCGAGCTGTCGGGCTTGGCGGTGCGCGATGCTGATGACCCTGATGGTGAGATCGAGATCGACGTCATCGGGCTTCGGCCCGGAGAGAAGTTGTACGAGGAATTGCTGATTGGCGAAAACCCCGTTGCAACCAGTCATCCGCTGATCATGAAGGCACGCGAATCGTGCCTTCCGCAATCCAAGCTTGCGCCGCTGTTGGACCAACTCGAACAAGCTCTTTATGCACATGACGTCACGCTGGTAAGTTCGTTGTTGCGAGTGATCGTTCCTGAATTTGCGCCCAGCTCCGACATTGTCGATTGGGTACATATGGAAAACATCTCTGGAATAGCTATTCCTGCGCGAGCGTGATGACACGCCTGAACACAGCGAGCGTCGACACTATGATCTCTAACAGCATGACTCTAGACCAGCGTTTTGCGTTGCATACCAGTGGCCACCATGCCGACAACAGCAGAGATGCTGACGTCGTCGATGCCATCCTCGACGGCGCAGGAGCCTTTGCTGCTGGCGAGTTCGCCCCACTGAACCGCCTGGGCGACACGGTCGGCGCCCGCTGGAACGACGGGGCAGTGACGATGCCCGACGGATTTAAGGCCGCCTATCGTAACTATGTCGATGGCGGCTGGGGTTCGCTTGATGCGCCCGAGGCATTCGGCGGGCAGGGGCTGGGCTTTGCGCTGCAAACCGTGGTATTCGAGGATCTCGGCACGGCAAACATGGCGTTCACGCTGCTGCCGATCCTGTCGTCGGGCGCGATTGAGGCGCTGCACGCGCACGGCACACCCGAGCAACAGGCGATGTATCTGCCCAAGCTCGTCAGTGGCGAGTGGTCTGGAACGATGAACCTGACTGAACCGCAGGCGGGATCCGACGTCGGCGCGCTGCGGTCGACCGCGACGCCGAATGGTGACGGCAGCTGGTCGGTCAAGGGGACCAAAATCTACATCACTTTCGGCGAACACGATCTTGTCGACAACATCGTCCACCTTGTGCTCGCCCGCACGCCGGACGCGCCCGCGGGTACCAAGGGGATTTCGCTATTCCTTGTGCCTAAGTTCCGGCCTGACGACAGTGGCGCGCACACCGTCGCCAACGACGTTCGCTGCTCGGGGATCGAGCATAAACTCGGCATCAACGCCTCGCCGACGTGCACGATGGTTTATGGCGACAATGACGACTGCAAGGGCTGGCTGATCGGCCCCGAAATGGGCGGGATGCGCGCCATGTTCACGATGATGAACAACGCGCGCCTCAATGTCGGGTCGCAGGGCGTGCAGATTGCCGAGCGCGCGACACAAGCGGCGGTCGCCTATGCGCGCGACCGCGTGCAAGGCGTGCCGATCATCGAACACCCCGATGTCCGGCGGATGCTGTTACGGATGAAAGCGCTGACGCAGGGCGCGCGGGCGCTGCTCTACAGCGCGGCGGCAAATGTCGACGCGGCGCGGGCGGGGACCGAGGGAGCGAAAGCGCGGGTCGATTTGCTGACGCCGCTGGTTAAGGCATGGGGAACCGATATCGGCTGCGAAGTCGCGTCGCTGGGCGTGCAAGTCCATGGCGGCATGGGCTTTATCGAGGAAACCGGCGCGGCGCAGCATTACCGCGATGCCCGCATTGCGCCGATATACGAGGGCACCAACGGCATTCAGGCTGCGGATCTCGTCGGTCGCAAACTCACCGGCGACGGTGGAGCGGCGCTGAAGGCGCTGGTGGCTGAGGCGCGCAGCGACGCGGCGGGCGAACCAGCTTTGCTGCTGCTGGCCGATGCCGTCGACAGCACGGCAGACTGGATGTTGTCGACGAGCATGGAGGACCGGCTGGCGGGCAGCTACCCGTTCCTCGACATGGTGTCGGTGATGGCGGCGGGCGCGTTGATGGCGCGTCAAAACAAGCTGGCGACAGCGCGGCTAGCAGCGGGGGAGGGCGATCCGGTTTTCCTGAAGGCGAAACTGGCAACAACGCGGTTTTTCCTCGACCATCTCGTGCCCGAGGCGTTGGGCAAGGCGATGTCGGCGACGGCGGGCGCGGCGGGGTTGTACACGTTGACGGCGGAGGAGCTTGCGGCCTGACGGTGCCACCCTATCTCCTGAGCAAAGGAGATCACCGATGACTACCGAAACTGCCACGCTCGCCGCCGGATGCTTCTGGTGCATCGAGGCCGTGTTCGACGGACTTGCGGGCGTCGAGAGCGTCGAGAGCGGTTACATCGGCGGGCATGTGCCGGACCCCACATACCGCGAGGTCTGCGGCGGCGCGACCGGCCATGCCGAGGCAATCCGGCTGGTGTTCGATCCCGAGGTGGTAACCTTCGATGAAATTCTCGACATCTTCTTCGAAATCCACGACCCGACGCAGCTCAACCGCCAGGGCAACGATGTCGGCACGCAATACCGCTCGGCGATCTTTCCGCATTCGCCCGAGCAGGAAGTGCAGGCGCGCGCCGCCATCGCCCGCGCGCAGGCCGACCACGACCGGCCCATCGTTACGACCATCGAGGCACTGTCCGACTGGTATATTGCCGAGGACTATCATCAGGAATATTTTGACCGCGAAGGCGCGGCCAATCCCTATTGCCAGATCGTCGTCGCGCCGAAGCTCGCCAAGTTTCGAAAGAAACATGCGGACCGGTTGAAGGGTGTGGCCGTCTGATCCGGCGTTGCGGATGCTATGCCAAACCGCCGGTTGAAAATCTTCTTTGACGGCGGATGCCAGCCAAATCCCGGTTTGATGCAGGCTGCTGTCGTTGCGCGCGGCGTCACGCATTATTTTCGCGGCCTTGGCACCGGCACCAACAATGATGCCGAATGGCTCGCGCTTATCGCTGCACTGCGCGTCGCGCAGTCGCTGGACGTGGAGGAATTTGTGCTGGTCGGCGATTCTGCGGTCGTGATCAACCAGGCGAATAGGGTGTGGAAATGCCGGACTGCCGCGCTTCAGGCCCATCTTGAGCAATTCGAGGCTATGGCGGGTCTACGCCCGCGCCAGATCAGGAAGGTGGTCCGGTCGCAGAATCTTGCGGGGATTGCTCTGGAAAAGATCAATAGGTCGGCATGACACCCGCAGCAGCGATGCCGCGGACAGGGTTAGACTTGATGGTAGCTCCGGTACCATTCCACGAACTTCGGTAGCCCAATTTCCAACGGCGTCGTCGGCGTATAGCCTTTGTCGCGGGCGATGGCGTCGATGTCGGCGTAGGTCGCGGGGACGTCGCCGGGTTGCATCGGCTGGAAGTCCTTGATCGCGGTTTTGCCGGTCGCTTGCTCGATGATCTCGATAAATCGCATCAGCTCTTCGGGCTGGTTGTTACCGATGTTGTAGATGGCATGCGGGGCGACGCTGCCGCCGGGTTTCGCTGTGCCGTCATCGGCGGGCGGCTGGTCCACGCACGCCAGCACGCCCGCGACGATGTCGTCGATGTAGGTGAAGTCGCGTTGCATCTTGCCGTGGTTGAACACCTTGATCGGCTCACCCGCGAGGATTGCTTTGGTGAACAGCCACGGGGCCATGTCGGGGCGACCCCAGGGGCCATAGACGGTGAAGAAACGCAGGCCGGTGAGCGGGATGCGATAGAGATGGGCGTAGGTTTCGCCCATCAGCTCGTCGGCCTTTTTGGTGGCGGCGTAAAGCGACATCGGGTGGTCGACGCGGTCCTCGACCGCGAACGGCATTTTTACGTTGCCGCCATAGACCGACGACGACGAGGCATAGACCATCGGCGTGCCTGACGCCCGGGCGACTTCGAGCATGTTCAAGTGGCCAACCAGATTCGCCTTCACATAGGCGCGTGGATTTTCGAGGCTATAGCGAACCCCTGCCTGAGCGCCGAGGTGGACGATGGCGTCGAACTTTTTGCCCGCGAGCGCCGCATCGAGCGCTTTGTCGTCGGCGAAATCGATCTGGCGGAAAGTGAACCCTTTCAAACCCGATTTGTCGAGGTCGTCCAGTCGCGCCTGTTTCAACGCCACAGGGTAATAATCGTTGAGATTATCGATGCCCGTCACACTGTCGCCGCGCGTGAGGAGTGCCTTGGTCACGGCATGGCCGATAAAACCGGCCGCACCGGTAACGAGGATGTTCATGCGCCGCCTCCCGAACCGACCGCAGCCCGAGCGAGGCGGTCGTTGATCGCGATGCCTATGCCGGTGTGCGGGACCGGTGCAACCGCGATGCGCGGGCGGGCGCTCGCGTCGGCATCGTGGAGCAGGTCGAACAGGCGCGCGGCGGCTTCGGCAAGATCGCCGGTGGCGCTAAGCGTGGTGTGGCCGGGGATGGGACCGAAACCGATGTACCACTCGTCCGGCTCGGCAGTCGTGGCGTCGATGCGGAGCGGTTTGGATGGCGCATAGTGCGCGGCGAGTTGGCCGGGGGCTTCGATTCTTGAGCCGTTCTTGCGCGCCGCACTGTCGATTACAATTGGACCGGGGCGTAGCAAGCGGACCCCCCCGTCAGTTACCGCGACAATCGTCGATTCGATGCCACCCGAGGTCGCACCATCGTCGATGATGAGCCGGATGCGCCCGTCGAGACTTCGCAGCACATGCTCGGCGCGGGTCGGGCTGATACCCCCGCTGGCGTTGGCGCTCGGCGCGGCGAGCGGCTTGCCCGTGGCTACAAGCAACGCCTGCATCGCGCGGTGGGCGGGGGCGCGGATTGCGACAGTGGGCAGGCCTCCAGTGACGGCCTTGGCCATTCTTGCGTCTTTGCGAACCGGCAAGACGACCGTCAGCGGACCCGGCCAGTGCGCTTCGGCGAGTGCTTCCGCCCCGGCATCGAAAACGGCGAGCGTCATCGCCTGCGCCAGATTGCGGACATGCACGATCAGCGGATTGAAGCTCGGTCGCCCCTTGGCTGCATAAATAGCTGCAACCGCAGCCTCGCTCGTCGCATCGCCAGCAAGACCATAGACCGTCTCGGTCGGCACTGCGACGATACCACCGTCGGCAATAATCGCAGCAGCCTCGGCAATCGCGGCGTTGCTGAACGGCAGAACGCGGGTCACGCGGCCCCCCAGATGCCTCTTGTGTCGTAGACGATCTTGCCCGCCCGCTCGTCGGCGGGGACGGATTTGAAGATGTCGTGATCGACCAGCACGATCATCGTGTCGCAGTCTGCGAGCGCGCTGTCGATATCGATCAACGTCGCGCCGGTGTCCGACAGCACTTTAGGCAGTTCGGCGACATGCGGTTCGACGATGGCGATGCGCGGGCCGAACTTGGCGGCCAGAACCTCGGCCACCTTCATCGCAGGGCTCTCGCGGAAATCGTCGACGTTCGCCTTGAACGCCAACCCGAGCAGCGCGACGCGGCCCGCTTCCGCTTCGATTAACGCCGAGGCGCGCGCGATGACGTGCTCGGTCTTGCCGTCGTTGACGTTGCGCGCCGTGCGGATCAGCGGCGTCAACTCGGGCGCGCTGTGGACGATGAACCACGGATCGACCGCGATGCAATGCCCGCCGACGCCGGGGCCGGGGGTCAGGATGTTGACGCGCGGGTGACGATTGGCGAGCGCGATCACGTCCCACACGTCGATGCCGAGCTTGTCGGACACCAAGCTGAGTTCGTTGGCGAACGCGATATTCACGTCACGAAACGCGTTTTCGCTGAGCTTGACCATCTCGGCGACTTTCGCGGTCGTCGTGATGCATGCCCCGCGTACGAACGTCCGGTAAAAGGCCAGTGCTTTGCGAGCACAGCGCGGGGTGATCCCGCCGATGCAGCGGTCGTTGTCGATCAGTTCGACGAGGATGCGACCGGGCAACACGCGCTCGGGGCAATAGGCAATGGCAACGTCGGCGGCACCGTTGCCCGCGTGTGGGAATTTCAGATCGGGGCGCAATGCCTCCAGCGCGTCGCGAACTTGTTCGGTGGTGCCGACCGGCGACGTCGATTCGAGGATGACGATGTCGCCAACCTTCAGCACCGGCGCGATGCTGCGCGCGGCAGTCAGGACATGGCGCACGTCGGGCGCATGGTCGTCGTCGAACGGGGTTGGCACTGCGATCAGGAAAACGTCGGACGGCTCGATCTGGGTTGAGGCGCGCAACAGCCCGCGCTGGACGACGCCCTGCACCAGCGCATCGAGATCGACTTCCTCAATATGCACCCCGCCCGAATTGACGGTGTCAACGACGTGCTGGTGGATATCGATGCCAAGCACCGCCGCGCCCGAACGCGCAACGACGGCTGCGGTGGGCAGGCCGATATAGCCAAGGCCGAGGACGGCGACGTTGGTTTGCTGTTTAGGGGCCATGAAGTCTTCAGTTCCTGCGCGGGTTCTTGGCCGTCTTAGCGCATTACCGTTGTGGTTGGGTAAACGCTGCAATCAGCTCGACAGAAACCAGCGTTCGCCGCCTTCGAGGCCAACCGCTGTCAGTTTGCCGCTGGCATAGGCACCGGTGTCGATCCCGATCCGGTTGGGCAGATCGTCGACGACCGCCGCAATCGAATGGCCATGCACGACGACCACCCCATGGTCGCGCGGATCGTTGAGGAAACGATCGCGGATCCAACGCATGTCGGTCGGTTCCTGCTCTTCGATCGGACGGCCCGGGCGAATCCCGGCATGGACGAACAGGTAATCGCCCGACTGATAGGTGTCACGAAAGCCGCGAAGAAAGGCGATGTGGTCGGCGGGGACATGTGTGGCAAGCAGGACGATCAGGCGTGCGAAATCGGCGGAGTCATAATCGTCGACCGTCACCCCGTAACTCAACAGCGTTTCACGCCCGCCGATCCGGTGGAACAGGCGTGCGGCGGCCTCGTCGCCTTCCCAGGCATCGATGAACACCTCTTCGTGGTTGCCCATCAGGAAGATGCACGGCCGCACCTGTGCAAGCTGCATCAGCCGCTCGATCACGCCCCGTGACTCGGGGCCGCGGTCGACCAAGTCGCCAAGCAGAACGATCGTCGTGCGTGCAGCGCCGCGTTCGCGGTCGTCCTCCCCGATACGAATCAGCAAAGCGTCAAGACAATCGCGTCGCCCATGAACATCGCCAATCGCATAAACGCGCTCTCCCGCAGGAATGGCACGGGGCGGGGCAACCGGCTTGCGGGCAAAAAGCGATTTCAGGACCATAGGGCGTTGGTAGACGCTGTCGGCGAACCCGGCGTGACGGTCAAGCAGCCAGCGTCAAGTTACGCGAAGGTTTTTTCGACCAGTTCGCGTGGATCGAGGCCAAGCCGGTCGATCTGCGCGCGGACATTGGGCCAGGTAAAGCGCAGGAAAACCTCGCGCTCCTGGATCCGCAACCGTTCGCCCGCCCCCTCGGCCACGAACATCCCGACGCCGCGCCGGACCGCGACAAAGCCCTCGTCCTGCAATGTCTGATAGGCTTTGGCGACAGTCAGCGGATTCGCCCCATGTTCGGCAGCAAAGGCACGAACCGAGGGCAGTTGGTCGCCCTCGCTATATTCGCCCGCCAGTATCGACCCCGCCAGCAAACCGCGCAGACGAAGGTAGACGGGGGCTGGGGTGTTCTCCACGGCTGTCATGCGACACTAATACACCGACCGACCATAAGAGTCACGTCATTTATGCCAAAGCGGTCGGGGTGATCCAATTTCGGACAACGGTGTCATAATCAGGGCGCGGGCGTTCCTCGAGGCCGCGCCCGGGCGTGCCAATGAAGACAAAGCCTGCGATCCGCTCGCCCGGGCCGCCAAAGGCATCGCGGACCGTGTCATTATAGGCCGGCCAGCTGGTCAGCCAGCCACCGACGAATCCCGACGCATGGGTCGCGAGCAACAGGTTCATGATTGCAGCGCCCGCCGACAGTTCCTGTTCCCACGCCGGTATCTTGCTTTCGGCCACTACCGCCGACAACGCCACGACCAGCGTTGGTGCCTGATGCGCGAATTGTTCCATCGCTTCGATTTCGAGCCGTCCCGCCTCGGGCTTTTCGGCGCGATAGGCATCGACGATGACGGTGGCGAGCGCCGCGCGCTGGTCGGTGCCGACGATAACGAAGCGCCACGGCGCAAGCTTGCCATGGTCGGGCACGCGGATCGCCGCCGACAGGATATCGTGCAATTGCGCCAAATCCGGGCCGGGCGCAATCATGTCGCGGGGCTTGCCCGAACGCCGGGTGTGGAGCAGCGCGAGCGGCGAAGAAATATCGTTGAACATGCCAGGGCGGCTAACAGTGCCCTCGCGCAGCGGCAAGGCTGTGGCTAGGGAAGGGGCATGATCCTGATCGCCCTTGCCCTGATTCTGACACCCCAGCAGGCTGCGTTGCGCTCGCTGGCCGATCAGGATGTCCGCGTTGCGACCATCGGCACGCGGCTGGCACTAGCGGCGGGGCCAGCGTTCTGCCCGGGCCAGTCGCTCAGTTTGGCGGGACTGGTCGTGCAGGACGCCGCGCAATATTCGGCGGACACGCGCGACGATGCGCGCATTGCGCTGGGGCTGGGTGAGGGGCCGACGGTCGTCGGCGTGGTGGCCGGAACGGCAACCGGTGGTGCGCGGGCCGGCGACGCGATTGTCGAAGTGAACGGCGTCGCGATCACCCCACAGCCTTTGAAACACCCCTATGCGCGTGTCGAGCAAGTCGAATCGGCAATCGAGAGCGCCGTCGGCGGCAAGATTGCGCTGGCGGTACGGCGCGGACCGGCGACCTTGCGGCTGGACCATACGGTCGCTGCCGGATGCAGTTCGCGGTTTCAGATCGTGCGCGGCGGTCTCGGCAAGACCCAGGCCGACGGGCGCTATGTGTCGATCTCTGACAGCATGATGAAATCGACGCCGACCGACGACATGCTGGCGGCGTTGATGGCGCATGAGCTTTCGCACAACATCCTGCGCCACAAACTGCTGAAGACGCCGTCGAAACAGGCCGAATATGAGGCGGACAGGCTTAGCGTCTGGTTGGTCGCAAAGGCGGGATACGACCTAGATGGCGTAACGCAATTCTGGGCAGCACTCAGGAAGCGCGCCGACTACGGCATCCTCGCCGACGGCACCCATCCGCGCTGGCCCAAACGGATTGCGGCCATCGACGCCGCCTTGGCCGAAGTCCGCGCGCAACAGGCGGCAGGACAACCGCTCGTCCCGTCGCTTGGGCCGTCCCCACAAGAAGGCGCTTCACAGCCGCAAAATCGCCGCTAGGCTGGCGCAATAATGTTTCGCGGGCATTGCACGCGTTCAAAAGGGGTTCGATGATTTGAAAAACATGTCGCTGTGGAACGAGGCCGACTGGATCGTGGTGATCGCGGTAGTTGTGCTTGGCATTTTTCTGGCAATCGGGGCGAAAGTCGCGACCCAGCGCGAACCCGAGTTCGCAGGGCATCCCAAAGGGCTCTACATGCTCTTTTTCGCCGAAATGTGGGAGCGGTTCTCCTACTACGGTATGCGCGCGATCCTGATTTTCTACCTGACCCAGCACTGGCTGTTCTCGGACTCCAAATCCAGCCTGATTTACGGGGCGTACACGAGCCTTGTTTACATTACGCCGGTGCTCGGAGGTTACATCGCCGACCGATACCTCGGACAGCGTAAGGCAGTATTGTTTGGCGGCATTTTGCTGGCCGCAGGGCACAGCCTGATGGCTGTCGAAGGAGTCGGCGGACAGGACGACCCAACAATCAATGTGTTCTGGGCAGCGCTGGCGTTCATTATCGTCGGTTCGGGCTTCCTGAAGGCCAATATCTCGGTGATGGTCGGCCAGCTTTACAAGCTGACCGACATCCGCCGCGACGGTGCCTATACGATTTTCTACATGGGGATTAACGTCGGTGCTGCCATCGGCACGATCCTCGTCGCTTATCTTGGTCAGACCATCGGCTGGGGCTGGGGCTTCGGTCTGGCTGGTATCGGGATGGTCGCGGGGCTCGTTGTATTCGTACTTGGCAAAGCGGCACTGGGTGGAGCCGGGGAAGCGCCCGCACCGCTGTCGAAAGCGCGCGAATGGACTTTGTACGGCATCGGCCTTGGCGCTGTCGCGGTCATCTGGGCGCTGGTCCAGTCGCAGGGCGTGATTCAGGGATTGCTCGCTGTCTCGGGCGTCGCGCTGCTGGGCTATGTGCTCTACGAGAGCTTCAAGCTGCCGAAGGAACCGCGCGAGCGTATGTTCGCGATCCTGTTCCTCATCAGCCTCAATCCGATATTCTGGGGGCTGTTCGAACAGGCGGGCGGTTCGATGAACCTGTTTACCGACCGCTTCGTCGATCGCAGCGGTGTCCCAGCGGGCATTTTCCAGTCGATCAACCCGATCTATATCATTCTGCTCGCGCCGCTGTTTGCAGGCCTGTGGCAGTGGTTGGGTAAGCGCGGAAAAGAACCGTCCGCCCCGGCAAAGTTCGGCATCGCACTGCTGCAGATGGGCTTTGCCAATTTGGTGCTCGTCTGGGGCGCGCAGGCTTATGGCGCGGCGGCAATGACCCCGGTGTTCCTCGTGTTCATGTACTATCTGTTCGCAACCACGGCGGAATTGTGCCTCTCACCCGTCGGCCTGTCGGCGATGAACCGGCTTGCACCGAAACATCTCGCCTCGCTCATCATGGGCGCATGGTTCTATATGACCGCCGTGGGGAACTTCGTCGCGGGCAAGATCGGCGAAGCCACTGGTGGCGAGGGCGGCGAAATGACCAAACAGGGGCTGCTCGACGTCTACCAGATGTTCGGCTTCATCGCGATCGGGGTCGGCGTCGTCGTGCTGCTGGTGTCGCCCATCGTCAAACGCTGGATGCACCTCGACACTCTGAAGGATGAGGAGAACGCGGCATGAGCCGCGTTGTCGCGCTCGGTGCTTTGACCTTTGCCCTTGCGGCATGTTCCACGGCACCTGCCACAAAGCCCGAAAGTGCTTCGGCAAAAGTAACTCCGGCCAAATGGAACGCCGACCCTTACCCCTCGACCTACAAGCCCTATCCCTCGACACCGACCGCTATTCGCGGTGCGACGATCCTCGACGGCGAGGGCGGACGGATCGAACGTGGCGTCGTGTTCATGTCGGGCGGCAAGATCACCAGCATCGGCGGTCCCGACACGCCGATCCCTGCGGATATCGCGGTGTTCGATGGCACCGGCAAATATGTGACGCCGGGGATCATCGACATCCATTCGCACCTCGGCGACTATCCCAGTCCGCAGGTCGAGGCGCATTCGGACGGCAACGAGGCGACCGGACCGGTGCGGCCCGAGGTATGGGCCGAGCATTCGGTGTGGCCACAGGATCCGGGGTTCAGCCGCGCGCTTGCCAATGGTGGGGTGACAGCGCTCCAGATTCTGCCGGGCTCGGCCAATCTGTTCGGCGGGCGCTCGGTCACGCTCAAGAATGTCTATGCGCGCACCGCACAGGGCATGAAATTTCCCGGCGCGCCCTATGGCCTGAAAATGGCGTGCGGCGAGAATCCCAAGCGGGTCTATGGCAGCCGTAACCAGATGCCCGCGACGCGCATGGGCAACATGGCGGTCAACCGCGGGGTGTGGGCGAAGGCCGTCGAATATCGCAAGAAGCTAGAGAAGGGCGGCGAGCTCACGCGCGACATCGCGATGGACACGCTGGTTGGCGTGCTCGCGGGCGAAATCCTTGTCCAAAACCACTGCTACCGCGCCGACGAGATGGCGCAGATGATCGATCTGTCAAAGGAGTTCGGCTACAAAATCACCGCGTTCCACCACGCCGTCGAAAGCTACAAGATCGCCGATCTCCTCAAAGCCAACGGCATTTGCTCTGCGATGTGGGCCGATTGGTGGGGGTTCAAGATGGAATCCTATGACGCGATTCCGGAGAATATCCCGCTGGTCCATAATGCGGGTGCGTGCGCCATCGTCCACTCGGACGACGCCAACGGTATCCAGCGACTCAATCAGGAAGCGGCCAAGGCGCTGGCGGCGGGGCGGCGCGCGGGGATCGACATTTCGGAGGCAACCGCTTGGACGTGGCTGAGCCTGAACCCGGCCAAGGCCATGGGCATCGGCGACAAGACTGGCTCGCTGAAGGTCGGCAAAATGGCCGATGTCGTGCTGTGGAACGGCAACCCGTTCAGCGTGTACACGCGGCCTGATCGCGTCTGGATCGACGGCGCGCTGATGTACGACGCGAACGATCCGAAGCGCCGCCCGGTCAGCGATTTCGAGCTGGGCCAGACCGGCGAAGGAGATGTGAAGTGAAAGAGCGCAAGCGCATCTCGCTCCTCGGCATGACCGGCATTATGTGCGGGTTCGCAGGAGCCTTTATAGGCTGGAAGGCGCAGGCGGAGACCATCGCGATCACCGGCGGCACAGTCGCCATCGGCGACGGCTCCGCCCCGGCAGCCGGTACCGTGGTTGTCCGCGATGGACGTATCGTCGCGGCGGGCTCCGGCGTGGCGGTTCCAGCGGGTGCGCGAATCGTCGATGCGACGGGCAAATGGGTTTCAGCGGGTATCGTCGCGGGCTTCTCGCGGCTTGGGCTTGTCGAGGTCGATGCAGTCGACCAGACCAACGAAGGCGCGGCCCGCAATTCGGTGTTCAATGCCTCGCTCGATGTCGTCAACGGGCTGAACCCGCGCGTTCCCGCCATCGCCGTTAACCGCGCGCGCGGTATTACCCGCGCGGTCGTCGCGCCCGACGCCTCGGGCAACATGTTCGCGGGGCAGGGCGCCGTCATCGACCTCGCCACCGACACCGATCTTGTGACCAAGGCGCGGGCGTTTCAGTTCGTCGAATTCGGCGAGGCAGGCGCGCGGATCGCAGGGGGCAGCCGTCCGGCGAGCCACGCGATGTTCCGCAACATGCTGGCCGAGGCGCGTGATTATGCGCGCAACCCGGCGGGCTATGACGGACGCAGCAAGGATTCGATGCTTCAGCGCCGCGATGCCGAGGCGCTGTTGCCGGTGATCGACGGGCGGATGCCGCTTGTCGTCCATGTCGAGGGCGGGCCAGATATCCTCAAGGTGCTGGCGCTGAAGTCCGAGTTTCCGGCGCTGCGCCTCGTGCTGGTCGGCGCGACCGAGGGCTGGACGGTCGCGCGCCAGATCGCGGCAGCAGGTGTGCCGGTCATCGCGTCAGCGCTCAATGATTTGCCCGCGTCGTTCGAACAACTCGCGGCGACACAATCGAACTTCGGGCGGATGAAGGCGGCGGGGGTGCAGGTCTCGGTCGGCACCATCGACGACGACGACCCGCGCATGCCGATCCGCACGCCGCAATATGCGGGCAACCTCGTGGCGCTGTCCAAAGTGCCGGGTGCGAGCGGCCTCGACTGGGCAAGTGCCTTTGCGGCGATCACGTCGAAACCTGCCGAGGCACTGGGCATGGGCGGCGAAATCGGTTCGCTACGCCCCGGACGGCGCGGCGATGTCGTGATCTGGTCGGGCGACCCGCTCGAACTGTCGAGCGGCGTCGAGAAAGTCTGGATCGACGGGATCGAACAGAGCCTTGTCACCCGCCAGACACGGCTGCGCGACCGGTATCTGAAACCACAGGAGGGCAGTTTGCCCAAGGCGTACGACCGGTAACCAATGATCGGGGGGATTATGACGCAACTCATCACCGCACTCGCGCTGTTCGTCGGCACTCATTTCGCAATGTCGCACCCGCTGCGCGCGCCCCTTGTCGCGCGGCTCGGCGAGACAGGGTTTCAGCTGCTCTATGTGTTCGTGTCTTTTGCGACGCTGGGTGCAGCGGCAATCGCATTCCGCAACGCACCCTATGGCGAGTCCCTATGGGCGGTCGGCGACGGGTTGTGGCTGGTGTCGACAATTGTGATGCTGGCCGCGAGCATATTGTTGCTCGGGTCATTCGTCCGCAATCCCGCGATGCCCGCGCCGGGTGCCGCCAAGCTCGCGGCGCAGCCCGCGCGGGGCGTGTTTGCGATCACGCGTCACCCGATGATGTGGAGCTTTGCGCTCTGGTCGCTGTCGCATGTCCTTGTCGCGCCGCGACCGGCCGTGATCGTGCTGTGTGTGGCGGTGACTTTCCTCGCTCTCGTCGGGGCGGCGGGGCAGGACCGCAAGAAGGCAGCGTTGATGGGCGCGGCGTGGCGCGATTGGACGTCGCGGACGAGCTACTGGCCGTTTGGCGGTCAAGTTTCCGGACGCGTCCCCTGGGGCGCAGCGACGCCGGGGATGCACGCGCTTGGCGGCGGGCTGGTCGTCTGGCTGGTAGCAACATGGGCGCATCCGCTGGCGGGCGCAGGCATGACGGCGGGTATCTGGCGCTGGTTCTGACGCCGCGCGGTTAGGCTTCCGCCTCCTCGCGCCGCCCGACAGCAGCGGTGACGGCGACGTCCATCGTCACATTGCCGACGGTGCGAAATATGTCGGGGATCGTCTCAACCGCAACGAGCAGTGCCAGCGGCTCGAGCGGCACGCCCAGCGCGATCGCGATCGGGGCGACGTTGAGGAAAAAGGTCAGCGTGCCAGGCAGGCTGACCGATCCCATTGTCGTAATCGCGGCCACGGCTACCCCGGCAGCCAGCGCCGCCGGAGGCACATCAATCCCGTACCAATGTGCGACATAGAGCGCGACCGCGAGGTTCATTGCCGGACTGGTCGCCCGAAACAGCGCGACCGCCAGCGGCAGGACGACATCGGCAACACTGGCCTTCACGCCGAGTTCCGTACTGGCGGTCAACATCGCCGGGAGCGACGCCAGCGACGACTGCGTACTGATCGCCACCGCCTGCGGCCCGATAGCCGCGCGGGCAAAGCGCGCCAGCGACAGCCGCGCCCCGACCATCGCCACAACATAGGCTGACAGCAGAATGGCAAAACCCATCGATGATACCGTGACCATGTAATGGACGAACGCCCCGACTGCCTCGGCACCGGTGCGCGCCCCGACGATGAACGCAAGCAGGAAAACGCCGACGGGGGCAACCGCGAGCACCCATCTGATAATGACCAGCATCGCGTCGGACACCGCCGACATGAATCCGACAATGCGTTCGCGTGGTTCGGCCGGCAACTGAAGCGTGGCAAAGGCAAAGAACGCCGCAAAGACCACGAGCGGCAGGATGGCGTCGTTCGCAGCCGCCGCAATCGGGTTCGACGGAATGAGCGACTGGATGAACTCGCCGATGCCCAGCACCGGTCCCGGCGCCGCGGTGCTCGTCATGGCGGCCTTTAGCGACGCCCCTGCGCCCGCCGACAGCGGCCAAGCGGCAAGCAGCGCGGGGACGGCAAGCGCCGCCACAATCGTCGTGATCCACAGGATCGCCACGAACCACATCATCGCACGCGCCGTCAGGCGACCGGCCCGCGCGGCCTCTGCACTTTGCGCGATTCCGACGACAAGCAGCGCAAAGACCAGCGGGACGACCGTCATCCGCAGCGCGTTGAGCCATAATGTCGCGAGCGGACTGGCGTAATCGGCGGCTTTCGCTGCCAGTGCCGGATTCAGTTCGGCCCCCGCAATCCCTAAACCAAGACCGATGACAAGGGCGAGCAGGATGCGGGTGGCGTTGGACATTGCCAGTTGCTAACCGGCGCGCGACCGCAGTCCAAGCGGAATGACACGACTTTAAGGGGTGGCGGTAGATGGCACGCAAATTCTTCGGCACCGACGGCATTCGCGGTCTGACCAATATCGCGCCGATGACGCCCGAAATCGCAATGAAGGTCGGACAAGCGGCGGGCACTTACTTCCTGCGCGGCGACCACCGCCACCGTGTCGTGATCGGCAAGGACACCCGACTGTCGGGCTATATGGTCGAAAACGCGCTCGTCGCCGGATTCACCAGTGTCGGCATGGATGTCATCCAGTTCGGACCGGTGCCGACGCCCGCCGTCGCCATGCTCACCCATACGATGCGCGCGGACCTAGGAGTCATGATCTCGGCCAGCCACAACCCGTTTCAGGACAATGGTATCAAGCTGTTCGGTCCCGACGGGTTCAAGCTGAGCGACGAAGCCGAGGCCGAGATCGAGGCGTTGCTGGGCGGATCGCTGAAGCTGGCTCCGGCTGCCGATATCGGGCGCGCACGTCGCGTCGAGGATGCGCGCGGCCGCTACATCCACTTCGCCAAATCGACTTTTCCCGAAGACTTGCGGCTCGACGGCCTGAAGATCGTCATCGATTGCGCCAATGGTGCCGCCTATCAAGTCGCCCCCTCGGCACTCTGGGAATTGGGGGCCGAGATCGTGACCCTGGGCGTAACGCCCGACGGCAAGAACATCAATAAAGGGTGCGGATCGACCGCGCCCGCATTGTTGCAGGAAACCGTTGTGGCCAGCGGCGCGCATATCGGGATTGCGCTCGACGGCGATGCCGACCGGCTGATCGTGGTCGATGAAAAGGGGCAGGTCGTCGATGGCGATCAGTTGATGGCGTTGATCGCGGTCAGCTGGGCGCGCAGAGGGATGCTGGCGGGCGGCGGACTGGTCGCCACGGTCATGTCGAACCTCGGTCTCGAACGCTATCTGTCGGGCGAGGGGCTGACCCTCGAACGCACCGGCGTCGGCGACCGTTATGTCCTCGAACGGATGCGAAGCGGCGGTTTCAACGTCGGTGGCGAACAGTCGGGGCACATCATCCTGTCGGACTATGCGACGACCGGCGATGGCCTGATCGCGGCACTCCAGATACTTGCCGAACTGGTCGCAACCGGCAAACCGGCCAGCGAGCTGCTCCACCTGTTCGACAAGGTGCCGCAATTGCTCAAGAATGTGCGCTTTTCGGGTGGAAAGCCGCTCGACGATGCGCGGGTCAAGGCGGCGATCGCCGAGGCCGAGGCAGAGCTTGTCGGGCGGGGACGGTTGGTAATCCGTCCTTCGGGAACCGAACCGCTAATCCGCGTGATGGCGGAGGGCGACGACGAGGCGCAAGTGCACCGGCTGGTCGACATGATCTGCGACACGGTGAAAGCGGCGGCGTGAGCTTGCAAACTGTGGCTCTAAGTGCTATAGAATGAGGGCCTTCCTAACCCGCGAGTTCAGGAAGGCGGCGCGTCGGTTTCGCATTGAAGATGCTAATTTGATGGCTGTTGTCGCCGATATTTCGGCGGGTTTGGTCGATGCGTGGTTGGGTAGTGAGGTTATAAAGCAACGGGTTGCCCGGGCCGGTGCCGGGAAATCCGGCGGCTACCGGGTATTGCTTGCTTTCAGGATCGAACATCGTTGCGTGTTCGTCGATGTGTTCGCAAAGAATGAGGAAGCGAACATCTCGGAGGCGGACCTGAAGGATCTGAGACGCGCAGCCAAGATGGTGCTAAGTCTGGACGACGATGCGATTAAAGGCCTGTTAGCCGACGGGCACTGGCTCGAACTGGAGTTGGAAGGATGAAGTATCGTAGCCGAATGGCTGGCGTCATTCACCGGGCGATGTCTGATGTTCACGATGTCGGCGGGATCGACGATCTTACGATGCGTAAGTTCGACCAATCTTGTTTGACGCCGGTCGAGAACGTCGCACCCGAAGAGATCAGGGCGATCCGCAAGCGCGAGCGCGTAAGCCAGTCGGTTTTCGCGCGTCATCTTTATGTAACGCCCGGGTTGGTCAGCAAGTGGGAACGCGGCGAGAAACGCCCGAGCGGCCCTGCGTTGAAATTGCTCAGTATCGTGAAAGACCGCGGCATCGAAGCGATACGCTGATGCTCGACATGCGGCCCGATTGCGAACGCTGCGTCACCGACTTGCCGCCCTCGGTGGGCGGGGCGTTCATCTGTTCGTTCGAATGCACGTTCTGCGCGCAATGTGCCGACACGCTCGACGAGCGTTGCCCGAATTGCGGCGGGGAGCTGACCGACCGGCCGACGCGGGCGAAGGCGTTGCTTGAAAAGTTTCCTGCATCCACAGTGCGGAAGTTCAAGGGTTAGTTGCGGCGCCGCAAACAGGGCTGTCCTACAGCTTAACGGCTGTGGCAGGGTAGGTTGATGATGCCTGCTCTAACCTTGCTGCGTTGCAACATAAATGGACAGATTAGCTACGTCGGGAGGGCATATCCCCTCTCCCATATCGTCAGCTTTGGCAGCTTCCAACCCTTCGCGGGCGCAGCATGATCCCCCGTATCCTCATCATCGCCGGGTCCGATTCGGGCGGCGGCGCGGGCATTCAGGCCGATATCAAAACCGTCACGATGCTCGGCGGCTTTGCGACGACAGCGGTTACGGCAGTCACCGCGCAGAACACTTTGGGCGTTATGGCCGTGCACCTGCTGCCGACCGACATGGTCATCGCCCAGATCGACGCGGTGTTGAGCGACATCGGCGCGGATGCGATCAAGATCGGCATGATCGGCAGCGCCGAGACCGCCAATGCGGTCGCCGACCGGCTCGCGCACGTTGATTTGCCTATCGTCTTCGACCCGGTGATGGTTGCCACCAGCGGGGCGAAACTGGCAGATGCGGCGACAATCATGGCGTTTCGGCGGCTGATGGCGCTCGCTACCGTGACGACGCCGAACATTCCCGAGGCCGAGGCGCTCGGCGGCGTCGAAGCCATCGGGCGGCATGGCTGCCATGTCGTGGTCAAGGACGGACACGGCGAGGGCTATTATGTCGTCGACCGGGTGCTTGCGCCCGACGGGACGGAAGTCACACGGCTGGAAGGCAAGCGTTTCGATACCGATGACACGCACGGCACTGGCTGCACCTTTGCCAGCGCGCTTGCCTGCGGACTGGGTGCAGGGCTGGATATGACAGCGGCCTTCCAACAGGCGGTGCGCTTCGTACGGATTGCGATCCTCGGCGCACCGGGTTTCGGCAGCGGCCACGGCCCGATTGGGCATCATGAAGTTACCGACTTCATCGAGGAACGCCTCGACCCGGATGATGACCTATGATCGTCGGTGTCGACGAAGCAGGGCGGGGGCCGCTCGCGGGGCCGGTGGTCGCCGCCGCTGTGGTCTTGTGCAAGCCGCGTCCGGCAGGACTCGACGATTCTAAAAAGCTGACGGCAACGCGGCGGTCCGAGCTCGAAGCCGTCATCAAGCGGCGCTGTCGCTGGGCTGTCGGTATGGCCGATGTCGAGGAGATCGACCGGCTCAACATCTTCGGCGCGACCATGCTGGCCATGACCCGCGCGGTGCGAGCGTTGAACTGCTGCAACGACATTGTCGAGGTGCGGGTCGATGGCAACCTTACCCCGGCGGGCCGCGTGACCGAATGGCGCTGGACGGCGCGCGCCATTGTCGGCGGCGATGCGATCGAGCCGTGCATCTCGGCAGCAAGTATCATTGCCAAGGAGCACCGCGACCGGATCATGCGGGCAGCTGCCCTCGATCACCCCCACTATGGCTGGGTTCGCAACATGGGATATGGCGCGCCCGAACATCTGCGCGCGCTCGCGGAACATGGGCCGACACCGCTTCACCGCCGCAGTTTTGCCCCTGTCGCGAAATATTTTTCAGGGATGAGTCCGGCAGGCCACACCCCCATTAGTTGAGTCTGAGTGTGAAGTGAGTCGCTACATATCCACACAGACTCGTTTCGTTCTCTTTTTGATAGAGCCCCTTCTTAAGACTCTATGTGAACTTCGTGCTTGACGCCGGACTCGCCCTGACTCACTCAGGCGGCGGGACTTAAGGGGCAGGTCGATGGGGGTACTCGAACGTCTGAAGGCTGCGGCACCGGTCGTCGACCTGCCGCTGGACACGATCCTGATGGACGATTGCATCGCCGCAATGGCGGGGCTTCCCGACGGCTGCATCGACATGATTTTCGCCGATCCGCCGTACAATCTTCAGCTCGGTGGCGACCTGTTCCGGCCCGAGGGTGGCCGAGTCGATGCCGTCGACAACGACTGGGACAAGTTCGAGACGTTCGCCGCCTATGACGCCTTCACTGCCGCCTGGCTGGCCGAGGCGCGGCGGATATTGAAGCCCGACGGGACGCTCTGGGTAATCGGCAGTTACCACAATATCTTCAGAGTGGGTGCCAACGTCCAGGACCAGGGCTATTGGATCCTGAACGATATTGTCTGGCGCAAGGCCAACCCGATGCCCAATTTCAAGGGCACGCGCTTCACCAACGCGCACGAGACGCTGATCTGGGCAGCGCGCAGCGAGAAGTCGCGCTACACCTTCAACTATCGCGCGATGAAGACGCTCAACGACGAACTGCAGATGAGGTCGGACTGGAGCCTGCCGATCTGTGGTGGCCCCGAACGCATCAAGCGCGACGGGACGAAAGCACACCCGACGCAAAAGCCCGAGGCGTTGCTTTATCGCGTGCTGCTGGCGGCGACCAAGCCCGGAGACGTGGTGCTCGACCCCTTCTTCGGGACCGGCACGACGGGTGCGGTCGCGAAGCGGCTGGGGCGGCACTTCATCGGCATCGAGCGCGATGCGACCTATTGCGATGTCGCGCATGAACGGATTGCCGCAGCACTGCCGCTCGACGAGAGTGCAGTGACGACGATGATGGCCCCGACGGCGGCAACGCGGGTGGCGTTCGGGACATTGGTCGAGACGGGGCTGCTGCCTGCGGGCAGCGAAGTGTTCGACGCCAAGCGCCGCTGGGTCGCCAAGGTCCGTGCCGACGGGTCGTTGATGTGCGGGACAGTTGCGGGCACGATCCACAAGCTGGGGGCGTCGCTACTGGGCGCGCCATCGTGCAACGGCTGGACGTTCTGGCATTATGCCGATGGCGGCGAGGTGAAGCCCATCGACGCACTGAGGCATACCTATTTGTTGAGTACCGAACCCTAAGCAGGAGAACGGCTATGCTGAACACCAACATTGCGCTGTTTCTGGGCCTCGCGGTCTTTGGCGTTTCGACCTCACCGGGGCCCGAATCGACACCGATGCGCTACAACGTCGAAATGACCGTCAGCGACCGTGGCGAAGTGATCGCGTCGCCGCGTCTCGTCACCACGGCGGGCGAACCCGCGCGGATGAAATTCGACGGCAAGGACGGCAGCCGGATCGAGATGTCGTTGACGGCGTCACCGGCGGCCCCTGGCAAGATTGCGGTGCGCTCGGACATCGTCACCACGGCGGCGAATGGTGTTGCCCGCAAATCGTCGCCAATGCTGGTACTTGCCGAGGGCGAGCTTGGCACGATCGAATATGGATCGGTCTACGAGGGCAAAGGCACGACCGTGCGCGATCTGAAGCGCATCCAGTTCCGCGTCCGGGCACTGGCAGACGGCGCTTAGCGGCATTCGGGCTATCGGAGCGGCTGGTCCTCGCCTAATCGGATGCCATGACCATCCACCAACTGATCTACATGTCCGAGCCGTTCGGCTTCGACGACGGTATGCTCAACGGCATTTTGTCGATCTCGCGCCGCAATAATACCCGCGACGGGCTGACCGGCGCGCTGGTGTGTCGGCGCGACATTTACCTGCAGTTGCTCGAAGGACCGGAGTCGGCGGTCGAGGCGGCCTATGCGCGGATCAAGAGCGATGACCGGCATCTGGCCGTTGTCCGGCTGCTGTCCGAACCCGCTGACGTTCGGCTGTTCCCCGACTGGGCGATGCTCGACGATCCGGCGCGGTCGTGGCTGTGGAGCGAGGCGGAGGTCGGCGCGGGCGCGGTAAAGGAAGCGTCGGCGGCGGACGTGCGCGGCGTGTTCGAACGCGTGGCGCGCGAGACGGTCTGACGATGGCGCTCTACCTTCGGCCTACCGCGTTCATCGACTCCCCCGTTGGCTTCGACGGCCAGTTCATGCGGCTGGCAGGGGGGATGTCGTTCTTCTCTGCATTTGAAGTCATCGCGGTCGAGGGCGGTGCGCGGGTGTCGAAGCGCCTGGTGCCGGTCGGCGAGATTGAGGCGGTCGTCGCGGACAATGACGCTGCTGAGGCCGCGCTCGCCTGCCTGACCAGTCCGCGCGTGGCCCTGGCGCTGGGCGAACGGACGGTGCGCCTCGACCAGCCGCAGGTGATGGGCATCCTCAACATGACGCCCGATAGCTTTTCCGACGGCGGGAAGCATGTCGGCGATGCGGAAGCAGCTGCTTCGGCAGGCGTTGCCATGGCAGCGGCGGGCGCGGCAATCATCGACGTCGGCGGCGAATCGACCCGGCCGGGCGCAGCCGTTGTTTGGGAGGGCGACGAGATCGCGCGGACGCAGCCCGTTATCGAACGACTGGCGCGCGCGGGCGTGGCAGTCAGCATCGACACGCGCAAGGCCGCCGTGATGGGCGCGGCGCTGGCGGCGGGCGCGGCGCTGGTGAACGACGTTTCCGCGCTGTGCCATGATGCACAGGCAGTGGCGCTGATAGCGGGGGCGACATGTCCCGTCGTCATCATGCACTGGCCCGATGCAAAGACGCACGAGGGCGGCACCTACCGCGATCCGCTGATCGAAACCTATGACTGGCTCGCCGCTCGCATCTCGACACTGGAAGCGGCGGGTATCGCGCGCAGCCGGTTGATCGTCGATCCCGGTATCGGTTTCGGCAAGGGTGTTGCGGAGAACCTGACGCTGCTCAACGGCCTGTCGCTGTTCCACGGCCTCGGCTGCCCGCTGCTGGTCGGGGCAAGCCGCAAACGCTTTATCGGTGCGCTTGCGGGCGAAGTGCCGGTCGAACAGCGACTGGCGGGCAGTCTAGCGGTCGCGCTCAAAGCTGCCGAACAGGGCGCGCAGATCGTGCGCGTGCACGACGTGCCGGAAACGGTGCAGGCGCTGAAAATCTGGCGCGGGCTGCGCGATCAGGGACTTAGCGGCTAGCGCGTTGCCCCCTTGCACCCGAAACGGTTGTTCGATGGTTTAGGCTATCGAACGTCATTTCAGGGCAAAACAAAATGAAGATCGAAAAAGGGGCAACCATCGCTGTCGTCGACGGCGAAAAGTTCGCGTTGTTTACTGTGGCCGACATCGGCAACCCGCCATCGCTCACGTCGTGCGACGCACCCGATGTCCACGGCGACAACAAAAGCGGCGGGGCGCACCACACCAGCAGTTCAGGCAACCCCGATGCCAGCCGACTTGAGGAAGACAGCCATGTTGTGGCTGTGGTGGATTGGTTGAACAATCAGGTTCTGTCGGGAAAGATCGCGTCGCTCGTCGTGATCGCGCCGCCGAAGTCGCTCGGCGAAATGCGGAAGCACTACCACAAGGCGTTGAGTGCGGTGCTAGCGGGCGAGCTTTCGAAGGATCTGACCAGTCATTCGGTCGGCGACATCGCCAAGGCATTGGCGGCTTAATTTAAGCGGCGTCCTGAATGCCCAGTTCCGCCAGCTTGCGATACAACGTCGAGCGCCCGATCCCGAGGCGACGCGCAACCTCGGTCATCCGCCCCCGATAGTGCCCGATCGCCAGCCGGATCACATCAGCCTCGATCGCATCCAGCGCACGCAAATTGCCGTCGGGCTGGTAGAGCGCCACACCCGCGCCCGAGGGTTCGCCGGGTTGCGGGGTATTGAGCGACTGCGCGGCGATATGCGGGAAATCGCTGGCGGTGAGCGCATCGCCCTCGCACAGGACCGCTGCGCGGAACAGCACGTCGTGGAGCTGGCGGACATTGCCCGGCCAGACATAGCCCGAAAGCAGCGCCATTGCCTCATCGGTGATGCCCAGATCGCGTAGGCCCGGCTGGCGCGCGATGCGGCTGAGCAGATGGCGGGCTAGGGCAGGGACGTCGCCGCGCCGTTCGCGTAACGGCGGGATCGTCAATTGGACGGCGGCAAGGCGGTAATACAGGTCTTCGCGGAAATGCCCCGCAGCCACCCGGTCCAACAATGTGCGGTTGGTCGCGGCGACGATGCGGACATCGACTTCGCGCGGGTAGCGTGCGCCCGCCGAAAGAACTTCACCTGATTGCAGGACGCGAAGCAGCTTGACCTGAGCGTCGGTGGGCAATTCGCCAACCTCGTCGAGGAACAACGTGCCACCATCGGCATCGATCAGCTTGCCGATCTGGCTGGTGAACGCGCCTGCGAATGCCCCTTTTTCGTGCCCGAACAGTTCGGATTCAATCTGGTTGACCGGCATCGACCCGCAGTTGACCACGACCAGCGGTCGCTTGGCGCGGGGGGAGGCGGCGTGGATGGCCTCGGCAATCACCGCTTTGCCGACGCCGGTTTCACCCTCGACGAGCATCGGCACACGGGCACGGGCCGCCTTGGCCGCGATGGCGAGGGCTGCACGGAATTTGGGGGCCGAGCCGACGATCTCGTCGAAACCCAGCGCCGCGCCGATCTTTTCGGTCAGCGGGCGCAGTTCGCCGCCATCGGTGCCGTTCTGGATTGCCGCCTCTAGCGCCGCGAGCAGCCGTTCGGGCGCAATCGGTTTCACCAGAAAGTCCGATGCCCCCGCGCGCATTGCCGTCACCGCGACATCGATGCTGTTGTTCGCGGTCAGCATCAGAATCGGCAATGCGGGGCGTCGCGCGCGCAATTCCTCGATCAGGGGGGCGATATCGTCACCCACATCGATCAATATCGCGTCGAGCATCATGCCGTCGCGGGTGCCCAGCGTCGCAATCGCGACTTCGCACTCGGGCGCGACGACGGTGCGCCAGCCTGCGCGCGCGGCGAGCGCCGACACCAGCCGCGCCTGCGCGGGCTCGGCATCGACGAGCATCAACATGCGGGTCCCGTTCGGCGTCATCGTGTTTGCGTGCTGTCCACTCTTGCCCTGAACGACCGCCATAGTGCGCGGGAGTAAAGGTCGGCTTAAGGGCCGCTGGACATGGGGCGAAACCCTTGACCCGCCTTGGCGCGTGGCTAAGGACGGATCGGGCAATCACCGACCAAAGAGGGTATGACATGGCCGGACACGGCGAAACCAATGGCGAAGCGGGCGCGATGGATATCTCCGCCCACCGTGCGTCGTACGACAGCTTTATGAGCTGGTTCAAATGGGGGGCGATCGTTTCGTTCGTTGTGACCGCCATCGTCGTGGTCATTATCGCCTGATGAAGATCGGCGTCCTCAAGGAAACCGCCGAGGGCGAGCGTCGCGTCGCCGCCAGCCCCGAAACCGTCAAGAAATTTATCGCACTGGGTGCGACAGTTGCGGTTGAGGCGGGTGCGGGCGCGACGGCCGCAGTCGATGACGCTGCCTATGAGGCTGCAGGGGCGACGACCGGCACGCGCGCCGCAACAATCAAGGACGCCGATATCTTGCTGGGCGTGGCCGGGCCGACGCCGGCGAGCCTCAAGGGCGTGAAATCCGGCGCATGGCTGGCGGCAGGGCTCAATCCGTTTGGCGAGCGCAAGCGCGTCGATGAATATGCGGCGCTCGGGATCGAGGCGCTGGCGATGGAGTTCATGCCACGCATCACCCGCGCGCAGTCGATGGACATCTTGTCGTCGCAGTCGAATTTAAGCGGCTATAAAGCCGTGCTCGACGCGGCGGGCGAATATGGCAAGGCATTCCCGATGATGATGACGGCGGCGGGCACGGTGACTGCCGCGCGCGTCTTCGTGATGGGCGTCGGCGTTGCGGGGCTGCAGGCGATTGCAACTGCGCGGCGTCTCGGCGCGCAGGTTTCAGCAACCGACGTGCGTTCCGCGACCAAGGAACAGATCGAATCTTTGGGGGCAAAGGCGATTTTCGTCGAAGACGTAAAGGGCATCGAGGGCGAGGGCGCAGGCGGTTATGCCACCGAAATGTCCGACGAGTATAGAGCCGCACAGGCGGCACTCGTTTCGTCGCATATCGCCAAGCAGGACATCGTCATCACCACCGCGCTGATACCCGGGCGGCCCGCGCCGCGCCTGATTTCGGACGCGCAGATCGCCAGCATGAAACCGGGCAGCGTGATCGTCGATCTTGCGGTCGAAAGCGGCGGCAACGTCGAGGGTGCGGTCGCCGGACAGGTCGTTGAGGTGCACGGCGTCAAGATCGTCGGGCACAAGAACGTGCTATCGCGGCTGGCGGCGGATGCGAGTGCGCTGTTCAGCCGTAACCTGTATAACTTCCTCAGTGCCTTCTGGGACAAGGAAGCAGGCAAGCCGGTGCTCGACGAAGAAATCGGCAACGCGATCCGCCTGACCCAGGGCGGCAAGGTCGTGAACGAGCGGTTGCTGGGGTGATTGACGTCGAGGTCTCTGCCATTCCTCCCCGGAACGGGGAGGGGGACCGCGCCCCTTCTTCGGGGCGTGGTGGAGGGGGCGCACGACGTGTGGTGAAGCCCGGCGTTGATCGCGCCCGTCGCTTGCGCCGCGAAATGTCACCCGCTGAGCATCGCCTATGGGCACAGCTTCGTGGTCAGCAACTCGGCGTGAAATTTCGCAAGGGACATCCCGTCGGGCCGTACGTCGCCGACTTTTATTGTTGTTCGGCTTGTCTCGCGGTCGAGGTCGATGGAGGCTTCCATGACAATGCCGGCGCGCAGACTTACGACGAAGACCGCGATGCCTTCTTTCGCGAGAATGGGCATCGCGTTTTGCGGATTCCTGCCCGCGACGTCTTCCAGAACTTGGATGGCGTCCTCACCGCGATAGCGGCGCGCGTGGCGAACCCCCTCCACCATGCTTCGCATGGTCCCCCTCCCCGTTCCGGGGAGGAATAGGAAGCACTTATGGACTTCATCAGCATCCTTTCCATCTTCGTGATGGCCTGTTTCGTCGGCTATTATGTCGTGTGGTCGGTTACGCCCGCACTGCACACGCCGTTGATGGCGGTGACCAATGCGATTTCTAGCGTCATCATCGTCGGTGCGTTGATCGCAGCTGCGGCTGCGGGGAGCGCATCGAGCAAATGGCTCGGGCTGCTCGCGGTGGTAATGGCGAGCGTCAACATCTTCGGCGGGTTCGCGGTGACCTCGCGAATGCTGGCGATGTACAAGAAGAAGGACCGCTAGGGTGGAGCATGTCGCGGTCCCTGCCTGGGTTTCCATCGCCTATCTGATCTCCGGCGTTTTGTTCATTCTCGCGCTGCGCGGCCTTTCGTCGCCCTCGACGTCGCAGCGCGGCAACCGCTTCGGCATGATCGGCATGGCGATTGCGGTCGTGACGACGCTGGTCACGCACTATCCCAAACAGTCTCATGAGTGGCATTCGATGCCAGGAATTTGGACGGTGCTACCAGCCGATATCGGATGGTCTACCGCGCTCCAAATCCTCGCAGCCATCGCCATTGGTGCCGTCATTGGCATCGTCACTGCCCGACGCATCAAGATGACTGACATGCCGCAACTTGTCGCGGCGTTCCACTCGCTTGTCGGCATGGCCGCCGTGCTGGTAGGCATCGCGGCGTTCCTCAATCCCGATGCCTTCGGCATCATGCAGGCCGACGGGCTCGACATTGCCAAAGCGAGCCGGATCGAGCTCGGCCTCGGTGTCGCCATCGGCGCGATTACCTTCAGCGGGTCGGTGATCGCGTTCCTGAAACTCAACGGCAATATGAGCGGCAAGCCGATCATCCTGCCGCTGCGTCACATCATCAACCTCGGCACGCTTGCCGCGATCATCGGCCTCGTCGCAATCTTCGGCCTCGGCACGCCCGAGCTGTTCTGGGCGATTGTGATCCTGTCGTTCCTGATCGGCTTCCTGCTGATCGTCCCTATCGGCGGCGCCGACATGCCGGTCGTCGTGTCGATGCTCAACAGCTATTCGGGCTGGGCGGCGGCGGCGATGGGTTTCACCTTGCACAACACCGCAATGGTCATCACCGGCGCGCTGGTCGGCTCATCGGGCGCGATCTTGAGCTATATCATGTGCAAGGCGATGAACCGCAGCTTCATCAGCGTCATCGCGGGCGGCTTTGGCGGTGATAGCGGCGGCGGTGCGGGCGGCGAGGCCAAGGAACAGCGCCCGTGGAAGCGCGGCAGTGCCGAGGACGCGGCCTATATGATGAAACAGGCCGACAGCGTCATCATCGTGCCCGGTTACGGCATGGCGGTGGCGCAGGCACAGCATGCTCTCCGCGAGATGGGCGACTTGCTCAAAAAGGAAGGCGTGACGGTAAAATATGCGATCCATCCCGTTGCGGGGCGGATGCCGGGGCACATGAACGTGCTGCTCGCCGAGGCGAACGTGCCGTATGACGAGGTGTTCGAGCTCGAGGATATCAACAGCGAATTCGCGCAGGCCGATGTCGCGTTCATCATCGGCGCGAACGACGTCGTGAACCCGGCGGCGAAGACGGACAAATCCTCGCCGATCTATGGGATGCCGGTGTTCGATGTGGACAAGGCGAAATCGGTGTTCTTTATCAAGCGGTCGATGGGCGGCGTGGGCTATGCGGGCGTCGATAACGACGTGTTCTACATGGACCAGACGATGATGCTGCTGGCCGATGCGAAGAAGATGGTCGAGGATATCAACAAGGCGATGGCGCACTAGGCGCAGCGCGGGCACGATTTAGCGGCGCTAAATCGCCCTCGCGCAAGCCCGGCCAGCGCGCGCAGCAGCGACTGACGACGCGGCTTTGCCGCGTCGCCCCGCCACCGCATCGCCTCAACTATGCCCCGCATAACTGGCGTCCTGCCGCGCATCCATGAACATCGACGACACGATCTGCCACGCGCCGTCGCTCTGCCGCGACACAACATGCAGCGAGCGATTGTCACGCAACGCGATGCTGCCGCCGCCGACCAGACCTTGGCCCGACACCTGCAAGTGGCACGACACCACCGCATGGTCGCGGTCGAGCCGCCGCAGCGCGAGTTCGGGCGGCGCAGCCGGCTCGCCGTCGTTGAAATTATCGTCGGCGAACAGGCCGCCGAGGTAATCGACGATCTCCGCGTCGCCGCGCTTGACGCTGCCGAACGCGTTCACCCAGTCAGCATCGTCCGAATAGACGCCGTGGAGTAGCGCGACGTTGCGGCTGGCGAACGCCATCAGCGCGCGGCCGATGGTTCCGCCGATGGCCGCACGGTCGGCGCCGTCCATCGCTTCAATTCCGCCGATGCGGAGCGTGGTCTGTGTCTCGGTCATGGTCGTTTCCTTTCGTCTCGGTGGGGTACGCAAACTCAAAAGGCGAATGCACGGATGACGACCAGCGCAACGCCGAACAGTGCGAAGCAGGCGGGGACGGTCAGCACCTGTGCCGCGACGGTTGTGGTATCCATCGGTCCGGTCCACGTCGCGAGCGGGCCGATGCCGCGTGCGAACGGAGACGGTGTCTTCGCCGGGTTCTGCGCGAACAGCACACTCGCCGTGCCGAAATACATCGCCGCATAGGCGACGCTGATCGCTATCATGAACAGCGCAGCGCGATCGTGCCCCGTCGCGATCAGCAGACCGCTGAAGAAGACGCCGTAGCAGCCCGCCATGGCGCGCCAAATCCAGCGCGGCATCTCGAGGTCGGCTCTTTCCGGCTGCACATGACGCGGCACAGCTGGCACAGGATGGAGAATCGCGAGCACGCCCGCATCGACGCAATCGGGCAGGTCGAACTCGAACGCGGCGGTACGGTCTTCAAACATGGCTCAGTCCTTTCATGGCTGACACGTCGGTGCGGTGGTCGCGCTGGATGCGGATGCCGGTCAGCAGGCTGTCGGCGATCATGCGGGCGCGGGTGGAAATAAGGGTGCTGGCGGCGGGGTCGCGCTCGATCCCGGCGAGCGTTTCGTCGAACAGGGTGAGCCAGCGCAGGAATTCGGGGCGTTCGATCTGCGGAATTGCGGCGTGGAGGGGCATCGGGCTGCCTTCGAACCGCGCTTCGCCGCGCAGGATCGCCGCCCAGAACACCTTCATCCGTGCGAGGTGCGGCATCCAGTCATCGACGCGGCTCGCGAACACCGGGGCGAGCACCGCGTCGGCGCGGACGCGGGCGTAGAAGCCTTCGACGAGGGCGTCGATGAACCCCGCATCGATCCCGAGCGCATCGGCTTCGGCGCGTTTGGCGGCGCGGGCACGGTCGGCATGGGTGGCGGTGTCCGGCATCGAAACGACTCGATAAGTGGTAATTGATATGCCACTTATAGCGTGCTTGCCGATCAAAGCAACATCTAATATACCACTTTAATGCAGATCAATCTCCAGACCGATTATGCGCTCCGCGCTCTGATGTTCCTCGCCACCGAAAACCGGCAGGCCTCGGTCGACGAGATCGCCACGGCCTATGGCATCTCGCGGCATCATTTGATGAAGGTCGTGCAGCGGCTGGCGGCGCTCGGCTATGTCACGGCACGGCGCGGGCGCGGGGGCGGGCTGCTGCTGGCGCGCGAGGCCAAGGACATCAACGCAGGAGAAGTGGTTCGTGCCTTCGAGCCGACGGGGACGTTCGTCGAGTGTTTTGACCGCACGACCAATACCTGCCCGGTGGCGGGGGTGTGCGGCCTGCAAGGCGCGCTCAACCTGGCTTTGCGCGACTTTCTTGCGCGGCTTGACGGGTATACGATTGTTGACCTCGTCCCCAGCAAGGACCGTTTCCGCGCACGTCTGTTCCCGGCGTTGACAGGGACCGATGCAAAGGGGGATGAACCCGCAGCGATTTGAACAACAGGGAGAGCACTGTGACCGATGCCAGCCGTAGAGACATTCTGACCCATGGCATCGTTGGTGCATCGCTTGCCGCCGCGCCGTCGCTCTCCTTCGCCCAGTCCGGCGACATGGCAAAGCTTCGCAAGGCCGTCGATGTGGGTAACGATGCCGCGATCAAACGCATTCAGGAATGGATCGCACTCCCCTCGATCGCCGCCGAGAACCGCGATATGATGAAGGGCGCGCAGTATATGGCGGCGCTTGCCAAGGACGCGGGGTTTCAAAAGGTCGAGATCGTGCCGACCAAGGGGCACCCTTCCGTCTTCGCGACGCTTGATGCGGGGGCGAAGCGGACGATGGGCATCTATTTCATGTACGACGTGAAACAGTACGACCCGGCCGAATGGTCGTCGCCGCCGCTGGAAGCGCGGATCGTCGACAAGCCCGGCTGGGGCAAGGCGATCATGGGCCGCGGCGCGATCAACCAGAAGGGTCCGCAGGCGACGTTCCTTGCCACGCTCCACGCGTTCCGCGCAGCGGGGGTGAAGCTGCCGGTGAATCTCGTCCTGCTCGCCGAGGGCGAGGAAGAAATCGGCTCGCCCAATTTCAGCGATGCCGCGACGCGGCCCGATGTGCTGGCCGCGCTCAAACGGTGCGAGGGGATCATCATTCCCGCCGCGTGGCAGGACAAATCGGGCAATGTCGACGTCAACCTGGGGTCGAAGGGGATTATCGAACTCGAATTGATCGCCAGCGGCGCGAAGTGGAAGCGCGGTCCGGCGAAGGATTTGCATTCGAGTTACAAAGCGATGGTCGATTCGCCCTCGTGGCGTCTGGTGCAAGCGTTGCAGACTTTGGTCACGCCCGACGGCAATACGCCCGCCATCGATGGCTGGTTCGAAAATGTCCGACCGCTGTCGGCGCGCGAAAAGGCGCTGATCGCCGAGAATGCCAAGCGCTCGAACGAAGCCGATATGAAGGCGTCGATGGGCGTGCCGGTGTGGATCGACGATTTGCCGTTCCAGCAGGCGCTCGAGCGGCTCGCGTCGCAGCCGACAGTCAATATCGAGGGGCTGGTCGCGGGCTACACCGGCCCCGGCGGCAAGACCGTGCTGCCCGCCCGCGCCGTTGCCAAGATCGATTGTCGCCTTGTCCCGAACCAGACCCGTGCCGAGGCCACGAGAAAGCTGCGCGCGCATCTCGACAAGCGCGGGTTCACCGATATCGAGGTCAACGTCTCGGGAGGCTACGACCCGACTGAGACTGCGGAGGACAGCCGCGTCATTCGCGCCGAACTGGCGACCTACAAGCGCGCTGGGATTACGGCGACGCTCAACCCGCGTCTGGCAGGGTCATGGCCCGGGGCAGTCTTCACCGCGCCCCCCGTGTCGATCCCTGCCGGGCATTTCGGGCTGGGACACGGGTCGGGCGCACATGCGCCCGACGAGTATTATGTGATCGAATCGATCAACCCCAAGGTCGCTAGTTTGCCGCAGGCGACGATGGGGTTCGCCGATTTCCTGCACCAGATTGCAGCGGTGAGTTAATTCAGGTCAAAATCTTTTCCGAAAATCGATCTCGAGGAACCGCCCGCGCGGGTCGATGTAGCCGGGCTGATAACCAAGTGGCACCAGACCGGCACCATCGCGGACATCGCGGATGGTGTCGAAGATGTTCTCAACGCTGAGCCGCAGTCGCGCGCCTTTCAGGAACGGGACATCCTCGACCAGCTTCTTGCGGCTGTCGAAATTCAGGAACGCATTCAGGTTCAGCGTTGCCAGGCCGCCGAAGCGCAAGGTCGAGGCCGCAGTCGATCCAGTGACGACCGACCCGCTCTGGTAACTGCCGTTCAGGCGGAACCCCAGCCCCTTGTTGAACCAGCCCGCATCGAGGTCGAAACTGTGCCTCGGGCTGCCGCCGTTGTTGCCGGTTGCGTCGCCGCCGAGCAGGTTCAGCACTGGCAGGCCAGTGCGGATTTGCACGTCGTCGCGAAAGCGGATGCTGTCATAGAGCCCGAGCGTCCACCGCCCGCCTTCACCGCCGCGCCCGAAGCCGCCACCACCAAAACCGCCGCCACCAAAACTGCCGCCAGCGCCGGGGCCGCCGGGGCCACCACCACCACCGGGACCGCGCCCGCCGCCTCCACCGCCCGCGCCGGGACCACGCCCCCCAGCAGGCACACCGAACTCTTTCTGGAAGGTGAGGCCGACGCGCAGGACATCGCTGCGCGTCGCGGCGAAATTGACTGCGCGACCGTCGATGCTGATCAGGCGACCGTTCACGTCGCGGGCGGCGCGCCCGGGAAACGCCGCTTCGATTTCAGGTGTCAGCAACGGAAATCCTGCAACCGGATTGGTGCTGCGATTGCGGAAATAATCGATGCTTGCCGTCAATCCCTTGAACGATGAGGGCTGGTAGTTCGCCGAGATTTTGACGTCGCGCTGGCGTTCTTTCACCAGCGCCGTGTTGCCGCCCCCTATGCGGGTTACCAGCACCGTTTCGCCGCGCGTATAGTCATAGGTCGGCACGCCTGGCGTCGCGATGACTGGATTGCCCAGCTCGCCGATGCCCGGTTCCTTGTCTGCGCCAAGGGCACTTGCCAGCAAGGTCAGCCCCTCGACCGGTTGCCAGTTCAGCCCATAGCCGAAGCTCAGCAGCCCGCCGAAATCCGATAGTTTGCGATAGGCGATGTTGCCGTTGATGAGCAGTTTTCCAAGGACGCCGACCGCGTCGCGTCGTTTGTCGGCGAGCGGAATATCGATGAAAAACCGGCCATTGGCTTCGTCACGCGCGAGGTTTGTTGTTTGCGAAATTCCACTGCGGATCGACTGGCTGTCAAGACGGGTTGAGGCAAACCCCCCGCGTAGCGTCACGCGGACGGACCCGGCAGGCAGTTCAAACAGTGGTCCGGCCAGTGAATATATGGCGTTTGACGTATCGGTCTGCGTCCGGGCAGTGTCGCTCGGCAGATAGGGCAACGGACTCGCTGTTGCGGTCGAAAACGGATTGAACGTCGTGCCCGGTGCCGTCACCAGCGCCTGAAGCGCCGCACTGCCGACGCCGCGGTCGGTAAGTGTCCGCGCAATAATACGGTCGTAATTGCCGGTCAGCGTCCAAGTCCAGCGCGCAATGTTCCCATTGATGTTAAGCCCAGCCCGCACGGCATCGCTGGTCCCGTTGCGTGCCAGCGTCGGCAGGAAACCGCGCGTGATTGTCTGCCCGCCGCTGGTCAGCGTCGCTGTCGGTACGCCAAGGAGAGCATTGCTGGTATCGCGTTGCCAACTGGCGGTGAGCGTCGCGGATACGGTATCGGTGATTTTGCGGTTGAGCACGCCGTTGAGCTTGATCGAGTCCGATCCCGGCAGCAGCGTCCGATACAGCCCGGCATCGTCGAACGGGAAAACCGCTGCGCGCTGGACGATGTTGCGTTGGCTTTCGAGCACGCTCGTGCCGGATTCATAAACTCCGCCAAGGGTCAGTCGACCGTTCTTTCCGATGCGGACCAGCGTCGCCTCGAGCTCGCTCGTCCGGCGTGCGCCGGAGGTCGATCCGCCATATTCGGCATCGAGTGTAATGGCGCGGAAATTATCCTTTAGGATGAAATTGACAACGCGCTGGTCGGCTGAAAAGCCATATTGGAGGGCGACTTCCTCGGGCAGAATCTGCACCCGTTGAATCGCTTCCGGTGGCAAGTCACGCAGTTCGGCAAAGCCCGAAATGCGCTGGCCGTTGAGCAGCACAACGGGGCCGCCCCCGCCGCGCCCACGACCCGGCCCGGTCTGCGGGGCCAGTGCCGCAAGCAGTTCGGTGATCGATGCCGCGCCGATGCTTTGGACTGCATTTTCGTCGAGTTCGACGATGGGTGGGACATCGCTGATAACCGATCCTGCGATCCGTTCTGCGGTGACGACGATTTCGCTCGATGCTGTCACGGCGGCATCGGCAGCCGGACTGGTTTCGGCGGCAAATGCGGGTGTCGCCAACCAGACGCAAGCGAGGGCGGGGAAAGCCAGACGGGACATGTCATGGTCTCTAGCCGGGTTAGATGAATGCTGCATTGCAAAAGGCGTTCATGCCGGTGTGCGGCATTTTGGCTCCCGGTGCGGTTGGGGGAACCGGGGAGAAGCACCGGGAGCCGTTTTGTGCCGCAACCGTCGGGGACCAGACCTCCGACTGCGTCGTCGATACGGAACCCATCGGGAAAGCCGCATCCTTCACCTCAACGGCGCAAGGTGATAAAGGTTTAGGCCGTCAAATTACTGTCACCGGTGCCATTAGAGCGACATCCGTTAGTCGGTTTAACGCTCGGGAACTGCCGACACGAACGAGTGGCACGAGCTGTGCATTGCCAAAGCCGATAATTCGAAAGGTCGAGCTATGCCCGTTCTTGCTACAAGAAACAGCCCTTCGGCGCTGGAATCAGACCAGCGCATCAGCGTTAAAGTTTCGCAACAGCTTGGCGCTGTTTGTATGGCAGGACAGGGATGATGGGCAGCACTGGAGACAAAGCCGCGTCGTTGCCGGCAATTATCGTGGAATTGCAGCAGATCGGGCACCAGTGCCGTGAGGCTGGCTTGGCCGACGAGGGAGACCGCCTCATACGCGTGAGCCGTCAGCTGGCTCCCTTCGCGGACTCGCCACCGATTCCCAGAAAGATTGATCCGTTCCGGTGAGAAGTCCCTTTTCAAAAAATACAGTTTAGATGACCAAAAAATACTACGGCACTCAGTTCGTGACGATGCGTCGCCCGTCTCAATTATTTTGACCGGATAGCAGTTCCTACTTTCGATCTTTTCGAAAAAATGATGCTTCCGGTCCTACAAATACTTAGCGGCATTGCTATTATATCCATATTGGATAGAGTTATGGCTTATCCATCGGGCGGATTACTCCACATAGGATATATCGACCAAAGGGGAGCGACTTGGATGATGTCAAATATCTTGACTGACAGCGAGCAACGCGCGCTCTTGGACGTTAGCGACGGTCGCCGACCGGCCTGGGTTGTCGCCGACAATGTCCAGACCCGTGCTGAACTGGAGTCTTCTGTCGAAGCTGGCGGATTCCGCACAGTGCGCCGGTTTTCGATTGCCGAGGCACTCGAAACCTTTGGCCAGCGCACCCATGGTACGCTTGTCGCGCTCGATATCGGCGAGGGTGCTGCCCCGATGACCGCGCAGCTACTCGACCGCATCGACCGCAGCGCGGTGGACTGCGGCGGTTCGGCGATCGTCAGTTTCCCGCCGGATGCCATCGATGACGTGACTGCGGCGGTTTCGGCACCCTTTGCCAGTTTACTGTGTGCGCCGTCGTTTGCCGAGCGCATTGCGGCGGCCGGTCTGGCGGATGTACCCGCCGCTTGGCACTTTGCCGAAATCGACAGCGCGGTCGACACCATGCGCCTGCAACAACTTGCCGAGGAGGTCGGCCGGATTGCGCGCGCGCTCGCCGGTTATGCAGAGCCGGGGGCAGCACCCGCCAGCGTCGTTTCGGACGGCCTTATCGGATATCGGGCCGGGCCTGCACCGATCCGCCCAGGCGCGACGCAAACCGTCCGTGCCGAAGACATAAGGTCCATGATCCGCCTGCGCCGCCAGCGCGAGCGGTTGTTCGCGGGCGAATTATTTGCCGACCCCGCATGGGACATGATTCTCGACCTGATGGCGGCCAAGATCGAGCGGCTAAAGGTCGCAGTGTCGAGCCTGTGCATTGCCGCTGCGGTTCCGCCGACGACAGCATTGCGCTGGATACGGACGTTGACGGATCTCGGCATTTTCGTGCGCGTTGCCGACCCGACCGACGGGCGGCGAATGTTTATCGAGCTGTCCGAAGCCGCAGCCGCCAAAGTGCTCGACTACCTTGGTGAAGTGAAGCGTGTCGGCGTTCCCGTCGTTTGACTTATTCCGGCAGAAAATCAGGTACCGACAGATAGCGTTCACCGGTGTCGTAGTTGAACCCCATAACCCGCGCCCCGTTCTGCAGATCGGGCAGTTTCTGTGCGATGGCCGCCAGCGTGGCCCCTGACGAGATGCCGACAAGCATCCCTTCCTCGGCAGCAGCGCGCTTGGCCATCGTCTTGGCGTCGGCGGGGTCGACCTTTATGACGCCATCCAGCAATTGCGTGTGGAGATTGGCAGGCACAAACCCCGCACCGATCCCTTGGATCGGATGCGGACCCGGCTGGCCGCCCGAAATAACCGGTGACAGGGTTGGCTCGACCGCGAATACTTTCAGGTTCGGCCAAGCAGCCTTCAATACCTGCGCGCAGCCGGTGATATGGCCGCCGGTGCCGACGCCGGTGATCAGCGAGTCGAGGCCATCGGGGAAATCGGCGAGAATTTCCTGCGCGGTGGTACGGACGTGCACGTCGATGTTCGCCGGGTTCTCAAACTGCTGCGGCATCCAGGCACCGGGCGTCGAATCGACCAGTTCGATGGCGCGTTCGATGGCACCCTTCATGCCCTTTTCGCGCGGGGTCAGGTCGAAAGTCGCACCGTAAGCGAGCATCAGGCGGCGGCGCTCGATGCTCATGCTTTCGGGCATGACGAGCACGAGCTTATAGCCCTTGACCGCCGCCACCATGGCAAGGCCGATACCGGTGTTGCCCGACGTCGGCTCGACGATGGTGCCGCCCGGCGTCAGCGCGCCGGAGCGTTCGGCGTCCTCGATCATGGCCAGCGCGATGCGATCCTTGATCGACCCGCCGGGGTTGCTGCGCTCCGACTTGATCCAGACTTCTGCGTCGGGGAACAGCTTGCTCACGCGGATATGCGCGGTGTTGCCGATGGTCTCGAGGATGTTGGCGGCTTTCATGCGGGTCTCTCCTGCAAATCGGCGTTGCTCAAAAGATTCTCGGGCGGGTCGAACGTGCGGGCTCGCCTAAGTTCGGGGAAGATATAGGCCCAGCCGAGCGCAACCGCCACCGCCGCGACGCCGCCGAATACGACGGCACCAACCGGGCCGAGCAAAGCGGCCGCCATCCCCGATTGCACTTCACCCAGTTCGTTCGAAGCCGAGATGGCGACGCCCGACACCGCCGACACTCGCCCGCGCATCGTATCGGGCGTGTGGAGCTGGATCAGGCTCGACCGCACATAGACGGATAGCATGTCGGCTGCCCCCAAGCCCGCAAGGGCAACGAGCGAAAGCGGCATCCAGGTCGACAGGCCGAACACGACGGTGAAAATGCCGAAGCCGACGACGGCGGCGAGCATCTTCACCCCGACGTTGTTCTTGAGCGGCCGGAACGCGAACCACAGCGCAACTGCTGCGGCCCCGATGGCGATAGCCGTCCGCAACTCCCCCAGCCCCTGCGCGCCGACGTGCAGAATGTCGCGGGCGTAGACTGGCAACAGCGCCGTCGCCCCGCCAAGCAGAACTGCGAAAAGGTCGAGCGTTATCGCGCCGAGCAGGAACTTGTGTCCGCGTACATAGGTCAGCCCGTCGAGCATCTGTTTGAGCGGGTGGCGGTCCTTCGCCAGCGGCGGCGGGACGACCCGGCGGATCGGTGACATGGCAAGGATCGACACGATCAGCGCGGCAGTCGATAGCAGATAGGGTGCGGTCCGGTCCGCCGCATAGAGGTAACCACCGATGGCGGGGCCGGTGATCGCAGCTGCCTGCCACGCAATCGTGCTCATCGCGATGGCGCGTGGCAACATCTCGGTGGGCACGATATTGGGCAGGATCGACGAACTGGCCGGGCCGATGAACCCGCGAGCAGCGCCGTGCAGCGCGGCAAGGGTGAACAGCAGCGGCAAGGTGAGGGTGCCTGACCATGTCGTCCAGACCAGTGCGGCGGAGATCAGCAGATCGACCCCGTTAGCGCAGCGCACCACGTTGCGCCGTTCGAACCGGTCGGCAACCCAGCCGGTGACGGGGGAGAGCAACAACAGCGGCAGGAACTGGACGAGGCCCAGCACCCCGAGCAGGAACGCCGCATCGCGGATGCTCATCGCGTAAAGCGGCCCGCGCGCGGTTTCGTAAAGCTGGTATCCCAAAATCACGACCATCGCGATCGTGCCCAGATTCGCCGAGAACCGCGCCAGCAGGAAGTAGCGGAAGTCGGGGATCGCCAGCGGGGAACCGGGCGGGGAGGCGGGTGTAGCAACAGTCACGCGCACCCTTTGGCGGGGCCGGACCGTCGCTGCAACCGCGTCGCTGCTTCAGGCGGCGATAGTCAGGCTTCCTGCCCGACAGCGACTAGGCCGCAGGCACGCTGTTCCCGACTTGCATCACCGCGCCGTCGGTAATGACCACGCGGTCGCCAACCTTGGTTGCGCCGAACAGTTTTTCGGCAAACGCCGGCGGAATGCCGACGCAACCATTGGTGCCCCAATCGATGCGGACATCGGCCCCGTGGATGAAAATCCCTGTCGTCGTCAGTCGCTGCGCCCAGGGCATCGGCGCGCCGCGCCCGGAATCGTCGACATAGGTGTTCGAGCGATACTGGGCATGTTTGCCAAGGATGTTGAACACACCCAGCGGCGTCGCTTTGCCGGTCGCGCCATGTTCGATGACGGCGACGCCGATCTCGTGGCCGCCACGGAACACCGACATCATCTGTGCCTTCAGATCGACCGTCACTAACATGACATCGCCATCGGGACCGCCAGCGGGCGCGGCCGCTTCGTTCCAGATCCATTCGCCGTGCTTCATCTTGTGGTCGATGGTGAGGGCAGAACGGATGGGGTAGAGCGCGGGATCGGCGGGGGCAGGGGGTGTTGCGGGTTTGGTAGCCATCGGTGTTGCGGCGGCGGGGCGTGCCTTTACGTCCGGCTCCGGCATCGGCCACAGCGCGATCACGACTGCGCCGAGCAAGGCCGTGCCGATGAGCGCGGCGGCAATGCGGTTGAGTGAAAGCGGGGCGGAGCGTGCCATAGTCATCATCCCGATAGCACCACGATCTTAACGCATCGCCACCACCCCTGCCATGCCGCAAAATGGGTCGTCCCGTGCGGGGACGGTAACGATAACGGGTAACGACCGGAGGGCGCGGCAAAAGTCACGAAGGTCACGGTACGTCGCCAAATTCGACAGGCGAACCGTTCGGCTTTGTCGACGAAGCGAGAGCGCGCAACCTGCTCGCGTCGTGTTTAAGCACGGCGACGACCAGCCGGTTGTCGTAGCGCACGCGCGTGCCGACCTGTCGGCCACGGTGGTAGATCGGGATGCGCTCGCCAGAGAGCGCGCGCTCGACGGCATTGTCGTGCGTGCGGGCGACGCCTTCGCGCTGGGCATGGTCCCAGACGGCGGCAAAGCGCGCGGCATCGGCGCGGTTGCGGAGGCGATAGGCCGATTTCGCCGCCATCCCGACATGGCCCGCCGCCGCCTTCACGCATCCGCACGCCGCCAGCGCATCGATGAATCCGCGCTGCTTGTCCGGCGTCCACCCGTCATGCCGCGCAACGACGGGCACGGGATCGAAGGGAACATCGAACGCGGGAAGGGCAGGCGAATCGGGCATCGATGAGTCTATGCGTGAAGTGGTGGGTTGTAGGACAGGGTTTTTTTAAGTGCCCAGTTTCGTCACCCCGGCCTCCGAGCCGGGGTCCAGCTTCTTGGTCGTGAAGTAGAGGAAAAAGAAGCTGGACCCCGGATCAAGTCCGGGGTGACGGTAATTGGAAATACAGATAAGTTGCCGGGGCCATGCCGACCAAACTTGACCCCAGCTTTGCCATTCACCCCGGCGCGTGGCTACGGACTGAAATCGTCGAGCCGCACGGGCTGAACGTGACCGATACGGCGGGCAAGCTGCGCGTCACGCGGCAGGCGATGAGCAATCTGCTGAACGGCAATGCGGGCCTGTCGGCGGAAATGGCAATCCGGTTTGAAAAGGCGTTCGGCGTGCAGGCCGACACGATGATGCGGATGCAGGCGGCGCATGATCTGGCCGAGGTGCCGACGCCTCATTCCGTGAGATACGGCAACGGCTAGCACTGCATTTTTCAATTGGTTATTAAGCTTGATGGCACTTTCCAAATCCGCTCGCGTAAAGCTTCTTCAAAAGATCATAGCACGCATGGATATGGACGATTGGGGCACCATCGATCTTGTCCTTAAGCAGTTTGGCATGAAATGGAGTGACCAGTGGTCAAGCGATAAGCCCAGCTATATTGGTGAGATGATCGGCGGCGCGACCGACGCTGAGTTGGTCGAGCTAGGTCAACATTTTGGAATGGACGTTGGCGCTGTCGGCCCTACCGCCCTCATCGAACCGCCGAGTTGTTGGGACGAGGGTAAGCTTCGAGTATTTGTTTCGCACCTCACAGCGCACAAAGCCGAAGCTGCCACCCTACAACAATGCCTTGGTTTTCGGGGCATGTCGTGCTTCGTCGCGCATAACGATATTAACCCGACTGCAGAGTGGCAGACGGAGATTGAAGCGGCGCTTGCCACGTGCGATTTGCTCGTTGCTCTGATTCACCCCGACTTCGTAAAGAGCGCTTGGTGCGACCAAGAGATCGGCTATGCCTTGGGTCGCGGGGTGCCCGTTTTTACTGTGCGTTGTGGTGCCGATCCTCACGGCTTCGTCGGTCGGTTTCAAGCCTTCAACGGCAACGGCAAAGAGCCGATCATAATCGCTGAAGAACTTTTCGCTGCTGCAATCTCTCACAAGATTCTTCAGGCAAAGATGGCCGATGTGCTCGTCAACCTTTTCATAAATAGTGGTAGCTTCAAAAGTGCGGCCAACCGCGTTGGGTATCTTGAAAAGCTTGCGGTTTGGGACGCCAGCTATAACGCCCGCTTGAAAAAAGCGGTTGAAGACAACTTTCAAATTGGCGCGTCTTACGGCGTACCCGAGCGCATAAAGGCATTGCTAAAGAAGTGGAAAAACGCAGTCGCTTAAGCTGCTTTGCGCGCGCGCAACGGCAGTGCCGATGTCTCCAACGTCGATAAGTCGAGCGTTAGCGAAGCCCGGTCGATGTCGATCCCGACCACTTCTCCCTTCGCTCCGAAATCGACGTTTACTCCGTCAGCGATCTCGCGAGTTTCGGTGCCCGCGCTCGCGCTGAGCTCGATGTAGAGGCTGTCGGTCTCGGGGTAATAATGCAGCTTCATGTCTCGGTCTCTCGATAGTCGCGGTCGAAGAAGGCGTTGTGTACGGTCTCGCCGTCCTCCAGCGTCACGACGCGCAGGATATAGGATTTGCCGGTGTCCGACAAATTGACGCGATACCAATGGCGGATGCGGCCATCGGGCTGCACGGTTCGTGCGATTGGATTGGCCAAAGCGGCCTGTATCCAGTCGAGTCGCAGATAGTCGCGTTTGCGGAGAACCTGCTCCTCAAAATAACGGGTTGTCTTCACGCCGCCCGCTTCAACGGCACCTCAAACCGCACTTCGTCATACGCCAGCCGTGGTGCTAGGGCGCGACCGGGGCGGGGTTCGAGGCGGATGAGGCCGTAGCGTTCCATTGTCTTGAGCGTGCGCGACAGGTTCGACTTTGCGCGACCGGTGCGGTCGGCGAGGGCTTGCAGCGATTCCGGGCATTCCTCGGCGATGAGCGCGAGGAGCGCGCGGTTGCGGTCCGACAGGATTTTGGCGAGGCTTTCGAGCGAGGGGAACCACAGCTTCGGTTCGTCGGCTGCGGGGCGATGCTCGCCGCGCGCAATGGCTATCGTGCGTGCTTTATAGTCGGCGGGGCTGGCGATGCCGATGGTCAGGGTCGTCATAGTTTCACTCCGCGTTCGGCGAGGACCACATCGACGCTCGCCCAGAAATCGGCGAGCAGGGTTGCGGCGTCGCGATACTCATAAGGCCGGATCGTCCGCAGCCGGTGCCGGTGATCGTGCGGCGGTGGATAGCCGGGCGCGGCATGGGCATTGTCATATCCGACCAGTCGTGTGCCATCCGCCGCGTGCAGTGTCATCGAATAGCGCAGCCCGTGCGGTCGTTCAGCGCTGGCGTCGGTGCGTTTCACCTCGAACTTCACCCAATGGCCTCCGTCAGGATCGATCACGAAGATTTCGCCGTCGAGGCCGAGCAGCGCGTCGAGGGAAGGGTCGCGATCAATTGTCACGGTTAGTTATCACTTCCTGATAACATGGGTCAACTGCCCAGCGTTACAAAACTATCCAACACCCGCTTCCGCCCCGCGCTTTCGAAGTCGATCTCAAGCTTGTTGCCCTCGATCTCGGCGATAACCCCGTAGCCGAACTTGGTGTGGAACACGCGCTGGCCGAGCGACAGATCGTCCCGCCCCTTGTTGCCGAGACTGATCGCGGGACCGCGTGCCTCCACGATGCGTTGGGGGGCAGTCGAGAAACTTGAACCCACGCTGGCCGCGCGTTGCCAGCCCGGCCCGCGACCGGTGCCGCGTGCGACATTGGCGAAGGGGTCGGCGCGGTCGGACCAGTTGGCTTGCCATAGGCTCGCGCCGCCCGACATCGTGGTTTCGTGCTCGACATTTGCGGCGGGGAGTTCGGCGACGAAGCGGCTGGGGATGCTGCTGGTCCATTGGCCATAGATGCGGCGGTTGGCGGCGTGGAGGATCGTCGCGGACTGACGCGCGCGGGTGATCGCGACATAGGCGAGGCGGCGTTCCTCCTCGAGGCTGTTCAACCCGCCCTCGTCGAGCGCGCGTTGCGAGGGGAAGACGCCTTCTTCCCAGCCGACGAGGAAGACCTTGTCGAATTCCAGCCCCTTGGCGGCGTGGATGGTCATGATCGTAACCTTCGCGTCGTCGCGCGCGCCTTCATTGTCCATGACGAGGCTGACGTGTTCGAGGAAGTCGCCGAGCGTTTCATATTCCTCCATCGCGCGGGCGAGTTCGGTGAGGTTTTCCAGACGCCCACTGGCCTCGACGGTTTTTTCGACTTGGAGCGCGGCGGTGTAGCCGCTTTCGTCGAGTATCTGGCGGGCGAGGTCGGCGTGGCTCATCGTGCCCGCCATATCCCGCCAACGCGCGATGTCGCCGACCAGATTGCCGAGCGCGCGGCGGGCCTGCGGGGTCAGTTCGTCGGTGTCGATGATGCGCGCGGCGGCGTGGGTGAGTGGGATGCCCTCGGTGCGGGCGAGCATCTGCATCTTGGCGACTGCCTTGTCGCCTAGCCCTCGTTTCGGGACGTTGACGATGCGTTCAAAGGCGAGGTCGTCGCTCGGCTGGTTGATGAGGCGGAGGTACGCCAGCGCATCGCGGATTTCGGCGCGCTCGTAGAAGCGGAAGCCGCCGACGATGCGGTACGGCATGCCGATGGCGATGAAGCGGTCCTCGAACTCGCGGCTCTGGTATTGCGCGCGGATGAGGATGGCGACGCCGTCGAGGGTGTTGGTGCCCCCCGAACCAATACGCGCGCCGCGATGCTGCCACGCCTCGATCTCGTCGCCGACGCGGCGCGCCTCTTCGGGGCCGTCCCACACCCCGATGACCTTGACCGGCTCGCCCTGTGGCAGTTCGGTGAACAGGGTTTTGCCGAGGCGCCCCGAGTTGTGGGCGATGACACCGCTGGCGGCGGCGAGGATGTGCGGGGTGCTGCGGTAATTTTGTTCGAGGCGGATGACCTTTGCGCCGGGAAAGTCTTTTTCGAACTTCAGGATGTTTTCGACCTGCGCGCCGCGCCAGCTGTAGATCGATTGGTCGTCATCGCCGACGCAGCAGATGTTCTTGCGGGTCTGGGCGAGCAGGCGGAGCCAGAGATACTGGCTCGAATTGGTGTCCTGATATTCGTCGACCATGATGTAGCGGAAGCGGTTCTGGTATTGCTCCAGCACGTCGCGGTGGGTCTTCAGGATCACCAGCATGTGGAGCAGCAGGTCGCCGAAGTCGCAGGCGTTGAGCGCCTTCAGCCGCGCCTGATAGGCGGCATAGAGTTCCGCGCCGCGCCCGTTGGCGAACAGTTCGCTGTCGCCCGCGCCGACGTCGGCGGGGACCAGCCCCTTGTTCTTCCACCCGTCGATCAGGCCCGCGAGCGCGCGCGCGGTGAAGCGTTTCTCGTCGAGGTCGGCAGCGACGATCAGCTGTTTCATCACGCGCAGCTGGTCGTCGGTGTCGAGAATGGTGAAATTGCTCTGCAGCCCGACGAGTTCGGCGTGTCGGCGGAGCATCTTCGCCGCGATGGCGTGGAAGGTGCCGAGCCAAGGCATCCCCTCGACCGCGTCGCCGATCAGATTGCGGACGCGCTCGCGCATTTCGCGCGCCGCCTTGTTGGTGAAGGTGACGCTCAGGATTTCGGACGGGTAGGCCTTGCGCGTGTAGACGAGGTGCGCGAGCCGCGCGGTGAGCGCCGCGGTCTTGCCGGTGCCCGCGCCCGCCAGCACGAGGACGGGGCCGTCGGTGGTGAGCACGGCTTCGCGCTGCGGCGCGTTGAGGCCGCGCAGATAGGGGGGGTCGGACTCGGGAAGCGGGGAAGCGGACATCGGCGAACGATTAGGGAACGTGAGGGTCGGGGGCAACCGGCTGCGTCAGGGGTAGCGTTGATGCGCGTGGAGGACGCGCAGAACTGTCAGTGTCGTATCATCGTGCATGTAAATTACGATGTAGTTCGGATGAGCGATCAGTTCGCGCGTGCCCGCTACGCGACCCGGTCGGCCCATGCCCGGAACGACGCGCGCCAACGTAATCCGGTCGTCAATCAGATCCTTGATGCGTTGAGCCGCCGAGGTGTTTCGCTCAGGGATGTAATCGATCAGATTTCTCGCTTGGAGCCGGGCGCTAGGCTGCCAGATCAGGTCGAGCATTTTTGTGCTTATCGATTATCGCCTGCATCTCCGCCATGACCTGCTCGTGCGGAATTCCCGGGCCGGTCTCGGCCATCGCCGCTTCCACCTCGGCACGAAACCATTTGTCGTACGCTTCCTCGTCTTCCGAAGTCGCGAATTCAGAGATGATCGGGTCGAGCTTTGCCATGTGGCGCATATACCGCCAAAAGCGCGAAATGGCAAAATTCGACGCTTCGACGACACGCATATTGGGGGCCTCGCTGACGGGGACGGCGGTCGAGTTTTACGATTTCTATATCTACGCGACGGCGGCCTCGCTGGTGTTCGGGACGGCGTTTTTTCCGCCGTCGGACCCCGGCGTCGGGCTGTTGCTGTCCTATGCGACGCTGGCGGTGGCGTTCGTTGCGCGGCCGGTGGGGGCGATTGCGTTCGGGCATTTCGGCGACCGGATCGGGCGCAAGTCGACATTGGTCGCGTCATTGCTCATCATGGGCCTGTCGACGCTCTTCATCGCGTTCCTGCCGACCTATGCCGAGATCGGCTGGATTGCCCCTGCGCTGCTATGCCTGTTGCGGTTCGGGCAAGGGTTCGGTCTGGGCGGCGAATGGTCGGGGGCGGCGCTGCTCGCGGTCGAGAACGCGCCGCCGGGGTGGCGCGGGCGGTTCGGCTGCGTGCCGCAACTGGGCGCGCCCGTCGGGTTTATCGCGGCGAACGGGCTGTTCTTGATGCTGGGGCTGATGCTGTCGCCCGAGGACTTCAAGGCATGGGGTTGGCGCGTGCCGTTCGTGCTGTCGATCGTGCTGGTCGGCGTCGGGCTGTGGGTGCGGCTGAAGTTGCACGAGACGCCCGCGTTCGCCGCCGCGTTGAAGGAAGCGCCGCCGCCGAAAGTGCCGCTGGCGGAGGTTTTCGCGACGCACGGCGGGGCCATCGTCGCGGGGACGCTGGGCGCAGTCGCGTGTTTTGCGGTGTTCTATATCACGACGGCGTTCGCGCTCGGATACGGCACGACGACGCTCGGCTATACGCGGGCGGAATTCCTGCAGCTTCAGCTCGGCGCGATCGTGTTCATGGCGGCGGGGATTATCGCGGCGGGCTGGCTGTCCGATGTGTGGAGTCCGGCGCGCGTCCTGATGATCGGGTGCGCGGGGGTGCCGGTTGTCGCCGCGCTGATGCCGGTGATGCTGGTCGCGGGCGCACCTGCGGCGGTGTTCGCGTGGCTGGCGCTGGCGCTGGTGGTGATGGGGTTCGTCTATGGGCCGCTCGGCGCGTGGCTCCCCAGCCTGTTCGCGCCGCGCGTGGCTTACACGGGGACGGCGATTGCGTTCAACGTGGGCGGCGTGATCGGTGGCGGGATGACGCCGCTGATCGCGGCGTGGCTGGCGGGGCATGGCGGACTGGCAATGGTGGCCGTGTATCTGGCGGGGGCGGGGGTGTTGAGTTTGGGGGCTTTGGTGGTGGCGCGGCGGTGAGACTATTTCGAATAGACCCGTCGCCCCGACTTGATCCGGGGCTTTGCTTCTTCTTGAAAGATATCGCCGAAGGTTAGCCTAGGCCCGGATCAAGTCCGGGCTGACGAAGAATTAGGAAGCAGCCACCCGCAACACCGTAATCATCGCCTTCCCGTACACCCGCTCCGTTTCGGCATCGAACCCTTCAACGACCACAGCTTCGCCCTTGGCCGTCTCGACGGTGACGAGCGCACCGGGGGCGAGCCATCCCAAACGCAGGCAGCGTTCGAGCGCGACGACTCCGGCACCGCTGCGATAGGGCGGGTCGAGCATCACGAGGTCGTAGGGCGCAGGGGCGGGACCGAGCGCGGTCACCGATTGCGCGCGGACGTCGCATTGCGGGGCGGCGTTCAGCTTGGCGATGTTGGTGCGGAGCGCGTCGAGCGCGGCGCTGTCTTGCTCGACGAAGGTGCAATGCCCCGCGCCGCGTGACAGGGCTTCAAGCCCGAGCGCGCCGCTGCCGGCGAACAGGTCGAGCACGCGCAACCCTTCGAAGCTGCCGAGTCGGCTGACCAGCATCGAGAAGAGGCCTTCGCGCGTGCGGTCGGCAGTGGGGCGGGTTTCGGTGCCCTTGGGCGCGATCAGCGGGCGGCCGCGCCAGTTGCCGGAGATGATCCTCAAAGCCCCTCCCCCTCGGGGGAGGGGTTGGGGTGGGGCAGTCTGCCCCAACGATCGGGCCGTTTCGTAAGATGAACGCCAATCATATCCACAACGCCTTCGAGGCTGTCCCGCACATCGGTATTCCAGAATCTCAACGTCTCAAATCCTCGCTTCGCCAAGATCGCATCCCGTCGCGCGTCTGCTGTTCGCACGTGCGTGTCGCCGTCGAGTTCGACGATCAGCCCTTTCGATGGGCAAAAGAAGTCGGCGATGAAGGGGAAGATCACTGCTTGTCTGCGGAATTTGTAGCCATCGAGTTGCGAGTTGGAGAGGTGTTGCCACAACCGGATTTCCCATTCTGTAGGATTTTTGCGGAGTTCCTTGGCGCGGGCGATTAGTTCTTTCTCGGTCAGACTGCCCCACCCCAACCCCTCCCCCGAGGGGGAGGGGCTTTCTTGGCTCGCGCTCATTTCTTCGGACCTCGACCGGGTTTCGGTTTGGCCTTGGCCCAGCCGGACTTGTCGATGCGCGGGCGAGGTGCACGTGCGTCTGGCGTGGCGTCGCGCGGGGGTGCGGCTGCGGCGGGGCGGGGTGGTCGTTGCTCTCTGGGTGGGTCCGGGCGGTATTGCGGCACCGGAGTCTTTTGCAGCGCAGACGCGCTGCGACCCTCTCCCCGCCGCGCTCCGCGCGTGTCGCCCTCTCCCCTGGAGGGAGAGGGAGGGGCAGGGCGCACTACTTTCGACGGCGTGATGCGCCAGTGTTTCCGAAGCGCCGTGCCTTTGATGCCAGGCTCCGGCGCGGGCTGTGGTTCGGCGTTGCCGAGTTCTTTCAGGAATTCGACCAGTTCGTGCTGCTTGACTTCCTCGACCTCGCCCGGGGGCAAATCTTCAAGCGCGAAGGGGCCGTAGCGGGTGCGGATCAGGCGGCTGACGCGCAGCCCGAGGTGTTCGAGGACGCGGCGAACTTCGCGGTTTTTGCCCTCTTTCAGGGTCATTTCGATCCACACATTGGTGCCGGTGCGGCGTTCCAGATTGGCGTCGATCTGGCCGTAGCGGACGCCGTCGATCTCGATGCCGTGGATCAGTTCCTCGAGCTGCGCTTGTGTGACGGGGCCATAGGCGCGGGCGCGGTAGCTGCGCGGGACGCCGGTCGAGGGCAGTTCGAGGCGACGTTTCAGCGCGCCGTCGGTGGTCATCAGCAACAACCCCTCGGTGTTGAGATCGAGGCGACCAACGGGGACGGTGCGCGGCAGGTCGGGCGGGAATTTGTCGTAGATCGTCGCACGGCCCTTCATGTCGCGCTCGGCAGTCAGCAGCCCGGTGGGCTTGTGATAGCGGAACAGGCGGGTCGGCTCGGCAGCGGCGACGGGATTGCCGTCGACGGTGATGCCCTTGAGGCTGGTGACGATGGTCGCAGGCGTTTCGAGCGGCACGCCGTCGATGGCGATGCGGCGGTCTTCGATCATGCGCTCGATCTCTCGACGCGACGCGATTCCTGCGCGGGCGAGGAGTTTGGCGATGCGTTGAGAGTCTTTGGGGCGTTCGGACATTACAGGCCGATACGCGACTCCACCTCGTCGTGAAAGGCACGGATGCCGGTTTCGAGCGTGCCGAGCGTCACGCGGTCGATGGCGCCCGACGAAAGTCCCTGCTGACCGAGTTCGGCGGCGCGGAAATCCTCCTGCGAAAACACCTTGCCGTCGAGCAGGTCCCAGCTGCGCTGCCAATGGTCGCGGGCCTTTTCGGTCTGCGGTGGCTCGGGGATCAGCATGAAATCCTCGACCAATGTGCGGCCCTCGCTTTGGGGCATCAGGACCATCAGGTTGACGTAATCCGGGCTAAAAATGACGACGGCGTTGGGGAACAACGTGTAGGTGAAGGTCACTGTGCGCCGCAGCGCCGGCAGGTCGTCGAGGTCACCCATCTCCGCCGCGCGCCCGACCGCCGAACGTCGGTGCGGGCCGACGGTGTCGCCAGAGGTCACGCCGTCCTTGAAGAACGGCCCGATGCTCCCCGAATGGAGGCGGAGCACATGATAGCTTTCGAGGAACGCGTCGTGAATGAGTTTCCAGTTCGCGGCGACATCGTGCGTGCGACGCGCGAACAGGTGGAGGTCCGGCAGGCCGAGCGCGGCGAAATCATGGCCGAGGGTGGTGGCGTCGCGAAATGCGTCGCCCCGGACTTGATCCGGGGCAGGGCTTTCCTTTGGCGATGCGGCGTTGAAGAAGCCAAGCCCCGGATCAAGCCCGGGGCGACGGGGGTGGGGCAGCACCCAGATCAATCCGCCAGCTTCGATGCTCGGCAACTCGCGCAGGCCATAGTCGGCCTTGTCCAGCCCCGGGAACGTCTCAGGCCGCGGCATGGCTTTCAGGCTGCCATCGAGGCGATAGCTCCACGCGTGATAGGGACAGACGAGCAGTTTCGCGCACACCGGCTCCGTACCCTCGATCAGCCGCGTGCCGCGATGCTGGCAGACATTGAGGAACACATGCGCGATGCCGTCTGCATCGCGGGTCAACAGTAACGGCCACCCGAACCCGTCGTGCGGCACTGCGCTGCCGGGAGCAAGCAGGGCGGAGGGCGCAATCACCTGTGGCAGCGCATCGAACAGCGCGGCGCGTTCCGCGGCAAAGCGGTCGGGGCTGGTATAGGCACGCGCCGCGACATGCGTGATCCGACCGGGTGCACGCACCGCACCGTCGGCTATCTCTTGCGCGAGGGCGCGTTGCCCAAGGGTGAGCGCGTTCACATCTCTCTCCGTCTTGGGCCATCTTGTCGAAGCCCGCTTCTCGGCTAGAAGGCTAGGCCAAGGGTCGTCCCCCGACAAGCGGGGACACAGGGAAGGAAATCTATGGCCGACGCAGCAATCAGCGCGCGCCCCAAGGGACTGAAGCTGCTGCGTGCGGCGCTCAGCAACCGCAAGACCGGTGCGATGCTCGTGCTGGGGTTCGCGTCGGGCCTGCCGTTCGTGCTGCTGATCGGGACGCTCAATGCGTGGCTGGCCGAGCTCAAGATCACCTTGGCGACGATTGGCGTGCTGTCGTGGATCGGTCTGGCCTATGCGTTCAAATTCCTGTGGTCGCCCATTGTTGATCGCATCCGGTTGCCGGTGATCGGCGGACTGGGTCAGCGGCGGTCGTGGCTGGTGTTCTGTCAGGCGGGTCTGGCGGTCATGCTGTGCGCGATTGCGGTGACCGATCCGCTGACGCAGCTCGGCACTTTCGCCAGTCTGGCCGTCATCGCCGCGTTCCTGTCGGCAACGCAAGACATCGTGATCGATGCGTGGCGGATCGAAGTCGCCGACGAGACCGCATCGATCGACCTGTTGTCGGCGATCTATCAACTCGGCAACCGGTTATCGGCGCTGGCGGGCGGCGCGCTGGCGCTGGTACTGGCCGCGCGGGTCGGCTGGCCGACGGTTTACATCGGGTTCGGCATTGCGATGCTCGGGGCGCTGGCGATGACCCTGTTCACGCCCGAAAGGCCTGCTGCCGAGGACCGCGCGGCTCCTCTGGCGGCGCACAATGTACCCGATGCGCGCGAGCGGACGATTGCGCTCGGCATTGTCGCGCTGTGCTGGGGCTGGGCGCTCTATGTGCTGGGCAGCTTCATGGTCGCGGCGTTGCAACCGCCGGTGGAGGGCGTGAAGCCGCCGTCGGCAGGTGTCTTCACCCAGACCTGGGGGCCGTGGATCATCCTGGCGACGGTCATCATTCCCGCGCTGGTTGCGGGCTGGACCCGGCGATTGCCGCAGCAGCCGGGCACGCTGGTCGCGGGCAGGGGGATGCTCGACCATTGTTATCGCGCGCTCATCCTGCCGCTTGCCGAAATCGTCGACCGGCTACGCTATGGCGCGATTCTCGTGCTGGCTGTCATTCTGCTCTACCGGGTCGCGGATTCGATCTGGGCACCGTTCGCTTTCCCCTTTTACCTCGGTTTTTTGGGTTATTCGAACGACGAAGTCGCGTTCGCGTCGAAACTGTTCGGTGTCATCATGACGATTTCGGGCGTCGCGCTCGGCGGGGTGTTGCTCGCTTGGCTCGGCCGGATGCCGACGCTGCTGATCGGCGGGATCGTCGCTGCCGTCTCGAACCTGCTCTATGCCGATCTGGCGAATGGCGGCGCGTTCCTCGACAGCGTGGCACATCTGTTTTTGCTCGACAATACCGGCGTCGATCCGCGCATGTTGCGGCTGATGCTGGCGATTTCGGGCGAGAATATCGCAGGCGGCCTCGCCGGAACCGCGTTCATCGCGTATATTTCGTCGATCACGTCGCGCGACTATAGTGCGGTGCAATATGCGCTGTTGTCGTCGATGACCTTCCTTGTCGGCGCGCTGGGGCGAGCTGCGATCGGCGAGGCGATCGATATCTACGGCTATGCCAACATCTTCCTGCTGACGGCGGGGTTAGGGATGGTTGCGGTCGTTCTGGTCGCGATCGAATGGGCACGGCTGGGGCGCACGCCTTCAACTATGCCTGCTGAAATGACTATCGGGTCCGTTGACAACTCCAAAGGCAACGGCAAATGATCTGGTTCGTCATTCCCGTCCTGATCCAGATCCTTTGCGTCGTTCACGTCATTCGCAGCGGGCGCAATCAAGGATGGATCCTTGCCATAGTTTTCTTTCCGCTCGTTGGAAGTGCAGCCTATTTCTTTGTCGAAATCATGCCGACGCTCGGTAACAACCGGCATGTAAGAACGGCGCGCGCTCAAGTGGTGTCGATGATCGATCCCGAACGTGAGTTGCGCGCCGCGCGCGACGCGTTGGAGGTGGCGGATACGGCGGCGAACCGGATCAGGCTGGGGGACAGCTTTGCCGCGCTTAACCGTCATGGCGAGGCGCTTCCGCTTTATCGGGAAGCGCTCGGCATGATGCGGGGCGACGATCCTGCGACGCAGGTGAAGCTGGCGCGGGCACTGTTCGAGACTGGTTCGGGTGGCGAAGCACTGGCAGCGATCGATGCAGTGCCGTCTGGGGCCAGCCTCGGTGAAACTGACCGCCGGGCGCTGTTGCGTGCCCAAATTCTATCTAGCGTTGGGCAACGCGAGGCGGCGTTAGCTATCTATGCCGACATCGTAACTCGCTTGCCGGGCGAAGAGACAAGGTGTCGCTACGCCGGGTTGTTGATCGAAAGCGGCGACCGGGCGACTGCGAAAACGATTCTCGAGGAAGTCGAGGCGCGGATGAAACGGCTTGATCGCACCCAGCGCGCCGCTGAAGGGCAAATGTATGACTGGGCGATGCGCGAGCTGGCGACGCTCAGAGGCTAACCGATCGACCCAAATCCGCCAGCGCATCCCCCAATGCCTGCGCGACCGATAGGGTCGGTGCGAGATCGAGCGTGGCAGTGACGCGTGACAGTGCGGCGCGGGCGACGTGTGGGTGCGCGGTACCGCTGGTGATGGCCAGCAAAATCGCCGCTTCGCCCTCGGTCATGCGGGGGCAACAGCACGGGGCGATGCTGATCGGTTGCTGCGCCACGCGCGAGATTTCCTGCATCAGGACGCGCAGGAACATCAGCGGACGGCGATAGCCCATGCCGAAGGTGCCGAGCAGCAGATTGGCGGCGGATGCGTCGTCTATACCGCCTGCGGCTATGCGGCGGAGCGCGATGAGCAGGGTTCTTGCGGTCTTCTGGTCGGGAGCGGGGTGGGGAATGAGGAGGGTTAGCGCATCGGGTTGAGTCATTGGGGCATCCTCTGGCGGCGGTCCGCACAGAGTAAACGCTATTGAGAAGCGTTCGCAAGTATTATTGTGGGGAGCTGTCGTTCAGAAGCAACGCCACGCCTGCGAGGTAGAGCGAGCCGACGATAAGGGTCGCGCCGCTTTTCGACCGCACGGCGAGCGCCGCCTCCAGCGAATCTGCCGCCTGACCACCCCATTGCCCGGCAAGCACATGCGGATCGTGGCTGTCGTGGTCGGACACCGCAACAAAAGTCAGGCTGAGCGCATGGGGCGCAAGTGCGGCCATGATCCCGTCGGCATCCTTGTTGGCGAGGATGCCGACAATCAGGTGCATCGGGTGTTTGGCGAGTTCGTGCTCGAGGACGGCAGCGGCGGCGGGGTTGTGCGCGCCGTCGATCCAGAGTGGGCCTTCTTGGGTCAGCGGGCCGTCGGGCAGGCGCTGAAAGCGAGCGGGCCAAACGGCCTGCTTAATTGCCGAGCGCCAATGTTCCTCAGTGGGCATGGTCCAACCGAGAGCGCGAACGATTCCGTAGCCGGGATGATCGTGTTGCAAAGGTATGGCCGTATCTCGCAAAGCCATCAGCATTTGCACGGCAAGATTGGCATTGCGAACTTGATAATCGCCGAGAAGCGACGGGCGTATTCCTTCATCGATCTGCCAGTCGCGTTGTTCGAGAAGAAACGGCGCACCATTGGCCGCAGCGACAGCCTGGATCATGGCAAGCGCTTCGGGGCCTTGCGCGAGACAGACCAATGGAACGCCGGGCTTGGCGATTCCCGCCTTCTCGCCCGCAATTTCGACCAATGTGTCACCGAGGAAGGCCTGATGGTCGATGCCGACCTGCGCGATGCCGCACACGACCGGCGTCACGACATTGGTCGCGTCGAGCCGCCCGCCGAGACCGACTTCGATCACGCAGGCATCCGCTGGGGTGCGGCTAAACGCGAGGAAGGCGGCGGCGGTGGTGGCCTCGAAAAAGCTTGGGCCGATGTTGTGTGCTTCGGCGACATCAAGGACTTCGGACAGGAGCGGGGCGAGGGCGGTGTCGTCGATCAGCTCGCCTGCGATGCGGATGCGCTCGTTGAAGCGGACGAGGTGCGGGCTGGTGTAGACATGGACGGTCTGTTCGGCGGCTTCGAGGGCGGCGCGGAGGAACGCGCAGGTCGAGCCTTTGCCGTTGGTCCCCGCGACATGGAACACGGGCGGCAGGCAGTGGTGCGGATTGCCGAGCAGGTCGAGCAGCGCGGTGATGCGTTCGAGGCCGAGGATATCGCGGCCGGGCGAAAGCTGCGCGAAACGGTCGAGCTGGGCCTGGACGGCGGGGTCGGTGGAGCGGGCGTGGTCGGGCACGTCCTAATTCCTCCCTGGAACGGGGAGGTGGCAGCCGAAGGCTGACGGAGGGGGCTCTCCGCGCGAGACGAACCGAGTGTGGGGAGCCCCCTCCACCACTTCGTGGTCCCCCTCCCCGTTCCGGGGAGGACTAGGCAGCAACTTTCCCCGCCATCAGATATCCAATCACCCACGATAGCGTCTCTTTGAGGTCGGGACGCTTCACGATCATGTCAAGCATCCCGTGTTCCAGCAGATACTCTGAAGTCTGGAAATCATCGGGCAGCTTTTCGCGGATCGTCGATTCGATGACGCGGCGTCCGGTAAACGCCAGAGTCGCGCCCGGTTCGGCAATGTTCAGGTCGCCGATGGTTGCATAGGACGCCATGACCCCGCCCGACGTCGGGTCGGTCAGCACGACGATATAGGGCAGTCCCGCTTCTTTCAGCATCTGCACCCCGACCGTCATCTTGGGCATTTGCATCAGCGACAGGATGCCTTCCTGCATCCGCGCGCCGCCCGAGGCGGTGAAGATGATGTAAGGGGCGCGCAACGAGATGGCCGCTTCGATCCCGGCAATAAAAGCGGTGCCGACAGCAATGCCCATCGATCCGCCCATGAACGCGAAGTCTTGCACCCCCACGATGGCGCGCTGCCCCTCGATATTGCCGCGTGCGGTGACCAGCGCGTCGTACTCGCCGGTCGCGGTGCGCGCGGCCTTGATACGGTCGACGTACTTCTTCGAATCGCGGAACTTCAGCGGGTCTTCGGTGACGCGCGGCGCGGGAAGCAAGCTATAGCCCGCATCGAAAATCTGGTCGAACCGTGCCTGCGGGCCGATGCGCCCGTGGTGGCCACAGCTTGGGCAGACCGATAGGTTTTCAAGATACTCGCGCGTGAATACCATCTGCGAACAACCCGGGCATTTAATCCACAGATTATCGGCAGTCTCGCGCTTGGCGATGAAGGGAATGCGGTTCCGGACGCGGTCGAGCCAGCTCATGCGGGAGCCTTAGCGTGAACGGCATCGGCAAGCGAGCGAACATAGGCTTGGACATGCGGCGCGGCATCATTGCCGTGTTTCGCGATAATCTCGACGATAGCCGAGCCGACCACCACGCCGTCCGCAACCTTCGCAATCGCCGCCGCCTGCTCAGGCGTCCGCACACCGAAGCCGACCGCAACGGGCAGGTCGGTCGCGGCTTTCAGCTTGGCGACTGCCGCCTCGATGCTGGTCTGTGCGGCCACTTGCAAACCAGTGATCCCGGCGACCGAGACGTAATAGAGAAACCCGCTCGCGCCTTCGAGCACAGCGGGCAGCCGCGCGGCGTCGGTGGTGGGGGTGGCGAGGCGGATCGGGGCGACACCGGCGGCGCGCAAGGGGGCGGCGAGTTCGTCTTCCTCAGGCGGCAGGTCGACGCAGATGACGCCGTCGACGCCGGCCTCGGCACATTGCGCGGCGAACCATTCGGGCGTGCGGCGGACCATCGGGTTGGCATAGCCCATCAGGACGAGCGGAACTTGGGAGTGCCGCGCGCGGAAGTCGGTCGCCAGCTTGAAAATGTCGGCGGTTTTGGTGCCTGCAGCGAGGCTGCGGAGGTTCGCCGCCTGGATCGCGGGGCCGTCGGCCATCGGATCGGTGAACGGCATGCCAAGCTCGACCACATCCGCCCCGCCCGCGACGAGCGCGTCGAGGATCGCGGGCGTCGGGCCGTCGCCTGCGGTGACGAAGGTGACGAGGGCGGGGCCATTGGCGAAGGCGGTGGCGAGGCGGGTCAAGTCTTGATCTTTCCGCCGATCCACCAGCCTAGCAACGCGAAGAGGACGACGTGAATCGAGGTACCGATCACCGTGAACTGCCATTCGTCGAATGCAAGGCCGTGGCTTCCGAGCTCGGCTAGCGTCCTTCCGATCCACGTGAAGACCGGAAGCGTGACAGCAAAGCGCAACCGCTCGCGCGTCTGCGCCCTTCTGTCACTTTCGCCGCTCACAACTTCACCCCCAGCGCATCCGCCACCGTAAAAATGTCCTTGTCCCCCCGCCCGCACAGGTTGACGATGATGATCTTGTCCTTCGCCATCGTCGGCGCGCGTTTGATAACGGCGGCGATGGCGTGGCTGGGTTCGAGTGCGGGGATGATGCCTTCCAGGCGGCAGAGCGTCTTGAATGCTGCCAGCGCTTCGACATCGGTGATGCTGTCGTACTCGACGCGGCCGATTTCCTTCAGCCAGCTGTGTTCAGGACCTATCCCAGGGTAATCGAGCCCCGCGCTGATCGAGTGCGCTTCGGTGATCTGGCCGTCGTCGTCCTGCAGCAGGAAGGTCTTGTTGCCGTGGAGGATGCCCGGCGATCCGCCCGCAAGCGACGCCGCGTGTTCCTTGTCGAGGCCGTGCCCCGCCGCCTCGATGCCCAACATCGCGACATCGCTGTCGTCGAGAAACGGGTGAAACAGCCCGATCGCGTTTGACCCGCCGCCGATGCTGGCGATCAGCAGGTCGGGCAGGCGGCCTTCGCGTGCCAGCATCTGTTCGCGCGCTTCCTTGCCGATCACGCTTTGGAAATCGCGGACCATTTCGGGGTAGGGATGCGGCCCCGCCGCCGTGCCGATAATATAGAACGTGTCCTCGACGTTGGCGACCCAGTGCCGCAGCGCCTCGTTCATTGCGTCCTTCAGCGTTGCCGAACCGCTGGTGACGGGCACGATCTCCGCGCCGAGCAGCTTCATCCGGAAGACGTTGGGCGATTGCCGCTCGACATCGCGCGCGCCCATGAAGATCGTGCACGGCAGGCCAAAGCGCGCCGCGACCGTGGCAGTCGCGACGCCGTGCTGGCCCGCACCGGTCTCGGCGATGATCCGGGTCTTGCCCATCCGCAGCGCGAGCAGAATCTGGCCAATGCAGTTATTGATCTTGTGCGCGCCGGTATGGTTCAGCTCGTCACGCTTGAAATAAATCTTGGCCCCGCCGAGTTCTTCGGTCAGCCGTTCCGCGAAATACAGCGGGCTGGGGCGCCCGACATAATGCGTCATCAGGTCGCCGAACTGTGCGGCAAACGCGGGGTCGGCCTTGGCCGCGCGATACTCACGCTCGAGGTCGAGGATCAGTGGCATCAATGTTTCGGCGACATAGCGCCCGCCGAACTGCCCGAAATGGCCATGTTCGTCGGGTTGGGAGCGGAGAGTGTTGGCGATGGTCATACGCGCGCGGCTTTAAGGAACGCGGCAATCTTGTCCACACCCTTGACGCCGGGTGCGCTCTCGACGCCCGACGACACATCGATCAGCGGCGCTGCCGTCACGCGGATCGCCTCGGCGACATTGTCCGCATCGAGCCCGCCGGACAGCGCCCATGGCAGGGGATGGCGATGGCCACTGAGCAGGGTCCAGTCGAAGCGCAGTCCGTTGCCGCCGGGCATGTCCGCGCCCTGGGGTGGTTTTGCATCATAAAGGATCAGGTCCGCCGCACCCTTGTAACGAGCGGCGGCATCGCGGTCGGCGGTAGTGCGGACCGGAATTGCTTTCCAAACGTCGCGAGCATGGACTTTGCCGAGGCGCGCAACTGTTTCGGCGGTCTCGTGGCCGTGGAGCTGGAGAATGTCGAGACGGACCTGTGACAGGATGCGGTCGAGATCGTCGTCGACGGGATCGACGAACAGCCCGACCGATTTGACATGCGGCGGGACGCGCGCGGCCAGCGCTGCGGCACGATCCGGCTTCAGATTACGCGGGCTTTTGGGGAAGAACACAAACCCGACATGGCTCGCGCCGTGCTTAATTGCTGCATCGAGCGTTTCGGGCGTGGAAAGTCCGCAGATTTTGGCGAGAACGGGCATCACCGCGCCTTAAGCACGCGATACCCGCCTGTCGAACCTACGCGACCAATCGGATATCGGTTGCATGTTCGGGATAGGGCGCGGTCAGCTTCGGATCGACCGGCTTACCGCCCAGCTTGCTCGCAAAGCCGTGGTTGATGTCGCGGTGATGCGCTTCGTCGGCGCGTACGATCAGCACGACATCGCGCAGCGTCGCATCGTCGGCCATCTTCCAATAATGTTTGGCGATGGCGGGCGCAGGAACATTGGGCGAGCGGCCTTCGTCGATTTCCTGCAGGTAGAGGGTATAGCTCGTCACCGCTTCTTCTTCGAAATAGCCGACGACGCGGTGCGCCGTTTTCGACGAGACGAGATACAGGATCGAAAATCCGACGAGGAACACCGCCTGTGCGGTAAGGATAACGATACGTTCGAACAGCGTCGGCTTGGCGATCTCGATGAAAGTCATCAAGTGCATCCGCTCGTTCTCGGCTTCCTCGATCAAGGTGCGGATCCAGCCCTCGTCGTCGCGCATCCGGCGGAGCGATGTCAGGTGGGTGAACATCGCCCCGACCATGCCGGGAACCGCCGCGACGGTTTCGAGCACGATTGCGCGGTGGCCATAGCGTTTGGCGAAAAATGTGTCGGCGCAAAAGCGGAGCAGTTTGGTGAAGCCCAGCGCAAAGCGGTCGGAAAAGCCGTGCGGTTCGTGATGGATAACGGGTTTGGCATCACGCTCGCGGTCGAGCGCTTCGTCGTCGGGGGCGAGAATCGAATTGGCCATGATCGAAGTCCTTTCGGGACGCGCGTCATTGCCCAGGCAGATAGGGATGGCTGCGAACCGGGACAACGTCCGGGACGACCGAACGGGTGCAAGACGAACGCCAGCAACCGGTTAGGGTGATCACACGTTCGGCAGACACCGCGTATCGGGCGGCAGCATCGCGAGGCCCAGCCGCTGACGCGCGCGCACTGTGAAGCGCGTGAAGTCGTCGTCAGGCTTTGCCGCGCGCAGCTTGCCGAGTGCCGACGCGAGCGCACCCGTGCAACTGCCGAGTTCGCCAAGGCGGCGTTCGTAGCGACTGGCGGCAGGTGCCGACCGATCGGCCGTGAGCGGCGCTTCGCCGCGATTGGGGTCGGACGGCAGGGGATAGGCCGGACGGGTGTTCGCGCCGGTCGCCGTTTCGGCGACATATCCAGCAAGATACTCGGGCGCGGTCCAGTTGCGGCGACGTTCGGCGCGGTTTTCGCGCAGCTCGGTGAGCGCGACCACAGCAGCGGCTTCGGTTGGATCGAGCGTCACGGTCTTTATCCACGCCGGGACCACGAACCGCCCGCGATCGCCACCATTCGGCACCGATCCGATATTGACCGGCACGGTGACCCCGCCGAGCTGGTTGTAATGCATCGCGGCATCGTCGAGCGGGCTGGCCGAGGCAGCGAGTGCCGACATCATCAATGTGGTGAGCATCCCAGTCTCCTTCTTACAATGTTGCTTCGATGGCGCGCACAGCTGCGTCGGGGTCCGCCGCCTGGGTGATCGGTCGTCCGACTACCAATATGCTCGCACCTGCATCAAGTGCCGCCCTTGGCGTCACCACGCGTTTCTGGTCGCCCACCATACCGTCCGCCGGCCGCACGCCCGGCACCACGAAAAACCCCTGCGGCCACAGCTTGTGCGCCGCTTTCACCTCGGCACCCGAACACACCACGCCGTCCAGCCCTGCCTCACGCGCGGCGGCGGTCAGGCGCAGCACTTGTTCGTGCGGGGTGCCGGTCACGCCAGCGCTGGTCAGATCGTCCGCGTCGAGGCTGGTCAAAACGGTGACGCCAACGACCTTGCAGCCCAACGGGGCTGCCGCCTTGGCATCTTCCATCATCGCGCGGCCCCCGGCGGCATGTACAGTCAGGATAGCCGGTTTAAGCGGGGCGAGTGCCTGCACGGCCTTTGCAACCGTATTCGGGATATCGTGCAGTTTCAGGTCGAGGAAAATCGGCAAGTGCAGTTTCGCCATCTCGTGGATGCCCGCGCGCCCGTTGGCGGCGAAAAATTCGAGGCCCAACTTTATCCCGCCGACATGGCGACCGACTTTCGCGGCAATGACCTTCGCCCGCTCCAGATCGGGCGTGTCGATGGCGACCCAGATCGGACTCATGCAACCCCGGGGGGTGGGGCATAAGGCGTCGCACCCGGTGGTGGCACGTCACGGACAGTCGAGGGCAACACCGCAGTCTCAGTCAGCGCGCGGTTGGCGGTGTCGAGGCGGCGGCGCATCGTCCAGCGCGTCGTGCGGTGAAGCAGTAGCATCGGCACGAACCCGGCAAGGAAGGCGATCAGCGCGACCATCCACAACGGCGTGTCGACGACGATGTCGCTCCACAGCGCGACCGACACACGCTGGCTGTTGGCAAAGGCGAACATGACGCCGACGACGGCAAGGAGCACCCAGAAAACTGTCCGCAGAAATTGCATATACTGATCGGCTCCAGCTGTTGTGTGCCTAGCCTAGGCCGGTCGCGCCCGATTTGCCAGAGAGGGTAGCCAGCCGGTTGCGTAGCTCGACAACCGTCTCGGGGATCGTTGTCAGGCGCGGCCCCTCGCGGTCGAGGATTGCCCCGAATGCCGCGCATTTGGCATGTTTGACGGCTTCCGCCCCTAGTGCATCCGCTGGCAGGGTCGCCACAATAATGTCGATGAGCCGCTCGGCCCCGTGCAGTCGCCCCCAGAGATAATCGTTCTCACGGTAGGCACGACTGAAGAAAGCGCCGAAGCTGTTGAACTGGATGCCTTTCAGCACCGGCGCGCCGCCCGACAGGCTGGTTGCGTCCTCGGGCGCGATGCGGTCGACCATGACGGGGTCGAACTCGTCGAACCCCTCGCCCTGCAACAGCGCGAGCGTTGCCACATCGTAAAACGGAAAGCCGAGATAGGCGAGCAGCGGTTGGCGGCGATGCGGTCTGAAACACGCGCCGATCGCCTCGGCCATGGCGGTGTCGGTCTGGGCGTCGAGGCTCGCCAGATCCCAACGTGCCGCAATCAGATCGAGCAAGGTGCGGGCGTCGGTTGCCTCGATATTGCCCAGAAAATGCGGCGATTCGCGCTCGAGATAGCGCGACATGCAGGCGAACACCGTCTTGCGAAGCCCCTCGTAATCGACCGTCGGGCTTTCGTCGGCGAGCACGGCCAGCCGTCGCGCGACAAAGCGCAGGCGGCGGATGCGGTAGCGCAGATCGAGCGGCGTCAGGTCGCTGCGCTGGGCAAGTTCATGGACGACTGCCGCGGTACCGATCCGTGCGGGCGTGGCGCGTTCCAGCGCATCGGCGATCCCCGCACGGACGATTTCACGATAGGCGACAAAGCTATGCCCCGCATCGCGCGCGGCGCGCTCGCCCGCCCGCGCCCGCCATGTTGCCAGCCGCGCCGAGGTCGGCCGGTCGAGGAACAGCGTCCGCCCGAACAGATGCTCGACCGAGCTTTCGACATCGGGGCGCAACGCCTCAATAATCCGCCGCGTCCGCGCGATGCGTGCGGTACGACCTGCGATTGCCTCCAGATTGTCGCGGATTGGTTGCGTGCGGGGGATGTCCGACAAAGCCCCGAACAGGGTGGTGAAGAACCCCGGCGTCTCGTCATTGCCCGACAGTTTAATGCTCTTCATACCCGGTTTCGGATCGATATAGACAAAGCGCCGGTCGATTTCGCGCCGCGCGGGGCGGTCCCTCAATGCATCGATGGCGGGCCGGAACGGGGCGTTGGCGAGCACCGATCCGTCGATCAGCGCGGTTGTCTCGGCAGTTCCGGCGGCAACCTGGCGTGGGAGGACGCGGGCAAGGAAGGCGTCGCGCTCGGGCCAGGCCAGCTTTGCGGTGGCGAGCGCGCGGTCGAGTTCGCCGACAGTAAAAGGCGGAAACGCGCCCGGAAAGCTTGCCGTTGCGCGCGCGGCAAAGACCAGGCCGGGTATTTCGCCCAGTTGCGCGATTTGCCCCGGCGCATCGCGGAACGACAAGGTCAGCCGGTGTTCGGTCTCGACGATCATCGGTGGCGAATGGATCGGCAGGGTTTCGGGATGGCCGCTGAAATCGGTGACGGTGACGAACAGGTCGAGTGGTTGCTCGTCGGGCAACAGGCGTGGCCCGCGCGGTCCTGCGGCCATTGCCTCGAAGGCCTCGAGCAGCATCGCGTCGAACACTTCGCCCCCGAACGGTGGTTCGAACCAGCGCGAGCGGACGAACCGCGTCAGCTTGGCGTAGATTTCGTCGCGGGTTTTGGCATCGAGGCCGTCGTCCCATTTGTCGCCCTGCCGTCCCGCGAATGCCCAGGCAATCGGCGAGGCCCATAGTTTCGACACCCGCGACGGCGCGCGTGCGGCAGGGTCGAGCAGCGCGTCGACATCGGCCTTGTCGAGCCACATATCGGTGAGCGGGTCGAGCGAGTGGCCGCTGGCGACGGCCTGGGCGAGGAATATCCCGTTGATGCCGCCTGCACTTGCCCCGGCAACGATGTCGGCGAGCACGCGCAGCTTGGTGCCGGTCTTTGTCTCGATCTGTTGCAGCAGTTCGACATAGGCCGCCTCGACCGGATCGGACGGCTGGGTGCGGTCGTAGAACGCGCGGCTGGCGCGGGCGAGGTGCCACACCTCCTTGGTGATGCCGTGCATGTATACCGCAAGACTGATGCCGCCGTAGCAAACCAGGGCAAGGCGGAGTTCTTTTTCACGCATGGCGGTCGCGTGTCGATTTAGCGGAGCTAAATCAAGCGTCGGCGACCGCCCGGACGGCCTCGCCAAGGCGAGGACCGACGACACGGGCTTTGCCCGGGTCGAAATGAGTGAGTTTGTCGGCCCGGACTTGATCCGGGCCTAGGCTTTCTCTCCGCATGACCAAAGGAAGAAGCCTAGCCCCGGATCAAGGCTCTCCTGAGCAAAGCCGAAGGGTCCGGGGTGACGATTGTGTTTTGCACCGACGCGATACCGTGCATGACACAATAATGGCGACTATCCCACACCGCGACCTGTGCACCGATTGCGGCATTTCGCGCACCGACGACCCGAAACGCTGCGGACGCGCGTGCCAGTTCATCGCGCCCGATTATCCGGCGATGGAGGCACAGGTGCATGGCCGCGCGCGCGACGTGACGCGGCCTGACGAACTGCACTTCGGCCCGTTCCAGCGCATGGTCCGCGCGTCGCTCGTGTCGCCCAGCCCCGGCGCGCAATGGACGGGCATTACGACCCGGATTGCCGAGCGGTTGCTGGAGACCGGCGCGGTCGATGCGGTGCTGACAATGGCCCCGGACCCGAACGATAAGTGGCGACCGGTGCCGGTGCTGGTGACCAAGGCGGAAGGGATGGCGGCGGTGCGCGGGATGCGGATGGGCTATGCGCCGCTGCTGGCGCTGCTCGAACCGGCGCTGGCGGCGGGCCATCGACGATTGGCTGTCATCGGCATCCCGTGTCAGGTCCACGCCCTGCGTCGGCTGGAAGCCGAGCTCGGCTTCGAGCGCCTGTTCGTGATCGGCACGCCGTGTTCGGACAATACGACGACCGAACGGTTTCACGAATTTCTGGCGCTGCTGGCAGACGATCCCGACACGATTACCTATCTGGAATTCCGCGCCGATTATCATGTCGAATTGCGGTTCACCGACGGGCGAGTGAAAGCCGTGCCGTTCCTGCAACTGCCGATTTCGAAACTGCCGCGCGACTTCTTTCCGCTGACCTGCCGGACCTGTGTCGATTACACCAATGTGCTGGCCGATATCACTATCGGCTATATGGGGGGTCAGGGCGAACAGTGGCTGATCGTCCGCAACGATCGCGGTGCGGAACTGCTCGGGTTGCTCGGCGATGAGGTGAAGCTGTCTGCGCCGGGCAGCAAGGGCAAGCGCGCGGGGGCGGTGAAGGGTTTTCTCGCCAATGTCGAGCGCGCCGCCGGTGGTTTGCCGTTGCGTGCGATGCCCGATTGGGTGCGCCCGATCGTTGTCTGGCTGATGCCGCGCATCGGCCCGCGCGGGCTGGAATTCGCGCGGACGCGGGTCGAGATGAAGGCGTGCGAAACCGTCATGCACCTGCGCCGCGAAGAACCGCGCCGGATGAAGCATATGGTGCCCGCGCATGTGTGGGATCTGGTTGCGCCTTACGGGGTAATGCCGGAGCCCGGCGAGGCGCCGTCTAATCAGGCGTGAACGATTTTCACCGATGTACCCGGCGCAGTGTCGGACACTTCGACCGTCGCCCCCAGCTGACGCGCCAGCGCCGCGACGATGCTCGTGCCAAGGCCCGTCACGGGGGCATCGCCGCCTGCCGGAATGCCGATGCCGTCGTCGCTGACCGACAGCGTCCAGGCGTCGCCGTTCGAGTGATAGTCGACCTTGATCGCGCCTTGCTGGGTGCGCCCCGGAAAGGCGTGTTTGAGCGCGTTGATGACGAGTTCGGTGACGATCAGGCCAAGACTGACCGAGACGTCGGCGCTCGTCTTCGACCCGTCGGCGGTGACGTCGAGCATGATCCGGTTGCGGTCGTGGATCATCGATGCGGCGATGCTTTCGCACAACGCCGTGAAATAGGAACTCAATTCGACGTCGCCGAGCCGCGATGCCATCAATTGCCGTTGCAGTGTCGCAATCGACATGACGCGGCTGTGCGCGTCTTTCAGGTGCCCGCGCGCCTCATCCGACTGCACCCTTCGCGCGCTCTGCATCAGGACGCTGGCGACGATCTGGAGACTATTGGCGACGCGGTGCTGAAGTTCCTGCAAAAGTATCGCCTTCTCGCGCAGCAGGTCGTCTTTCAACTTTTCGGCAAGCCGCGCGTCGGTGACATCGACGACGGCCAGCATGATCCGGACATTATCGTCGTCGTCATAGACGAGCTTGTGAGCATTCAATACCAGTCGACGCGGCTTGCGCCCGTCGCGCATTAGATCGATTTCATAGGCCTCGATTTCGGCGAACCCCGAAATGGTGGCCGCCAGCAGGGATTTGAGCTGCGGCACATTCCATTCGCCCTTGCCGAGATCGGTAATGACTGTGCCGACGATGTGCGTGGGGTCGAGACCGAACGCAGTGCAGAACGACGCGCTCGCCCTGACAATCGTCGTGTCGATGTCGAGTAAAAGCAACGGCGCATCCGACGAATCGATGATCGCCATCGTCAGGCTGTTGGCAGCTTCCGCATGAGGCGGTGTCGACGACAACATTTAACGAGTGCCCTAGTTCAACCGGAGACTCGCAAAGCGAAAGCCGTTTCCCGGGCGCAATTTATTGAAAAGTCCAACGAATCGTTACGCGTCCGCCATCTTTTCGATTGCAGTGTAACACTTCGTAACGGTGTAGGTTGCACGAATTCGGTGAACGTCATTCGCGGTCGGCAGATGACGCTCTCGCAATGATGGCGATCTGGCCGTGAGTCAGCGCCCGTCGCGCGAGGTCGCGCCACCGGATTGCGGCATCGAGACATTCGGCGCGGAGCGCCAGCGTCGGGCTGGTGGCCGCACGCGCCTCCATCTCGGATGCCCGGGCAAGGCATTCGGTCACGGTCAGCATCCCAAAACCGTAACATAAATGGCAGCTTGGAGCGAGCGGTAGTGCCTATCGCAGAACGACTTGAATCCTATCGGTAACCAGCGCCGTCATCTCCGCCGCCGCCATCATCCCCGCCGCCGCCATCATCGCTTCCGCCGTCGTCACTCCCGCCATCATCACTCCCGCCATCATCACTTCCGCCATCGTCGCTATCGGCATCACCATCGCCGTCGGTGTCGTCATTGCCGTCGCTGGCGTCTTCAGCGCTGTCCTCGGATGCATAGCTCTCTGACGAACTAGCGTATTCCGCCGAACTCGAGGTCTCAGAGATATAGGTTTCCGAGTAGGAGTAGCTTTCGTAGATATAGCTCGAATAACCCGAGTAATAGGAGCTGTAGCTCCAATAGGGCGATCCCCAAGCGAGCCACGAGCCGACCAGTGCGATGTCAACCGCCGCGTTCAGCACGGCGAGCGTGACATCGACGTGCGGGTGGTATTCGCGACCGCCGCGATATGCGTCGAAGCGATACTCCTTCTCGCCCTTCTTCCCCCAATAATTTACGGTAGCGTCGATATCGACGGGTTTGTCGATCGGGCGGCCCTTGATCTTTTCCAGAATATCCCCGAGTTTGATTTTCGATTTGTCGGCGATGCCGCCCGGCTGGACCGCGACAACGATGACGCCCTTGGCCGCAGGCGCGAGCTTGAACCGCGAGCGAACGACGTCGTTGATCGGCATCACCGTCGCTTTGAGCGCGCGTGAGACATAGGGCTCTGGCAGGGTTTCGTTCGCGACGGTCGATTTGGGTACGGGCGGCGCAGCGGCGAGCGGGTGCGCCGCGTGCAGCAACGACAGTGTGGCGAACATGGCCCTCAGATGTCGTGGCTTCGGCATCGCTTGTCCCCCTCCAGAACGCTTGTTGGCAAAAGGTAACGAACTGTCATTAGGGCCGCAATGGCCGACGACGGCGTGCCTTTTCGATTTTACATGTTCGTACTCTGTTCTTGACATCTTAACACTGATCGGCTGCGATGCGGCTCATGGCAAAACCACAAAAACGCTATGTCTGTCAGGCCTGCGGGTCGGTCGCGTCGAAGTGGGCGGGGCAGTGCGACGATTGTCTCGAATGGAACACATTGGTCGAGGATGCGGGCGCGGTCGTGACGCCGTTTTCGGCGCGGCATAACCTTCAGCACGGCGGGCGCGCGGTGACATTGGTCGCGCTCGACAGCGAAACGAAGCTGCCCGACCGGATGCCGTCGGGCATTGCCGAATTCGACCGCGCGCTGGGCGGTGGCTTTGTTGCGGGGTCGGCGACGTTGATGAGCGGCGATCCGGGGATCGGGAAATCGACCTTGTTGTTGCAGGCCGCGGCCAAACTCGCGCTGGCGGGCAAGCGGGTCGTCTATGTCTCGGGCGAGGAAGCTGCCGATCAGGTGCGGTTGCGCGCGCAACGGCTGGGGCTGGGCCATGCGCCGGTGGGCCTCGCGAGCGCGACGTCGGTGCGCGATATCTTGGCGACGTTTCCAGCGGCACCCGATTTGCTCGTGATCGATTCGATCCAGACGATGCATTCGGACCTGATCGAGGGCGCGGCAGGGACCGTCAGCCAGGTCCGCGCGTCGGCGGGCGAACTGATCCGCTTCGCCAAGGAACGCGGATCGGCAGTGGTGCTTGTAGGCCATGTTACTAAAGATGGCAGCATCGCGGGGCCGCGCGTGCTCGAACATATGGTCGATACCGTGCTGAGCTTCGAGGGCGAGCGGTCTCACCAGTATCGCATCCTGCGCGCGATCAAGAACCGCTTCGGCGGCACCGACGAAATCGGCGTCTTTGCGATGGGCGAGGACGGCTTGGGCGAAGTCGGCAATCCGTCGAGCCTGTTCCTGACGACGCGCGGCGAAGCCGTGACGGGGACGGTGGTGTTTCCCGCACTGGAGGGAACGCGGCCTGTTCTGGTCGAGGTGCAGGCGTTGACGGTGCGGCTCGCAAGCGGCGCGACGCCGCGCCGTGCAGTGGTCGGTTGGGACAGCGGGCGGCTGGCGATGATCCTGGCGGTGCTGGAGGCACGGTGCGGCCTGTCGCTGTCGTCGGCGGAAGTCTATCTCAACATCGCGGGCGGGTATCGGTTGACCGACCCTGCTGCCGACCTTGCCGTGGCTGCGGCGCTGGTCAGCGCCTTTTCGGAGCGGCCCATCCCGGCGGATGTCGTCGCGTTCGGTGAAGTCGCGCTGTCGGGCGAAGTGCGCCCCGTCGCGCACGGCGGATTGCGGCTGAAGGAATCCGCCAAGCTCGGCTTCGAACGCGCTTGGGTGCCACCGGGCGTAAAGGGAGACGGCATTGCGACCAGCGGCTTCAAATCGCTCGGCGCGCTGGTCGATCATGTGCTGGGGAAGTGATTTTCAAAGCCCCTCCCCTTCAGGGGAGGGGTTGGGGTGGGGAACGGTAAAGCCGCGCGATTGCTTTCACGTTGAAGGACACTGCCCCACCCCAACCCCTCCCCTGAAGGGGAGGGGCTTAACCGGCGACACCCCCTTGCGCGCCCCTTTCGCCCTCATTAGGGCTGATTGCCGAACTTACCCTCATATGAACGAGAAGGATTCTTCATGAGCGAGACCGCCGACCGGGTGAAGAAGATTGTCGTCGAGCACCTCGGCGTCGACGCGGACAA
>JANNVL010000062.1:0-1812 GCA_031408195.1 Sphingomonadales bacterium | reverse complement strand
AGCCGATGTCGCAGACCTTGCCGGTGACGCTCGATACGAACGGCACCGCCAAGACCCAGATCGAAATCGCGCAAGCGATCGAGGCAACGACCGCAATGACGGTCGAGATGGATTACCTCGATGCCAATGGCGAAACGCTGACCGCGTCGCGTACGCTGCTGCTCAACCCGGCAGCGGTAAAACTCGGTATGAAGACCGACGGCTGGCTGATGCGCGATAACGACCTGCGGCTGCAGCTCGTTGCACTCGATGCCGAGAACAAGGTCAAAAAGGGCCAGCGCGTATCGGTCGACTTGTACACACGCGAGACGATTACCGCGCGGCGGCGGCTGATCGGTGGGTTCTACGCCTATGACAACCAGTCGAAGGTGACCAAAATCGCGGCGGATTGCTTGGCAACGACCGACGACAAGGGGCTGGCGAACTGCAAGCTCGATCCCGGTGTCTCGGGCGAAGTCGTCGCGGTGGCGACCACAACCGACACCGACGGTAACGTCGCACGGGCCGTCAGGACCGTGTGGCTCGCGGGTGAGGATGACTGGTGGTTCGGCGGCGACAATGGCGACCGGATGGACCTGATCGCCGAGCAAAAGGAATATAAATCAGGCGAAACCGCCAAATTCCAGGTGCGGATGCCGTTCCGCAATGCCACCGCGCTGGTGACGGTCGAGCGCGAAGGTGTGTTGTCGAGCTTCGTCACGCAACTCTCGGGCAAAGATCCAGTCGTGTCGGTGCCGATGCCCGCCGCTTACGCGCCCGATGTTTATGTGTCGGTCATGGCCGTGCGGGGCCGGATCGGTGGTTGGTCCTTGTGGTGGGCCGATGTCGCGCGCCGCTGGAACCTGCCCTTCGTCAGCCGCGAAGGCGGCGGGCCGACCGCGCTGGTCGACCTCGCCAAGCCGAGCTTCCGCATGGGTGTGGCAAAGGTCAAGGTCGGGTGGGAGGGGCATAGTCTCGCCGTCAAGGTTAGCGCCGACAAGCCCAAATACGCCGTGCGCGACACCGCGCAGATCGATGTTGCGGTCATGCAGCCCGACGGCAAGCCGGCGCGCTCCGCCGAGATCGCCTTCGCCGCCGTCGATGAGGCGTTGCTGCAATTACAGCCGAACGAGAGCTGGAAATTGCTCGACGCGATGATGGGCGACCGCACCCTCGATGTGCTCACCTCGACCGCCGCCACACAGGTCGTCGGCAAGCGGCATTATGGCAAGAAGGCGGTCGAAGCGGGCGGCGGCGGTGGCGATGCCTCCGCAGTCACCCGCGACGATTTCAAGCCGGTGCTGATGTGGAAAGGCCGTGTCACCCTCGACGCACAGGGCCGCGCGCGTATTCCCGTGCAGCTGTCCGACGCGCTGTCGTCGTTCAAAATGGTCGCGGTTGCGACATCGGGGACCAGCCTGTTCGGGACCGGCATGGCGAGTGTGCGAACATCGCAGGATTTGCAGCTATTCTCGGCGCTGCCACCTTTGGTTCGCACTGGCGACTTCTTCGGCGCGAGCTTCACGATGCGGAACAGCAGCGACAAACCGATGCGCGTGACCGCCACGGTCAAGGTCAACCCCGGCATCGCCGATGGCAAGCCGCTGACGGTCGATCTCGCCCCCGGCAGCGCGCAGCTCGTGACTTGGAATCTGACCGCGCCCGAGGGACTGGCGAAGCTCGACTGGACGGTCGAGGCGAAATCCGCCGACGGCAAGGCCATCGACCGGGTCGCGGTGTCGCAGGACATCATACCCGCCGTGCCGTTCGAGGTGTGGGCGGCAACCTTGGCTCGGGTCGGGGCTGGAAGCACTATCCCGATCAGCCCGCCCG
>JANNVL010000061.1:0-82757 GCA_031408195.1 Sphingomonadales bacterium | reverse complement strand
CAGCGCCAAATCACGCGCCACTGCCATTGCTTCGGCGGTGGCAGGCGCAGCGGGAAGGCCATATAATGTAGCGGTCTCGCCTTCGGTCGCGACCGCTCCGGCGGCCAGTCCGCCGTCTTCGGCATGCGTAATGACGGTCAGCTCCAGCGATCCTGCATAGGCGAGCACCCGCCGCATCACGCCCGAATCGGCAATCCAGCCGCGTCCCGTAGCCACGGCCTTCGCCCCTGCACGGTTCATCAGCGCATATTCGGCCAGTTCCTCGCCACGCAGCCCCTTGGTGGCCGCCGCCAGAGGATGCACCCAAAGTGCTGGTTTTGCGGCGAGTGCGGCACGCTGCACGAGGCCCGGGTCGTCGAGCACCGGCGACTGGTCGGGCATCAGCGCCACGCGTGTGATTCCGCCCGCTGCCGACGCACCGCGCTCGACGACGAATACGCCCAGATCGACGATGCCGGGGACGATGATTTTGCCTGTTGCGTCGATGACGTCAGATTCGCCAGTTACCGCAGCGATTTTGTCCCCGTCGATGATAAGATCGCCGCTGCGCTCGCTCGAGGCATCGATAATTCTGCCGGCCCGGATAATCACGACCTGCTTCCCCGTGTCAGCACATCCAGACACGCCATCCGCACCGCGACGCCCATTTCGACCTGCTCGGCAATCGTCGATCGCACCGGATCGTCGGCAACCGATGAGGCAATCTCGACACCCCGGTTCATCGGGCCGGGATGCATAACGATGGCATCGGGCGCGCGTTCGAGTCGTTCGGGAGTCAGCCCATAAAGCGCGTGAAACTCTCGCAATGACGGTACGAACCCGCCCGACATCCGTTCCGATTGCAATCGCAACATCATCACCGCGTCTGCGCCTTCGATCCCGGTATCCATGTCAGTGAAAGGCATCACCCCGAACCGTTCGATACCGGCAGGAATGAGCGTCGCCGGCGCGACAATGCGGACTTCGGCCATCAAAGCGGTCAGCAGCAGGATGTTCGACCGTGCAACACGGCTGTGCAGCACATCGCCGCAGATTGCGATGCGCTTGCCCGCAATGCTGCCGAGCCGCCGTCGGATAGTCAGCGCATCAAGCAGAGCCTGCGTCGGATGTTCGTGCGTCCCGTCGCCTGCATTGAGCACCGGACAGTCCACTTTATCGGCGATCAGCGCCACCGCACCGCTGCTGGCATGGCGAATGACCAGCACATCGGCGCGCATCGCGTTGAGCGTGATCGCGGTGTCGATCAGCGTCTCGCCCTTCTTAACGCTCGACTGCGCCGCATGCATATTGACGACATCGGCACCGAGCCGTTTGCCCGCGATCTCGAAACTCAACAGCGTCCGCGTCGAATTTTCGAAGAAAGCATTGATTTGCGTCAGCCCGTCGAGCCTGTGGTCGGAGGCGGCATGACTGCGGTTATGTTCGACCCACCGGTCGGCCTCATCGAGAAGAAATATGATCTCGTACGGCTGCAAACCCGCAATCCCGGTCAGATGCCGGTGGGGAAAGGGAAGCGGCGATGTCACTAAGCTAGTGGCGATAGCGGTGGGTTAGACCTCGCGCAACCTCGGCATCAGTTCGACGAAATTGCAGGGCCGGTGGCGCGAATCGAGCTGGGTCTTGAGAATGCCGTTCCAACCGTCGGCAACCGCGCCAGTCGAACCCGGCAGCGCAAAGATATAAGTACCGCGCACGACGGCGGCGCAGGCGCGCGACTGGATCGTCGAGGTGCCGATACTGGCGAAGCTGAGCCAGCGAAACAATTCGCCGAAGCCGGGTATGCTTTTGCCGCCGAGCAGATCGATGGCCTCGGGTGTCACGTCGCGGCCAGTCACACCAGTTCCGCCGGTCGACATGACGCAATCTACCTCGGGGTCGTCGATCCAGGCGTGGAATTGCCCTAACAGCGCTTGGACATCGTCACGGATGATCGCGCGGCGGACGAGGTCATGTCCTGCGCCTGCGATCAGGGCCGCAAGCTTGTCACCCGATTTATCGGTCGATGCATTACGGCTGTCGGAAACTGTCAAAAGAGCAATGCTGACGGGAATGAAGGGGAGCGACTCGTCAATCATGCCGATCATCCCGCACCTGCCACAGGGTCACCGTGCAACCACGCCCGTGCTCGCCACGGTCGGAAACTTTGGCCAGATGCCCTGCACCAGCGCGCTGCGGCTGACGGTTTTTTGTCCTGCTTGCTGCTGATACATCCAGTAGTTCCGCAACACGATCGTGACGTACCCGCGCGTTTCCCAATACGGAATGCTCTCGATGTACAGCAGAGGATCCTTGCCCGCCGCTGCGTTCAGGTTCCAGCGGTCGAGCGGGGCAGGTCCGGCATTGTAGGCGGCAATGACTTTGGGTAGCAGCCCGCCGGTCTGCGCCATGTCGCGGAGCTGCTCGATATAACTCTGCCCGTACTCCATGTTCGTGGAAGGCGAAGTCAACGAGCCCGTGAAGACGATCCCCTTTTTGCGGGCGATATCGCTTGCGGTGCCGGGTCGCACCTGCATCAGGCCGCGTGCGCCTGCAGCGCTCACAGCGTTCGCGCGGAAATTCGACTCTTGCAGGGTGTGCGCGAACACGAGCGCACGGTCGACGCGCCAGCCGCCCTCGGGCGACCAGTTGCCGGGGGCGGGATAGCGCCCTTCGACCGACGTTTTCGCGCCAGCCGGTCCGTTGTGGGCGAGCCACAGCTGCGTCGAGGGCAGGTCGAGCTTGCCCGCAATCGAGGTCAGCGTGGCATGTTCGCTCGGACTCCCGATTTTCGCTTGCCAGCGGATCAGCGCATCGGCGCGCTCGCTCTCGCCGATTTCGGCAAGCGCCAGCGCTGCGCGGACATTGGGATGGCCGACAACTTGCCGGACGGCCCCAATGCCGCTGTAGTCCTTGTTGGCAGGCAGCCCCATCGCCCCCTGGGCAAGCATCCCGTAGAACGTCTCTTCGAGACGCGCCGCAGCGCGCAGGCGCGGTTGAATCAGGTCGGGCTGTTTACGGACCATATCGGCCCGCGCCGCCCAGTAATGCCCCGCTGCAATCATTTCCGGGTCGTAGGACCGCCGCGCGAGCGACGCGAAAGCATTCGACGCGCCCGCCCAGTCCTGTTGCCGCCATGCCGCCAGCCCGACGACCCAGTCGGCTTGCGCTGCCCATGGTCCAGTGCCGGATTGCGCGACCGTCGCCAGCCGCCGCGCGTTCACGTCGTCGTCCTCGATATAATAGGACCACGCCACCCGCTGCCGCCATTCGGTCAACCCGTCGGGCGTCAAACCTGGTTCACTGGCAATCAGCAGTGCTTCGGCATCGACAGGACTGTCGTCCTTGATGAACTGGATAATCCGCTGGCCCATGGCCGAGGCAACCGCATCCCCTTTGGTGGTCGCCGTCAAACCGCGACGCGGCGAAGTGCCGAGCCAGCCAAAGCTCCGCGCCTCGGGTAGCGCTGGCAGGGCGTCGATCCCGCGCGCCGAGGCCAACCGCACGAGTGCAGGAGCCTCTGGCAGTTGCGGCGCAGACGTGGCGAGCGCCGCAAGCTGGCTGCCATCGACCTTGGGTGATCCCTTTGCGGTGTAGATAGCGGCGCGGGCGACACTGTGCAGCGGGCCTTCGGGCATGACGTCGAGTTTAGTCGTGGCCTCTGTCCAGCGCGCGCCATCAATGTCGTCGAAAATGGCGCGATACTGCGTCCGGGCATTGGGGCCGAGCTGGACAGGAAGGGGGGCGGCCTTGGTGGCAATGGCAGGTTCCGCAGCAAATGCAGGTGCCGAAACCACGCCGACCGAAACAGCCGCTCCAGCAAGCAACAACGATATTCTCATGCCGAACCGTTTCCAATCAATTTCTGCATGTCGGCCCAAACCTGCCCCTTGGATTTGGGGTTGGCGACCAGCACGCGTGGATGAAGCGTTGCAATCGCCTCCAAAGTGACCCCATCATAGTTAACAATATGTAACCGTCCCCTAGCGTCAGCCACGTTCATCCCGAGGACCGCACGGCTTGCCGCTTCGCCCATCAGCCAAAGCTTCTTCGGCGCGGCGAGACTGATGTGATGAACGAGCAATGGCGTCAGCAGATCGAGCGCGCCCTTGTCCATCAATGCCCCTGCCGGGCGCGCAGGAGCGACCGATGCGAGATAGATTTGGCTGCGGTCGATCTTCCACGCTGACAGCATCTTGTCGAACAGTGCGCCGCTCTCGCCGGTAAGCAGGTGCCCCGCCTCGGCATCACCGCGTTCGGGGACATCAGTCACGATCATCGGGACGCTGTCGGGATCGCCTTCGGGAGCGAGACGCTGGCGGACGGGATAGTCGGACAGCGTTTCGGTGTCGGTGGCGAGCCATGCCACGAACTCGGGCAAATTATCCGGCAATATGGCCTTGCGACCGGGGTTAGGCGCAGCAATCGGGTCGGGATCGCGCGCCGTTGCATTTTGGCTTGCTGCTGTCGCCACAGGCTTGGCTTCCGCAAGCCAATCGCGAGGTTCCTCGTCGATCAGCACATCTACCCCGGCGTCGCGCCACCATCCGATCAGGCTCTCGGCCTCGCTTCGCAAGTCATCGGTTTCACCGTCGGGCATCGAGTTCACGTTAAGCAATCGGTTGACGGCGCGGTCAATGATGCGGAATGCGGTTTGTGATAAAGCGATGAGGAAAGACGGCCAAGCGCCGCAGAAAGTACCGATATGACGACACGCGAATCCATGCCGTACGACGTTGTGATTGTGGGGGGCGGCCCTGCGGGGTTGAGCGCGGCAATCCGGCTGAAACAGCTCAACGCCGATCTGGGCGTGTGCGTGCTCGAAAAAGGGTCCGAAATCGGCGCGCACATATTGTCGGGCGCGGTCGTCGATCCGAAGGCGCTCGACGAATTGCTGCCCGAATGGCGCACAAGTGGCTGTCCGCTTGCCGATGTGCCGGTGACCGACAACCAGCATTGGGTGCTGACCAAAAAGGGCAAGTTCTCGATTCCGCATTTCGTGGCCCCGCCGTTCCTCAACTACAAGGGCACCTACACCGGCTCGCTCGGCAATTTGTGCCGCTGGCTCGCCGAGCAGGCCGAGGGGTTGGGCGTGGAGATTTTTCCGGGCTTTGCAGCGGCAGAAATCCTCTACAACGACGATGGATCGGTAAAGGGCGTCGCGACCGGCGACATGGGCGTGGCCCGCGACGGCACCCACAAACCCGATTACCAGCCGGGCCTCGAACTCCATGCGAAATACACGCTGTTCGCCGAGGGCGCGCGCGGCCATCTGACTAAGCAGCTCAAGCCCCTGTTCGACCTCGACAAGGATGCCGAACCGCAGGTTTATGGTATCGGAATCAAAGAATTATGGGACATTCCTGCCGAACAACATAAAGTCGGTCGGGTGATCCACACCCAAGGCTGGCCGATTGCCGATAACGACGGCTTCGGTGGCGGGTTTCTCTATCATCAGGCGGGCGGACAGGTATCGCTCGGTTATGTCGTGTGGCTCGGCTACTCCAATCCGTATCTGTCGCCGTTCGACGAGATGCAGCGCTGGAAGACGCATCCCGAGATCGCCGCGATCCTGAAAGGTGGCAAGCGCGTTTCCTATGGCGCGCGCGCCATCTGCGACGGCGGCTGGCAGTCGGTGCCCAAGCTCGTATTCCCCGGCGGCGCGCTGATCGGCTGCACCGCAGGTTTCCTCAACGTGCCGCGCATCAAGGGCAGCCATACCGCCATGAAATCGGGCATGATGGCCGCTGAAGCCACAGCTGCTGCGATAGGCGAGGGGCGCTCTAGCGACGAACTCGATGCCTATACCGACGCCTACAAAAACAGCTGGGTCGAAAAGGAATTGCGGATGGTCCGCAATTTCGAGCCGATCATTTCGAAGTTCGGCGGGACGCTCGGCACGATCATCGCAGGGATCGTAATGTGGCTCGAATATCTCGGCCTGCGCCTGCCGTTCACGATGAAGCACCGGTCCGATGCGACCAAGCTTTGGCGCAAGGATATGGTCAAACCCATCGCCTATCCCAAGCCCGACGGGGTGCTGAGCTTCGACAAGCTGTCCTCGGTGTTCCTGTCTAACACCAACCATGAGGAGGACCAGCCGGTCCATCTGACTCTGAAGGATGCGAGCGTCCCGACCGGCGTCAACCTGCCGCTCTATGCAGGCCCGGAGCGGCTTTACTGCCCGGCAGGCGTTTATGAATATGTCGAGGATGCCGTCGATCCGACTGGCCAGCGGCTCCAGATTAACGCCCAGAACTGCGTCCACTGCAAGACCTGCGATATCAAGGATCCAACCCAGAACATCGTCTGGGTCGTGCCGGAGGGCGGCGGTGGGCCGAACTATCCGAACATGTAGCCTGTTCGCGCTGGCTGTTGTGCTCGGTTCGACCGGCGCAGTGGCCAAGCGGATGGAGGCGACCGCACTTGGTGCTTATGTCCGCGCCCGGGTCGCCGACAAGGCGAGCGACAGCGCGACGGCGGTTGCCAGCTATTCGGCTGCGCTCACCATGTCGTCCGATGCGGCGATGGTCGCATTCCGCGCCTACCGGGCCGGAGTCGATGGCGGCGATTACGCCTTGGCGCTGCGTGCCGCACAGACGCTCGAACGCACCGGCATCCTGCCTCCTGATGCGCGCGTGCTGCTCTACATTGCGGCCGTCCGCGACCGTGACTGGCGCGCTGCCGCGACACGGCTCGACCAGATCGAGGATCAGGACGGGTTCGATTTCCTGGCTCCGCTATTCCGTGGCTGGCTCGCACTGGCGACAGGCGAGGCTGCGACCGCTTCGAAGACGACGGCAACGGCCTATGTCGCCGAAAACGACATCTTGCTTGCGATTGCCTGCGGCGAAACGACCGACAGCGCCGACGCGGTCAAGGGATTATGGCCTACCGACCGCTATCGTGCGAGCACCTTGCGGCTGGCGGCGGCGGCATCGCTGGCCGCCCGAAAGCAGCGATCTTCAGCTCTTGCCCTGCTCATCGACGACGATCCAACCGCAACCGCCGCGCGCGCCGCCATTGCGCGCGGCAAGCGGCTGGCGGGAGCGGTCGATACTCCGGCGCGCGGGGCAGCGTTTGTGCTGGCGCGGATGGCGGGCGACCTCATGAACGAGCGTTCGGCCCGTTCGGCAGTCACCCTCGCGCGCTTCGCGACTTTTGCCGATCCCGCGAGTCCGAACGCCAAGCTGGTTGCGGCAACGGCGCTCGGCCTCGGTCAGCGCAACAGCGAGGCTCTGGCGCTCATAGACAGCGTCGCGCGCGACCCTTTCTATGCCGACCTCGCCCAATCGCTGCGGATCGACCGGCTCGAGGCGCTCGGTCGCGTCGACGAAGCCTACGCCGAAGCGGCCTTGCGCGCTGGCCGGACGGTCAACGACATGACCCGACTCGGCGATATCGAGGCACGACGTGGACGCCATGTTGCTGCGGCCGGATATTATCGACGGACGGTCGAGGCTGTCGGACAGGACGCAGCGAGTGCAGCGCTGTGGTTGGCCCTTGGCAATGCGCTCGAACAGGGCGGCGATTGGACGGCCGCGCGACCGGCATTCGAGCGTGCGCTGAAACTGACACCTGACGACCCGCGCCTACTCAACCAGCTTGGCTATGGGATGGCATCGCGCGGCGAGGATATTCCGCGTGCGCTCGCGCTGTTGCGGCGGGCGGATGCGTCGAACCCCGAGAACGCTGCGATCACCGATTCGATCGGCTGGGCCGAGTTCAAGGGCGGGCGCATCGGTCGTGCAGTGGAAATCCTCGAACGCGCACGGATGCTCAATCCCGCCGAACCCGAGATCGCCGAGCATCTCGGTGACGTCTATTGGGCGGCGGGCCGCAAAGTCGAGGCACGCTATGCGTGGACAGCAGCACGCGAAGCCGTCGATGGTGTTGGGCGCAGTCGGATCGAGGGCAAGATCGACCGGGGTCCGCAGTGATCCTGACCGAGACGGCGTACGCCAAGATCAACCTCGCGCTCCACGTCCGGCGGCGACGCGACGACGGCTATCACGAACTCGAAACGGTTTTCGCGTTTTGCGAGCACGGCGATGTGGTCACAGCGGAGCCTGCCGACATGCTGTCGCTGACCATCGACGGCCCGTTCGCCGTGGGTCTGTCCACAACCGACAATCTGATCGTGCGGGCAGCCGTTGCAATGGGCGTTACTGCCAGGCTGCACCTGACCAAGAACCTCCCCGTCGCCAGCGGCATCGGTGGTGGATCGGCCGACGCAGCGGCAGCTTTGCGGTTGCTGCACCGGCTAACCGACCGGTCGCTGCCATCACCCGACGTCCAGCGTGCCCTTGGCGCTGATGTCCCTGCTTGTGTTGTTTCGCAAACGATGCGCGGCGAAGGGGTGGGCGAAGCGCTGTCGCCAATCGCTGCCGTTACGGGCACGCCGGTGCTGTTGGTCAATCCGCGCATCCCGCTGTCGACTGGTGCGGTATTTAGAATATGGGACGGGATCGACCGGGGACCGCTCGGTGACTGGCGGGAGGGAAGAAACGATTTGGAGGCACCTGCCTGCGCGCTCGTACCCGAAATCGCCGAACTCGTCGCGTTCCTTGTCAGCTGCCATGACGTCACTCTGGCGCGCATGTCCGGGTCGGGTGCGACCTGTTTCGCGCTGTTTGCCAGTGAAGCGGCGCGGGGAACTGCCGTTAAACAGGTGCGGGAACAATTCCCCGGTTACTGGACGATGGAATCGGTGTTGCGATGAGCGAAGGCTGGCACGTTATCGGCAACGCACCGCTCGGCGACGTGCTTATTGTCGCCGACCATGCCTCCAACCGCATCCCTGCGGGGATCGATCTCGGCATCGACCGCGCTTTGCTGAGCACACATATCGGCTGGGATATCGGCGTGGCGTCGCTGGCCCATGCGCTCCACGCGCCTGCCTATCTGGCCAGCGTGTCGCGGCTGGTCATTGATCTCAACCGCGAGCCTGGCGATCCGGCACTGGTGCCGCTGTCGAGCGATGGGCACGAGATTCCGGGCAATCACTGCGACACCAGCGCCCGCATCGCCGATTATTGGCAGCCTTATCACGACGAACTGGCGCAGCAGATCGCGGCGACCGAACCACTGCTGCTGGTCTCGCTGCACAGCTTCACGCCCCAGCTAGCATCCCGCCCGGAAGACGTTCGTCCTTGGGAAGTAGGCGTGCTCTACAACACCGACGACCGCGCCGCGCGGATTGCCATTCCGCTGCTCGAAGCCGCAGGCATCGTGACCGGCGACCAGCAGCCCTATTCGGGCAAGCTGCTCAATGCGACGATGAACCGGCACGGCGAAGCGAACGGCATTCCTTATCTCGGCCTCGAAGTGCGGCAGGATTTGATCGATAGCGACGAGGGAGTGGAACGGTGGGCAGGGCGGCTCCGTCCGATTATTGCCGAGGTTTGCGCCCGCCTCGCTTGATTCATGCGCTCAATGCGGCAATGCGATGCGCTATATGACAAACCGCTTCGACAAATCGAAACTCCCCAGCCGCCATGTGTCGGTCGGCCCCGAGCGTGCGCCGCACCGCAGCTATTATTACGCGATGGGCCTGACCGAGGAGGAGATCGCACGGCCGTTCGTCGGCATTGCCTCCGCAGGCAACGACAGCGCACCGTGCAACACCACGCTCGACCATCAGGCCGATGTCGCGCGCGGCGGCGTGGAAGAAGGTGGCGGGATGCCACGGCGGTTCAACACGATCACCGTGACCGACGGCATCGCAATGGGCCATCAGGGCATGAAATCCTCGCTGGTATCGCGCGAAGTCATTGCCGACTCGGTCGAACTTAGCGTGCGCGGGCATTGCTATGACTCGCTGCTGGGGTTCGCCGGCTGCGACAAGAGCCTGCCGGGTATGATGATGGCGATGCTGCGCCTCAATGTGCCGAGCATCTTCGTCTATGGCGGGTCGATCTTGCCGGGCCGCTACCAGGGCCGCGACGGGACCGTCGTCGATGTGTTCGAAATCGTCGGCAAATATGCGGCGGGGGCTTGCCCGATCGAAGAAGTCACCGAACTCGAAAAAGCGGCGTGCCCGGGGCATGGCGCGTGCGGCGGGCAATATACGGCCAACACCATGGCGTGCGTGGCTGAGGCTATCGGTCTGTCGCTGCCCAATTCGAACATGGCCCCCGCGCCCTATAGCACCCGCGACCAAGTCGCCCATGCCGCAGGGGTGCAGGTGATGGAATTGCTCGCCCGCAACATCCGCCCGCGCGACATCTGCACGCGCGAAGCCTTCGAGAACGCGGCGCGGATCGTGGCAGCGACGGGCGGCTCGACCAACGGCGCGCTGCACCTGCCCGCAATGGCACATGAGGCGGGGATCGAGTTGACGCTGTTCGACGTTGCAGAGTTCTTCAAATCAACGCCTTATATGGCAGACCTCAAACCCGGCGGGAACTATGTCGCCAAGGACATGTACGAGGCCGGTGGCGTCTATATGCTCATGAAATCGATGCTGGGCGAGGGGCTGCTGCACGGCAACTGCTTGACTGTGACCGGCAAGACACTCGGCGAAAACATCGACGAGATTACCTGGAATCCCGACCAGAAGGTGATCTATCCGGCTAGCGCACCACTCTCGCCAACCGGCGGGGTCGTCGGCCTGCGCGGCAGCCTCGCGCCTGATGGTGCCATCGTGAAGGTCGCAGGTATGGCTCGGCTCCAGTTCACCGGTCCTGCCCAAGTGTTCGACTGCGAGGAAGACGCCTTTGCTGCCGTTGAGGCGCGCGAAATCCGCGAAGGATCGGTCGTCGTCATCCGCTACGAAGGGCCGAAAGGCGGGCCGGGGATGCGCGAGATGTTGTCGACTACTGCCGCGCTCTATGGGCAGGGGATGGGCGAGAAGGTCGCGCTGATCACCGACGGGCGTTTCTCGGGCGCGACGCGCGGGTTCTGCATCGGCCATGTAGGGCCGGAAGCGGCTGAGTGCGGCCCTATTGCGCTGGTCGAAGAGGGCGACGAAATCAGTATTGACGCCAGCGTCGGCACCATCGACCTGAACGTCGCCGCCGACGTGCTCGCCGCGCGCAAAGCGAAATGGCAGCCGCGCAAGACCGATTACCAGTCCGGCGCGCTTTGGCGCTACGCCCAGAATGTCGGACCTGCATGGCAGGGAGCCGTCACCCACCCCGGTGCGAGCCAAGAAACCCATGTCTTTGCGGACATTTAGCTTCTGTCTGGTGCTCGCTCTAGCCGGTTGCACCCCCGCGCCCGAAGACAAGGTGGCGACCGCCGCCCCCGATGATCGCATAGAGTGCGCGCTGGCCGGAGCCACCGAGTTTGTGCGTGGCTGCGCGGTTGAGCGCGGTGAGGGGAGCGTCCTTGTCTTGCGCCACGCCGATGGCGGTTTCCGTCGGATCGATCTCGACTTGGAAGGGGCTATCACGGCGGCGGACGGCAGCGACGAGCCTGTCGGCAAGGCGCTCCCCGACGGCCGGTTCGAACTGACGCTCGGCAGCGACCGTTACCGCCTGCCGCCGCGCAAATGACCCCGCTCCGCGGTCCGGTCCTGACCGCCGCAGAAATGCGCTCGGCGGAACTGGCGTGCGGCATCCCGCTCGATGAATTGATGGAACTTGCGGGCAGGGCGCTGGCAGAGGCTGCGCTGCGATTTGGCAGCGGTGCGCCAGTGCTGGTCCTGTGCGGCCCAGGCAACAACGGAGGCGACGGCTATGTCGTCGCGCGAGTGCTAGCAGAACGCGGATTCGCTGTGCGCGTTGCGGCGCTTGCCCCGCCAAAGACCGATCTTGCCAAGAACGCGGTTGCGGGATGGTCCGGCGACGTCGAGGCGCTCGACATAGCTCACCCGGCCCCGATCCTTGTCGATGCCCTGTTCGGCACAGGCCTGACCCGTCCGCTAGACGCGGCGGTTTCTGCAACGCTCGCTCGGCTGGCCGAAGCATCGCGGATTGTCATTGCTGCCGATGTGCCGAGCGGCGTTGGCACTGACGACGGCAGCTATCTCGGCGCGAGCACAGTAACCGTCACCCTCGCTTTTGGTGCAGCAAAACCGGCACATCTCCTTCAGCCCGCTGCCAGCCTTTGCGGACGGGTGTTAGTCGCCGATCTTGGCGTGGCGGTGCAGTCGGACATCGACGTTCTCGAAAAGCCCTTGCTCGCCGCCCCGACATCGCGCGATCACAAATACACGCGCGGCATGGTTGCGGTAGTCGTGGGCGATATGGCGGGTGCGGCGACACTGGGCGTGACGGCGGCGGCGCACCTTGCTGGCTACACCGTGCTGTGCGGCAAGGGCGATGCCCCTGCATCTGTCGTGCACCGCGGGTTTGAGGCGACGCTTGCCGACCCAAAGTTGGGGGCGATGCTTATCGGTCCCGGGTTGTCCGACACGCCGACTAACCGTGCGAAGCTCGACACCACGCTCGCTTCGCGCGTGCCACTGGTTGTCGATGCAGGGGCGCTCGGTCTCGTCACCCCCGAACACCTGCGCCGCGCGCCAGCCACGATCCTGACCCCGCACGAGGGGGAATTCATGCGGCTATTTGGTCGGCTCGACGGCAGCAAGATTGACCGGGCTCGGGCGGCGGCAGTGCAGGCGGGCGCAACAGTCATCTTCAAGGGCAGCGATACCGTGATCGCTTCGCCCGACGGTCGGGTAACGCTTGCTCCGCCTGCATCGCCGTGGCTTGCAACGGCTGGAACGGGCGATGTTCTAGCGGGAATTGCGACGGCCATGCTGGGGCGCGGGCTTGGTCCGCATGAGGCGGCGTGCGCGGCGGTCTGGTTGCACGGCGAGGCGGCGTGTCTGGCGGGTGCAGGCTTTATAGCCGATGACCTGTGCCAGCACATTCCGGCTGCCCTTTTGGCGGCAACACGGTGAATGAAACCATCGTCCGACTTGCGGCACGTGGCGACGGTGTCACAAACGCAGGCCGCTTTTTCGCGGGAACCGCGCCGGGCGACACAATCCAAGCCGACGGCACTATCACCCCCGGCCCGCATCGCGTCATCCCGCCCTGTCGCCACTATGACGTCTGCGGTGGGTGCCAGCTCCAGCACATCGATGACGAAAGCTACGCACAGTTCATCCTCGACCGGATCACGGGGGCGCTTGCCGAACAGCGGATCGATGCGCCTGTGTTTGCTCCGGTGCATTTGTCACCGCCGAACACGCGCCGCCGCGCCAGCCTGCGCGCTGAACGGCGCGGCAAGCAGGTCGTGCTCGGCTTCAACGAAGGCGCGAGCCACCGCGTTGTCGATCTGCGCGAATGCCATGTGGTGTTGCCTGAACTTGTTGCGTTGATCGCCCCGCTGCGGCGGTTGCTGGCGGTCGTTATGCCGGATCGGGGCAGGGCGACGGTTACGTTTACCCGCGCCGATCAGGGGATCGACGTGTTGCTGGCCGGGTTCGAGGTCGAAGGTTTCACCGCCATCGAAGCGCTGAACGATTTCGCAGTGACGCACTCCCTTGCGCGACTGTCGGTCGACGAAGGGCTGGGTCCGTCGGCGCGCTGGTGTCCGGTGCCGCCGACAGTCACGCTGGGCGGTGTGGCAGTTGCTTTGCCTGATGGGGCATTCCTGCAAGCGACAGCCGATGGCGAGGCCGCTCTTATCGCTGCGGTGCGCGATGCCGTCGGCGATGCTGCTAGTCTACTCGATCTTTTTGCGGGCCTTGGCACCTTCGCACTGTCGCTCGGTAGGCACGTCAAAGCCGTCGAGGGCAGCCGCGATGCCGCTTTGGCCCTACTGGCAACGCGCCGCGTGGCGGTCGAACACCGCGACTTGTTCCGCCGGCCCTTGAGCGCCGCTGAACTGAACGGTGCGGGTGCGGTCATCCTCGATCCGCCCCGCGCCGGTGCGCGCGAGCAAATTGCCGAACTGGCGAAATCGACCGTCCCGCGCATCGCTTATGTCTCGTGCAATCCCGCGACCTTCGCGCGCGACGCCCGCGCGTTAATCGACGGCGGCTACCGACTGCAACGTATCACCCCCGTTGGCCAGTTCCGCTGGTCCACCCATGTCGAACTGGCGGCAGCCTTTTTGCGCTAAAGAAACGCGCTCATCGCCCCTTGTAGCACCAGGGCCGCCAGCGCCAACCCCGACAGCATGAACAGCATGAACAGCATGAACAGCGCGAACCGCACGACAACGCGGTTGACCAGCACTTGCACCAAACTGTGCGCGATCCTCAGCCCGACATATGCCCAGGCGAGCGTCGCGTTGAACCCGTCGCCCTGGCCCATCAGCGCCAGCGCAATCGCGGTCGCGTAAAAGACTGTCGGTTGTTCCATCAGGTGGTTGTAATTGTCGGCGACCCATGACGCGCGCTCTTCGCCCGCCGCGACGAGTTGTTCGCGCAGTCCTTTTCCGGTCGAACCGACCATAGTCAGCCCGTCGATTTTGGCACGCGACATTGCCGGCAGACGGGCGGCATAGAGCCAGACCCACATGATCGTGGACCAAGCTGCCAGCGCGATGACCGGTTTCAGGATTTCGGCGTTCATCGTGCTCTCCTCAACCATGCATCCGGAACACGGCGATCAGCGCGTGCAGCGACAACGCAACAAGACACAGCGACGAGAGCGCAAACAGGAGGAAGCGGTAGCGGATGACATTCGTCGTCACCTGCAACAGGCTGTGCGCGATCCGCAGGACGACATAGCCCCATGCGAGCATCGCGTTCAGCCCGCCGCCCATGCCGATAATCGCGAGCAACAGCGCGACCGCGTAGAACAGCGTCGGCTGTTCCATGAGATGCATATAGTTATGTGCGGGCCATTGTGCCTTTGGTTCGACGATGCTGTCGAGCATCCCCGGCTTGCTGCCGACGACCTTATTGATGTCGATGCCGGCCTTTTTCATGGCGGGCAGGCGGACGACGACCATCCACACCAGCATGACCAGCGACCATGCAATCAGCACAGCAACGGGTTTCAGGATTTCCATATTCACGGCAGTTTCCCCCTGTTCAATAAGGAGGAAGCTGCCTCACTATGTTGCGAAATGCAACCTAGTCGAAGATCGCGCCCCAGCGGCGCTTGGCGCGGGTTTGCCAATGGCCACGGTGATACGCGTCGCTCGCAAGCAGCGGCATCACCGACCCCGCCTCGGCAAACACCATCTGCTCGATGCCTGTGTTGACCTTCCCCCAACTTGCCGCCTCTTGCAGCGTCGAGGATGAGCACGCCCCGTCGCGGACGTCGGCGACGGTGATCTGCACCGCATATTTATGGACCTGCACATCGTCATGGCCGAGGATTTCGGCGCATACGACGGTGTCCTGAATGAAGTTTTTGGGAACGCCGCCGCCGATCATCAACAGGCCAGTGGTGCCCGCCTTGATCTTGATGTCGGTCAGTTCGCGGAAGTCGGCGATGGCGTCGAGCACCATATACGGCTTGCCCACCTTCATGCGGTCGACCTGATGCTTGACCAGCCCGAAGCCCGCCGATGAATCGACGAAAGCGGGGCAGAAAATCGGTACGTCGTGCTCGTACGCCAGCTTGACGAGCGAATTGTCCTTCTTGCCATGTTCGACAAGGTATTTGCCCATTTCGCGGATAAATGCGCGGCTCGAATAGGGGCGCGGCTCGAGCGTCTCGGCAATTTCGAAGATCGTGTGATCGACGTGCTGGAGCTCCTCCTCGTCGATATAGGTGTCGTAGATGCGGTCGATCAGCAGCGAGCGCAGCGTGTCGTCGTCAGGCACTTCGAGCGCCTGATAATGTTTGTGTCCGAGCCCCTCGAAAAAATCCATGTCGACGATGGTCGCACCCGTGGCGACAATGCCGTCGATCATGTTCGATTCGAGCAGCTTGGCATAGAGGTCCATGCATCCGCCCGCGCTGGTCGAACCGGCGACAACGAGAAAGATCGAGCAATCGGGATCGCTCAGCATCTGGTTGTAGATGCCGGTCGCGCGCGCGAGGTCGCGGCTCGTGAAGCTCATCTTACCCATCTGGTCGATGATCGGCCGCGCGTCGAAGCTGGTGATGTCGATATGTTCGACAGTGGTCGAGAGGAGTTCGGCCTTGCGCTGGGCCCGATCTTGGGCAGGGGCTTGGGGGGTGGTCATAGTGGACTCCGAACAAGTGCCGGGGACAGCCTATTGGCTGTCCCCTCTAGCGTAAGGGGGCAGGGGACAGCCAATAGGCTGTCCCCGCGATATGTTGGTTACAGCTTGACGACGTTCGATGCGAGCCGCCGGTGATCCTCGACATAGAGCGAAACCATCGGTTCGTCGGTTACTTCGATCGTCTCGACCGAACCGAAGCCGTTGAACCCGGTCCGCATCGCACAGCCATAGGCACCGAGCATCCCGATTTCGATATAGTCGCCGGTATCGACGTCGGCTGGCAGGCAGAACGGACCCGCCATGTGATCCATGTCGTCGCACGTCGGCCCGTAAAAGCTGAACGCATGGTCCCGCGCCCGCGACGGTTCTTCGCGCAGCAGATCGACCGGAAACCGCCAACCGATATGCGCCGCATCGAACAGCGCGCCGTACGCGCCGTCGTTGATGTACAATTCGTCGCCGCGCCGCTTTTCGACGCGGACGAGCAGCGAAGAATATTCGGCGCACAGCGCGCGGCCCGGTTCGCACCACAGTTCCGACGAATAGCTGACGGGGAGGCTTTCGAAGGCGCGGTGGATCACGTCGAAGAACACCTCCAACGGCGGCGGCTCCATGCCGGGGTAGGACGACGGAAACCCCCCGCCGACATCGACGACATCGACCGTGACGCCCGCCGACACGATGGCGGCGCGGACACGCTCCATCGCTTCGGAATAGGCCGCGGGAGTCATTGCCTGCGAACCCACATGGAAACAGACGCCGAGCGCATCAGCGGTCTGCCGCGCGGCGATCAGCAGTTCCTTGACCTCGAACGGATCGGCCCCGAATTTGGACGCGAGGCTGAGCTTCGAATGTTCCGACGACACGCGCAGGCGCACGCACAAGGTCAGGTCAGTCGCGTTGCCCGTCGCGCGCTCGATCTTTTCAAGCTCTTCCAGCGTATCGAGCGAGAAGGTGCGGACGCCGTGGGTGTGATACGCCTCGCGGATCGCTTCCTCGGCCTTGACCGGATGCATGAAGCACAGCGTGGCCTCGGGCAAAAGTCCCGCGACCAGACGCACCTCGGCAATCGACGCGACGTCGAAATGTGTGATGCCGCTGTCCCACAGCAACGCGATGAGATCGGGCGACGGGTTCGCCTTGACCGCATAGATCGAACGGCCCGGAAACCTCTCGACGAAGAATCGGGCCGCGCGCTGTGCCGCGTGCGGACGAATGAGCGTTACCGGCTGGACCGGCTTCAGGGCAGACGCTAGCCCCAGCGCGTTATGATGCTTGACCAACTCAAGAGACCTCCAATTGCCTTGCGGCAGTGTCGTAAAAAGCTGCCTTGCGGTGGAAGTCCCATGGAGCAGCGAAACGGGCATATATGGAGGGGTGACCCCCATGTAAAGAACCACCGGCGTACAGCATCGGCGATTCGGGCCAGGAGCGCCAAAGCGTGAGAATTCCAAGCCTTTCCGGAGTCCAGAGTGCAGCAAAGGCCGTGGCGCAGATCGCACTGCCGACACCACTGTTAACCTTCGAACACGGCGGCGTAACGATTTTCGCCAAGGCCGAATCGCTGCAACCGATGGGCGCGTTCAAGCTGCGTGGGGCGTGGTGGCGGTTGGTGTCGCTGTCTGAGGCGGAGCGGGCGCGCGGCGTTGTGGCATTCTCGTCAGGCAATCACGCGCAGGGCATTGCTTGGGCTGCCAAGCGACTTGGCATCGCGGCGACCATTGCGATGCCTTCGGATGCACCCGCCGCGAAACTGGCGGGGACGCGGGCACTGGGGGCTGACGTGGTCCTGTTCGACCGCGCGACCGAAAGCCGCGAGGAAATTGCGGCGGCATTGGCTGAGGAGCACGGCGCGACGCTTGTGCCGAGCTTTGACGATCCGTGGGTTGTCGAGGGGCAGGGCAGTGCAGGCATCGAGGCAACCGCGCAAATGGCGACGCTAGGCTACGGCCCGCCCGATCTGGTTGTCGCTTGCTGCGGGGGGGGCGGCCTTGCGTCCGGTCTCGCGTTGGCTTGTCCCGATGCTCGTATCGTCGTCGTTGAACCCGAAGGCTGGGACGATATGACGCGCTCGCTGGCGGCGGGCGAGATCGTGCCGGTCGGCCCCAACCCGCCGTCGACTGCCTGCGACGCGCTGATGACCAAGCGCGTCGCCGATCTCACCTTCGATATCCTCAAGGCGCGCGGCGCAACTGGCGTGGCGGTTTCGGAAACCGAAATCGAGGACGCGATCCGCTTTGCCTATGCGACATTCCGCCTTGTGATCGAACCTGGCGGCGCGGTCGCGCTGGCGGCTGTGCTGTCGGGGAAAGTCGCGCCCGCCGAACGCACGCTCATCACCTTGTCGGGTGGCAACATCGACCCGGCGCAATTCGCCGCAATTCTGGCGCGCAGGAAGTGAACGGCCTCGCTCCCGCCTTGCTCATGCTTGCGGTCTTTGCGCTCACGGCGGGCGGAATCTACCTGTTACGGAACGGCCGCGACCGTAAGCGCGGCATGTTGATGCTAGTCGCCGCCGCCGTGTTCTTCGGCAACGTACTCATCATGACGCTTTAGCCCGGCCTCAGCGGTCCGGCAGATTGTCGAAGGTCCGCCGAAGTTCCCTCAGTGTCTCGGCCGTGACGCGCAGCGCTTCCGGATCGAAATCGGAAACGATCTCGACAACATCTGTCGCCGCTTCGTCGAGAAACGACTGGTGGCGCGCGCGGCCCGTGTCGGTCAGGAATATGTGCCGCTCCCCATCGACCCAGTCGATTTCGGCATAGCGGCGGGCGGCAAGCGCTTCGCATGAAGCCATCATCGGCGGTACCTCGACCTGGAAACACCAAGCCAGTGTGCCGACTTTCTCGCTCGTCCGGCGCTGACGAACCATGTAATTGAGCACACCGAATTGCTGAGCATCGAGCTCGCTGGCTATCGGGTTGAACCGCTGACGAACAAGGTGTTCGAGAATCGCGATCTCGGTGAACAAGTCGAGGAGCATCGTGCGCGTGGCGGGATCAGAGCTGTCGAACCCTGCTACCATGTTAGCGGATCGGCGAATTCGGCGCGAGACGCATATCGAGATAATTGTCGACCGACGACATTAGCTCGACACCTTCCTTCTCGAAGAAATGGTTCGCGCCACGAATTTCGTCGTGGTGGATCGTGATGTGCTTCTGCGTCCGCAGCTTGTCGACCAGCTTTTGCGTGGCGTTGGGCGTTGCCACCTCGTCACCGGTCCCCTGAATGATGATTCCCGATGACGGGCAGGGTGCCAGAAACGTGAAATCATACATGTTCGCCGGTGGGGCGATCGAGATGAAACCCTTGATCTCGGGACGGCGCATCAGCAGCTGCATCCCGATCCAAGCACCAAAGCTGAATCCTGCGATCCACGTCGTCTGCGCTTCGGGATGGACTTGCTGCACCCAGTCGAGCGCCGACGCCGCATCGGACAATTCTCCGACGCCATTGTCGAAAATACCCTGCGACTTGCCGACACCGCGAAAATTGAAGCGGAGCGTGGCAAAACCGCGCCGTACGAAGGTCTGGTAGAGCGACTGCACAATGCGGTTGTTCATCGTGCCGCCAGCCTGCGGGTGCGGGTGCAGGATCATCGCAACCGGCGCGCGCGGACGCGGACCCGGCGCGAAACGGCCTTCGAGACGGCCTTCGGGTCCGGGAATGATGACTTCGGGCATAGGGTCTCGATTGCGTTGGCCGCGCCGTTCCCTGTCGAGAGTCGGCGAGACGAGTGTTTGCGAAAGCTGGCGCGCTATATAGGGGGCAGCGTAACAATCGCAACGGCGCTGGCTGCGCGCCTGTGGAGACCGTTTTGGCCGACCGCCTGTATCTCGACCATGCCGCGACGACGCCGGTGCTGCCCATGGCGCGCGAAGCCGTGGCGCGCGGGCTGGAAATATGGGCGAACCCGTCATCGCCGCACGGGCCGGGGCGGGCGGCGCGGGCCGCACTCGAGGACGCGCGTGAACGGGTGAAGGTCGCGCTTGGCTGGTCCGGTGAGCTGATTTTCACTGGTAGCGCGAGCGAGGCCATCGGCATTGGCATGACGCGGACGCAGGCCGATATGTTGCTGGTCGGTGCGACCGAACATGATGCCGTCCAGCGCGCCGCTGAGCGTGCCGTGGTGCTTCCGGCGGGTCAGGACGGTTTAGTGGCCGCGCATGTCCTGACGGGGCGTCTGGGGGCGCTGGGAGCGGGCTTTCCGTTGGTGGTCGTGCAAAGCGCGAACAGCGAAACCGGGGTGTTGCAACCGCTCGACGAACTCGCGCCGGTGGTTCTTAAGGCGGGCGGGCTATTCTTGGTTGACGCCTCGCAAACGGCGGGCAAGTTGGCGTTGCCCGATGCCGATCTGATTGCAGTGTCGGCGCATAAATTCGGTGGCCCGCCGGGAATCGGTGCATTGCTCGTACGCGACTTCGCGATGCTGACGGCCAGCGGTGGACAAGAGCGCGGCTATCGTGGCGGCACCGAAAATCTGCCGGGCGCGATGGGCATGGCGGCGGCGCTGGAGGCACCGCGCGGGTGGATCGACCGTGCCGCAGACCTTCGCGCTCATCTCGATGGCGCAGTCGAGGCGGCGGCCGGGCAAGTGATCGCGCGCGCATCGCCCCGCATCGCGACGATTGCATCGTACCGGATGCCGGGTGTGGCATCGGCGGCACAACTCATCCAGTTCGACCTCGCGGGCATTGCAGTATCGGCGGGCAGCGCCTGTTCGTCGGGCAGCCTGAAACCCAGCCATGTTCTGGCCGCTATGGGTTGGAGCGAGGCCGACGCCGCTGAGGTCGTCCGAGTCAGCTTCGGCCCCGATACATCGCGTGCCGATGTCTATCGTTTTGTCGAGGTCTGGCGGCGGATTGCTGCCGATGCGAAAGCGCGGGCGTGATCTACCTCGATTATCAGGCGACCACGCCGCTGGCACCAGAAGCGCGCGAAGCGATGTTGCCGTGGCTGACGGCGGAGGGATCGGCCAACCCTCATTCGAGCCATGTGCCGGGCCGCGCTGCGAAGGCTGCGGTCGAAGTGGCGCGCGAGCAGGTGGCGGGGCTGCTCCCGACGGCTGGGCAGGTGTTTTTCACGGGCGGCGCGACCGAGGCGCTGAACTGGGCGTTGCAAGGGAGCAACGCGCGACGGATCGTGACGGTGGCGACCGAACATGCGGCGGTCCTCGATACGGCGCATTGGATGGCGAAGGGGGGCCATGACGTCACAATTCTTCCCGTCGATGGTGCCGGAGTTGTCGATGCCGACGGCGTTTCTGCCGAAACCGATCTGCTCGCGGTAATGCTGGTCAACAACGAGATTGGCACAGTCCAACCTGTCGCCGAGATAGCCGCGCGTGCGAAAGGCGCGCTCGTTCTGTGCGATGCGGTGCAGGGGTTCGGTCGCGTTACGATCCCCGACGGCTGCGACATGATCGCGGTCAGCGCGCACAAAATCCACGGGCCGAAGGGGATCGGCACGCTGTGGGTGCGCGACGGCGTGACGCTGGACCCGCTGATCCACGGCGGCGGGCAGGAGGGTGGCTTGCGCTCTGGAACCCTATCGCCCGCCTTGTGCGCCGGTTTCGGTGCAGCAGCAGCACTGGCGAAGGCACGCAAGGCGGATGATGCGGCGCACGTCGAACACTTGTGGGCATTGGCAACAGCGCGGCTCGGCTCCGAATGGACGATCAACGGGTCTACTGAGGCGCGGTACCACGGCAATCTCAACATCCGCCGTGACGGTCTCGACGCTGCGCGCCTGATCTCGGGCTTGCGTGATATTGCCTTCTCGGCGGGATCGGCCTGCGCGAGCGGCTCAGGCCGTCCCAGCCATGTCCTCAAGGCTATCGGCCTCACCGATGCCGAGGCGCGGTCGAGCATCAGGCTCGGCTTCGGGCGCTACACGACCGAGGCCGAATTGACCGAAGCCATAGACCGCATCGTTGCCGCCGCCGACGCCCAGACGAGGATTGCGGCATGATCCGCGTCCGCTTCGTCAGCGCCGACGGCACCAAAACGACCGAGGCAGAAGCGCCCCCCGGCACGATCCTGCTCGACCTCGCCCAGAACAACGACCAACCGCTGGAGGGGACGTGCGAGGGGCAGATGGCGTGTTCAACCTGCCACGTCATTATCGATGCCGCCGACTTCCCCAAATTGCCGCGCGCGAGCGAAGACGAGGAAGACATGCTCGACCTCGCCGCTGGCGTGAGCCGCACCAGCCGCCTCGCCTGCCAGATCGTCCTTGACGACAGCCTCAATGGCCTCACCGTCCGCATCCCGGGCGAAAGCCGCAACATGCAGGGTCGTTGACAAAGATTGCCATAAATGTTTTCATCACGATATGGCTACGATGAACATTTCTCTACCCGAATCGATGAAGCGCTTCGTTGAGTCTCAAGTCGCAACGGGCCAGTTTTCCAACGCGAGCGATTACGTTCGGGACGTTATCCGCGAACGCGAAGCGGCTGTTGATCGTTTGAGAGCCTTGCTCGATGAGGGTGAGGCCAGCGGGGTTAGTCCTCGCTCGTTCGAAGAAATCATGGCGGCCATTAAGGAGCGGCACCAATCGCGCGTCGCATAACTTGGTCGGAGAGGTCCGAAATCGATCTTGAGGAAATCTGGACCTATACGCTCGATAAATGGGGCTTGGTTCAGGCCGATGCCTATCTTGTCGGCCTGAATGCTCAAATTCGCGATGATGCCAAGGTCCGGAGGCTGTCCAAGCCGCTTCCTTTTGTCAGGCAGGAACTTATGCGGCTGCGCTACGTCCGACACTATGTCTATTTCTATGAGCGCGATGGGGGTATTTATGTCGAGCGGGTGTTGCACGACAGCATGGATGAAACGCTCCACATACCCTGACCGTTGAAACTCAGCTTTGCTTGCGCCATATGCGCGTTCGGAAGTCGGGCGGACGGTGCTCTCGCCAACCTGGTCAGGTCCGGAAGGAAGCAGCCACAACGAATTCGCCCCGGGTCGTCCGGCTTTCACCGCGCAGGTTGGGCACGCTTTAGCGGAGCTAAAGCGACCGCAACCAAGCGCGGACGGCGGAGCGAAGCATCCGACCGACGGCGCGGCTTTGCCGCGACGCACTTAGCGGTTACAGCCTCAGCCGATGTCCACCCCCGCCCCTTACCGCGTCCTCGCCCGCAAATACCGGCCCCAGCGATTCTCGGAGCTGATCGGGCAGGAACCGATGGTCCGCACGCTCGGCAACGCGATAAAACGCGACCGCCTCGCCCACGCCTTCCTGATGACCGGCGTGCGCGGGGTCGGCAAAACCTCCACAGCGCGGCTGATTGCTAAGGCGCTCAACTGCATCGGCCCGGATGGGCAGGGTGGCCCCACCATCGACCCCTGTGGCATCTGCGAACCCTGTGTCGCGATTGCCGAGGGGCGGCATGTCGATGTCATCGAAATGGACGCCGCTTCGAACACGGGCGTCGACGATGTCCGCGAGATTATCGAGGCCGTCCGCTACTCGGCGGTGTCGGCGCGCTACAAAGTCTACATCATCGACGAAGTTCACATGTTGTCGAAGAATGCCTTCAACGCGCTGTTGAAAACATTGGAAGAACCGCCGCCGCATGTGAAGTTTCTGTTCGCGACGACCGAGGTCCAGAAAGTACCAGTCACGGTGCTGTCGCGCTGCCAGCGGTTCGATCTGCGCCGCATTCCGGCGGAAATGCTGGCCGACCATTTCGCGTCGATTGCGAAGGCGGAGTCGGTCGATGTCGATCCGCAGGCTTTGCTGATGATCGCCCGCGCCGCCGAGGGGTCGGTGCGTGATGGCCTGTCGATCCTAGATCAGGCGATTGCCCATGCCGATCTCGATGGCGGCGGGCATGTCACGGCCGAAGCGGTCCGGACAATGCTAGGCCTGTCGGACCGTAGCGCCTTGCGCGATCTGTTCGAAATGCTGTTGCGCGGCGAGGCACCCGCAGCGCTCGCGAAATTGTCCGAACAGGTCGATCTCGGCGTCGATCCGACCGGTGTTTTGCGCGGGCTGCTCGAAATCGTTCACGGGATCACACTCGTGAAGGCGGGCGCAGCGCCAGATGCCGCCCAATCTGCGGAAGAACGCGCCGCCGCCGACCGCTGGGCCGACGGTATGTCGTTCGGGACACTGCACCGGTTGTGGCAGTTGCTGCTCAAGGGGCATGACGAGGTGGCGCGCGCGACCGATCCGCACCAGACCGCCGATATGGCGCTGCTCCGCGTCATCCACGCCAGCCAGATGCCCGACCCGGCGAGTCTAATAAGGCGCATCGAATCGGGCGTAGCGATGGCTCCGGCAGCATCGACCGCCCCCGCCGCGCCGACCGGCCCCGCGACCTATCAGGCGCTCGTTGCGCTCGTCGAAGCCTCGGGCAAGCGCGTCCTCGCGCACCGGTTGCAGGAGGAGGCGAGCGTCGCGCGCTGGGCACCTCCAGAAGTCGGGTTACACCTGCGCCGCCCGTTCGATCTGCGCGAACTTGCGCTGGCATTCCGCGACGCGACCGGCATCGAGTGGGTCGTGACCAGCGAAGAAACCGCCGCTGCGCCGACTTTGCGCGAGCAGGAAGTGACCGCAGAAAATTTGGCCCGCGACGCGGTTTTGGCCGATCCTATCGTCGCAGCGGCGCTAGCGGCGTTCCCCGGTGCCGAACTTACAGATTATTCTGAACAGCGGAGTAGAGTGCAATGAATTCGCTCGATGATATTTTGAAAATGGCGCAAAATGTGCAGACCCAGATGGCCGAAGCTCAAGCCAGTCTCGACACGATTGAGGTCGAAGGTGCCTCGGGCGGTGGCCTAGTCAAAATCCGCGCAAGCGCCAAGGGCCGCATCATCGCCGTCAACATCGACGACTCACTGATCGTTCCCGCCGATAAGCAAATGCTTGAAGATCTTGTCGCCGCTGCATTCAACGACGCCCGCGCCAAGGCCGATACCGTTGCGGGCGAGGAAATGGGCAAGATGACGCAGGGCATCCCGCTGCCGCCGGGGTTCAAATTGCCTATTTGAGGCAAGCGTCGAGGCCATCATTCCGGACAACGCCGATCCGCGACGAGATCGTATTGCCGTAACGACGTGTGAACCCCTTCGGAATCGTCGCTTCGCGCTTTTTGGGCAACGGCAGGACAGCGGCAATCCGCGCCGCTTCGGTGGCGCTCATGCGGCTGGCATCGTGGCCGAAGTAGCGTTTCGACCCCTCGTTCACCCCATAGGTGGCGATGCCGGTTTCGGCGATGTTGAGATAGACCTCCATGATCCGGCGCTTGCCCCAGATCGCCTCGATCAGGACGGTGAACCACGCCTCCAGCCCCTTGCGAACAAAGCCGCCACCTTGCCACAGAAATGCATTCTTGGCGGTCTGTTGGCTGATCGTCGAACCACCCCTGATCACACCGCGTCCGCGCGCCTCGACGCGGGCATTACGCTTGATCGCGGCTTCGATGGCGGCGCGGTCGAAACCGTTGTGCTTGCAGAATTTCGAATCCTCCGCCGCTATCGCGGCGCGCGCCATGTCGCGGTCGATCTGTGACAACGGCATCCAGTCCTTGATGACCGTGCGCCCGCCGAAAACATCGCCCAGCATCGTGAAGGTGATCGGTGGCGGCACGAAGCGGTAGATCACGACCCAGGCGACCGATCCGAGTACGAAATACAGCCCGCCGCGCCAGACGAACCGCCACAGCCGTTTCGGGAGGGATCGCGCGACCGGGGCTGCCATATTGCGGCGATACCGGCTTGTCCGCCGCCCCGCAATCGGCTCTATCAGTGGCTATGCGTCACATCCCTTTCGTCGCGTTGCTGCTGATCGCCACGCCTGTCCAAGCCCAGCTTCGCGATTTCTGCGCCTCGCGCCCGGGCCTCGGCACCCCCGCCTGCACCGTCGATCCAGGCCATGTCGTCGTCGAAGTCGGGCTCGCCGACTGGACACTCGAAAACAGCACCGACGAACGTACCGATACGATCATCGGTGGCGACATTGCGGTGCGGATCGGTCTCGACGACAAAACCGAGGCGTTGGTCGGCTGGACCTCGTTCGGTCACACACGGGTGCGCGACAAGGTCAGCGGCGCAGTAACACGCAGCAATGGTATCGGCGATATCACGCTGGGCATCCGCCGCAGCCTGTCGGGGCCGGGCGGGCCGATTGCGGTTCAGCCCTATGTGACGATCCCGGTCGGCGGGGCCGCTATCGGCGCGGGCGATTGGGGTGCGGGTGTCGTCGTGCCCATCGGTTTCGACCTTGGGCGCGACGTGCAGCTCTCGTTTTCGCCCCAGATTGAAGCCGCAGTAAACGAAAGCCGTTCGGGTCGGCATCTGTCCTATGGCAGTGTTGTCGGCCTGTCAGCGCCGCTCGCCAAGGGGCTGAGCGGTGCGATCGAGTTTCAGGCAGTGCGCGACGAAGAGCCGTCGGGGAAAACGACGCAGTTGCTTGCGTCGGCCTCGCTGGCGTTGCTGATCGGCAGCGAAACTCAGCTCGATATCGGTGGTGTCGCGGGTCTGCACCGCGACAGTCCCGATGTGCAGCTCTACTTCGGCATCTCGCGCCGGTTCTGACCGGGTTTTTGCGGGGTCAGCGCCAGCACGACGCCCGAACCGCTCACGCTCAGGTTCGTTGCGACCGGCATGGACGGTTCAAGGCCGCCGACACGCAGGATATAGGCGGCATCGGGGATATCACTGGGGTCGATATGTTCGATCCAGACCAGCGTCGGACACGTTCCGCTCACGTCGATGCGATGCCGGTCTGCAAGATCGAGCGTCGTTACCGCAAATCCCTTTTCGCGCGCCATTTTGCGGTAACTGTCGAGGATCACCGCTGTCTCGCGTCGCGCTGAATTCGAGGCCCGCGCCGTCTTCAGCGCCCATGGGCTGAGCGCATACACTGTCGTTGCCGGACAAGCTGAAATCCGGTCCGCAATCCAGTCGCGATTCTCGTTCCAGCCGGTCGTCTGCGCCGCCTGAAGCGCGCCGTAGACAATCAACGGCACTGCAAATCCAAAGGTAGCGAACATGCGCCAGCGACTGGCAGCGATGGTCGGCTCGGCCAGCACAGCCAGAAGCGCCACAACCGCAAGTTGCCAGACTACCAAATAACGCTGAACGATGATCGGCGTGACAATATTGAGCGCGATAAGGGCGACAAACCCTGCGACAACGGTCCAGAGCAGAATGCCGACAAGAACGCGCCCGGTCGATCGGTTGGCTGCTTCTCGTGCACCCTTGACCGCAAAATACGCGACCAGCGGCGTCGACAACAGGGTCGTCACCAGCAGAAAGCCGAACAGGAGCAGGGCGATTGGCGTCGAGGTCTGTATCCAGCCGAAATCGATGTCACGCTGCATCCGGCCGAGCAGGACAAGACCAGTTGCGAGCAGGCTGACCCAAGCTATTGCCGCAACCGGCACGATTATAAGTGCTTCTCGCCACCGACGCGCCGCGACCAGTGCAGCGACAAGGCCCACGACGAAGATGCTGATCTGAATTGCGGTGACATAGTGCAACGAGAGCGCGAGGTAGAGTGCAATGGCACCGATCGCATGGTCGACCATCGCGGCAGATCGGTCGGAAAAGAGCAGCACAGTATATTGAAAAAGAACGGTAATCGCGGCGATCTGCCACGCGTAACTCCTGAAATCGGCGAACGCCTCGACCGTGCCAGCCAATGCCAGTGCACCAGCAAAGATCACGGGGATCGCCACACCGGAACGACGCGCCATAACGAATGTCGCGGCAGTCAGGGCGAACAGCGCGGGAAGGTTCAGCGCGAGCCGCTGCGCGCTGATTGACGTGATGCCGGTCGCACTCACTAGCCGGTATAACAGGTTGGCCAGCGGCGGGTGGGTGTCGCTCAGCCAGCGGTCGGCGGCCAACGCGGCGAGGGACATATCGGGATCGCCCAGTCGCTGCGACCAGAATTCATCGAGCCAGATGCCGCGTGTGTGTGCCGCAAAGACAACAGCGGCAAACGCAACCAGTGCGAGCGCCCCGATGCAGGCAGTCGTATCGAAACGTCGAAAGCCGGCGCGGGTCACATCCCGTTCGTAACCGCGCGGCTCCGCAGCGGCAACATGCCAGTCCGTCAGGCCAAAGCCAGTGTCCCGTTGCCCTGCGCGATTTTCATCATCGCCTTTTGCAACTTGTCGAACGCGCGAACCTCGATCTGGCGGACCCGCTCGCGCGACACGCCGTAGACTTGGCTCAATTCCTCAAGCGTCTTGGGCTCTTCGGCCAGACGCCGCTCGGTCAGGATGTGCTTCTCGCGTTCGTTCAGCTCTTCCATCGCCTCGATCAGCATGGCGTGGCGGTGGACGCGTTCCTGCGACTCGGCGACTTCCTCGTCCTGCAACGGGGCCGTGCTTGGCAGCGTGTCCTGCCACTGGCCTTCGCCGTCCTCGTTGAACGAGACGTTCAGGCTGGTGTCGCCGCCCATCGACATGCGCCGGTTCATGCTGACGACTTCGGCCTCGGTCACACCGAGATCGGTCGCGATCTTGGTCACGTCCTGCGGCTTCAGGTCGCCGTCCTCGAACGCGTTGATCCGTGCTTTCATCCGGCGCAGGTTGAAGAACAGCTTCTTCTGGTTCGCGGTCGTCCCGATTTTGACGAGGCTCCACGTCCGCAGGATGAATTCCTGGATCGACGCACGAATCCACCACATCGCATAGGTCGCAAGGCGAAAGCCGCGATCTGGCTCGAACTTCTTCACGCCCTGCATCAAGCCGATATTTCCCTCGGAAATCAGCTCGTTCACTGGCAGCCCATAGCCGCGATAGCCCATCGCGATTTTGGCGACGAGTCGAAGGTGCGACGTCACCAGACGCGCTGCCGCTTCCGGGTCGCCATGCTCCGAAAAGCGTTTGGCGAGCATATATTCCTCTTCGGGCGTCAGCAGCGGAAACTTCCGGATTTCCGACAGATAACGGTTGAGGCCTGCTTCGGTGCCGAGCGAAGGAATGGTCGCGGGTAGATTGCTGTCACCAGCCATGACTTGAGGAACTCCCTGCCGTCCGGTGGATGCCGGTACGGTAATGCAACGATCTATACACGAAGTGCGCTGAACAATGCCTGCAAATCGTGCGGTAATTTGCTTTCGAACGCCATAGCCGCGCTTGTCACGGGATGGATGAAACCGAGGTGTGCGGCGTGTAGCGCCTGCCGCTTGAAATCCAACTGCCTCAGAACGTCGCGGTGCTCGGGTCGGTTCCGTCCATAGACCGGGTCGCCGATCAGGGGATGCCCGACCGAGGCCATGTGCACGCGGATCTGGTGCGTCCGCCCGGTCTCGAGGCGACATTCGACCATCGCGCCGTGGCGCAGCGGCTCGATCAACGTGTAATGCGTGACGGCACGCTTGCCGCGTGGCTGGATCGCGATTTTCTTGCGGTCGTGCGGGCTGCGGGCGAGCGGGGCGTCGATAATGCCTGTCGATTGCGGGCGCCCCGCGACCATCGCAATATAGCGCCGGTCGATGCTGTGCTTGGCGAACTGCGCCGACAGCCCCTCATGCGCGGGGTCGGTCTTGGCGACGACCAGCAGCCCGGAAGTATCCTTGTCGATACGGTGGACGATGCCCGGCCGCGCGACGCCGCCGATGCCCGACAGGCGTCCGGCACAATGGTGGAGCAGGGCGTTGACCAAAGTCCCGTCGAGATTACCCGCAGCGGGATGGACGACAAGGCCCGCCGGCTTGTCGACGATCAGCAGGTGATCGTCCTCGAACACGATCTCGAGCGCGATGTCCTGTGCCTCGTTCGACATCGCGGTCGGCAACGGAATATCGATGTCAAAGGCGACATCCGCCATAACTTTCATCGCCGGATCGCGCGAAAGGGTGACACCTGCGCGGACGTGTCCCGCTGAAATCAGCGCCTTCAGCCGTTCGCGCGATACCGTCGGCACCGACAGCGCCAGCGCCCGGTCGAGCCGCATTCCTGCGAACTCTCCGGCAATCGTCACCGATATTGTGGAAACCCCCAGAGTCATTCCGTATAGATGTGGCTATGAGTGTGACGATATCAAGCGAAGTGCTCGATGCAATTGTTGCCGAAGCGGATGGGGTTCATTGGCGCGAAGTGTGCGGCCTCCTGTTCGGTGATCCCTTGAACATCCAAAGTCACAAGAGCTGCTTTAACGTCGCGACGAATCCGGCCCGTGCCTTCGAGATCGATCCCAGAGCTCTGATCGATGCCCATAAGGCCGCACGGCAGGGCGGCCCTCAAATCGTCGGTTGCTATCATTCGCACCCCGACGGTCCACCTGTGCCCTCTTTGAGCGACGCCGCTGCAGCACTGCCAGATGGATCATTGTGGCTCATCGCCGCAGGACGCGGTGTCGGACTTTGGCGTGCCATCGAAGGCGGGAATCGACACGACCGGTTCGATTCCGTCGAGCTTGTACGCGACGGCCCCGCTTGCGCGACGTCGTGACGTCGGCCAAAGCGCGCGGGCGTTCAGGAGTTTACCGATCATGACAATTGCGCCGGTCGATTTTGCCAGCCTGCTGTGTTCGCGGCTGTGCCATGACCTGCTCAGCCCGGTGGGAGCGCTCAACAACGGGCTGGAGCTGCTCGCCGACGAAACCGATCCTGACATGCGCGCACGCTGCCTCGACCTGCTCGGCGAAAGCGCGCGGGCGTCGGCGAACAAGCTCAAATTCTTTCGCCTCGCCTTTGGTGCCGCCGGAGGTTTCGGCGATTCGGTCGACACGCGCGAGGCTCGCGCCGCGATTGAGGGACTGTTCGGCGACGGCGGCAAGATCGAGATCAACTGGCTGGTCGAGGAGTCGACGCTGTCCAAACCGGCGATCAAGGTGTTGCTCAACCTCGCTCTGATTGCTGGAGATGCGCTGGTGCGCGGTGGGCGGCTCGATATCGGAACAGAAGTCGTCGTCAACCGCACCGAAATTGCCGTGCGCGCCGAAGGGCCGCGCCTCGTGCTCGATCCTGAATTGCGGACCGCGCTGACCGGCGAGACGAGCGACGATGCGCTCACACCGCGCGCGGCGGCGGCGTGGCTGGTCCACCGGCTGGCCGTCGACAGCGGCGGCGCGGCGATGGTTTCGCCTGCAGATGGCGGCTTTCTGTTGTTCGGGGCCACGCTCTACGCGCCCTAAGCGCCGAAGCCCCCTAAACAGTTATTAACCAGCGCGACCTAGACCCATGTGCCATGCACAGGGGCGCGGCGCGATGGATGAACTGACGGCGGAATTCGTCGCCGAAACGCGCGAAATGCTGGAACGCATCGGCGGTGCCCTGCTGATATGGGAAACGCATCCGGCAGACGTCGCGCGCCTCGACGAAATCTTTCGCTTCGTCCACACGGTTAAAGGAAGCTGTGGCTTCATCGATTTGCCGCGCATCGAGGCGCTGGCGCACGCTGCCGAAACCGAACTTGCCGAAGTCCGCAGCGGCGGTCGTATCGCTGATTCGGCATTGGTGGGGGCGATGCTGGCAATCATCGATCGGATCGGTGTTCTGGTCGCCGCGCTCGAAACCCCTGAAGCGGTTTTGCCGCTCGCCGATACCGATAAAGCACTGATAGCGGCGCTCGACCGTGATGCCGTGCCGGGGTTCCCTGCCGACAGCGTCGAGGTTGCTGCCGCACCCCAACGCACTGTGCGGGTTGCGTTACCATTGCTCGAAGCTTTGATGACACAGGTGTCCGACCTTGTGCTGGTTCGCAACGAGTTGGCGCGCACGGTTCGGCTGACTGAAGACCCTGCGCTCGCCAGCGGGTTCGACCGGTTGGGTGCAATCGTCACCGATTTGCGCGACAGTGTGACGCGGACGCGGATGCAGCCGATCGACCGGCTGTTCGCAACCTTGCCTCGCCTCGTCCGCGATACTGCGAAAGAATGCGGCAAGCTGGTTACACTCGAACTTAGCGGTCAAGACGTGGAAATCGACCGCGAAATGGTCGAGGCCATCCGCGATCCGCTCATCCACATTGTCCGCAACGCTATCGACCATGGCATCGAAACACCCGAAGCGCGCGCCATCGCTGGCAAGCCGCGGAACAGCGTGTTGCGGATCGCTGCGCTGCAATCGGGCAACCAGGTCAGCATCGAAATTTCGGACGACGGACGCGGCATCGACACCGCTGTGCTGGTCCGCAAGGCCATCGAACAGAATCGGCTCGACAGCGCGCAAGCCGCTCAGATCGGCGAAGCACGGGCTATCGAGCTCATTTTCGAAGCGGGTCTGTCCACCGCAAACGAGGTTACGACGATTTCGGGACGTGGTGTCGGCATGGATGTCGTGCGCGCCAATGTCGAAAAGCTCGGCGGCAGCGTTGCGCTGGTTAACCGGCCGGGACTCGGCCTGACCGTTACGCTCCGCGCGCCGCTCACGCTCAGCATTGTCAACGCGCTTGTTGTGCGCGCGGGCGGGCAGGGCTTCGCCATCCCGCGCAGTGCCGTCGAGGAAGTTGTGGCACTCGGTCGTGAAACAGCACGAATTGAACGGGTCGGCGGGGGATTGCTCGCCGTTGTGCGTGGCGTGGCCTATCCGGCCTATGATCTTGCTGGTCTGCTCGGTCTTCGCAACGTCGAACCACGGCTTGCGATGATCGTCTCCACCCCTTCGTGCGGACGATTTGTCCTCGCCGTAGATATGGTCATCGATCACGAGGAACTGGTCGTCCGGCCCATGGCGCCACAGTTGGCAGCGCAGGGAGTTTTTGCAGGACAAAGCCTTGGCGATGACGGACGGCCGGTGATCGTGCTCGATCCGGTCGGAATCGCGGCATCGGTCGGCATTGCCCGTGAAGCCCCCCGCGCCACTACAACGGCATCGGACATCAAGGCGACAGCGGCGACCGTCGTCATTGCAACCGCGCTCGACGGACGGCGTGTTGCGGTCCGCAGTCTGCTGGTCGAGCGCCTGATCGAAACTGCGCGCGCCGACTGGGTTGAGGTCGGTGGTGAGCGCTTTGCCATTGTCGATGGACGCCATCTGCCGGGATGCCCTTCCGGTGCGCTGCCGGATACCGGATCAATTTCCACCATGTTGATGTTCGACGGCCAGCGGCGCGTGGTGCTGCCGATCACGACCGTCCACGACCTAGCCCCTCTTGGCGAGATGGTTCCCGTCACTGCCGAAGGCATCGAAGCGTTGCTACATATTAACGACGTGGCTGTGGCATTGCTCGACGCGAGTGTATTGTTCGACCGGACGACACCAACAACGATGTCGCGCCCGGTTGCAGCGATTTTGCTCGACCGCACGCCGTGGTCGCAGGGGATATTGGCACCGCTGGTCGAGGCCGCTGGTTACACCGTGCAGTTCGGCACGAATGCAGACGCAAAGCTTGTCATCGGTCTGGAAGGCGATGATTTTGCCGAGGCGCAGGCAGACCGGATTACGCTGTTACGGCACAATGACGGCAGCGTCGCTATTGATCGCTACGACCGCAAGGCACTGTGCGACCTGATCGACGCGCCAGCAAGGAAATCGGCATGAGCGATTTGTTTGTCCTCGCCTGGATTGGCGACCAGCAAGTGGCGTTCGACGCGACGCGGGTCGAGGCGGTCGTCGACATCGCCATGGTCGTGCCCGTCCCGCTGGCGGCGAACCACATCCTCGGGCTTGCTGCCATCCGAAGTCAGGTTCTCACAGTTATCGACTGCAGCGCCGTTGTTGCTGGTGAGCCCGTCGCGCCGACCGGGCGCGCCATCGTCATTGCCATCGACGGCCATCGCTACGCTTTGCGCGTCGATCGGGTCGAAGACGTCGTCACGGCAACTATTCGACCAGGAGATACCTGTGCCCCGCTCGGCCAGACGTGGGTCAGTATCGCAAACGGCATTATCGAAACCGGTGACGGTTTTGCCGTTGCGGTCGATCCGGCCCGACTGGTCGCGTCGGCACCCGTTGAGCTTGCGGCTTGACGATTAACGGCTCGCTTACACCTGCACCGTAAAGCTTCGACCAGAACAAATCCGGGATCGCCAAATGTCCAAAACTTGTCTCGTCGTCGATGATTCCAAGGTGATCCGCAAAGTCGCGCGCCATATATTGGAGACGCTCGATTTCACGGTCGAAGAGGCAGGCGACGGGCAGGAGGCACTTGATGCAGTCGCCATCGCCGTGCCCGATGTCGTCCTGCTCGACTGGAACATGCCGGTGATGAGTGGCATCGAATTCCTGCGAGCGCTCGGCGAACGCAATGTGCAGCCGCGTCCCAAAGTCGTGTTCTGCACCACCGAAAGCGGCACCGCGCATATCCGCGCCGCGCTCGACGCTGGTGCCGACGAATATGTCATGAAACCGTTTGACCGCGACACGCTCGCCAGCAAGCTTCAGTTCGCCGGCCTGGCCTGAGGCAGGTCGTGAATGCCCTCGCCACCCGCATAGACCGCCTCGGTGAAGCTGATCGCGCAATCTCGGTCCTGATCGTCGACGATTCAGCGGTCGCGCGCGCGGCACTGTCGCACATGGTCGGCAGCAGCCAGATGCTGGGATTGGCGGAGAGCTTAGACGGGGCAGGGCGCGCGATAGCGTGGCTGCGCGAAAACCGCGTCGATGTCATCTTGCTCGACCTCGAAATGCCGGGCTGGAACGGGCTGGCGGCTTTGCCCGAATTGCTTGCGGCAGGGCGCGGGGCAAAAATCCTCGTCGTTTCCTCGACCACCCGCGCCGGAGCCGAAGCGACTGTGCGGGCATTGGCAGCGGGTGCCGCAGATACCCTTGCTAAACCTGCCGTCGGTCAGCTCAACCAGTCGTTTCAGGCAATTCTTGTCGACCGGATCGAGCGGCTAGGCCGCGCGGCGTTGGGCGACAGTGATAGCCCGAAGTTTGCGCTACGTCCCGAACCGACGACGCCGATCGGGCTGCTGGGAATCGGCGCATCGACCGGCGGGTTGAGCGCGCTCGGGGCGTTTTTCACTGCGCTACCTTCCGAGTTCAGGGCACCCATCATCGTTACCCAGCATTTGCCCCCCACCTTCATCCCCTATTTCGCAGACCAACTCGCCACGATGGCGGGTCGAGTGGCGCATGTCGCTCAATCTGGGCATGTGCTGGTCCCCGGCGAAATCGTGATCGCGCCGGGTCATGCTCATCTGGTAGTGGCACGGCATGGCAGCAGGTTCGTTGCGGATTTATCCGACGTACCGGCCCCGAGCCGGTGCTGTCCCTCGGTCGATCCGATGTTTGCATCTATGGCTGAAGCGGCAGGACCAGAAGCTGTCGGCGTTGTCCTTACGGGCATGGGCCGCGACGGTACCACCGGTGCGGGTCAGTTGGTCGAGGCGGGTGGGTCGGTCCTTGCTCAGGACCGCAGCAGCAGTGTCGTCTGGGGAATGCCGGGTTCGGTCTCAAAGGCGGGACTAGCCTGCGTGGTCGCAACGCCCGCGCGCCTCGCCGGGCATATCGCCTGCCGGGGATCGCTATGACTGCGCCCGACAGCAACACAGCCGCAACACGCATCCTGTCGGCGTTGCTCGAAGCTCGCACCGGTCAGCAATTGTCGCCCGCGCGCAGCTGGCGGATCGAGGCATCGCTGAAGCCCCTATTGCGCGAACTCGGGCAGGCGTCGCTCGACCCGCTTGTCGGGCTGCTGTCGTCGGGCAAGGAGGACAAGCTTGCCGGACGCGTTGTCGAGGCGTTGCTCAACAACGAAACGTCGTTCTTTCGTGACGCAACGGTGTTCGACCAGCTTGATCGTGACGCGTTCGAAGCCCTGCGAACGGCGCGGGCGACAACGCGGCGGCTGCGGATATGGTCGGCGGCGTGCTCGACCGGGCAGGAGGCTTATTCGCTGGCGATAATGTTGCGCGACGCGGGTCCGCGCTGGGCGGGCTGGACCTTCGACATTCTGGCGACCGACGCCTCGGCGTCTGCCGTCGCCCGCGCCCGCAAAGGACGATACAGCCGGTTCGAAATCCAGCGCGGGCTGCCGGTGCGGACGATGCTGCGCTGGTTCCGCGAGACCGGCGAGGACTGGGTCGCCGACCCGTTGCTCGCGCGCGACATCCGATTTGCCTCCCATGACATCCGCCAGCCCGCGCCGGGGCGGTTCGACCTTATTCTTTGCCGCAACGTGCTGATGTATTTCGCGGTGCCGCTGCGGACCCAGGTGCTCGACCGGATGGCCGACGCGCTCGATCCGGGCGGCATCCTGATGCTGGGCGCGGGCGAAACCGTGATCGGCCAGACCGAGCGTTTTGCTTCGCACCCCGAGATGCGCGGGCTTTATGTAGCAGCCGATGAGGTTTCGCAGTCGCCAAGGCTGGCCACAAGCCGCTAGGCAACGCGGGTGTCAGCCCTCAATCGATTCGGGCCGCGCGATCTCGCGGTCGCGCTGGCAATCAACCTTGTCTGGGGGTTGAACATCATTGCAGTGAAATTGTCGGTCGATCTTGTGCCACCCTACACAGCCGCGCTCTTGCGTCAGGCACTTGTGTTGCTCGTCTGTCTGCCATGGCTCAGGATCGTCCCGGGGCGGATGCGCGAGTTGGCGGCGCTGTCCGTGATGATCGGCGGCGCGTTCTTCGCCATCGTCAACCTGTCGCTCGTCGTGACCGAAAACGTCGGCGCACTGGCGATTGCGGGGCTGCTCGGCGCGCCGTTCTCACTCATCCTTGCCATTATTTTCCTGGGCGAGCGTATCGGCATCGTCCGCGTCTTCGGCATGGCGCTGGCAATGGGCGGGTGCGCGATGCTCGTCTTCGATCCGTCGGCTGCCAAGGAACTGCCCGGATTGCTGCTGACCGTCGTCGCGTCGATGCTCTGGGCGATCGGATCGCTGCTCCAGCGCCGCCTGACCGGTGTAAGCATCCGGACGATGTATGCCTGGGTCGGGCTTGGCGGCATCATCGTCCTCGCCCCGCTAGCATTGGTATTTGAAGGACCGGCGATGTCGGGCGCGGTCGCCATTCCGCCGGTCGCTTTCATGTGGATTGCGTTCTCGGCGCTCGGCTCGACACTGATCGGGTCGGGCGGCATGGCGTGGCTGCTCCAGCGGCATCCGGTGACGACAGTCATCCCTGTCACGCTGGGTGCACCGGTGATCGGTGTCGTCGCCTCCAGCATCGTATTTGGCAATCCGTTGACGCCGGTTATGGTGCTTGGCGGTGCCGTGGCGCTGGCGGGGGTCGCCATTGTTACGATGCGAACGGCAAGTGCCGGGGAGAGGGACGCTTGATCGAAACGCCGTCGCCTAATTTCGATACCCGCGCGTTGCCGGTCAGCATCATCGTGCTGCACTATACGGGCATGTTAAGCGCCGAAGCGGCGTTGGCACGGCTCACTGACGCACACGCAAAAGTGTCGGCGCACTACCTGATTGCCGAGGACGGACAGGTCATCCGGCTTGTCGATGAAGCAAACCGCGCATGGCACGCGGGCAAATCGCACTGGCGCGGTATCGATGATATCAACTCGGCGAGCATCGGCATCGAGATCGTCAATCCCGGTCACGAGTTCGGTTATCGCCCGTTCCCGGACGCGCAGATCGAGGCGCTGATCCCGCTGATGTCGGATATTCAGACACGCTACGCCATCACGCGCGGCAATATCGTCGGTCATTCGGACATTGCACCGGCGCGCAAGCAGGATCCCGGCGAGCTGTTCCCTTGGGCGCGTCTGGCCAAGGTCCGGCTCGCGCTGCCACGCCCGACTAAAAATCTGATCGACCCGAACTGGACCGAAGGGGGATTCCTGCTCGCGCTCGAACGATTCGGCTATGATGTCACCGACCGCCTTGCGGCAATTGTCGCGTTCCAGCGGCGCTTCCGCCCCGAATTGATGGATGGCGAAGTCGATGGCGAATGCCGCGCGATTCTGCTCGCGCTGCTGCTTCCCAAACCGCAGGGCGACGAGTAAGGCGTCGCCGTGCCAGAGGGTCGGGCGACCGCGGGCGGCTTGCCGCGCGAGGAAAGTCCGGGCTCCAAAGAGTGAAGGTGCCGGGTAACGCCCGGCGGTCGCGGTGCAAGCCGGGGCAAGGGACAGTGCCACAGAAAACAGACCGCCGCACTTCGGCGCGGCAAGGGCGAAACGGTGCGGCAAGAGCGCACCGCGGCCTTGGCAACAAGGCTGGCAGGGCAAACCCCACCTGGAGCAAGATCGAATAGGGACGGCATATGGCGCTGCTCGCGTCCGTCGTCCGGGTTGATTGCTTGAGGCTGTCGGCAACGGCGGTCCTAGAGGAATGGTCGCACAGCGTCGCGAGACGTGGACAGAACCCGGCTTACAGACCCTCTGGCGCACTTTCCTGACTGGCACTCTTAGCATCGGCACCCTAGATGCCCCCTATGCCGCGCCGCACAACACGTTCGCTCGATTGGGGTTTTCCGCGCTGGCGGGAGTATGGGTCGGAGACGGCGGCGACGACGGTTCGCCTGTGCGACCGCTATGGCTGCGACGCCAAGGGCGACAAGCCCGCGCCCAAAGCACCGAACAGCCCCGACCGCTGGTATTTCTGCGAAACACACGCGGGCGAGTATAACCGCAACTGGGATTATTTTCAGGGGCTAACACCCGAAGAGGCCGCAGCGCGCGAGGCGCAGGAGCAGGCCGAAGCAGGCGGGTGGCGGACCAGTGCGTACCAGCAATGGGCGGGACCGGGCGACGGCACCCGCAGCGGCGACGAGATGCGTGCGCTGAACGTGCTCGGTGTTGCGAGCGATGCCAGTCTGGAGGACATCCGGCTTGCATGGCGCGGGCTGGCCAAGGCCAACCACCCCGATTTGAAGCCCAACGACCCGGGTGCCGCGCAGCAATTCCGTGAAATCCAGGCGGCGTGGGACGTGTTGCGGAGCGCCGAAGAACGCCGCGAAGCTGTACGCACCGCAACATGATTCGGCTGAGCAAGGCCAAACCAACGGCCATCGTGATGGCGTGCGAGAAGTGCTTCAAGCGCACGCACAGCAAGGACAGGCTCACCAAGCCGCTGAAAAAAACGCTCAAACCGCAGCGTATCAAGGTCATCAGGACGCGTTGCTTGGGTGTCTGCCCGAAAGATGCCGTCGTGCTCCACGATTCGCGCAAGCCGCGCGAGTGGGTGATCGTCGCCAACGGAACCCCGCCCGAAGAAGTAGCGGCGTTATTCCTCGAGACTGTCGGGTAAAGGCGCTTTCCCTGAAATCGCGCGGGCCAGTTTCGCGGCTGCCTCGAATGTTTTCTGCCCGTCGAGTTCGATCGTGTTATCGGCGAGGCGCGCCACTGCAGGCTTGCCGTTGAGCGTGAACTTCGCCGTTGGCCCGGTTCTGCTGACGCGCTTGGCCGCTGCGGGCGTCAGCGTCAGCATCACCACCGGTGTGCCGGTGCCGCCCGCTATCGCGCGTCCATCGAGGAAATCGGCGGGTTTGAGCGGCTTGCCCGCCACGCTCAATTGGGCCGCGATCAGCAGGATGAGGGACGCGCTCATATCAGCATCCTAGACCAGATAGCGTTCGGCGGTCGACCGGATCAGCGCGATCATGTTTGGGATGCCCTGTGTCCGGTTTGAGCTGAGCTGGCGCGACAGATCGAACGGCGCGAGTTCGGCGGCGATGTCGGTTTCGGCGACCTGATCTGGTGTGCGGTCCTGCACGGTAGCGAGGACAAGCGCGATAATTCCCTTTGTGATTGCCGCGTTTGAATCCGCCAGAAAGTGCAGCTTGTCGCTATCCCGCGTCGGGTAAACCCAGACGCTGGCCGAACAACCCCGTACCAAAGTCGCATCGGTCTTGAGGGCATCTGGCATCGGTTCCAGGTCGCGGCCCAGATCGATCAGCAGACGGTACCGATCGTCGGCGTCGAGAAATTCATATTCCTCATGGATATCGGAAAGCACGGGCAGGGGCATCGCTCGCGCTCTACTGCGCCCGCGTCAGATATCCACCCCTGCCGCAATCGCTTCGAGCCGCCGGACGCGCTCTTTCAGGTCGGCGACGTCGATCCGCTGTCCGACCGTTGGGGTCGATACCGGCATGGCATTGCCGATCTCCGCGCGTTTAAGTTCGAGCCAAGCGGTAAAGCCCTTGAGGCCGATCAGGCCGAGCACGGTAGAGGCCGCCAGTGCGGTGATCCCCATGCCGAGATAAAGCATCAGACTGTCCATGTGTCTTGCTCCGGTTCAGCGCAGCTTCTCGATCTCGCGATCAAGCTGGCGGGCGCCATTTTCGTCGGTGGCCAGCCGTTCAAGGACCGCGATACGATCTTTCAGCTGGACGATTTCTTCCTTCAGCCGCCCCGCTTCGGGGTCGGGCCGGTGGATGACTTCATTGCCGTGGCGGTCCTTGGTCACGCCGTAACGCGCTTTGATCACGCCAGCGATGGCAACGATCGCCACGATAATCACAACCATTTCAAACGGATTCATCGAATGCACTCCCCATTCAATTTCGGTGTCAGTTCAGCGGCTTGTCGCGCAGCGTTTCGATTTCGTTGGCGAGATCGACCCCCTTGTCGGTGATGATCCGTTCAAGAACGCGCATCCGCGCCTCCAGTCGTTCGGTATGCGCGGCGTATTGTGCGGTTTTTTCAGCCGTCATCGTCGATTGCTGTTCGAGCTGGCGTTCCTTGATCTTGAGCCATTTCGAAAACACGCCGGCTAAAATGGCGACGATCGGGATCGATAAGGCGAAGATCGGAATGAGCAGTGGCGAGAGGGACATGTGCGCGGTTCCTCAGTTCGCGGGCTTCGAGCGCAGTTGCTCGATTTCGCGGGTCAATCCATGCGCCTCGTCGGTGACGATGCGCTCGACATTGGCAAGCCGGTCCTTGATCGAGCCAAGCTCGGCACGCAGCTGCGCGTTTTCCTGGCTGAGCAATTTGATCCGCTCCTGCGCCTCTTGATCGATCTTGGGATAGATTGCCTTGCCCCAGCTATTTTCGAGCGGGTAGCCGTTCTGGATGCGGAGGCGAGTGGTGTAGATCCACCCGATCACGCCAAGTAATCCGGTGCTGAGGGCGAGCACCGCAAAGAACGGTACCCAAGGCAGAATGATTGTTTCGGCCATCAAAGTTACTCCCTGTTGCCGCGCTCAGCGCAGGCTGTCGATTTCGTCGGCGAGCCGCGCGGGTTTGTCGGTTGCGATCCGTTCGAGAACCGCGATCCGCTCTTGCAGCCGATCAACCTGTCCGGTCAGGCGCTCGTTCTCGTTCGACAGCAGCTCGATCTTGCGGTCGGCCTGCGGATCGGTCTTGCTGATTGTGCCGCCCCATTCGCCTTCGAGCGGGTAGCCATGCTTCGCGCGGATCCAGCTCGTTACGATCCACCCCAAGGTGCTGATCGCGATGATGGCGAGGATGAATTCTATGCCACCGATCTCCATTGTGGTTCTCCCCTGTTGCCCGCGACTTAGCGGAGGCTGTCGATCTCGTTGGCGAGGCTCGAATTGCGGCTGGTGTAATAGGTCTCGACATCCGCAAGGCGACGGTCGAGGTCGCGGAATTTGGCGCGGACGTCGCGGGTCGACCGCGTAGGCGACTGGCGCACGCCTTGCCAGAATTTGGCGTCGTCGGCGTCGTCATACAGGCCGAGTGGTTTTGGGTTGGCGACCCACGCGGCGACCCAATAGCCGATCAAGGTCCAGGGGAAGCCGCCCATGACGGTGAGCAAAACGGCACCGACGCGGACCCAGGTGCGGTCAACCCCGGTGTAGTCAGAGATGCCGGCGCATACGCCCAGCCATTTGGCGTTCTGTTTGTCCAGGTAGAAAGAAGTGCGACGTGCGGTCATTGCAGGTCTCCTGTGCCGGTGCCTGCTGGCGGTCCGGTCTTGTGAAAGTTGAAGTGAAGCGGCGTCAGGCGCCGGTTCTCCAATTGGGGTTCTCGGCGGTCATGATCCGTTCGATCGTGACCACGCGGTCCTCGAGACGGCGGGCGGTGTCGTGCATGTCGTCCAGCAAATTCTCATCGTCGACCGTGAGCACCTTCGCCTGTTTCCATTTGGTGATGTAGTGAAACACCAGCCATGGGAGCCCGATGAAGAGCGCGAGGATCGCCGATAGCGGGATCAGGGCTTCATACGGTTCCATCCTACTTCGCCTTTCCAGCGGCTTTCGCCTTCAGCGCTTCGAGCGCGGCATCGACCTTTTCCGATGATTTGAGCTCGTCGATTTCCTCTTCGAGCGTCTTGACCGCGCCCATCGCCAGCGCCTCGGCGCGACCCTCGGCGAGGTCAGCACGCTTTTCGAGCACATCGAAGCGACTGAAGGCGTCCTGTACCCGCTCGCCCGAATAGGCTTCGCGGACGCGAATGCTCTGGTGCGCGCTTTCCATCCGCGTCGCGATTGCCGACTGCCGGGCACGCGCATCGCGCAGCTTCGACTGGAGCTTGGCGATATCGGCTTCCGACGCGCGCAACGCATCGTCGAGCACCGCAACTTCGACCTGCATCCGGTCGCTCATATCGGTCGCCTTCTGCTTTTCGACGAGTGCGGCCTTGGCCAGATCCTCACGGCCTTTCGACAGCGCGAGTTCGGCTTTTTCTTCCCAGCTGGCCTCCAGCGAGCCGAGCTTGCCGATGTGGCGGCGCATTTCCTTCTGGTCGGCGATGGTGCGCGCGGCAGTCGCGCGGACCTCGACCAGCGTTTCCTCCATCTCGAGGATGATCATGCGGATCATCTTGGCCGGGTCTTCGGCCTTGTCGAGCAGGTCGGTGAAGTTGGCAGCGACGATGTCGCGGGTGCGGGAAAAAATACCCATGGAAACGGCCTTTCTGTGTGCGACGTATTTTGTAACGCGAAAGAGGTGCCGGAGCGAGCAGGGGTTTGCCCGCTCCGGCCCCCGCTTAGCCGACCGGCGTTGCGGGGCTCTGCGACGCCAGGGCTTCGCCCTTGGCATTCACATAGCGGTTGACGAGCCGGGCGGACTGGGTCGCGCTCGGCTTGGCGACATTGCCAAAGGACAGCACAACCGCGACGGTGCGGGTTCCCGTGCCCTTGGGATAGGCAACAGACTTGGCGCTCAACAGCGCTTCACGGTCGAGCACGGCATGGCCGCTCGTTCCTGCGACATCGGCGCTCTGCACTTTGCCATCGGCATCGATGCGGACGGCGATGGTGGCAACGCCAGTGGCAGTTGAGGGCGCATAGGCGTCGTTCTTCAACTGGGCTTCGACGTTGCGGACGAACTCGCCCTTGGGGGCGGCATGGGCAGCTTGGGGAACCGCGAACACGAGCGCGGTGCCGAGCATCGACGCGGCGAAGGCAGTGGCCGACACGCGGAAGCTGGGGGCGGTGGCAGTGAACATTGGGGTAACTCCTGAAACCTGTGGTTGTCCCGACCGGGGTTGGCCGGGACATGAACAGTTTTGCAGGATGCGTGCCAATTCATCGAATGGCGGAAATCAGGCATTTTTCACTTCGGTGTGCGATTTTGTTTTGCGAAACTTAGGGAAATTGCGCTAACTCTTTGGAATGGACAGGGGCAATCAGGTCGTCGGCGAATCTTTTGCCTTTCTGGATTCGATCGAGCGCGCCAGCCGTGCGGCGGGGCTAAACCGCCCGGTGCTGGTGATCGGCGAGCGGGGGACAGGCAAGGAACTGGTCGCCGAGCGCCTTCACCGCCTGAGTCCGCGCTGGGCCGCGCCGCTCATCACGATGAACTGCGCTGCATTGGCTGAGACACTGATCGAGGCCGAATTGTTCGGGCATGAGGCTGGTGCATTCACCGGTGCGACCAAGGTGCGAGAGGGGCGATTCGAGGAGGCGGATGGGGGCACATTGTTCCTCGACGAACTCGCCACGCTGTCGGCAGGCGCGCAGGAGCGATTGTTGCGCGCAGTCGAATATGGCGAGGTCACGCGGATCGGGTCGAACAAGCCGTTGCGTGTCGATGTCCGGATTGTCGCAGCGACCAACGAGAACCTACCGGCGCTCGTCGACAAGGGGCGGTTCCGCGCCGATCTGCTCGACCGGCTGGCGTTCGAGGTCGTGACCCTGCCACCGTTGCGGGCGCGGACGGGCGATGTGCCGGTGCTAACCGACCATTTCGGGCGGCGTATGGCGGCCGAACTCGACTGGCGCAAATGGCCCGGGTTTACGCCGGGTGCGATGGAAGTGCTCGAACGCTATGACTGGCCCGGCAATGTCCGCGAGCTGCGGAACACGGTGGAGCGTGCGGTTTATCGCTGGGAGGACGAGACCAAGGCCATCGACGATATCGACTTCGACCCGTTCGATTCGCCGTGGATGCCGAAGGGGGGCGCTGCGCCCAAGGTTGATGTGGCGCTACCCGTTGCAACGCAAAACGCCGTCGCGCCGGTGCGGCACATAGGCGATGTCCGCGACCTGCGCGCTGCGGTCGCCGAATATGAGCGCGACATCCTTGCCGAAGCGCTGCGCTGCTGCCGCTATAACCAGCGCGCGGCGGCCAAGGCGGTGTCACTCAGCTACGATCAGCTGCGCCACGCGATGAAGCGGCACGGATTGTTCGAGAATGAGGCGGCGGAAAAAGCAGGCTGAGCGATGCGACCGAATGCGGGGCGGGGCGTTGAGTGCTGACCCTCTTATCCGAAAGCCATCGCCGTGCCCTTCATCCTTCCGCCACTGCCCTACGCCCGCGATGCGCTTGCCCCGCACATGTCCGCCGAAACGCTCGATTTCCATCATGGCAAGCATCACCAAGCCTATGTCGACAAGACCAACGAACTCGCTTCGGAGGCTTGGAAAACCGGAACATCGCTCGTTGAATTGATTGCGACGGCGGACAAGGGACCGCTGTTCAATAACGCGGCACAACTGTGGAACCACAGTTTCTTTTGGCAGTGCCTGTCCCCCTCGAAGCAGGAACCATCGGGTGACCTGGCCGATCTGATCGCGCGCGATTTCGGATCGACCGAAGCACTGATCGAAAAGCTCGCTGCCGAAGCAGTCCCGCATTTCGGCAGCGGTTGGGCGTGGCTGGTGCTTGAAGACGACAAGCTTAAAGTCACGTCATACCACGACGCCGACACACCCATCGCCCACGGCATGGCGCCGCTGTTCACGCTCGATGTGTGGGAGCACGCCTATTACATCGACCACCGCAACGCGCGACCCAAGTTTGCGGAAGCGGTGCTGGCGAACATCGTGAACTGGGATTTTGTCGCGCAAAACCTGGACGGAAAAGGCGCCAGCCGCGCCGACCAGTCAGGCTAGCTGGCCGGCGGCACCTCCGCCTCTCCGCCCAGACCGTTTTTCATCATGTACGGCACATGCGCGACGCCGAACGCGATCGAAAGCGGGATCAGCGCATAGACCTTGATCGATAGCCAAGTGTCGAATGCCGTGTCTGGCAAATTTTCGGCACACTTAATGGGGTCGGCAGGATACGCCAGCACAAGAATTTCATTCAGAGCTGCCATGGCTATAAAGAAAATCGCCCAGTTTCTGGCGAGGACGAGCCAAGCGCGGTCGTTCAGCCCTTCAAAGCCAACCTCAAGGACATATTTTAGAAGTGATTTGCCTCGCAGAAAGCCGACAAGCAGCAATATGCCCAACCCCGCATAGATGGCGGTTGGCTTATGCTGGATGACACTACAGTTCTGCAACAAAACTGTGATACTGCCAAAGCCGATGACCAGAACTGCGGATAGCCATAGCATCGGGGAAATTCGGCCAAGTCGCCACTTAGAAACCGCAATTGCGACAATCATCGATGCCATGAAAATACCAGTGGCGAAAATCGCCCCGCTAAACTTGGACGCCACGAAAAACGCGATCAGCGGTCCGTAGTCGAGTAACAAACCCAGATTTCCTGCGCTTTTGGACTTCACGTCACTCACTTCTGCACTCCCGCGATTGCATTCGCCAATTCCTGCGCGTCGAACGGACGCAGGTCGTCGATGGTTTCACCGACACCGACGGCATGGATTGGCAGGCCGTATTTCTCCGCTGCCGCAACCAGCACCCCGCCGCGGGCGGTGCCGTCGAGCTTTGTCATGACAAGACCGGTTACACCCGCGACATCGCCGAACACTTCGATCTGATTGAGCGCGTTTTGGCCCGTCGTCGCGTCGAGCACGAGCACGACATTGTGCGGCGACGCCGGGTTCAACCGCCCGAGCACGCGGCGGATTTTCGCCAATTCGTCCATAAGCTCGGTCTTGTTCTGTAGTCGCCCCGCCGTATCGACGATCAGGACATCGATGCCCGTTGCCGTCGCCTGTTTGACCGCATCGAACACGACACCCGCTGCGTCGCCGCCCTCGGGGCCGGACACGATAGGTACGCCGAGCCGCTCCGCCCACACCTTGAGCTGACCGATAGCGGCTGCGCGAAACGTGTCGCCCGCCGCGAGCATGACGCCATAATCCTGTTCGATGAACGTGTGCGCCAGCTTGGCAATCGTCGTGGTCTTCCCCGACCCGTTCACCCCGATGACGAGAATGACCTGCGGACGCGGAAAGGCATCGATCACGAGCGGCTTGGCAACCGGGCCGAGGACGGCAGCAACTTCTTCGGCAATTACCGTACGCAGCCCAGGCTCATCGATACCGCGCTCGAAGTTGCGGCTCGCAATGGCCGCACGCACCCGGGCAGCGGTCGGCGAACCCAAATCGGCAGCGATCAGCGCATCCTCGACCGAATCCAGCGTAGACTCGTCGAGATGGCCGATTCCGATGAGCGTTGTAACGCTTTCGGTCACCCGCTCAGACGTGCGGCGCAGGCCGGAGAACAGCCGCTTGGCCCAGCTGGTCTCGCTCATACGGGGTCTCCAGTCAGGGTGTCGCCGTCGGTTGCCACAATGCAGACCGGTACGATGCTCCCCACTGCACGCGCCGCCGACAAATCGACCGTGGCAAAATTCGTGGCATGACCGCGCCGTCCACTGCGTTCGACAAGCACTTGTTGCGTTGTCCCGATCAGCGATGTCAGCCAGACCGCGCGCCGCCGGGCATTGGCCGCACGCAATTCAGCGGCGCGGACTTTGGCAATTGCGGGCGCGATTTGCGGCATCAGCGCTGCAGGCGTGCCGGGACGCGGCGAATAGGGGAAGATGTGACCGAAAACGATGTCGCAATCGTCGATGATCGAGCGGCTGTTCGCGTGCATTGCGTCGGTTTCGGTTGGAAACCCGGCTATCAGATCGGCCCCGATGGCGATGTCGAGCCGCGCGGCTTTTAGCCTCTGGACCAATGTTACAGCTTGGTCTCGTGTGTGTCGCCGCTTCATCCGCTTCAGGATCATCGGATCGCCCGATTGCAGCGATAAATGGACATGGGGCATAATGCGCGGCTCATAAGCAATCAGGTCGAACAGCGCGTCGTCGATTTCGGCTGGATCGAGCGAAGACAGGCGCAAGCGGGGGAGGGCGGGCACCTCGCGCAGGATCGTGGCGACAAGGCCCGCAAGCGAAGGGCGATAGCTGGTCAGGTCGACCCCGGTCAGCACGACCTCGCGTTGGCCCGCGTCGACAGCCGTGGCAATCGTCTCGACGACTGCACCGATGTCGAAAGACCGGCTGGCCCCGCGCGCGATAGTCGTCACGCAAAAAGTGCAGTCATGGTCGCAGCCGTTCTGGACCTCGACAAACGCGCGGGCATGACCTTCGTCGCTGACAGCAGGCCTGTCGCCGCGCAGCATTTCCTTCGGCGTAACATGCGCCACTTCGGGCATCGCCGCGAACGCCGCACGGTCGGTGACCGCCGCGCAGCCGGTCACAGTGATCGGCACACCGGGCCGCGCCCGCGTGCTGCGCCGTACGGCTTGCCGCGCTTGCCGCACGGCTTCTCCGGTGACGGCACAGCTGTTGATAACGACCTGCGGCGCGCCACCGCTCAACCGCGCCCGGATCGCCGCACCCTCGGCAATGTTCAGCCGACAGCCGAAATCGAGCACCTCAACGGTCATGCGTCGAACCGGCTCCAGTCGGCTTCGCCGGTAAACACATGGGTAGCAGGACCGGTCATCTTGATCCGCTCGCCCTCCGGCCAGTCGATGACCAGCGCGCCACCAGTCATGGCGACCTCGACCGGCCCCATAGCCCGCCGCGAACGGATCGCCGCCACCGCCGTCGCACAGGCACCGGTGCCACAGGCGCGCGTCAGTCCGGCTGCCCGTTCCCATGTCCGCAACCGGATATGCCCTGCGTCGATGATCTGGGCGACGTTGACGTTTATACGCTCGGGGAACAGCGCGTCGGTCTCGATGAGCGGACCCAGCCGCTCGATGTCGATGGCATCAAGGTTATCGACGAAAAACACGACATGCGGATTGCCGACATTCACGGCCATCGGCGCGTCCAGCCCGTCCCAGCCGACCGGCATTGCGGCAGTGTCCATCGCATAGGCGAGGGGGATATCCTGCCAGCCGAAACGCGGTGCGCCGATTTCGACCGTCGCGCCTGCATTGTTCGGTGCGATGTGGACAGGACCGCCTTTGGTCTCAAGCGTCGCCTCACCGATCAACACCGCCAGCGCGCGCATTGCATTCCCGCACGCCTCGACTTCGCCGCCGTCATTGTTCCATATCCGCGTTTTCGCATCGGCGATGTCCGACGGCTCGACCATGATCAGTTGGTCGCAGCCGATGCCGGTGCGCCGGTCGGCAATCGCCACCGCGCGCGCCGTCGTCATCGCCACGGCGTCCACGCGCGCATCGATCACGACAAAGTCGTTGCCCAGTCCGTGCATCTTGTGAAAGCGGCCAGTCATCGCCGCGCGCACTTAGGGAGCCGTCAGCCCCAAGTCCATCACGCCGAGCGGCGCAGCGGCTCGTAATCGCTCTCAATTGCGGCGATGTCGGCAACGACCGGTGCCTGGATGAGGCGTGCGTTCGGCAGGAGATTGCGTTCGGCGAGCAATGTACGCGTCTGCGGAATGGGTGTGGGACGTCCGTAATACCAGCCCTGTCCCTTGTGACAGCCGAGCTGGCGCAGGCGCTCCTCGATGGCGGCGTCCTCGATACCCTCTGCGGTGACCGGCAGGTTCAGACTGTCGCCCAGCTTGGCAATCGCGTTCACGATTGCGGCGCTTTCGGCATTGTCGAGGATCGAGGTGACAAAGCTCTTGTCGATCTTGATCCGGTCGAACGGCAGTGCGCGAAGGTGCGCGAGCGAAGAATAGCCGGTGCCGAAATCGTCGAGCGCCAGCTTGATCCCCTGATTCTTGAGGCTGCCGACGATCGACTGGGCGAGCGCAAGATTTTCGAACAGCGAACTCTCGGTGATCTCGACTTCGAGGCGCGTTGCGGGGAATCCCGTCTCGGTCAGCAGCTTGACGATTTTTTGCGCGAGCCACGGGTCTTTCAACTGGATCGGCGAAATATTAACCGACAATGTCAGCGACGAATCCCAATTGCGCGCCTCTATGAACGCCGTTCGCATGACTGCCATCGACAGGTCGGCGATCATGCCGGTCTCTTCGGCAATCGGGATGAAGATTTCGGGCGAGATCAGCCCGCGCGTGGGGTGCTCCCAGCGCGCCAGCATCTCGAATCCGTGCAGGCGGCCAGTGGTGAGGTCGATCTGCTGTTCGAAGAACGGCACGAACTCGCCGACGGGCACACCGCGCCGAATGCCGTCTTCCATCTCGCTGCGTGCCTGAAGTTCGCGTTCCATCGAGGCGTCGAACCAGCTGTGGCGGTTGCGCCCCTGTTTCTTGGCCGCATACATCGCGATGTCGGCGCGGCGCATCAGTGCGTCGATATCGTTGCAGTCGCTTTCGGATCGCGCAATGCCGCACGACGCCGAGATATGGACATGGACGCCGTCGGCGTCGAATGGCTGAGCCAGCCGTGACACGATCGTCTGCGCGACACGCTCGACGACTTCGGGATGGTTGTGGTCGAAGGCGAAGATGCAGGCAAATTCGTCGCCGCCCAGTCGAGCGGTCAGCGCCGATGGCGGCATCAGCGTGACAATTTCGGAAGCTACGGTCCTGAGCAGCGCATCGCCCACCGGATGACCGTGGACGTCGTTGACGTTTTTGAAATGGTCGAGATCGAGCATCAGCAAGGCAACAGCCTTGTTGCGGCGCAGGGCGCTGGTCACGAGCGCGCTGCCTTGGTCGGTGATCGCGCGGCGGTTATAAAAGCCGGTAAGGGGGTCGCGGATCGCCAGCGACTGGGCGCGCTGTTCTGCAGCTGTGCGCTCATCGACTTCGTTCGACAGGTCGCGGTAGCGCCGCCAGCCGAACAGGATGAGCGCAATGTTGAGCAGCAACGCAATGGTCAGCGTCCGGTCGGCACCGCCGCCGACGCCCGACAACATCGCAATCGAACTCGACAGAAGCTGGCCGCCGGTACCCACAAACATCACGATTGCCGCAAGGACGATACCGCCGGTCAGGATATCGTTGCGCGCATTCGCCGTCCGCGCTCGCGTCGCTATCGTCTCGCTCACGTTTTGTCCCCGTAGTCCCACAACGCTGCGGTCTAGTTCGGGCGCGTGAAGAAGCCGTAAACGGTCGATGCTAGGCACGATATTGACCGATGAGGCGGTGCAGCATAAAGGGCTGCCACGCATCGCATTGCGATCGAGCCGCTTGGTGCGGTGCCGCTAGCTGACGAGTTTTCGTCCGCTGGCGTTTTTTGCGTTGGAGTTCGTGCGATTTTTGAAACGCTGAGCGACCGCCTCGGGAGCGTCTTCGACCGGTTGAAGGGCAGGGGTGCTCTGACCGAAGCAGACGTGCGCGCGGCGATGCGCGAGGTGCGCGTCGCACTGCTCGAGGCCGATGTCGCGCTGCCTGTCGTTCGCTCGTTTGTCGACAGCATCACCGACAAGGCGGTCGGCGCCAATGTCCTGCGGTCGATCACACCCGGCCAACAAGTCGTCAAGATCGTCAACGTTGCGCTGACCGAGATGCTGGGGTCGGACGCTTCCGATCTCGAACTCGACGTCACCCCGCCTGCGATCATCATGATGGTCGGGCTTCAGGGGTCGGGCAAGACCACCACTTCGGCTAAGATCGCAAAGCGGCTGACCGACAAGGACCGCAAGAAGGTTCTGATGGCGTCGCTCGACGTCAATCGCCCTGCGGCGCAGGAACAGCTCGCCGTGCTTGGCACCCAGACCGGTGTTGCGACCTTGCCGATCGTCGCGGGACAGCAGCCGGTCGATATCGCGCGCCGTGCGCTGACGGCGGCGAAGTTGCAGGGCTATGATGTTCTGATCCTCGACACCGCCGGTCGTCTCCACGTCGATCAGGCGCTGATGGACGAGATGAAGGCAGTCTCGCAGGTGTCCGCGCCGGACGAAACCCTGCTCGTTGTCGACAGCTTGACCGGCCAAGACGCGGTCAATGTCGCCAAGAGCTTTACCGATCAGGTGCCGCTGACCGGCGTTGTGCTGACCCGCATGGACGGCGACGCGCGTGGCGGTGCGGCGCTGTCGATGCGCGCGGTGACCGGCAAGCCGATCAAGTTCGTCGGTACCGGCGAGAAACTCGACGGGCTCGAACTGTTCCACCCGAGCCGCGTCGCGGGCCGCATCCTCGGCATGGGCGACGTCGTGTCGCTCGTGGAGCGCGCGGCGCAGACCATCGAGGTTGAGGACGCCGAAAAGCTCGCGGCTAAGATGTCCAAGGGTCAGTTCGACATGAACGACCTCCGGATGCAGCTCAAGCAGATGCAGAACATGGGCGGGCTCGGCGCGCTCGCTGGCATGATCCCCGGTCTGAAGAAGGCGCAAACCGCGATGGCGTCCGCGCCGGGCACCGACAAGATGCTGGTGCATATGGACGCGATCATCGGATCGATGACGCCCAAGGAGCGCGCGAAGCCCGAATTGCTTCAGGCCAAGCGCAAGATCCGCATCGCCAAGGGTGCGGGCCTGACCGTGCAGGACGTCAACAAGCTGTTGAAAATGCATCAGGAAATGGCCGGCGCCATGAAAAAGCTCAAGAAAATGGGCGGCATGAAGGCACTGATGGGCATGATGGGCGGCGGTGGCGGTCCCGGCGGTATGGGTGGCCTTGGCGGCTTGCTCGGCGGCGGCATGCCCCCCGGGTTCAAGAAATAGTTTCGACACAACAATCAGATCAACGAAGGAAGTAAGACAATGGCAGTTTCAATTCGTCTCTCGCGCGGTGGCTCCAAGAAGCGCCCCTATTATCGCATTGTCGTTGCCGATGCGCGTTCGCCCCGCGACGGCAATTTCATCGAGCGTCTGGGCAGCTACAACCCGTTGCTCGCCAAGGACGACGCAAACCGCGTCGTGCTGAACGTCGAGCGCGCCAAGCATTGGCTGAGTGTCGGCGCGCAGCCGACCGACCGCGTCGCCCGTTTCCTCGACGTCGCTGGCGTCCGCGAGCGTGCAGCGCGTAACAACCCGAACAAGGGCAAGCCCGGTGAAAAGGCGCTTGAGCGTGTCGAAGAGCAGGAAAAGAAGGCTGTCGAAGCCGCTGAGGCCGCCGCAGCTGCTGCAGCCGCACCTGCACCAGAGCCAGTCGTAGAAGAAGCCGTTGCCGACGAAGCAACCGTCGAAGCCGTTGTCGCTGAAGAAGCACCTGCAGCAGAGGCAGCCGTTGAAGAAGCCCCTGCCGAACATGCTCAGGCTGAAGAAGCGCCGACTGAAGAAGCTCCTGCCGAAGCTGTCGCAGAGGAAGCCCCGGTCGAGCAGGCTCAGGCCGAGGAAGCGCCCGCCGCTGAACAGGCTGACGCTGCACCCGAAGCGGCCCCCGAAGCCGTCGAAGACGAAAAGACGGCCGAGGCTTAAGTCTTGGACCCGCGCCGCCCCGTCACGCTCGCCGCCATTGCCGGGGCGCATGGCGTGGGCGGCGAGGTGAAGCTCAAACTCTTCACCGACGATCTGTCCGACTATAAAAGCTTCAACGACGGCGAGCTGACGTTGAAATCGTTGCGCGGCAACATCGCGCGCTTCGCCGAAATCCCCGACCGCACTGCCGCCGAACGCCTGCGCGGCACGACGCTGACCGTCTCGCGCGACCAGCTGCCGCCGCTGGACGAGGGCGAGTATTATCATGCCGACCTGATCGGCCTCCCCGCCGTCTCCACGGACGGCGCGGCGCTCGGCCATGTCGCCGCCGTCGAAAACTTCGGCGCAGGCGACGTGATCGAAATCGAACGTTCCGACAAGAAACGCTTCATGGTCCCGATGCGCCCCGATGCCGTGCCAGAATGGGGCGACCGGGTAGTGATTGACAGTGCTTTTATCGGTTAGTATATACGTCATGTATATACGGAGGTGGCGATGAGCGACGAATATAAGAGCACGACATTCAAGTCAGGCAATTCGGTCGCGTTGCGTTTGCCGAAAGGGCTTGGCGTGCCGGAAGGCGTCGAGGTCAGTATGGTCCGCGAAGCGCCGATGACATTTCGCGTACAGCCCGTCGATGCGCCCAAACGCAAAATCGACGTAAGCGGCTTCGCCGGCAAATGTCCTTGGCTCGAACCTCTGCCACGGTATGAGTTCAACGACCCGCCACGGGTTTGGGACGATCCGGATTGGCCGGGCTGGTCCGATCGCAGCAAATGAACTTCATGTTCGATGCCAATGCCTGTATTTACCTGCTGACCAATGCGTATTCGTCATTGACGGAACGCGTCGGTCAGCAGGAAGCGGGTTCGATGTGCATCTCATCGATTGCGTTTGCAGAAGTTGCAATGGGGTCAGCGCGGGGCAAGCCGCCAGACAGGGCAGTTCTCGACGCGTTTCTTCAACAGGTACCGTTGGTCGAATTCGACGACGCCGCAGCGCGGGCATACGCCTTGTTGCCGTTCAGGCGTGGCAGTTTTGATCGGCTGATCGCAGCCCACGCGCTTTCGCTGGGGTTGACTGTGCTGACGACCAACATAGCCGACTTCGCCGATGTGCCGGGGTTGAAGGTCGAGAATTGGACACTCGCATGAGTGCCGAACGGACGATGGCTGAGGTCGGTCAAATTGTTCGGTCGGCAATCTCTCAATTCGGCTGCCAACTTTGCTCAAAGGAAATTGTCGATGATCTGTCGATCTCGCACGACGCAAAGATCGATGGCATTGACGTGTATGACTTCGTGAAGGAGCTGGAATCAACGTTCGGTCCGGTCGTCTGGACGGTCCCGTGGGCCCGTTTCTCCGATCAGCGCGCTTCCTTTTACGGTTGCCAAGTAGCGCTCGTTCCATTTTGGTTTTTATGGCGACTTTTGCGATGGCCATTCGATGGCTACTGGCTGCCTTTGCCGACAGGTGGTGCAGAGCGGTTGACCGTCGGCCATCTGACAAGTGTTTTGTTTAGGAAAGAATGGTTTGAACCTTCGAGTTTGGTTGAGTGACCTTCGCTGCGCGCATCCTGACTCTTTATCCCGAGATGTTCCCCGGCCCGCTCGGCACATCGCTGGCCGGACGCGCGCTCGCGGAGGGCAAATGGTCTTGCACCCCCATCCAGATCCGCGACTTCGCCACCGACAAGCACAAGTCGGTCGATGATACCCCTGCGGGTGGCGGGGCAGGGATGGTGATGCGGGCGGATGTGCTGGCTGCTGCTGTCGATCACGCCATCGCGGCCCAGCCCACAGCCCCCGTCCTCGCCATGACCCCACGCGGCACGCCGCTCACCCAAACACGCATCCGCGACCTCGCCAGCGGCCCCGGAGTCACGATCATCTGCGGCCGTTTCGAGGGGATCGACGAGCGGCTTTTCGACGCTCGCCCACAGATCGAACAGGTCTCTATCGGTGACTTCATTTTGTCCGGCGGAGAGGTCGCGGCGCTCGTTCTCCTCGATGCTTGCATCCGCTTGCTTCCCGGCGTAATGGGCGCGCCCTTGAGCGGGGATGACGAGAGCTTCGAGACGGGGCTTTTGGAATATCCGCACTACACCCGACCCGCCGAGTGGGAAGGGCACATGATCCCGGAAGTGTTGCGATCGGGGGATCATGCGAAAATCGCAGCGTGGCGGCAACGCACCGCAGAAGACGATACACGGTTACGCAGACCGGACCTTTGGGAGCGTCATATCGGCGCTCGGGTTTCGCCTGCCTCTGACGCGCGACGAAAGAATAAGGATTAAATGGGGCATGAACCTCATCCAGACGATCGAAGCCGAAAACATCGCGAAGCACACTGCCAAGCGCGCGATTCCCGAATTCCGTCCCGGTGACACGCTGAAGGTCGGCGTCCGCGTCGTCGAAGGCGAGCGCACTCGCGTCCAGAACTACGAAGGCGTGTGCATCGCGCGGTCGAACAAGGGCATGGGATCGAACTTCACCGTTCGCAAAATTTCATTCGGCGAAGGTGTCGAGCGCGTCTTCCCGCTCTATTCGCCCAACATCGACAGCATCGAGATCGTCCGCAAGGGCGCCGTGCGTCGTGCCAAACTGTATTACCTGCGCGGTCGCCGCGGCAAATCGGCACGCATCGCCGAACGTCGCGACACGCGTGGTGACAACGCCTAAACAGCGTCCAGCCAAATCCATTATTGCCGTCACCCTGAACTTGTTTCAGGGTCCATCGACCCACCGGAGCAGTCGTTCCGGTTGAAGGGTGGACCCCGGATCAAGTCCGGGGTGACGGTCGATTGTGGGAACGGTGATGCTGAAATGGGTTTGCGCGCTGGCGGTTGTCGTATCGGTTCCCGCCTTGGCTGAAGAACCACCTCCGCAGAAGCTGACGCTGGAACGAGTTTTTGCGTCGCCCAACCTCGGTGGCGCGGCGCCGCGCGCGCTCAAGCTCTCGCCCGACGGTAAACTCCTCACGTCGCTGCGTCCGCGCGCCGACGATAGGGAGCGGTTCGATCTTTGGAGTGTCGATACCGAAACCGGCGACGCGCGGATGCTCGTCGATTCGACCAAATTCGGCGGCGGTGAGTTGTCCGAGGCCGAGAAAATGCAGCGTGAACGCGCGCGCATCGGGGGAAGCAAAGGCATTGTCGCCTATGACTGGGCCGCTGACAGCAAATCGCTGCTCGTGCCACTCGACGGCGATATTTATTTTGCCAACCTTGATGGCAGCACGCGCCGCCTGACCAACACTCCGCAGGGCGAGCTCGACGCAACGATCAGCCCCAAGGGCGGGTTCGTGTCGTTCGTGCGCGACCAGAATTTGTATGTGACCGATCTTGCGACCGGCACCGAACGCCGCCTGACCCGCGACGGTGGCGGCACTTTGAGCTGGGGGCTGGCAGAATTCGTCGCTCAGGAGGAAATGGACCGCACCAAGGGGGCGTGGTGGTCTCCCGACGATGCGCGCATCGCGGTTGCGCGGGTGGACGAGGGCGGCGTTGATATCGTCAGCCGTGCGGCGATTGGTGCCGACGGCACCAAGGTGTTCGACCAGCGCTATCCCCGCGCGGGGGCCGCCAATGCCAAGGTCCAGCTGTTCGTGATGCGGAACGACGGCACCGGCCTCGCCCGCGTCGATCTTGGGAGTAACGACGACATCTATCTCGCGCGCGTCGACTGGGCGGCGGACGGCAAGACGCTTTATGTCCAGCGACAGAGCCGCGACCAAAAGACGCTCGATCTGTTGCGTGTCGAACCGACCACGGGAGCCTCGACTGTCGTTTTCACCGAACGCGCCAAGACATGGCTCAATCTGCACGAGAATTTCCGCGCGCTCGGCGATGGCAGCATCCTGTGGTCGTCCGAGCGCGACGGGTTCAGCCACCTTTACCGGTGGAACGCAGGCAAATGGACGCAACTGACGAGCGGCAAGTGGAACGTCCGCAATGTCGCCGCTGTCGATGCGGCGGGCGGGCGCGTCATCTTCACCGGTAATCGCGAAACCCCGACGCAACAGGGCGTGTATGCGGTGCCGCTGGCGGGCGGGGCAGTAACGATGCTGTCCGAGGCCGGATGGTGGAACAACGCAACCGTGAACCGCGACGCAACGCGGATGATTGTGACCCGCTCCGGCCCCGCGCAGCCCGAACAGACCTATCTTGCCGACGCGGAGGGCAAGCGCTTGCAGTGGGTCGAGGAAAACCGCGTCGAGGGCGCACACCCTTATGCACCCTATCTCTCGACACATGTCCGCCCCGAATTCGGCACGCTGAAAGCCGCCGACGGGTCGGTGCTCCACTACAAGCTGCTCAAACCCGCATTGGCCGATGGCCAGCGCGCGCCTGTGTTCGTGCAGGTCTATGGCGGCCCGGGCGCCGGACGTCAGGTGACCGAAGCCTGGGGCGGGGTGGTCCAGCAATATCTCGTGCAGCAGGGCTGGGTCGTGTTCTCGGTCGACGGGCGCGGCACACCCGACCGGGGGAAGGCGTTCGAAGACCAGATTTACCGCAGCATGTCGGGCGTCGAGGTGAAGGACCAGCTGACCGGGGTCGACTGGCTGAAGAGCCAGTCCTTCGTCGATCCCAAGCGCATCGCCGTCTATGGATGGTCGTACGGCGGCTATATGACGCTGCGGCTGCTTCAGTCGGCCCCTGGCGTGTTCACGGCGGGCGTTTCGGGCGCGCCGGTCACCAAATGGGAACTCTACGACACGCACTACACCGAACGCTACATGGGGATGCCGCAGGATGCGGGCGGTGCTTATGCCAAGGCGAACCCGCTGACCTACACCGACAAGATCGCCGACCCGTTGTTGCTCATCCACGGCATGGCCGACGACAATGTCGTGTTCGAAAATTCGACCGCGTTGATGGCGAGGCTGCAAGCCGGGGCGAAGCCCTTCGAGACGATGGTCTATCCCGGCCAGACGCACCGCGTTGCGGGGCCGGGGGTCAGCGTGCATCTGTGGCGGACGATTCTGAAGTTCCTCGATCGTACCACCCGGAATTTGCCGACCCCGTGACCCGTGCAACGCGGGCACAGGCCGAAACGGCGCTCAAAGCTTGTGAAACGATGCTGGCCCGAAGTCCGGGCGATGCCGTTGCGCGCCATAATCGTGCCGTCGAATTGCGGCGGCTGGGACGGACAGACGAAGCCCTGTGCGAGATCGAGCGTGCGCTAAAGTCCGGATCGCGCGCGCCCGAAACGGCGTTGATGTATGCCCATCTACTTGCCGATGCCGGGCGCTATGCCGAGGCTGTCGAGGAATACCGAATGCTGATCGCGCGCGAGCCCCGCGCTATCGATGCCCATGAAACGCTTGCGCGGCTATTGCCGCAAATCGGACGCGGGGCAGAGGCACTCGACAGCTATCGCCAAGCCTTGCAGATCGCTCCCGATTGGGGGGCATTGTGGCTGTCGGCACTCGGCACCGCCAAGGATTTGCGCGAAGGCGCGCAGTTGCTCGATTGGGCGCAGGCGGTCGAGACACGGTTCGGTCCCGATACGCTGGTCACGACACTGTGCGCGCAGGCGCTCTGTTGGCGAGGGGATGACCATACGGCACTTGACCTTGTGCAATCCGGAATTGCCGCCGACCCTCAACATCAACCGCTGCATTCGACGCTGGCGCATGTGGCGCTGCGCCTTGGCGACCCTGTGCTGGCTAGGGCAGCGGCGCTGCAAGCTGCCCAGCTCGCGCCGAACGACCAGACATCATGGGCGCTGCTCTCGGTCGCGCTACGGCTGCTCGAAGACCCCCGCGAGTATTGGCTGACGGATTATGATGCCCACGTGCTGGAGATCGATCTCGCGGGCCTCGATCTTGACGCGACAGCGGCGTGCTTATCGCGCCTTCACACCACACAACACCAGCCCGCCGAACAATCGCTGCGCCACGGCACCCAGACGCGGGGCGACCTGTTCGATCGGAGCGATCCGGAGATCGTGGCGCTAGAAGCCGCGCTCGAAGACGCAATCTCCGCTGCCTTGTCCCGCTTGCCCTCCGATCCCGAACACCCCTTCGCGCGCCGTAATACCGGCGCGATCCGTTTCGTCGGGGCGTGGTCGGTGCGGTTGCGCGCGAGCGGCTATCATATCGACCATATCCATCCGTCGGGCTGGCTGAGTTCAGCCTGCTATATATCGCTGCCCCCCGAAATCGACGGGACGGCGAATGCCGGTGCCTTGCAATTCGGTGTTCCCGACGCCGCGCTCGGCCTCGACCTGTCGCCGCGAAGGATCATGCGCCCGCGTGCCGGACGGCTCGTTCTGTTCCCATCGTATTTCTGGCACGGAACAATACCGTTCGAAAGCGCCGAGCCGCGTCTAACTGTCGCGTTCGATGTGCTGCCGGTGGACAAGCCCGTTGCGTCGCAATAGCGAGCGATTGGGGGCTTGCATGACCGAGACGACTGTAGCGCCGATTAGCCGCACCGACCGTATCGAGGTACTCGACATCCTGCGCGGGGTCGCGATCCTCGGCATTTTCTACATTAATATTCCCTATATGGGGAACAACGGATCGATGCTGGACAATGACATCCGGTCGATCGGCTGGACGGGTGCGGACCAGACAGTGTGGAGCATCCTTTCGGTGGTGGCCGAGGGGACGCAGCGCGGCCTGCTCGAAATGCTGTTCGGGGCCGGGATGATGGTCCTCACCGCGCGCGTAATGGTGCCTGACGGACCGGTTGCGGTGGCCGATTTGTATCTCCGCCGAAATTTTTGGTTGCTGGCGTTCGGGCTGTTCGACGTGTTCGTGCTCGGCTGGGTCGGCGACATCTTGCACACCTATGCGCTGGCAGCCTTGTTCCTGTTTCCGTTCCGGCTGCTGAAACCACGGACCTTGGTCGCAATCGGAATGCTCTATCCGCTCGCGCTGGCAGGTGCGTCGGTCGGCGAATACGTCGCACGCGGCGATCTCATCGCCAAGGTCGAGGTGCTTCAAGCGCAAAAGGCTGCTGGCAAGCCGCTATCAGCGGAGAACAAGACGATGCTGGCCGACTGGCAGAAAAAACTCGACGCGCGCAAGATAGATGCCGACGAAAAAAAGGACATCCAGGCCGAGGTAAAGGCTCATGCGCCGGGCGCGGGTGCAGCGGCATTCCTGTCGTGGACGGCAAGCGTCTGGCTCAAATTTCTGAGTGATTCAGATCTGATCTTCTGGATGGTCGAGGCGTTTTTCACGATGTTGATCGGTGTCGCGCTGTGGAAGCTGAAGATTATTCAGGGCGGGCAAAGCGCGCGCTTCTATCTGGTGATGATGCTCGCCACCTATGGCTTCGGCCTCAGTGCCCGCGCCGTGGGCGTGGCGGAGATTACAACGTTCAGTCCCATCGCCAAGACAATCTGGATTACCGGAGAACTGGCGCGCATTGCGGTTACGCTCGGCCATGTCGCTCTCATCAATCTGGCGGTAAAATCGGTTATGGGTTCGACCCTATTCGCTCCGCTCAAGGCGGCGGGCCGTATGGCGTTCTCGCTGTATTTCATGCAGCAGATCATTGGGCTTTGGATTTTGTTCGCGCCCTGGGGCTTCGGCTTATGGGGCAAGTACGGCCATGCCGAACTCGCCGCGATTGCGACGGCCGTTATCATCGGGCAGATCGCCTTCGCCAACATCTGGATGCGCTTTTTCGTCGCGGGGCCGCTCGAATGGCTGTGGCGCTCGCTGTCCTATGTCGACTGGCAGTCGTTCCGGCTCCGCAAGGCCGCAGCCTCCGAAACCTGACCGCTGAACTGGACATTTCGTCGTCCGGCGCTATGCGGCGCGCGGGCGTGTGAAAGGTTCGAAATGGGTTATCGTGTGGTGGTCGTAGGCGCGACGGGAAATGTCGGGCGCGAGATGCTCAACATCCTCGCCGAGCGGCAATTCCCGATCGACGAGATCGCGGCGGTCGCGTCGTCGCGTAGCCAGGGTACCGAAGTCGAACTCGGCGACAGTGGCAAGATGCTCAAGGTCCAGAATATCGACAATTTCGACCCGCGCGGGTGGGACATGGCGCTCTTCGCCATCGGGTCGGAAGGGACGAAAATTCACGCGCCGCGCTTTGCGGCGGCGGGTTGTACTGTGATCGACAATTCCTCGCTCTACCGGATGGACCCCGATGTCCCGCTGATCGTACCCGAAGTGAACCCCGAGGCGATCGCGGGCTATGTGAAGCGCAACATCATCGCCAATCCGAACTGCTCGACCGCGCAACTCGTCGTCGCGCTTAAGCCGCTGCACGATTACGCGAAAATCCTGCGCGTCGTCGTTTCGACCTACCAGTCGGTGTCTGGTGCGGGCAAAGAGGGCATGGACGAGCTGTTCGAGCAATCGCGCAACATCTTCGTCGGCGATAGCGCTGAAGCGAAAAAGTTCACCAAGCAGATCGCATTCAACGTGATCCCGCACATCGACAGCTTCCTCGACGATGGATCGACCAAGGAAGAGTGGAAGATGATGGTCGAGACCAAGAAGATACTCGACACCAAGATCAAGCTGACCGCGACCTGCGTGCGCGTGCCCGTATTCGTTGGCCATTCCGAAGCGGTGAACATCGAGTTCGAGCGCGAGATTTCGGCGAAGAAGGCGCAGAGCCTGTTGCGTGAAGCGCCGGGCATCATGCTCGTCGATAAGCGCGAGGACGGCGGCTATGTTACGCCCGTGGAATGCGTCGGCGATTACGCGACCTATGTCAGTCGCGTGCGCGAGGACCAGACCGTCGAGAACGGGCTAAGCCTGTGGTGTGTGTCGGATAATCTCCGCAAGGGTGCGGCGTTGAACGCTGTGCAGATCGCGGAGTTGCTCGGGCGGCGGCATTTGAAGAAGGCGGCGTAATTGGGGGTGGAAACAACGCTGACACCGTGCGCGGGGGAAGCGGAACTCTCCGATCCCGCCGTCACCGGGCAGTTCGCCGGTGAGATGGCGGCTATTGCGTCCGCGTCGCACATCGCGCCCTGGTGCGGCTATATCGCGCGGCGTGAAGGTCGCCCCGTCGGCTTTGGCGGCTTCAAGAGTGCGCCGGTCGATGGCATTGTCGAGATCGGTTATTTGACGTTCCCGGCTCATGAGGGGGCGGGCGTCGCCAGCGATGTTACGGCGCAAATGCTCGATATTGCCCGCGATGCCGGAGCCAAGCGTGTGATCGCGCATACGCTGCCCGAAGAAAATGCCTCGACCGAGGTGTTGCGGCGCAACCAGTTCGAGCAAACCGGCGAAGCGCATGATCCGGATGAAGGCGTGGTTTGGCGGTGGGAGTACCGCCTGTGACAGCGATGACCGGCGGCTGCCAATGTGGGCGCATCCGCTACACGGCCGAAGTCATCTCGAACGACGCTTATCTCTGCCATTGCCGGATGTGCCAGCGTGCAACTGGCGGGGTCTCGATCTCGTTCGTCAATCTGCCCAAGGCCGCACGGACTTGGGGCACCGAACCTGAGTGGTATCAGTCGTCGCCGATTGCCCGTCGACCGTTCTGTGCGGCGTGCGGGACACCGCTCGGCTTCGAATACATCAACGGAGAAAATTGCGATCTGACGGTGGGGAGTTTCGACGACGCGCGCTTTTTTGTGCCGACCAGTCAGTTTGGAGTCGAAAGCAGGCACGATGCGTGGTCCGACACGCTCGGCTTACCGGGCCAGCGCTGCGACGAGCATGTCGCGCTGGTCGAACGTTGGGCAAAGGTCGGGATGGAGGTGCCGGAGTAGCGGTTCATGCTGGCTCGTCGCCTGCGGCTCCTCACGGCGCGTTGCCGCGCCGTCACCAGCGGCCAAAATCCGCCCCCGGCGGATTTTGTGTCTCGTGGTGATGTCGCTTACGCTCCCGTCACCATTGTGCGAAAAACGTCACCCGGACGTTTTTCGTCTCGATGGTGACCCCTACGGGAATCGAACCCGTGTTTCAGCCGTGAGAGGGCCGCGTCCTAACCGCTAGACGAAGGGGCCGTGCCAGCGAGGCTGCGCCCCTACGCGCTGGCCGCCCGCAAGGTCAAGGTTTTGCCCGGTCGCTGCGTGAAACATAAGCTGCCAGCCGCCGCGCGGCATCGGCGCGAATGTTCGACCAGAACAAGCTATAGTCGAAGACGTGGTAGTTGTTGCCGGGCAGGACATAGCTTTTGATGTCCTTTGGCGGCGCGCCGATCAGCAGAAAGCCGCGCGGGTCGCAGCGCGCAGGGATCGTGCCGACCTCTAGCGTGCCGTCCTTCAAATCGGCGTCGGGGATAACTGCGCCGAGGTTCGCTTTTGCGTCCGCCGCTGTGTTGGGCACACCGGTCAGCGGATTGGTGCACAGCATCGCCGTGCCCTTGCGCGGACGTCCGTCGAAGCTCTTGGTTAAGTCATAGGCATCGGTGACCAGTTTCGTATCCGCAGGTTCGGCAAAGCTCTGCCACGACAATATGCATCCGCTCTGGTCGGCGGCGGTGCAGGCGGGCAGGCCCATCGCTTTAATATCTGTATCGACCGACACCGGCCAGCCAACAATATAGGCGGCAGCGACCCGTGTAGCGAGGGGTTTACCCGCAACCTTTTCGCGCAGCAGGCGTGTAAGATGCAGCGCGCCCTGGCTGTGTCCAGCGAGCATGATCGGGCGGTCCTTCGGTGCCTGTGCGACGAACGCATCGAAGGCGAGCGAGACGTCACCGTAAGCCGCATCGAGCGCCTTTTGCGCCTCTGCTCTGGTCGTTAGGAATGCCCCAAACGTCGCTTGGCGGTATCGCGGTGCCCAGATCGCGCCGACGCCGTTGAAGGCACTTGCCTGTCCGCGAATAAACGTCCGTGCCAGATCGGCCGAGGTCGAATCGTCGAGCGGCGCGTTCCACGCCGCACGGGTCAGATAGCTGGTCGGGTGGATGAAGAACACCGACGCGCCGCGTGCCGTCGGTGCTGCCGCGACACCCTTAGGCTGCCATTCCGCCGGATTGCCCGGCCCGGCCTCGGGATGCGCGTACCACATCGCGCGGTCGGCATAGGCGTTCGCGGCCATCGGACCTTGCTCGGCAAACGGCGCGCCGGGGACGAAGGCCATGCGGATCAACCGGTCGCTGAACACCGCCCAGACGACGCCCGCCAGCACCACCAGAAAAATCAGGAACGCGAAGACGTAGAGAAACTTGCGGGCCATGCGGGCGTCCAACCGTTGAAGCGACAGTTTCTTGCTGCTAGCGGCCCTGTCTATGTCAGTCGATAGCGCAACCGTCCGGAAAATTGCCTCGCTCGCCCGTATCGCCGTTACCGACGATCAGGTTGCGGCGATGGTGCCCGAGCTCAACAATATCCTTGGCTGGATCGAGCAATTGGGCGAAGTCGATACCTCGTCGGTCGAGCCGATGACCGCTGTCATCCCCAATACGCTGCGCTTGCGCGACGATGTCGTCGATGCTGATCCGTTAACTGGCGGCAACATTCGTGACGCCGTGCTGTCCAACGCACCCGCACCCGAACACGGGTTCTTCGGCGTGCCGAAAGTGATCGAATAAATGTCCAACGTAACCGATCTTGGCATTGCGGCGATCCGCGACGGCGTGCGCGACGGGGCATTCTCGGCGCGCGAAGTCGCCACCGCATTCATCGACAAAGTGGCGGCGGCGAAGGCACTGAACGCGTTTCTCGTCGAGACGCCCGACCATGCGCTGGCGGCAGCGGACGTTGCGGATGCGGCGCGCGCCTCGGGTGATCTGAAACCCATGTCGGGCGTCCCGATCGGCATGAAGGACTTGTTTTGCACCAAGGGCGTAGCCGCGACCGCTGGCAGCGACATTCTTGCGGGCTTCACGCCTCCTTATGAATCGACGGTCTCGGCAAGTCTCTGGGCGGCGGGCGCGGGGATGCTCGGCAAGCTCAATATGGACCAGTTTGCGATGGGATCGTCGAACGAGACCAGCGCGTTCGGCAATGTCATTTCGCCGTGGCGACGCAGCGATGGCGGTAATGCAGCGCTGGCCCCCGGAGGATCGTCGGGCGGCAGTTCGGCGGCAATCTCGGCGCGGTTGTGCCCGGCAGCGACCGGCACCGACACCGGCGGATCGATCCGTCAGCCTGCCGCCTTTACGGGCATCAGCGGGATCAAGCCGACCTATGGCCGCTGCTCGCGCTGGGGCGTTATCGCGTTCTCCTCGTCGCTCGATCAGGCAGGCGCGATGGCGCGCGACGTGCGCGACTGCGCGATCATGCTGGAGGCGATGGCGGGCTTCGACGCAAAGGATGCGACGTCGCTCGACCTGCCCGTGCCGCATTGGGAAGGTGCGCTGTCGGGCGATCTGCGCGGAAAACGCATCGGTATCCCCAGGGAATACCGCGTCGACAACATGCCGGCCGAAATCGACGCGCTGTGGGAACGCGGCATTGCGTGGGTGAAGGATGCGGGGGCCGAAGTCGTCGAAGTCTCGCTGCCGCACACCAAATATGCGCTGCCCGCCTATTACATCATCGCGCCCGCCGAGGCGTCGTCGAACCTCGCCCGCTATGACGGGGTGCGCTACGGCCTGCGCGACCTGCCGGAAGGGGCAGGCCTGCAGGATATGTACGCCGCAACCCGTGCTGCCGGGTTCGGACCCGAGGTCAAGCGGCGCATCATGATCGGGACTTATGTCCTGTCCGCAGGATTTTACGATGCGTATTTCACACAGGCGTCGAAAGTCCGTACCCTGATCGCACGCGACTTCGACGAAGCATGGAAGTCGTGCGATCTTCTCCTGACGCCGACCGCGCCTAGCGCCGCCTTCGCGCTTGGCGAAAAGAGTGCGGACCCGCTGGCGATGTATCTCAATGATGTGTTCACGGTACCGAGCTCGCTCGCCGGACTTCCCGCCATGTCGGTTCCCGGCGGGCTCGACGGACAGGGGCTCCCGCTCGGTCTTCAGGTCATCGGCAAGGCGCTCGACGAACAGGGTGTGCTTAACACCTGCCTCGCCATTGAGGAACGCGCCGGGTTTGTCGCACGACCGGGGGAATGGTGGTGATTGACGGTATTACTTTTGAACAGTAATACTCTCATATGAGCTATCAGCATCGCCTTACGTCGAAATCTCAAGTGACGATACCAAAGGATGTCCGGGACGCCCTCGGAATCCTGCCGGGCGAACTTGTCCGCTTTGAGGTTGCTAACGGCAAAGTCACGCTCACGGGCGGCGACGATAATGCAGGAGCGCGACGGGCAAAGTTTCAAGCGGCACTCGAAAAATGGGGCGGCATGTTTCACGACGGACGCTCGACAGACGAAAAGATGCGAGAGTTGCGCGGTGATTATCAGCCGTGATCCTCGTTGACTCGAATGTGCTCATCGATGTTTTTGACCGCGATCCGTACTGGTTCGAATGGTCGTCTGCCAAACTGAAAGCGGGCAGGGATTCCGATCAGTTGGGTGTGAGCCAAATCGTTGTTGCCGAAGTCGGACCGAGGTTTGACGACCTCGAACAATGCGTGGAGGCTCTTTCCGATTTTTCGATTTTCGTCGTGCAGCTGACGAACCGCGCTGCGTTGGAAGCCGGACTTGCGTTTCGCCAATTTCGTTCTCGACGAGAAAGTAAAACGTCGGTGCTCGCAGATTTTTTCATCGGGGGTCAGGCGGTCGCAATCGGCGCGACCATACTCACGCGCGATCCTCGTTTCTTCAGAACCTATTTTGCGGACGTGCCGTTGATTACGCCTGATAAGGATTCACAGTGACAGAAACCACCTTCCGTATCAAAGGTGCCACCGGCGATTGGGAGGTCGTGGTCGGCCTCGAAGTCCACGCGCAGATCACCTCGCACGCCAAGCTTTTCTCGGGTGCGTCGACCGCGTTCGGCGCGGAGCCGAATTCGCAGGTGTCGCTCGTCGACGCCGCGATGCCGGGGATGCTGCCCGTGCCGAACGGTGAGTGCGTGAAACAGGCAGTCCGCACCGGCCTCGCCATCGGGGCCGAAATCAACCGCTGGAGCCGGTTCGACCGCAAGAATTATTTCTATGCCGATCTGCCGCAGGGCTACCAGATTTCGCAGCTGTTCCACCCCATCGTCGGCGAGGGCGCGGTCACCGTCACCACCGACGAGGGCACCAAGACCATCGGTGTAGAACGCATCCATATCGAGCAGGACGCCGGCAAGCTGATGCACGAGCAGCATCCGACGATGTCCTATGTCGATCTCAACCGCTCGGGCGTGGCGCTGATGGAGATCGTGTCGAAGCCCGACATGCGAAGCCCGCAGGAGGCGGGCGAGTACGTCCGCAAGCTGCGCCAGCTGGTTCGCTATATCGGCAGCTGCGACGGCAATATGGAACAGGGTTCGATGCGCGCCGACGTTAACGTCAGCGTCCGCAAAACGGGCGACGAGTTCGGCACGCGGACCGAGACCAAGAACGTAAATTCGGTCCGCTTCATCCAGACCGTCGTCGAGATCGAGGCGCGGCGTCAGGTCGATGTCATCGAGGGCGGCGGCACCATTGTGCAGGAAACCCGCCTGTTCGACCCTGACAAGGGTGTCACGCGGTCGATGCGGTCGAAGGAAGACGCGCACGATTATCGCTATTTCCCCGACCCCGACCTGCTGCCGCTTGTCCTGACCGAGGAGTTCGTGGCGGAATGTGCAGCCAGCCTGCCCGAATTGCCCGATGCCAAGCGTGCGCGCTTCACCGGCACCATGGGTATCACGCCCTACAACGCCGAAGTGCTGACCAACGATGTCGACACCGCGCACTGGTTCGAAGCGCTGCTGGCCCAAGGCGTCGAGGGCAAGACGGCAGCGAACTGGGTGACCGGCGAACTGTTCGGCGCGCTCAACCGCCTCGGCCGCGACATTACGAATTCGCCGGTCAGCCCCGCCCAGGCCGCCGGACTGCTCAGTCTGGTCGGCGACGGCACCTTGTCAGGCAGCATGGCCAAAACCGTGTTCGAAAAGATGCTCGAAACCGGCGACGGGGCAGGGGCCATCGTCGAGCGCGAAGGCCTGAAACAGACCAGCGACACCGGCGCAATCGACGCGGCCATCGCCACCGTGCTTGCCGCCAACGCCGACAAAGTCGCCGATTATCGCGGCGGCAAGGAAGCCCTGTTCGGCTTCTTCGTCGGACAGACGATGAAAGCAATGGCGGGGAAGGCTAACCCGAAACTGGTCAATGAACGGTTGCGGGGAGCTTTGGCGTAACCCTAAAAACTTGCGGATCAAACCCGCCGCCCGTTACATGCTCAAAACTTGATTCGTGTCAGGTTGTCAGGGGGTGCAAGTGAAGAATTTCGTTATATGGGGGCTGACGCTTGCACTCGTCGCCAGTGGCAGTTCTGTAGGCGCGCAGGAGCGAACGGCAACGAAGCAGGGCTTCAATCTGCCCGCTAACAGCGGCAAAAGGATTCTTGTGTTCCGGCCTGCGGTCAGCGTCGGCGCGCAGTCAACCGGCGGCCTGTTCGAACCCAATGCCGATTGGACGGATCGCGCAAGGAAGCACATCGATACTGCGCTTGGCGAACGACAGGCCAGCCTCGGCAATATCGTCATTGTGGCACCCGAAGCCTATGGCAATCAGGCTAGGCTCGCGGAGGAATACACCACTCTGTTCGCAGCGGTTTCGCGGTCAGTCATCGAGTATCAGTTCTTCGTGGGCAACCGACTAGCCACCAAGAAGCGCGACAATAGAGCGGGTATTTTCGACTGGTCGCTGGGTGCTGGCGTTCGCGACCTCCCGGGGGCCAGCGACGCAGATTACGCGTTATTCATCTATAATAAGGATGCATACGGATCGACTGGTCGCAAGCTGCTGCAAATCGTAGCAGCAATCGGACCTGGCATAGCGGTCAAGTCCGGCGAACATGCCGGTTATGCAGGGCTCGTCGATTTGAAGACAGGGGATTTGCTCTGGCTCAACGTCGATGCGGCGATGGGCGGCGATGTCCGCGAACCTGACGGCGCGCGAAAACGCGTTAAGCAACTGCTTGAGGAATTTCCAGGCAGTGAGCCGGTCAAGGTGGCCCAACCGTGACCCCTAAATCCATAGCGCTGGCAGCGATTGCACTATCGCTTTCGATCGAGGCAGGTGCGCAGACCAAGCGATCAAAAGTTGAGCCTGCTCCGCCGCCAGCGCCCTATACGGGTGCGTATCAACCGCGGGGCGTCGATGAGATCGGGATGTGGCAAGTTAGCGACGAGGACGAGCGCAAGCTAGCCAACTCAAGACTCGTTATCCGCGACGCTTCACTGAACGCGTATGTTCGTCAAATACTTTGCATGACGGTGGGAATTGATCGCTGCGGCCCAGTTCGGATTTACATTGTCAGGGCGCCGCTGTTCAACGCAAGCATGACTCCAAATGGAACTATGACCGTCTTCACCGGTCTGCTGTTGCGAGCAACAAATGAGGCTGAGCTTGGCTCAGTTTTGGGCCATGAATTCGGGCATTTTGAGAAACGTCACACGTTGGAGCGTTTTAAGGTGCATCGAAAAGGGACGGACCTTCTTAGTTGGGCCGCAGTCCTCGCTTCTATGGCCGGTACGCGTCAGGCGGGCCAAACCTTCGATGACTTACAGACATCAGTCTATGGGGGATTGGCTCGATTTAATCGCGAAAATGAGCGTGAAGCTGACCTTACCGGGCTTGGCTATTTGAATGCGAGCGGTTTGCGGCCGGGCGCTGCTTCGCGAATTTGGCGGAACTTCATACTTGAGGTGGAGGCATCGTCAGCTGCGCGGGGATTGCGTAAGCCCGATTTCAATCGCACGGCTTTTTTCGCTTCGCATCCGCCTGAGGGTGAGCGCGTGAGCTATCTCTACGCTCTCGCGGCACCAGATGGCGAAACGCGGGAAGATGGGAGCCTCCGGTACGCTTCGGCACTTGCGCCTTGGATGGCGCGTTTTCTCGACGACCAGATCGCGCTGAACGATTTCGGCGCAAGCGAATTTTTGATCAATCGGCTTGGAGAGAATGGCTGGACCGCCGAACTATGGCGCGCGCGGGCCGACCTGTTTCGCGGACGCGGCAATCCTCGCGATCTGATGAATGCGGCCGATTTTTATGCTAAGGCGCTCGGGTTAAATCCTGACATGGCCATTGCTCGCCGGGGCTTTGGATTGTCGCTGATCAAAACCGGTCGCGAGCGGGAAGGGCGTGTCCAGCTAGAACGCTACCTCGCGCTCGATCCGCAGGCGCCGGACGCGGCCATGATCCGAATGACTATCAGCGCGACAGGAGAGCGCCCGTGAAGTCTGTGCACCGCTCCATTGTCGCGTTCAGCGTTCTCATGATGCTCTCAGGCATAGCCTGGAGCGCAAACGCCAATGCGTATCGCGAGAAGGACAAAGCGGTTGAGATCGGTAAGTCGAGTGTCAGGGTTACACCTCCGCGCGATTGGAACCGGCTGAACCTGAAACCCGGCAAATATGTCGAGGTGTGGACGCTCGACGGGGAGCAGCTCAACGAAGTTTCTTTCTATGGTGGCGTCGAGACAGGGCAACCGCTGATTCGAGAACGCAACGCGAAGCGCGATCCGCTGCCCAAGTTTCGATCAAGCACCCTTGCGGTAGAAATTCCCGAGCTGCTGAGCGCCACGCGCAAAGGGTTTCTCAAGATTTCTCACTTCACCGTAACGAGCGCCAAGCCGGGCGATTACCTCGGACGCAACGGTGTTCATTTCACTTATGAATTCACGGACGATGACAATCTTCCGCGTTTGGGCGAGGCCCGGGCCACGATTATCGGTAAGAAGCTCTATATGGCAACCTATGAAGCCCCCAGGATAAACTTCTTTGACCGCAACTTGAGCGACTTCAGACTCCTGATCGACAGCGCCAAGTTGCCGCAGTAAAACTCTGGCCGGAGGGTTCTGCGCCGGATGTCCAAGCATTTCCGACTTGCTGCGGCGGGCGCCTTGGCCGCAGTGGTTTTGCTCGCTTCTGGGTGCGCGAGGACAACTGAGTCTTTCACCGCTTCCGGCTATGCCCTGCCCAAGGACAAGCCGGTCAACATCGTCCTGATGCGTCCCGACACCGATGTCGGCGAGCTGGCGGCCGGTGGATTGCCGCAGCCCAACGCCGACTGGACCAAGGCGGCGCGCGCCAATATCGCCGAGGCGCTGCGGGCCAATGGCGCAGCGAAGAAGATCGAGTTCAAATTCATCGACGAGCAATCGGGCGAGGCGGCGCAGTTGATGGCCGATTACACCGCGCTGCATAAATCGGTCGCCGATGCGATCATCGTGCACAAATATTACGGCTCGAAACTACCGACCAAAAAGGACAAATTCGACTGGACGATGGGGCCGGGGGCGCAAAAGCTGGGCGATCTGTCGGGCGGCAATTATGCGTTGTTCCTCTACACCCGCGATAATTTCGCCAGCGCCAGCCGCAAGGGGATGCAGGTCGCCGGCATGCTCGGCTGCATCGTCGGCTTTTGCGTCATCGTGACCGGCGGACAGCATGTCGCCTATGCGTCGCTGGTCGAACTGTCTTCGGGCAATGTCGTGTGGTTCAACGTCCTGCGCGGGTCGAAAGGCGACATCCGCGAAAAGGATGGCGCGGCGGGCATGGTGACGGCGATCATGGCCTCGATGCCGACGCGCCCCGGCGAAGCACCCAAGGCCGAGGTCGCGGCGAAGTGATATCCAAAAGCTTCGTCGGCCCGGACTTGATCCGGGCCTTGGCTTCTTCTCCTTCAACTTCAGTCCGAAGGCAGCCCAACCCCGGATCAAGTCCGGGGCGACGGGTGCTTTGGGGAGCCATCGCCCTCTCGCTCACCGCCGCCGCGCCGCCACCGGTCGTCGTGACCCCCGGCTACACCCCGCAGGACGCCGACGAGCGCGGGCTGTGGATGCAGGTCGACGAATATGAGCGTCAGTTCAAAACATCGAACTTCGTCATGCGCGACACAGCGCTCAATGCCTATGTGCGGCAGGTGTTCTGCAAGACGGTGGGCGAGGCCGAGTGCAAGGACGTGCGAATCTACGTCGTCCGCACCCCTTATTTCAACGCGAGCATGGCCCCCAATGGCATGATGCAGGTCTGGTCGGGCCTGTTCCTCCGCTGTCGCAACGAGGCGCAATTGGCCGCCGTGCTGGGGCATGAATACACCCATTACAAGAACCGCCACACCGTCCGCCAATTCCGCGACATCAAGAAAAAAACCGATGCCATCGGCTGGTTGTCGGTCATTCCTTTGGGCGGAGCAGTAGCGGGCGGTATCGCGCTCGCGCAGCTCGGCATGATCGGATCGATCTTTTCCAACTCGCGCGACATGGAACGCGAGGCGGATACCGGCGCGCTGCCGATGCTGGTCAAGGCGGGGTATGACCCGTCCGCTGCCTCGAAAGTTTGGGGCCAGATTCTTGCCGAGGACGCGGCGACGGCCGCAGAGCGCAAACGCGCCAAGCGCCGCGAGGGCGGTATGTTCGCCACCCACCCCCAAAGCATCGAGCGCCAAGCGGAACTCGACAAACAGGCCAAGGCGCTGGCCTCGCCTGCGGCAGTCGCGGTCAATGCCGTCGAATATCGCGCGGCGCTTGCCCCCTGGTGGGCCGATTTCATCGACGACCAGATCAAGCTGAACGATTTCGGCGCGACCGAATTGCTGCTCGGTCAGCTCGCCGACACTGGCTGGACCGGCGAACTGCTTTACGCGCGTGGCGAACTTTACCGGTCGCGCGGCAAGCCCGAGGACTTCAAGGCGGCAGCGGGCTATTACCGCGATGGCATTACTAAGGGCAGCGCCCCAGTCGAGGCGTGGCGAGGGCTTGGCGTGGCGTTGCTCCGCAGCGGCGATACCCCAGGCGGACAGGCCGCGCTCAAGACCTATCTCGAAAAAAAGCCGGATGCGAAGGACAAGGCGATGATGGTAATGATGGCAGGAGTGACGTCATGAAGCGGTTTATGTTTGCGGTAGCGCTTACGTCGCTGGTCGTCGCGCCTGCACAGGCAGGCTTCAAGCTGATGCCGACGGGCAAGCCGCAATTGGTCGGCAAGCTCGGCCTGTCGGTCACGCCGCCGAACGACTGGAACCGGCTCGGTTCGAAAATCGGCCGCAATGCCGAAAGCTGGACGCTTGATGGACTCTCGCTCAACGACCTTACGTTCTACGGCGGGATCGAGGAGGGGCGCACGCTGTTCCGCGAGGTCGACAAGAAAAACCGTCCGCTCCCCAAATTCACCGCGTCGATGCTGCCGACCGACATCGTGTCGCTGTTCGAGGGCAGTTACCGTGTCGCAGCGGGAACATCGCTGTTTGAAATCGGCAAAGTCGAACCTGCGACGTTCGCTGGCAAAGCCGGGGTGCATTTCACCTACAGCTTTGTCCAGCAAGGCGAGGAAGTGCGGCGCAATGGGGAGGGGACGGGCGCGATCATCAGCGGCAAGCTCTATCTGATTACCTTCGAAGCGCCAGTGATCCACTATTTCGACCGCGACATCGCGCGGTACCGCACGCTCGTGGGCACCGCGCGCGTCGGCTAAGCGTTCATCTGTATCACACCTTCCACACCGGGTTCGGGCACGTCGATATCTCCCGGCATCGGCGGCATTTCGCTCGGCGGCGTGGTCGGCATCGGGCTGTCGACGGGGCCGTAATCGGGCTCGGGGTTGGGGACGGTTGCCATAGGACTTCTCCTTCGGCTCATCAACGCACCAACCGCGCATAGGCTCCCTTGCCCTTGCCGCCAACCCCCCATATAGACGCGCGCCTTGTCGGCGTACCGTTGCGGGCGTGGCGGAACTGGTAGACGCGCTTGGTTTAGGTCCAAGTATCGCAAGATGTGGGGGTTCGAGTCCCTTCGCCCGCACCAGGTTCGTCAGGCTTGGACAGACGCCAAGAATTTAACCGGATATCCCCTTGACTATGCAGATTGCCGAAACGCTGAACGAAGGCCTCAAGCGCGCCTTCCTGTTGACCATTCCCGCCAAGGATATCGAGGCGCTGGTCGAGGCCGAAGTGAAAAAAGCTGCGCCGCAGATGCGGATGCCCGGCTTTCGTCCCGGCAAAGTGCCCGCGAATCTGGTCCGCAAGATGCACGGTCCCGCGCTTCAGCAGGAGGCGCTGAACTCGGCGATCCAGAATGGCGTGTCGAAGCTGGTCGCGGACAACAAGTTCCGCCCCGCGATGCAGCCTTCGGTCGAACTCGGCGAAGACTATGCCCCCGGCAAGGACGCCGAGATCAAGGTCGCGCTGGAAATCCTGCCCGATGTGCCGACTCCGAATATCAAGGGCATCAAGCTCGACCGCCTGACCGTCGAGCCAGACGAAGCGGCAATCGACGAGCAGGTCAACGCGCTGGTCGCGCAGCAGAAGTCGTTCGAGGACGCACCCGCCAAGCACAAGGCCGCCACCGGCGACCTCGTCGTCATGGACTACCTCGGCAAGACCGGCGGCGAACCGTTCGACGGTGGCAAGGGCGAGGATATGTCGGTCGAGATCGGCTCGGGCCGTCTCATCCCCGGCTTCGAGGACCAGCTCGTCGGTGTGAAAGCCGGTGACGAAAAGCAGATTTCGCTTACATTCCCCGAGGATTACAACGCGGCGTACCTCGCCGGAAAGCCCGCGACATTCGATCTGGTCATCAAAAAGGTCCAGACCGCCAAGGCCGCCGCTGCCGACGACGAATTCGCCAAGTCGCTCGGTCTCGAAAGCCTCGAGCAATTGCGTGGCCTGTTCAAGGGACAGGTCGAGCAGGAGCTCAACGGCCTGACCCGCACCTATATGAAGCGCAAGCTGCTCGACCATCTGTCGGAGACGCATGATTTCCCGGTGCCGCCGTCGATGGTCGAAGCCGAATTCGCGCAGATCTGGCAGCAGCTCGAACAGGAAGCGACGCGTGAAGCCGATCCCGAAGCGGCACGCGCCGAAATGGAAACCGACCGTGCGGACTATCACCGCATTGCCGAGCGCCGCGTGCGTCTGGGCCTGTTGCTCTCCGAAATCGGCCAGGCGGGCGGCATAGAGATCACCCAGAACGAGATGAACATGCTCGTGAATCAGGCTGCACAGCAGTATGACCCCAAGGACCGCGAGCGGTTCGTCGAATATCTCCGCAACGAGCCGATGGCCCAAGCCCAGCTTCGCGCGCCGATGTACGAGGACAAGGTCGTCGATTACCTGTTCGCCAAGGCCGATATCACCGACCGCACCTCGACCAAAGCCGAACTCGAAGCGCTGATCGAAACCGAGGAAGGCGCTGGGAACGATCATGTCCACGGCCCCGATTGCGGCCATGACCATTCGCACGACGCAAAGCCCAAAGCGAAGAAGGCTGTAGCGAAGAAGGCGAAGACCGAGGAAGCCGCGCCGGTTGAGGAAGCCAAGCCAGCGGCCAAGGCAAAGAAGGCAGTCTCACCTAAAGCCGAGGCTGCGACCGCTGAAAAGCCCGCGAAGAAAGCTCCGGCGAAGAAAAAGGCCTGAGCTGTTTGGGCTTTCAGGCGAACACTTTGATTAGCTCCTGCGGTCCGGCACGTTGCTGGGCTGCAGCAATCGAACGGACAAGCACAATCGCGACGACTGCGAGTGGCGCGCCCGTAGCGGCTATTGCCCATGATAGCATCGTTCCGCTTTGCTCGCCGCGTGTCAAAATGCCTCCCAAGTTCGCCGTGACGTTATTGATGAGCCATAATGCCCACCAGCTCGACACAAGCCAGTGGTTTGTTTCGAGGCGCGGCTCACCATGGCTTGCGTTCCACAACTCGCGCATGCCTTGAAACGGCATGACGAAGTTCGCGAAAGGGACTGCAAACCACCATATTCGTGCGGCTGGCGTAAACTTAAGCTCCGCTACGCCCGCATCGGTGACATTGCGCCCGGCCGCGTAAATCCAGTAGCCGAAGATGAGCATTGTCAGGAGAAGGATCGCCGCCGAAGCTCCGTCGACCTCTGTCGCAATAGGCGTGATGTTCGCTGCGAAAAACTCAGGCGCAAACATTCCTAAAAGCAGGATAACTGGTTGATTGATTGCGTCAATTATAACCATGGCAACGACCGCCAGTGTGATGAGTCTGAGATTACGATAGACTTCCATAGTTCGAACCCCCTGCTGCCGGATTGGCGGCATAGTAGAGCAGGCGCAAGCTTGTCGCGGGGAAACGGACTGCTAACAAGTCTGCGTTAGGGGAAGTCAATGTCACTCAAAATCGCCGTCCTGCTCCCCTGCTATAACGAGGAAGCCGCGATCGTGCAGACGGTCGCGGGCTTCCGCGCGGCGCTGCCCGACGCGACGATCTACGTTTACGACAACAACTCGTCGGACCGCACGGTCGAGGTCGCGCGCGGGGCAGGGGCCGTCGTCCGCACCGAACGGATGCAGGGCAAAGGTAATGTCGTGCGCCGCATGTTCGCCGATATCGACGCCGATATCTATGTGATGGCCGATGGCGACGCGACCTATGATGCCGCCGCTGCACCGGCACTGGTCGCGCGGTTGGTCGACGAACAGCTCGACATGGTCGTCGGGTCGCGCAAGTCGGAGGTCGAAGCCGCCTACAGGCGCGGCCATCGCTTCGGCAATGCAATGCTCACGGGTATGTTGACGCAGGTTTTTGGGCGTAGTTTCACCGACATCCTGTCGGGATATCGCGTTTTTTCACGCCGCTTCGTGAAGAGTTTTCCCGTGCTGTCCGCAGGATTCGAGATCGAAACCGAAATCAGCGTCCACGCGCTTGAACTCAAGATGCCGACGGCCGAGATCGTCACCGCCTATGCCGCGCGGCCCGAGGGGTCAGTGTCGAAACTGAGCACCTACAGCGACGGCTGGCGCATCCTGAAAACCATCGCGATGCTCGCGCGTTTCGAACGGCCGCTGGCGTTCTTCGGCTTTATCGGCTTCGTCTTCGCGCTGATGGCGGTGTTTCTGTCGGTGCCGCTGGTGCTCACCTATCTCGACACCGGCCAGGTGCCGCGCTTCCCGACCGCGATCCTCGCCACCGGCCTGATGATCCTCGCATTTCTCAACTTCTTTGCGGGCCTCATCCTCGACACCGTGGTACGCGGACGGCGCGAAGTGCGGCGGCTGGCCTATCTGCAATATCCCGCACCGGGGGCCGACGGAAAGTAATGGTTGGTTTCGGTGCTGCTGCTTAAAACTTCAGCGATGCTGAGATTCCAAGCGTGCCCGAATGCGCGAAATAGCCGTTGACGTCCGACGTCGAATAAACGCGTTGAAAGCTGTAGCTCGCGCGCACTTCGCCCCAGGCGCGCGGTCGCCACACCACGCCCGCTCCCGCCGACCAGCCGTCGTCAAGCCGACGTACGCCGACTAGGTCAGGGAAATAGCCGTCGAAGCTACGCCGTTCGTATTGCGCGCTGATATAGGCGAGCAGCGGCGTGGTTTGAGACAGCGGCGCGCTGAACGTCACCCCCGCGGTGCCGCTCCAAGCGCGATAGTCCGACGGACTCGACAGGGTGCGCTCGGCGGCGATCACCGGCTCGATCGTCAAGTTGCGGATGCGGACCGGTAAGGACGCCGACAGTTTTAGCCGGTGCGACGTCAACTGCCGCCGCCCAAAATCGCGGGTCAGCACGATCGAAGGTTGATAGGTCGCGGTTACCGCCAACCGTCCGAAATTAGTGCGCGCCCCGACCAGCCCGGTCAGCGCGTTGTAGTCGAGCGCCTTGAACTGGAAATAGCGCACCCCCAGCACGCCGACGCTAGCAAAGACATCGACCTTGCCGCCGATGCGCGTCCCGAACCCTAAACTGATGTTGGCCTGTGCGAACGCGTCGGATACCCGACCGGTCGGCGACAGGAATGCGTTCGACGTGCCCGACACATCGACCGAGCCGTTGACGCTGAACAGCCGCGTTCGCCGGGTCAGCACGATGTCGGTGTCGCCGGTCAACATTGCTTCTTCACGCTCGCGCTCGGTCAGGATGCGGGCCTGCTGGCGAACGCGGTCGTCGATGTTGTTGGCCGGCGCGGCGGGCGGTGTTTGCGCGAAGGCTGGCACGGCGGCGACGATCGCAGCGAACAGCAGCACAAGTCGGGCGCGGATCATTCGACACCTTCGGAATTGGGCGACTGCCGGATTGCGCCGGGTACCGTGATGCGCCCGTTGGCCGGGTTGATCTCGGCGGCAACCCATGTGTTACCGGTCCCGCTTGACGGCACGGTCGTGGTCAGCAGAATTCGCCCCCCGACAATCGTCGTGCCGTTGCCGACCGACTGCGTCGTCCCGCCGCGCACGATCTGAATCGTTGCCTGCGAGGCACTGGCCAGATTGGTGCTGGTCGCCGACTGGTCGCCAAAGTTAAATACCGACACACGGTACACCCCGCCCCCGTTGAGCGCCGAGGTCAGGATGACTTCGCTTCCCGAATTGCAGATGCAATCCTTGATGAGCGCGGCAAAGGGTTGCGCGGTCAGATTGCCTACTGCTGCGTAATAAATGTGGAACCGGTTGTTTGTCTGCGCGCTCAATGGCCCGGTCATGTGAAGGTCGAGATCGAACGCGCCCGCCCCCCAGGTCAGCACGACATTGAACGGCTGAGCGAGCAGCGCGTCCAGACCGCCGACTCCGTTGGCGGTCAGTTGCCGCAGATACCAGTCCTCGATCGTGAACAGCGACCCGGCAAGCCGCCCGCCACTGGTCTGATTCAACCGCCCGTCGCGATTATACTGCACGTCGAAGTCGCCCGCGTTATAGGCGAACTGCGCGGCGCGGGCGCGGTCGGTATCGAACCCCGATGAGTAAGGGTTCGACCGCGTGCGATAATCGAACATCCCCATCGCCGCGTGCAGCGATTGGACTGCCGGGTCGCGCCAATCGGCACCTGCCGAAGACAGCGACCACCCCGCAGCGGACAGTGAAGTTCCCGCCGACGACAACGAGATTGCAGGGGGAATGGTGTTGAGCGGGTTGTAGTTCCGGTAGATCGGTTCGAGCTGCAGCGTGGTCAGCGTCGTTCCACCGTTGGTGCCGAATGCGTCCCATACGGAATTGCCGAAGCGGTCGGCGACCATTGCATTCCAGCTTGCGTCCTGAGCGGTGCGGCGCTGGGCAGCTGCAGTTAGCCGGTCTTGCTCGTTCTGACGCCGCGCCAGCTCGCGCACCAGCGGATCGTCCGAACTCGAACCGCCGCTGCCAAAACCGCTCCCGCTGCTGCCACCACCCAGTCTGTTCTGGCGGTGCTGGTAAAGGATAACCTGTGCCCGGATCGCAAGCGGCACCCGCGCCCAGTCGATCGACCCGTCGCGGTTGCGCGGGATGCGCGCCATGATCTGTTCCATGACCGAGGGGCTGGTCACCGCGCCGCCGTCTTGCGGCAGCCCGAGCTCGACGTCGGGCGTTTGCTGCTGCAGCACCACCGGTTCGGGCACACGTCGCTGCGGACGCGGTTGAGGTTGGGGGCGTGGCGACGGTGTCGGGGTGCCTCGAACTCGCTCGGGGTCGGGCACGCGGAGACCTTCATATGGATCGCTCGGCGGTATTTCGCCAACCCTTACCGGCCGACGTCCGGGCGTAGGGCCAGGCGTCGGGCCGGGGATCGGCTCGATGGCTGGATCGGGAACAGGTCGTGTCCGGTCGGGGCCACCGAGCGCGGGGAGGTTGCGTGGATTGGCCAGCGGTGGCGGTGCGGGCGTGACCGGTCGCGGGTTCAGCATCTCAACATAACTGAAGCGCTGCGGTCGCGGGGGCGGCGTCGTCGTCGGCCAGTTGCGCGGATCGTTGCCATAACGCTGGCGGGTCTCTTCGATCGCCGTTGTCATCCGGTTGACGACTTCGGTGCGCCGCTCGGCCACCACGCGTCGCGCGTTGTCGACTTCGCGATCGTGTTCATAGAACATCCGGTCGACGCGCGCGACGACCCGGTTGTGGACATCCCCCGAAGCGCGCTCATAGGCGCGTAGCGTTTCGGCGGGCATGCGTCCCGTCTCGCGCAGCATCTGGACATTCGCTGCCGCCGCGTTGTCGATGATCCCGATGTAGTTCTGAACACCTGGCCGCATGAGGTTGCCGACGTTCTGCTCCGTGCGAATACCGTTTTCTATGACGGTCATGAATGCTTCGGCACTTTGGCGCGGGTTGTCGGTCGAGCTTCCCGGAGCAACCGTGTATCCCATTTGTTGTAGCAATTGCGTGCTATCCGCACTCATTCCGCCGAAATTGGCGATTGCGTCGAGCATACGGTCACTTGTTTCACGCTGCGCGCGCGCCGCGTCCGAGGCATTGCGCCTGAACTCGCGATCGAACGCCGTGCTCGCCTGCTGAACTTGGCCCTCAAGCTGATCGTACTGTGCCTGGGTGATCCACCCATTGGCGAGCTGCACGTCCGGCGTCGCGATTTCGACCGGTGTGGCAGGCGGCGTGGGTGCCTCTGCCGGTCGCACGGTGTCGATCAATCCTCCGGTGCGCTGTGGCGGTGGTGCGGGGGTACGGCGCGGCGGTCGGGTGGTGTTGGTCGGATAACTCGCGCCACCGGGCTGCTGCTGTCCCGCAACGGGAAGCGGCGTAGCCAGCGTTGCGGCGAGCGCAGCCAGCGCCACACCGTGCTTCAGGCTCTTCCGGATCATGGCCGTGCTCCCGCATTGTCGAGGTTGATGAGGTTCAGCCGTTCCAGCCGGGGTCGGGCGGCGCTGTCGTAATCGGCGGTGACCAGCAGATGCGGTTGCAGCGGCGATCCGAAAACGACCATCGCCCCGCCGTCCTTGCGTCCGATTGCCGCGACGGGTGCGAAGGCGGCCCGCGCGGGAGTGGGCAACAGGTCGAGCGCGGTGCTGCCCAGCTTGGCCGTTTTGCCCTCGGCAATCAGAGCGCGCGTCGCGTCGGACGCTGCGCGGAATTCGGCTTTCCGTAGCCAGAAGGCCAGACCAGCGAGCCATTTGTCGGCCTCGACCCCGACCAGCGCGCCGTCGCGCTGCGGCGGTGTTGCCCGCATGGCGGCATAATCAGCGGCAAGCAGCTTGCGATAGGGTTCGTCGCTTGTCGGCCAGCTTGCCTCGCCAGCCGATTTTAGTTCGGCGGCAGCAACTCGCCAGCCATTTGCGGTGCGGACCCAGGCCAGCGCCAGCCATCCCCGCGCCAATGGATTGTAAAGCAGCGAGAAATCGCCACGCGCGGGTTGTGCAATTGCCCCGGCCATGAACCATTGCGCGCGCGCATCGCCGCGCGCGTCGCCAGTACCGAAGGCAATGCTCAGCGCCTCCTGCTCGGCCTCGGCGCGCGTGCCGATACCCGCAGCACTGTCATAGGCAATGGCAAGGCGCAAAGCCTCGGTCTCGCGCCGAAGTTCGCCCGGAGCCGTTTCGGCTGTGGCAGCAGCTTTGGCGAGGTCCGCCGCCGAAAAGCCGCCTGCGAAAGCGGGCGCCGCGAGGAGGGCAAGCGACAGGGCAATGACGTGCTTCATGATAGCGGCTCCACAGCGGCAACAAACATCGCGCGGTCGCGGGCGACTAGCTGGATGCGGAAAGCGCCGCCGGCGTCGAAGGCCTCTGGCATGCCGGTGGCTGCCGAAGGAGGGGCGGCCATTGCGGCTTTTAGCGACGCATCGCCGGTCAGTTTCTGCGCGAACGCCAGCCGCGCCGCTTGCCACGCGCCCGCCTCGGCCCCGGTGTCGGTAAACGGCTTGGGATCGATCAGGTCGGCGACGGCGCGCGCATCGCCCGCAGCCAGCGCCTCGGCAAAACGGGTGGCAGTCAGTCCAGCCAGCGTCTGCGGCTTGCCCTGTGCAGCCTGGCGCAGCGCCACGACGGTGGCATTGCCGAGGTAGCTTTGCCGAGCCGCCTCGATTTGTGGCGAGACCGGTGCAGCCGCGTTCACCCCTGCCGGTTCGACCAGCCCCCAGAACTTGGCACGCTTTTGCGACGCGGCCAGTTGCGCGAGAGGGGCGGTGGTATCGGCTGCCCATTGCGGCGGGATTGTCGCCGCAAGCCGCGCGGCGTCGAAACCAAAGCGTCGCGGCGCTTTGCCGTCGATGGGCGTCACCAACGCCTGCCCGCTCCGCGCCGTCGTCTTGCCCTGCACCAGTTCGCCCGAGAGCACGGCGACCGTCACGAGCTCGCTCGATAGCGAGACGAGCGCGAGCGTCGCCCCGCGCGCCCGGTATCCGGTGCCGAACACGGTCGCTTTTTCGCCGTCCGCCAGCGTCAGCATCCGCCGTTCGGAATTCGGCGCATTCTGGGCCGGGATCGCACCCGGCCATGTCAGCACGCACACCGCGAAGAATCCTCTGACCAAGCGGTTCATGTTCGTTTCCCCGTTGCCGAGCGGCGTTGTGAAAGCAGCGAAACTCGCTCGCTAGCAACCTGCCCAAACGGCGGCGCGGGAACCACTCACGGATTCGAGAGGTTGACTTTGCGCCCATCAGGCAAACCGCCTTGATGCCCTGCGGCATGTGGGTTACTCTTTCGCTCCTTCGCTCGACCGGGGACAGGGCTTGGATCGTTCGTCCGCCACTGCCGACCGCCTGACCAGGGCCGCGCTGTCGCCGGGGACGGCGGCTGCGATCAGCGAAGCATTCCTTCATGCCGCGCGTGTCGATGGGGCATGTTACCTGCAAACCCGCATTTACCGCCGCCCGTCGGTGCTGTTGACGTCGGCGGCGCATTTTGCCGCTGGCGGTGTTGTGTCGCGCCTCGCGCCGCCGAACTGGCCGGGCAGTGCCGCGTTCAACTACATCTGTTTCGAACAAAACCCGTTGCTCGGTGCGATCCGCGAAAGCCGTACCCGATACCGTTTCGGCGACTTCGCCCCGCATGGCGAGCGCGCCTATGGCGGCTATTGGGAGGCGCTGGGCGAAGCGGGCATGGCCGAGGCATTGTGCGCGACATCCTATGGCGCGGGTGGCAAAATTGCCTCGCTACATCTTGGCATGGCCAAGCGTGATTTCGAACCGGGCGAAGCGGAGGCGATCCAGCGCGCGGGGTTGATCCTGACCGAACGGCTGATCGATATGGCCAATCCGCCGTCACCGGTTGCGGTGGCGCTGACGACGCGCGAACGTGACGCGCTGCGCTATGTCGCCGATGGCAAGACCGACTGGGAAATCGGCGTCATTTTCGGCGTCGCGGAATCGACCGCACGCTTCCATGTCGACAACGCGCGGCGCAAATTGGGGGCGGTCAACCGCGCCCAGGCGGTGGCGCGGATGGTCGTGCAGCGGCTAATTTGAAGCGCAAGTCCTTCCGCGAACGGGGAGGACTTCGAGCGGCAAGCGTGAAGTCGGACGCATGTCATATCTCTTTAAATCCACCCCTTTGAGGGGTGGCGGCGAAGCCGGGGGTGCGGATACGCGCGCGGTAGCGCGTAGCCAGCTACCGCTGGC
>JANNVL010000060.1:0-3195 GCA_031408195.1 Sphingomonadales bacterium | reverse complement strand
ATCAAGGTCATCGACCTGCTCGCGCCCTATGCGCGCGGCGGCAAGATCGGCCTGTTCGGCGGCGCGGGCGTCGGCAAGACCGTGCTCATCCAGGAGCTAATCAACAACATCGCCAAGGGCCACGGCGGCGTGTCGGTATTCGCCGGCGTTGGTGAGCGCACCCGCGAGGGCAATGATCTCTACCACGAATTCCTCGACGCGGGCGTCATTGCCAAGGATGCCGATGGCAACCCGACACCCGAGGGGTCGAAGGTCGCGCTCGTGTTCGGCCAGATGAACGAGCCACCGGGCGCGCGTGCCCGCGTGGCGCTGTCGGGCCTGACCATCGCTGAATATTTTCGCGATGTCGAAGGGCAGGACGTGCTGTTCTTCGTCGACAACATCTTCCGTTTTACGCAAGCCGGTTCGGAAGTGTCAGCGCTACTTGGTCGTATTCCGTCGGCGGTGGGCTATCAGCCAACGCTCTCGACCGACATGGGTGCGTTGCAGGAACGCATCACCTCGACCAACAAGGGCTCGATCACCTCGGTGCAGGCGATTTACGTTCCTGCCGACGATTTGACCGACCCGGCACCTGCCACGTCGTTCGCCCACTTGGACGCGACGACGACGCTCAACCGCGCGATTTCGGAACTCGGCATTTATCCGGCGGTCGATCCGCTCGACTCGACGTCGCGCGTTCTCACCCCTGCTGTCGTCGGTCAGGTGCACTACGACACCGCCCGCCGCGTTCAGGAGACGCTGCAAAAGTACAAGTCGCTCCAGGACATCATCGCCATTCTCGGCATGGACGAGCTGAGCGAGGAAGATAAGCTGATCGTCAGCCGTGCGCGCAAGATCCAGAAGTTCCTCAGCCAGCCGTTCCACGTCGCCGAGGTCTTCACCGGCATCAGCGGCAAGTTCGTGCAGGTCGAGGACACGGTGAAGTCGTTCAAGGCCGTCGTCGATGGCGAGTACGACCATCTGCCCGAGGCCGCGTTCTACATGGTCGGCGGCATCGACGAAGCCGTCGCCAAGGCGCAGAAAATGGCCGAAGACGCCTGATCTAAAAGCCCCTTCCCCTTCAGGGGAGGGGTTGGGGTGGGGAATGTCCCTTGCCCGTGAACTCAACCGCGGTGGTGGCGGACCTGCCCCACCCCAACCCCTCCCCTGAAGGGGAGGGGCTAAGGAAGAAGCAATGGCGCTCACCTTTGAACTCGTAACCCCCGAGCGCGCGGTGCTGAGCACTTCGGCCTATCTGGTCGAACTGCCCGGCAGCGAAGGCGATATGGGTGTATTCGAGGGCCATGCGCCCGTCATGACCACGATCCGCGACGGCGAAGTCCGAGTCTATGCATCCGCTGGCGCAACGCCGCAGCGGATTGCGGTCGAGGGCGGCTTTGCTGAAATCGACGAACGTGGCGTCACGATCCTCGCCGAGCGAGCCAACGTCGCAGCCTGAGCTGCCGCTTAACCTTTGCCGACGTTAGCTTTTCGTAAAAGTTTACGTCCTATTCACCCTGTCTGACCGCATCTCGTTTACGCGGTCACCCAAAGTTGCGGGGCAGACAGATGAGTGCATTCGGCAAACGCGGCGGTATCGGCGGCACGGGTCCATCCCGCCCCGCATTCGGCGTCGCGCGTCCCATGCAGGGTCCGGGCGGCGCGACACCCGCCAACGGTCCCCTTGAAGGCGGCAGCCAGTTTCCGCCACTCGAGCAGGAACCTTCTGCCGATGCCACGCCCCATGCACCGACATCGCCCGGCGACGCGATGGCGCGCCTCAACGACCGCCAGTCGGCTGACATGGAAGTCCAGCCCAAAGCCGAAGGGTTCGAGGCGAGCGTCCACAAGATCAAGGAACAGGTGCTGCCGCGCTTGCTCGAACGCATCGATCCGGAGGCGGCGGCGACGCTGAACAAGGACGAGCTGGCCGAGGAATTCCGCCCGATCATCGGCGAAGTTCTCGCCGAACTGAAATTCACGCTCAACCGCCGCGAGCAATTCGCGCTTGAAAAAGTGCTCGTCGATGAGCTGCTCGGCCTAGGGCCGCTCGAAGAATTGCTCGCCGATCCGCTGATTACTGATATCATGGTCAATGGTCCGGACCAGACGTACATCGAAAAAAAGGGCAAGCTTTCGATTGCGCCGATCCAGTTCCGCGACGAGGAACATCTGTTCCAGATCGCACAGCGGATCTGCAACTCGGTCGGTCGCCGCGTCGACCAGACGTCGCCACTGGCTGACGCCCGTCTGAAAGACGGCAGTCGCGTCAACGTCATCGTGCCGCCGCTGAGCCTGAAGGGCACGGCGATTTCGATCCGTAAATTCTCTGCGAAGCCGATCACGCTCGACATGATGGCCAAGGGCGGATCGATGTCGGACAAGATGGCGACCGCGCTGAAAATTGCAGGCGCGTGCCGCTTCAACATCGTCATTTCGGGCGGCACCGGCTCGGGTAAAACGACGATGCTCAACGCCCTGTCGAAAATGATCGACCCGGGCGAGCGCGTGCTTACCATCGAGGACGCCGCCGAACTTCGCTTGCAACAACCGCACTGGCTGCCGCTCGAAACGCGTCCGGCGAACCTCGAGGGTCAGGGCGAAATATCGATCCGCGATCTCGTGAAGAACGCGCTGCGTATGCGTCCCGACCGCATCATCCTCGGCGAAATTCGTGGTCAGGAATGTTTCGACCTCTTGGCCGCAATGAACACCGGCCATGACGGCTCGATGTGTACGCTCCACTCCAACAGCCCGCGCGAAGCACTCGGCCGTATGGAAAACATGGTCATGATGGGCGACATCAAGATGCCCAAGGAAGCCATTTCGCGCCAGATTGCCGACTCGGTCGATCTGATCGTCCAGGTGAAGCGTTTGCGTGACGGCTCACGCCGCGTCACCGATGTCACCGAAGTGATCGGCATGGAGGGTCCGGTGATCGTGACCCAGCAGTTGTTCAAATTCGAATATCTCGACGAGACCGCCGACGGCAAGATCATCGGCGAATACCGCGCGATGGGTCTGCGCCCATACACGCTTGAAAAGGCGAAGCAATACGGCTTCGACCAGCCGTATCTGGAGGCTTGCCTGTAGGTGGTGCGCGATCGGCTGATCGCCGACCGCGCACGCTCACCTAGAACTTCACCCCGACTTCAATCCCGAACGTGCGCGGCTCGTTGACCATTGCGGTCAGATTGTTGAAATCGATCCCGC
>JANNVL010000059.1:0-5388 GCA_031408195.1 Sphingomonadales bacterium | reverse complement strand
ACGGTTGAACACGCGCACTTCGACGACCGTTCCGGCAACACCGGGCGGCAGGCGGAGCGAGGTGTCGCGGACGTCCGACGCCTTTTCACCGAAGATGGCGCGGAGCAGTTTTTCCTCCGGCGTCATCGGGCTTTCGCCCTTCGGCGTGATCTTGCCGGCAAGGATATCGCCGGGCTCGACCTCGGCCCCGATGTAGACAATGCCCGCTTCGTCGAGGTTGCGGAGTGCTTCCTCGCCGACGTTGGGAATGTCGCGGGTGATGTCTTCCGGCCCCAGCTTGGTGTCGCGGGCCATCACTTCGAACTCTTCGATATGGATCGACGTGAACACGTCGTCCTTCACGATGCGCTCGGAGATGAGGATCGAATCCTCGTAGTTGTAACCGTTCCACGGCATGAACGCGACGAGCGTGTTGCGGCCCAGCGCCAGTTCGCCGAATTCGGTCGACGGACCATCGGCGATGATCTGGCCCTTCATCACCGCGTCACCGACGCGGACCAGCGGACGCTGGTTGATGCAGGTGTTCTGGTTCGACCGCTGGAACTTCATCAGCGTGTAGATGTCGACGCCCGAATGGCCGCTGTCGACTTCGCCGGTGGTACGAACGACGATACGCGTCGCATCGACCTGATCGACGATGCCCGCACGGCGCGCACCGATGGCGGCACCTGAGTCGCGCGCGACCGTTTCTTCCATGCCAGTGCCCACGAACGGTGCCTCGGCCTGGACAAGCGGCACAGCCTGACGCTGCATGTTCGACCCCATCAGCGCGCGGTTGGCGTCATCGTTTTCCAGGAACGGAATGAGCGATGCCGCAACCGAAACCAGCTGCTTGGGGCTGACGTCCATCAACGTGATTGTGTCGCGCGGTGCCATCAGAAACTCGCCCGCCTGACGCGACGACACGATGTCCTCGACAAAGCCCTTGCTGCCGTCGAGCTCGGCGTTGGCCTGCGCGATCGTGTGCTTGGCCTCTTCCATCGCCGACAAATACACGACGTCGTCGGTGACCTTGTGGTCGACGATCTTGCGGTACGGCGTTTCGATGAAGCCATATTTGTTGACGCGGCTGAACGACGCGAGGCTGTTGATCAGACCGATGTTCGGTCCTTCCGGCGTCTCGATCGGGCAGATGCGGCCATAGTGCGTCGGGTGAACGTCGCGGACTTCGAAGCCCGCGCGCTCACGCGTCAAGCCGCCCGGCCCGAGTGCCGAAACGCGACGCTTGTGCGTCACTTCGGACAACGGATTGGTCTGATCCATGAACTGCGACAGCTGCGACGAGCCGAAGAACTCGCGCACTGCGGCGACCGCAGGTTTCGCGTTGATGAGGTCGTTCGGCATGACCGTCGACACATCGACCGATGACATGCGCTCCTTCACGGCGCGCTCCATGCGAAGCAAGCCGACGCGATACTGGTTTTCGAGCAACTCGCCGACCGAACGCACACGACGGTTGCCGAGGTTGTCGATATCGTCGATTTCGCCCTTGCCGTCCTTGAGGCCGACGAGCGTTTTCACAACGGCCATGATGTCTTCACGACGCAAGGTCGTGTGATCGTCGGGCGCGTCGAGTTCGAGGCGCATATTGAGCTTCACGCGACCGACCGCGCTCAGGTCGTAGCGGTCGGCGTCGAAGAACAGACCCGAAAACAGCGATTCCGCCGTCTCGCGCGTCGGCGGCTCGCCGGGGCGCATGACGCGGTAGATGTCGCTGAGCGCATGGTCGCGGTCTTCGGCCTTGTCGACCTTCAGCGTGTTGCGGATCCACGGGCCGGTGTTGACGTGATCGATGTCGAGCAGTTCGATCCGGTCGATCCCCGCCTTGTCGAGCAGTTCGAGGTTTTCGGCGGAGATTTCATCGCCCGCCTCGACATAAATTTCACCCGTCGTCTCGTTGATCAGATCGATCGCCGAATAACGGCCGAAGATTTCCTCGGTCGGGATGAGCAGCGCTTCGAGCCCGTCCTTGGCCGCCTTGGTCGCGGCGCGCGGGCTGACCTTCTGGCCCGCTGCGAACACGACTTCGCCGGTCTTGCCGTCGATGACGTCGTAGGTCGGCTTTTGACCGCGCCAGTTTTCCGACACGAACGGCACCTGCCACCCGCCGGTCCCGCGCACCCAGGTGACCTTATTGTAGAATTCGCTGAGGATTTCCTCGGGGCTCATGCCCTGACGCACGACAGTGAACTTGCCCGCCTTGACTGCATCTTCGGTCTGGATCGAATTATTGTGTGCGTTCAGCGGACCCGTCGGATCCTTGATCGTGACATAATCGTCGCGGACTTCGATGATTTTGCAGACCTGCGTGCCGCTCAGCTGGACAAGATCACCAACGGCGAATGCCGTCTTTGAGTCCTTGTTCATCACGACCTTGAGCGTCGCATTGCCCAGTGACTGGAGCAGCGCCGTCACCGGCAGCTTGCGCTTGCGGTCGATACGGACGTTGACGATGTCCTTGGCGTCGAATTCGAAATCGAGCCACGAGCCACGATACGGAATGACGCGCGCGGCGAACAAATATTTGCCCGAGGAATGCGTCTTGCCGCGGTCATGGTCGAACAGGACGCCCGGCGACCGGTGCATCTGCGACACGATAACGCGCTCGGTCCCGTTGATGACGAACGTGCCGTTCTGCGTCATGAGCGGCATATCACCCATGTAAACGTCCTGCTCCTTGATATCGAGCACCGAACGGGTTTCCGTCTCGGAGTCCACTTCGAACACGATCAGGCGCAGCGTGACGCGCATCGGGGCGGCATAGGTAATGCCGCGCTGGCGGCACTCGTCGGTGTCGAACTTGGGATCTTCGAGTTCGTAGTGAACGAAGTCGAGCTCGGCGGTGCCCGCGAAATCGCGGATCGGGAAAACCGACCGCAGCGTCTTTTCGAGGCCCGAGACATAGCCGATGGCTGGGTTCGAGCGCAGGAACTGCTCATAGCTTTCGCGCTGGACCTGAATCAGGTTCGGCATCTGGGTGACTTCATGGATGTTCCCGAAGACCTTGCGAATGCGGGGACGATGCGCCTCGGTGTGGGTATCGGGTGCGATCTGCGTTGCCATGTGAGTCTATGCCCTAGCTGTTCTTGTCGTTCGTATCTCGAAACGCACATGCCGACGCACAAAAAGCCCCGCAAAGGGCCGGTTTCTGACATCGCATGGAACCCGGAGCCGTTCATTCGTTCGGTGCACTGCGCGACGGCGCACCATTTCTCGAACAGCGGGGAAAGGTGCATATAGGAACAGCACATGGGCTTGTCCAGCATCCAGTCGAGCGCGGCGGTGTTGACGGGGAAGGCCGTTTCGCCAAGAGACAGGCATCGATTCATGGAGAAGATCATGTCCCGCATTGCTGCATTGCTCCCCCTTATCGCGCTGTTCGCCGCACCCGGGCTTGCTGCTGAAAAGCGCGCGCCCGGCGCAATGACCGAAAAAGGCAAGCTGACCCTTTACGAAGGCCAGAAATTCGAGGGCGAAACTGTGGAAGCAATCAAGGACATGCCCAGCCTGTCGTATGATTTCACCATCGGCAGCATCGCTGTCTATCCCGGCGAGAAATGGGAGCTGTGCGAGCAGCCGCGGTATAAGGGCGTTTGCAATATCTTCACCGGGAACGAGACCAAATTGGGCAAGATCGTGATCCGGTCTGCGCGGATGGTAAAACCGCCGGTCGCTGCGACGCCAACGCCCTAGAGCAGTCCTCCATATCGAAAAGCAATAAATAATGCTTGACGTGAAACGATAAGTGACATATTGATTATCAATACACAATGTATTGGAAGTCGATATGACAGGCGTTACGAAGCGAATAGACTGGTTGCTCGGTGCGACGATCGGGTTGTGCTGGACGGTGCTCGCATTCGTCGGGATTGCGCTTGGGGCGCTCGTTTTGGCAATCCCGTCGCTGTTCCTGTTTCAGGGCAAGATCGTCGGCGAGATCGCCAAGAAACATCCCGGCTTTACAGCGGGTCAATTGCCTTGGCTGCTGGCCATCCTGATCGGCGCAACCTTGATCGTCGGTCTTGTCTTTCTGTTTGTCAAAACACTGCTCGATATTGTGACGAGTGTTGGTGCCGGCGACCCCCTCACCACGGAAAATGCCGCACGCCTCGAAAAAATGGGGTGGATCGGGATCGGCGTACAGGGAATTGGCCTCCTGACGGGTATGGTCACATGGCGTCTGTCGTCGTTTATCCCCAAACTCGATCTGGACTTTGGCATCGACCTGTCGAGTGTGATCCTCATCCTGCTGCTCTTCATTCTAGCGCGCGTGTTCCGCGCCGGTGCCGCGATGCGTGCCGAGCTCGAAGGGACAGTCTGATGCCGATCGCCGTCAAGCTCGACGACATGCTCTATGCGCGGCGCATGTCGCTGACCGAGCTTAGCCAGGCCGTAGATATCACGCTCGCCAATCTGTCGATTTTGAAGACCGGCAAGGCCAAGGCGATCCGCTTTTCCACGCTCGAGGCGATCTGCCGCGTGCTCGACTGCCAGCCCGGCGACCTGCTCGTCGCCGAAACGGAGGATTGAGCCATGCGCGTGATCATCCGGTTTTCGCTGTCGCCCGAGCTGCTGGTGGGGCTGGTCATTGCCGCCTTGGCGCTCGTTCTGACGTGACGTTTCGCCACTCTAGTCATTGCTAACTATTATCAATGTGATATCTCTAGCGCCGGAGGTAGTCATGGCCAGCAGCGTCAATCTCGGTCCCAAACTCGAAGCGACGGTCGACGGCCTCGTCAAAAACGGACGCTACGGCTCACGCAGCGAAGTTTTACGCGAAGGTGTGAGGTTGGTCGAGGAACGCGAGGCGCAGTGGCTACGCTTCAATCTGGAAATCGAAAAGGGCTTGGCATCGCTCGAAGGTGGCGAGGGAATAGCTATTGAAGATGTTTTCGCGCGCGTGAAGGATCGTCTGTCCCATGACCCCGTCAAGCGCGCTGCGTGAATATCGTTTTTTCGCCGGAGGCGCTCGACGACCTCTTTGAGATCGCGGACTGGATCGCCGCTGACAACCCGGCGCGTGCAATGAGCTTCGTCGATGAATTGCAGGATCGCTGCTTTGGGCTTGCGGCGCAGTCGCGACGATTTCCGGTCGTCTGCGAGACCTGGCGGGGTCCGCTCCATAAGATGACACATGCCGGATATCTGGTTTTCTATCTCGTCGGTCGATCCGTGGAAATTGTTCGTGTTGTTCACGGTTCGCGCGACTGGGCAGCAATTGTCGGGCGCATCGAATAGCAAAAAGGGGCGGTCCTCGGGTGAGGACCGCCCCTTTTTTGTTGGCCCGACATGGGCAAAAGCCCATGTCGTCGGTCGCGGCAAGCCGCGCCGGTTGGCCTTGCGGGGGCACGGGTTTGCTTTGGGGAAACCGGGCCCCCGCGGCGGCGT
>JANNVL010000058.1:0-1863 GCA_031408195.1 Sphingomonadales bacterium | reverse complement strand
TCATAAACGAGGTCCGCCGCTCGCAGCACAGCTTCAGCGGCCTCAGGCTTCTTGGCGGCCTGCACCGCCGCCTCGGACGAAAACACATCATGATGGATGCCGAGCAGGGCGAGGTCGGCTTTGATGAGGCCCATCATCGCCGCCACCGCGCGTTTACGGAACAATGGAAGCCAATCGCTCTCGGGCTTGCCGACATAAGCATCGCCAAACTCTGTCGCCAACGCCTGTCCAACCGGCACCAGATAATCGCCCGGATACAGCCCTTCGGGGATTTCGACCGTCTCGCCCAATGCCTCGCGATAGCGCAGGTGCACCGACCGCGCGAGGACATCAACCTGCCCGCCCGCATCGTTGACATAATATTCGCGGATCACCTTGTGCCCGGCGAACTCGAGCAAACTCGCCAGCGCATCGCCGACCACTGCGCCGCGACAATGCCCCATGTGCATCGGCCCGGTCGGATTGGCGGAAACATATTCGATGTTGACAGTCATCCCCGCGCCGACTGTCAAACGTCCATAATCCGCCCCCGCCGCATGCACCGCGGCCAGCTCATCGCGCCAAACACCTTCATCGAGGCGCAGGTTGATAAATCCCGGCCCCGCAATTTCGACCGCGCGCACGCCGGGCGCCGCCTCAAGCAGCAGCTTCAACCCCTCGGCCAGCGCACGCGGATTGGTTCCCGCCCCCTTCGCCAACACCATCGCCGCATTGGTCGCCAGATCGCCATGCAAGGGATCGCGCGGCGGCTCGACGGCGACATTGGCCCGGTCGAGGCCCGCAACGGCGGGAAGTTGGTCAAGCGCGGCATTCAGATGCGAGGTGTAGGTAGCGTAAAGTGTCATCCCCGCGCCTTTAGGGAGAGTTGGCGCGAAGGGAAATCCGGCTTCGTTCATTCTTGCTGATATCCGCCAAAATGTGTATGACAGTGTCACAGGAGATTGACATGGCAAGCCGTGCAACAAAGCCCGTCAGCGTAACACTCGGTTCGTTGACCAAATCCGCTCAAGCGCGTGTCGAGACAGGGCGTTATACCTCGCTAAGCGAAGTCGTCCGCGCAGGCTTACGGGCACTTGACCGCGAAGAGGCCGAACTTGATGCGCTGCTGAAAGCGCGTGTCGCCGAGGCATTGGCGGATATACGACCAACTGTAAGCCATGAGGAAGTCTTCGCCTCGCTAAAGCGGCGTCACGAGGCGCGGATAGCGCGTGACGCATAGGATTGTCTGGCAGCAAACCGCACAAAACGATGTTGACAATCTATACGACTGGATCGCCGACCAAGTTGGTGGAGAGACCGCTGACGACTACATCGGGCGGATTAAGACGCATGTGGAAAAGCTGGCCGACCTTCCGGGGTGGGGAGCGCCGCGCGAAGAACTCGGTGCCGGGGTTCAGACGATTACCTTTCGGCGACGGACCGTAATCGCATATCTCGTCGAGGACGAAACTGTAAAAATTCTGAGCGTGTTTCATGGGGGGCGGGCATTACAGGGTCCGTTCAAAGAATAAAAAGAGCGCCGTTTAGCTTTTCCCCACTACACTCTCGGGCAAGTCCTTGCCGAACACGCGCTGATAATATTCAGCGACGAGGCTCCGCTCGGCCTCATCGCATTTGTTCAAAAACGATAGTCGGAACGCAAACCCCACATCCTTGAAGATCAGCGCGTTCTGCGCCCAGGTGATCACAGTGCGCGGGGACATGACGGTCGAGATGTCGCCATTGATGAAGCCCTGCCGCGTCAGATCGGCGACGCGGACCATGTTGTCGACTTCTTTTTTGCCGCCTTCGTGGTCGTATTCGCCCGACTTCGCGAGCACGATCTGCGCTTCGACTGCGGCGGGGAGGTAGTTGAGCGTGACG
>JANNVL010000057.1:0-19261 GCA_031408195.1 Sphingomonadales bacterium | reverse complement strand
CTGACGGTGGCCGCCGCCCTGTTCGTGATCGGGGTTTTTGGCCTGTTCCTGAACCGCAAGAACGTCATCATCATGCTGATGTCGATCGAGTTGATGTTGCTGGCCGTAAATATCAACTTCGTCGCCTTCTCCAGCTTTCTGGGCGATCTGGTGGGGCAGGTGTTCACCCTGTTCGTCCTGACCGTCGCCGCCGCCGAGGCCGCCATCGGGTTGGCCATCCTCGTCTGCTTCTTCCGCACCCGCGGCACCATCGACGTTGAAGACGTCAACGTGATGAAAGGCTGATCCAGCATGTTGACCATAATCCTTCTGGCCCCGCTGGTCGGTGCGCTGATTGCCGGGTTCGGCTGGAAACTGATCGGCGAACCGGCGGCGCAATGGCTGACCACGGGTCTGTTGTTCCTGTGCGCGCTGCTGTCATGGATCGTGTTCCTGTCCCATGACGGCACGACCCAGCAGGTCGTTCTGATGCGCTGGATCGAATCCGGGTCGCTGTCGACCGAATGGGCGATAAGGCTGGACCGCCTGACCGCGATCATGCTGATCGTCATCACGACCGTGTCCGCCTTGGTCCATTTGTATTCCTTCGGCTACATGGCCCACGACGACAATTTCCGCGAAGGCGAGCATTACAAGGCCCGGTTTTTCGCCTACCTGTCTTTTTTCACCTTCGCGATGCTGATGCTGGTCACCGCCGACAACCTCGTCCAAATGTTTTTCGGCTGGGAAGGGGTGGGCCTCGCGTCCTACCTCCTCATCGGCTTCTGGTATCACAAGCCGAGCGCCAATGCCGCGGCCATCAAGGCCTTCGTGGTCAACCGCGTCGGCGATTTCGGCTTTTCGCTCGGGATTTTCGGGACGTTCCTAGTATTTGGCACCGTCAGCATTCCCGCGATACTCGAGGCCGCACCGGGTATGGCGGGGAGCACGATCGGGTTCCTTGGTATGCGCGTCGATACGATGACGTTACTGTGCCTGCTGCTGTTCGTCGGCGCGATGGGCAAATCGGCACAACTGGGGCTGCATACCTGGCTACCCGACGCGATGGAGGGGCCGACGCCGGTCTCCGCACTCATTCACGCCGCGACGATGGTGACCGCGGGCGTGTTCATGGTCTGCCGCCTGTCGCCGATGTTTGTGGTCTCGCCGACCGCGATGATGGTGGTGACCTATGTCGGGGCGGCAACCGCGCTGTTTGCGGCGACGGTCGCGCTGACGCAGACGGATATCAAGCGCGTCATTGCCTATTCGACGTGTAGCCAATTGGGTTATATGTTTTTTGCCGCAGGGGTCGGTGCGTTCAACGGGGCGATGTTCCACCTGTTCACGCACGCGTTCTTCAAGGCGCTGCTTTTCCTCGGTGCGGGCAGCGTCATCCACGCGATGCACCATGAACAGGACATGCGCTTCTATGGCGGCTTGCGGAAATCCATCCCGCTGACGTTCTACGGGATGCTGGCAGGAACGCTGGCGATTACGGGCGTTGGGATTATCGGCGTGTTCGGCTTTGCCGGATTCTATTCGAAGGACGCGATCATCGAGGCGACCTTCGCGAGCGGGACGCAGCATGGCTATGTTGCCTTTGCGGTGGCGGTGTTCGCGGCGCTGCTGACCAGTTTCTATTCGTGGCGGCTGATGTTCCTGACCTTTTGGGGCAAGCCGCGCTGGATCGAGAGCGAGCATATCCAGCACAGTGTCCACAAGACGCCCGAAACCGCGAGCGACCCGACCGGCGGCTATCACCCGCATGAGAGCCCGGCTTCGATGGTGATCCCGCTGGGCGTGCTGACGCTCGGTGCGGTGCTCGCGGGTTTTGCTTTCCACCATGATTTCCTCGATGCCGAGCACGGCCCTGCGTTCTGGGCGGGCAGCCTGTCGTTCGACACGCATCTGATGCACGCGATGCATGAAGTGCCGCTGCTGGTGAAACTGTCGGCGACGATCGTTATGCTGCTCGGCCTCGGCGCGGCTTATGTAGCTTACATCGCGCGACCCGAACTGCCCGCCAAGATCGCAGCGAGCGCGGGCGGGCTTTACCGCTTCCTGCTCAACAAATGGTATTTCGACGAGCTTTACGACCGGCTGTTCGTACAGCCCTCGTTCGCCTTCGGTCGGCTGTTCTGGAAGTCGGGTGACGAGGGTACGATCGACCGGTTCGGACCGAATGGTGCCGCCGCGGTCGTCGCAATGGGCAGTCGCGCGGCAGTGCGGTTCCAGTCGGGCTATCTCTATACTTACGCACTGGTGATGCTGCTCGGGCTGGCGGCGGCGGCAACCTGGGTGATGACGCGGTGAATTTCCCCATTCTCTCGGTCATGATCTTTCTGCCGCTGTTCGCAGCAGTCATGTGCCTGTTCGTGCCCGCCAACACCGCGCGCTGGACCGCGCTGGTCACCACGCTCGTTCTGTTCGTTCTCGGCTGTATCATGTGGGCAAACTACGAGCCCGGCGGCGCGCAGTGGCAGTTCACCGAATATTCGCCTGCGTTCGGACGTTTCGCCTGGGCGCTCGGGATCGACGGCATCGCGCTGATGCTCATCATGCTCAGCGTGTTCCTGATGCCGATCTGCATCGGCGCGTCTTGGGAAGCGATCACGACGCGGGTCGGCGAATATATGGCGGCGTTCCTCCTGATGGAGGCGCTGATGATCGGCGTATTCGCCGCGCAGGACATCTTCCTGTTCTACATATTCTTCGAGGCCGGCCTGATCCCGATGTACCTCATCATCGGCATCTGGGGCGGCGCGAACCGCATTTACGCCGCGTATAAATTCTTTCTCTACACGCTCCTCGGCTCGGTCGTGATGCTGGTGGCGATGCTGTGGATGGTACGCGAGGCGGGGACGACCGAAATTCCCGTCCTGATGCAGTTCGACTTCACGCCCGAAGCGCAGAAATGGCTATGGCTCGCGTTCTTTGCCTCGTTCGCGGTCAAGATGCCGATGTGGCCGGTGCACACCTGGCTGCCCGACGCGCATGTGCAGGCACCGACGGCGGGGTCGGTGATTCTGGCGGGCGTGTTGCTAAAGATGGGCGGTTACGGCTTTATCCGCTTCCTGCTGCCGATGTTTCCCGAAGGGACGGCGTACTGGTTCTGGCTGGTCATGGGACTGTCGATGATTGCGGTCGTCTACACGTCGCTGGTCGCGCTCGTGCAGTCCGACATGAAGAAGCTGATTGCTTATTCGAGCGTCGCCCACATGGCGTTCGTCACCATCGGGTTGATGGCGTTCAACCGGCAGGGGATCGAGGGCGCGATGCTCGTGATGCTCAGCCATGGGCTGGTCTCTGGCGCGCTGTTCCTGTGCGTCGGCGTGATCTACGACCGGCTGCATACGCGCGAAATCGACCGGTACGGCGGGCTGGCTAACTCGATGCCGAAATATGCTTTGTTTTTCATGGTGTTCACGATGGCGAGTGTTGGTTTGCCCGGCACCAGCGGTTTTGTTGGCGAGTTTCTGGCACTGGCCGGGTCGTATCAGGCGAACAGCTGGGTCGCGTTCGTCATGACGACGGGGATCATCCTGGGTGCGGCGTATATGCTGTATCTTTACCGTCGCGTGGTGTTCGGCAAGCTCGACAAGGACGATGTGAAGGCGATGCCCGACCTGTCGCTCCGCGAAATCGCGTTGCTTGCGCCAATTGTGGGAGCCGTGTTCTGGATGGGCATCTATCCCGAAAGCTTCCTGAAACCGATGCGGAATGACGTCGGCGCCATCCTCGCGCGCATCGAGCGCGCGAACCCAGGTGGTGATGCCAAGCTCGCCATCGGTGCGCCGAAACCTGCCGAAGCACATCACGGTGCCGCCGCAGCGGAGGGGCATCACTGATGGGCGCGAACCTGATCTTTACGCTGCCCGAGCTGATCCTGAGCCTAGGCGCGATCGTACTGATGCTTGTCGCGGCGTGGGGCAATGAGGGCTCGACGCGGACTGTGTCGATCCTGTCGGTCGCACTGCTGGTCGCGGCGGGTTTTACAGCGGCAATGCCGGTCACCGGCTATGGCGCGGCGTTCGACGGCCTCTACCGCGCCGATGCCTTCTCGGCATTCGCCAAATGCTTGATTTATTTGGCGACAGGCGTTTGCATCCTGATTGCGCCGCGGTTCTTCGCGGTGGAACGCTTGAAGCCCGAATATCCAGTCCTTATCCTGCTTGCCACTGTCGGCGCGGGAATGATGGTATCGGCGACCGATATCATCACGCTGTATATCGGCCTCGAATTGCAGTCGCTGGCGAGCTACGTCCTCGCCAGCTTTATGCGGCGCGACCAGCGTTCAGCCGAGGCTGGGCTGAAGTATTTCGTGCTCGGCGCGCTCGCCTCGGGCATCCTGCTCTACGGCGCGTCGCTCGTTTATGGGTTTACCGGCACGACCAATTACGCGGGCATTGCGCGCGCCTTCGACAGCGGTCTCACGACCGGCCAGTTGTTCGGGTTGGTGTTCGTGTTCGCAGGCATAGCGTTCAAGATTTCCGCCGTCCCGTTCCACATGTGGACGCCCGACGTCTACGAAGGCGCGCCGACGCCGGTGACGACCCTGTTCGCCACCGCGCAAAAAGTCGCGGCCATCGCGATGTTCGTCCGCATAGCCATGTCGGCGATGGGATCGGCGACCGATGCCTGGCAGCAGATCGTGATTTTTACAGCGCTGGCCAGCATCGTCCTCGGTGCGGCAGGGGCCATCGGCCAGACCAACATCAAGCGGCTGCTGGCCTATTCGTCGATCAACAATATCGGTTTCGCTCTGATCGGATTTGCCGCAGGAACCGAGGCGGGCGCGGCATCGGTGCTCACCTATATGGCGATCTATATCGTCATGACGCTCGGCAGCTTTCTGTGCGTGCTGCAGATGCGCGACGCGAACGGTGAGCAGGTCGAGAGCATTGCCGGTCTCGCGGGGCTGTCGCGCACCAATGGATGGCTCGCGGCCGCGCTCGCGATCTTCATGTTCAGCCTTGCGGGTATTCCGCCCTTGTTCGGGTTCTGGGCGAAATTCGCGGTGTTCTCCGCCGCCATCGATGCCGATCTGCTGTTGCTCGCGCTGTTCGGGCTGGCGGCTTCGGTGATCGGGGCGTTCTACTACATCAAGATCATCAAGATCATGTATTTTGACGACGCCGCCCCTGCCTTTGCACCGCCGTCGAGCCAAATCGAGAATGCGCTGATCGCGGTATCGGCAGTGGTGATCGCAGGCGGCTATCCCCTGATCGGCTGGCTCGATGCGCTAACGATTAACGCGGCAAAGGCGCTGTTCTGACGATCCTGCGCGTCGTCGAGACGGGCTCCACCAATGCCGATATGCTCGCGCTCGCTGCGTCGGGAAGCGTGCACGAGGGGGACTGGCTGGTCGCCAAGCGCCAGACCGCCGGTCGCGGGCGGCAGGGCAGGGTGTGGGCATCTCCGCTGGGCAATCTCTATACGAGTGGCGTGGTCGAGTTGCGCGCGGATGACCCCACAGCATCGACCTTGGCCTTCGTTGCAGGCCTCGCGGTGGTCGAGGCGCTGGGCGTGTCGGCGTTGTCGCTGAAATGGCCGAACGATGTTCTGGCAGGGAACGCCAAACTCGCCGGTATCCTGCTAGAACGCCAAAATAACGTGGTCGTGATCGGTGTCGGGGCGAACCTTGCCCACCACCCAGATTTGCCCGACCGCCCGACGATGAGTCTTGCTGCCTTGGGCGTGACAATGTCTGCGGACACGGCAATCTCGGTTCTGGCTCCCGGCTTTGCCCGCTGGCTCGACATCTGGCGCACCAAGGGGCTGCCCGCGATCCGAAGCGCGTGGCTGGACCGAGCCCACTCCATCGACACACCACTCGCTGCTGCTTTGCCCGACGGCACCCGGATCGAGGGCAGCTTCGACGGCCTCACCCCCGACTGCGCGCTGCAACTGCGCTTGCCCGACGGCGCTATCCGCGTCATTCACGCAGGCGACGTCTTTCTGATCTGAGAACATCCATGCTGCTCGCCATCGACGCCGGAAATACCAATATCAAATTCGCGCTGGTCAACGACGACGGCACCCCGCGCAGCCGCTGGCGGATCGCGACCGATGCGCGGCGCACGGCGGACGAATATGCGGTGTGGCTGTTGCGGCTGATCGAGTTGGAAGGATTGAAGCGCGAGGACGTGACAGATGTTGCGGTCTCGACCGTGGTCCCGCGCGCGCTCTATAACATCCAGTCACTGGCCCAGAAGTACTTCGGTGTGGAAGCGTTGATCGCTGGTCGCGCACCGATGGAGTACGGCATCGCGCTCGACGTGGACGAGCCGCAATCGGTCGGGTCCGACCGCGCCTGCAACGCGATTGCCGCCCACGCCGCGCATCCGGGCGACCTCATCATCATCAGTTTTGGCACAGCCACCACGGTCGATCACGTCGACTTCAACGGCGCGTATAAGGGCGGGATTATTGCCCCGGGGCTGAACCTGTCGCTTGATGCACTGGTCGCGGCGGCGGCGAAACTCCCGCGCATCGCGATCGAGGCACCGGCCAGCGACACGGTAATCGGGCGGACGACCGAGAGCCAGATGCTGATCGGTATTTACTGGGGCTATGTTGCCATGATCGAGGGACTTGTGTCGCGGATGAAGACCGAAATCGGTCGCCCCGTGCAGGTCATCGCAACTGGCGGCCTCGCTGCGCTGTTCCAGCAGCACAGCCATTTGTTCGACTCCGTCGATGCCGACCTGACGCTGAAGGGACTGTCGCTGTTGTGGCGTCGCAGCGATAGAACGCCTATATAGCAGCCTGACTGTGTTCCTGCGAAAGCAGGAACGCTGCAGACACTCCATGATTTCGCGTCGGCAGGGTTCCTGCTTTCGCAGGAACACATTGCTTCCGTGCACGGGAGCCAGAACGACAAACGAATGGAAACTTCTTGACCACCCCCAAAAACGAACTCCTGTTCCTCGCGCTCGGCGGGTCCGACGAAATCGGCATGAACGTAAACCTATATGGTTGTGACGGCAAATGGCTAATGGTCGATCTCGGCCTGACTTTCGCGGGGTCAGACTATCCCGGCGTCGATCTGGTCCTGCCCGATCTCGAATTCATCGAGAAGCGGCGCAAGGATTTGGTCGGTATTGTCCTCACCCACGGGCATGAAGACCATATCGGCGCAATCCCCTATCTCTCGGCTGATCTTGGCGTCCCGCTCTACGCCAACCCGTTTACGGCAACGCTCATTCGCGGCAAGCTCGAGGAAGAGGGTTTATCCAAAGAGGTGAAGGTCAACGTCGTGAAGCCGGGGCAAAAGCTCCAGCTCGGGCCGTTCGGCGTCGAACTCGTCCGCCTCGCCCACTCGATTCCGGATATGGATGCGTGCCTCATCGAGACGCCCTATGGCCGCGTGTTTCACACTGGCGACTGGAAGCTCGACGACGACCAGGTTCTCGGCGAATCCGCCACCGAGGCGCAGATGCGCGCCATCGGCGACAAGGGTATCCTCGCGCTCGTCTGCGATTCCACCAATGCGTTCAACAACGAAGCGTCGGGCACCGAAGGCAGCGTCCGTGATGGCCTGATGAAGGCAGTTGCCGCCGCCGAGGGGCGCGTGATCGTCACCAGTTTCGCGTCGAACGCAGCGCGTCTCGCGACATTGGGGCAAGTCGCGAAGGCCACGGGTCGCACGCTGACGGTGGCGGGTCGCTCGCTCGACCGCATTATCGGTGCCGCGCGGCAGAACGGCTATCTGAAAGATTTCCCCGACACCGTCGATTTCGACACCGCAATGCGCTTGCCGGGCAACAAGAGCCTCGTCATCGCGACGGGGGGGCAGGGCGAGGACCGCGCCGCGCTCGCCCGCATCGCGTTCGACCAGCACCAGATCAAGGTCAGCGAAGGCGACACGATCATCTTTTCGTCTAAGCAGATTCCCGGCAACGATGTTGCCATCGGCCGCATCCAGAATGCTCTGGCGCGCAAGAACGTGCTGATGGTCACCGAGAAGCAGGCGCATGTTCATGTGTCGGGTCACCCCGGACGCCCCGAGCTTGCCAAGATGTACGACTGGATTCGCCCCGAAATGCTGATCCCGGTTCATGGCGAGCGTCGCCACATGGCCGAGCAGGCGCGCTTTGGGCTGAGCGAAGGCGTGCCGCGCGCGCTCATCCAGTCGAACGGCGATGTCGTACGGCTCGCGCCCAAGGGGCCGAACATCATCGGCAAGGAGCGCACGGGTCGTCTCGTGCTCGACGGCGATGTCATTTTGCCCGCGAACGGCTCGACGATCGGCGAGCGACGGCGATTGGCGGAGTATGGACTGATTTCTGTCGCGGTAGCGGTAGACCGTAGCTGGCAGCTGATCGGCAGTCCCGAAGTTCGCATTCAGGGCGTGCCCGTCGAGGAAGACCGCGAAGACTTCCTTGCTGAAGCGCGCGACGAAGCGGCAGCAGCTATCGGCAAGGAGCGTAGCGAGGACAAGTTGCGCGAGAAAATCCGTCTCGCCGTGCGCCGCGTGGCAACCGACTGGACCGGCAAAAAGCCGGTCGTCGAAGTGATGCTGCTCCAGGCTTGAGCGCGGGCGCATGAAGATCCAGTCTGCCATCGCGATTTTCGCTTTGTTCTGGGTGCTCAGCGCCTTCATCGTCATGCCCTTCGGCGTGCGGACGCACGACGAGGCGGGCGCTGCAAAAGTGCCCGGCCAAGCCGACAGCGCGCCGTATAACTTTAGCCCGTGGCGGATCGTGAAGCGGACAACGGTTGTCGCCAGCATTGGGTTCGTGCTGTTCCTGCTGAACTACACTTATGGGTGGATCACGCCGGAAAATCTCGACGTGTTTACGCCCCGGGAATTGCGGGGGAATTAGGGGCAGGAATTGGTGAATTGCGGACTGGCGGCTTCTGGAGACAAAAGCGCTAAAGCAGAGATTTTTGGCTTGTTGTGAAAAAGTCGCCAAGACATCGAACCGGACACTTAGATCGGCGACAAAGGCCCAAAGAACCCATCAACTCGACGAACCTTGCCCGACGCAAGGTCAAGCGCGATAGCGTCGAAGCCTTCGAACCGCCCCCCCTGCAGTGAGTCAATCGCCCATGTGTAGCGGGCACGATCATGATGCGAGTCGATGCCGCTCGTGCGCGTGATTTTGCAATTACCGTGTTTGGCCCAGAACGCCTTTACCATTTCGATGAAGGGCGCATGACCGCGAATGTCATGGAACGGGTCGCAAAACTCGACTTCGGGAGAAAGCGACTGCTCAACAATCTGCCCTAGCAAACTCTCGTCATTAGAGTTCCACGCCGACAACATCGTGTCTATGCTTCGTGTGTCGGCCGACATATAGTCTCTCTCCTGATAGATACCTACCGATGGTATGTTTATCGCCGAGATCTCCCAATTATGTCAACCCAATTCGAACGCACCGCCGCTACTCGCTCTAAGATACTCGCTGTCGCGCGTGCAGCCTTCGCACGAGACGGTTATGACAGGTCGTCGCTTGAGAAAATCGCCACCGACGCAGGCTTGACCAAGGGCGCGCTATATCATCATTACGACGGCAAGGAGGCGCTCTTTGCTGCCGTGTTCAGTCTGGTTTCGCTGGAGACTATCGACAATGTCGGCATGCTCGCGGCCAAGATCGGACAACCGCGTCAGCATCTTAAGGTCGCCGCAATGGCGTGGCTCACAGCCGTTGAGCGCAATGACGCGCGCACAATCATACTTGACCTTGGGCCCAAGGCGCTTGGATTCGCAGGTGCACGGGCCTTGGAAGATTCGATAACGCTGGAGCCTTTGTTGGGTCTTGTCCACGCCGTTATCGAGGCTGAAAAACTCGAAATTGATATTGATGCTTTGCTGGCGGCGCGCCTCATTAATGCAGCGCTTACTGAAATTGCGCTCTTGCGTCATGCATCAGACGGGCGCGCTCCCAGCACCAATATGGTTGAGGACGCAATCTCGGGTATCGTCGACGGTGTATTGAGAAGTTCGATCTGAATCGCCTCAGAAAATGTCTGATTAGATGGCAAGTCTTTGCGTCCCGAATTAGCCGTCTTGACGTCCGCAAAGTCGTCGATAGCCATCGATGCGTTTCGTGGCGAGGCAAGCTTTCCTACACAATATGTTTTTGTTATGTTCCGGACTCTGACTCGTACGTCCGCTCTTTCAAATCGTCGAAGCGCACGAATCACGCCAAAGGGGCCTGAGCGCATTGTCACATGCCTCACCGTCGGAAACATGTTTCAGGTGTGAACTTTGTGACCTTTGGCGGATTTCCGCCGTTTCAGCTCCGCAACCGCTCGATTGCCTGCGCCAGCGCGACATAGAGTTTGCCCATGTCCGACGATAGCAACGTCACGCCCAATGGCGAACCGGCACGCGTTGCCAGCACATTGCGGAGCATCGCCTCGAAATCGTGGACATACCGGTTTACCTGGTCGCGGAACTCGGGTTCTTCGTTGTAATGCCGTGCGATCTCACGCACTTCGCCCGCGTCGAGCAGGCGGACGGCGCGGCGGGTGAAGACACCGCGGTCGCCCTTCAGATAGGCACCCCACGCGCTGTCGGTGACGTCGTTCGACAGAATTTTGGTGACATCGATGGCAGTCGAATTGAGCGATTCAATGAGCAGCGCGACGCGGCGCGAGAAATTGTCGCGGTCGGCTTCTTCGATCTCGGTGCGCGCTTCGCCGATGCGCGCTTCGACCTGTGCACTGGTTTCGGCAATCGTCAGCATTTGGCGCATCAGGCGGTCCGACGCGGTGTTGGCGGAGGCGACTGCGCGTTCGGCGGTCGCGGCGAGTTCACTGATCTGCGCCTCGACCTGACCGGTCACGGCGTTTTGCAGTGCTTCCTTGACCGCGGCCGATAGTCGGTCGGCACTGTCGGGCACCACCGCAGCAAGGGCTTCGCGCGCACGGTCGGCTGCAATCTGCGCGGTTTCGCGCACGCGGACCATGGCTTCGACCAGTGTGTTTGTCGCGCCTTCGGCGATTTCACGGGTGCGCGCGTCGGCCCCTTCGACAGCGGCAACGAGATCGTTCGCCGATGTACGACCAGCGGCGAGACGCGTTTCAAGCTCGCTACCCAGTGCTTCGAGGGCGGAACGCTGGTTGCTCAAGAGTTTTTCCGCGTCGAGTAACCGGTCGAGTGCAGCACTTGCTTCGCGCTCAATCTGTGACACCTCGGGTGCGACTTCGGCAATCTTGGCGCGGCTGGCATCTACGCTCGTGTCGAGCCGTGCAAATGCAGCCGGGAGTGCTTCTTCGATTTCGCGCGTCGTTGCGTCGAGCGCGGTCATCAACGTCTCGGTCTTGCCGATCATTGCATCGGCCGATGTGCCGCCGCGATCAAGCGCGTTCGCCAGCGTTTCTGCATGGGTCGCCAAGCCAGAAAGCGCAGTGGTCAACCGGTCGTGGCGCGCCTCTGCGCCCGTATCTATGGCTGTGAAACGCTCGTCGACCATGTCCATGCCGAGCGACACGCCATAGATAAGGCGGGTGCTGGTTGCCTCGTGGCTCGCAAGCAGAACGCCCAATGTGTTGAGCTTTGCCGTCACGTCCTCGACGCGCTGCGCCAGCGCCTCGCTTGCATCCGCGCCCGTCCGTTCGAGTGCGGCTTCGCTCTGCTCGACCAGCGCGCGCATGGCGCTTCCTTGCGCCTCCATCCCCTTGCGTGCGGCATCGCCGGCCTCGGCTGCACGAACGAGCGCCGCATCGATAGCGGACGTCATCGTCTTCGCTGCTTCGACCAGCTTTGCGCCTGCGGTTTCACTGACGCCTTCGACACGGGCCAGATGCGCGGCAAGTTTCTGCGCGGCACCGCCTGCGACCTCATCGGCCTCGCGGCTGCGGGCAACCAGCGCGGCGATCTGGGCATCGAGTGCGCCCGTCCGTTCATGCGCGGCCAGGCCTGCCGCATCGAGCGTTGCGGTCATCTCGACAGTCTGCGCCTGGGCCTTCGGCATGTCGCCAAGCATCGCGGTCAGGTCGTTGCGTGCGGCTTGCGACGATTGGTGCAACGCCTCGGTATCACGCGACAAAGTGGCGATATCACCGCGGAGATGGTCGGCAATGGTACGCAGCCGTTCGGCAGCGTCTTCGCCGATGGTCGTCAGGCGGTCCGCATGCACCGCAATGTCGGCACGCTCGGCCTCGATCCGGTTGGTCACGCTGGCCATAATGGCCTCGAGCCTCCCCTGTTCGCCGCGCATCGCAGCCGACACGCGACCAAAGCGCGTGGTTTCGCTGCGGCTGGTGCGAACGACCAGCAAGTAGAGCAACGCGATCAGAACCAGTGGCGGGACTGCGCCCTGAACCAGCCCGACAATCACCGAAAGCGACAGGGGAGCATCGCTAAGCCCCTGATTTGTCATACCGAAAGCTACGATCCAGCCAAGCGCAGCCACGAGCGCGACTGCACCAGCGACAATCGGCAGCCGATCTGTCGGCAACGCATCAAAGTCGTCTTCACGTAGCAGTGGTGCCTCGACAAGCGGCGCTGACGCCACATCGTCCTCTTGGCCATGCCATTGGCTGGCAGCTTGCGATCCCCCGGTCATGCGCGCCGTTTACCATGTTTTTTCGTTTTTGCGAACGTGGTTGAAACACAGCGTTAAGCTTGTGTCGATAGCTATGCGGCAGATGGCGTATGATCCCGGAGCACTTGAAGCCACTTTGGCCGCAGTTGCGGGCGAGCAATCGTCGTTGATCGCCGAGCTGCGCGATGCCTTTTTCGCCAGCGCCGACGCGCATGTCGCCGCGATGAAAGCGGCAGCCACGCAGCCGGTGTGGGTGCAATCGGCGGAACGGTTGCGGAGCCTTGCCGCCAGTTTCGGCCTGAACCGCGTCATGGACGCCGCGCGCGAAGGAGCCGATGCTCCCTCCGGTGATACCAAAGCACTGCAACGCATCGAACGGGCGCTGGCGGCACTTCGTCCCGTCTGACTCCTGCCGCCGCCGCCGAACCCTTTGCAGTCCGGCGGCTGATCGCGTAGCGCCCGCGCCGTTGGGATGGGCATGGCACTGGCGGCGTTGATCATTTTGGATGGCGAAGCGCCGGTTGCGCCCGTTCTTGGGCTGAGCTGGCCCGAGTTCCGGATGCGGCGCGCCGTGACGGCGGGTGCGTTGCATCTCGTACTCGTTACCGACCGTGTTACCCGCGACGTCGTCGAGGCTGTCGATCGGCTGCGCGGCGAAGGCCTGTCGATCACCTTGGCACGCAGCAATGCCGACGTGGCCGATCTGTTCCACCCCGACGAAGCTGTCTTGCTGCTGACCGGCAGCACGATCGTAGGCGACCAGCAGTTGCAGGCCGTACTGGAGGCACCGAAACCGGTTTTGCTGTGCATCGATCCCGATCGCGCCGGTGCGGGCCATGAACTCATTGACGCGCGCAGCCACTGGACCGGGATCGCGCGGATCGACGGCGGGCAAATCCGCGCTACGGCGTCAATGGCGGGCGATTGGGACTTGGGATCGACATTGTTGCGAAAACTGGTGGCGGCGCGCGCGGCGAGGATAACCGTGTCGCGCGACGATCTGCTTGTCGATGCGTCGGTACCGACCGGCGCGGCACAGGCGTCGCGGGCGCTGGTTGCCTCGGTTGGCGAACAACCGCGCGGTTGGGGCGAGCGGTGGATCATCGGCCCATTGGTAGGCCTTGCCGCGCAAAATCTTGCGGCGGCGTTGCCGTTGCTTGCGCGGTTCGGGCCATGGACGGCGCTTTTGCTGTTCATCCTTGCGCCGTTGCTCCAGCTTCGGCTGTGGCCTTCGGCGGCGATGGGCGTCTTTCTGATTGCGTTGCTGGTCGCGGCTGGGTCACGGCTGGCGTCAGCGGCGACGGGCATAGCGGTGCGCGGCGGGCGATTGCCAGTCCACACCCGTGATGCCGCTGCTGCCGTGCTGCTTGTTTTGCTGGTCGCGCAGGCGGTGCCCGATCTGACCGCTGTCGTGCTCGCAATTGGCTTGGTTGCGCTCACAGCGCTGGCGGATCGATTGATCGGCGATGCGGCAACGGACGCGCATTGGCTAGCCGATCGCGCTGGTCATGCGATTGTCCTGTTCGCAGCTAGTTTTTTCGGCGCAGCGGGGCTGCTGGCCGGCCTCGCAATTTGTGCGCTGCACGCCCTCGCCACGCTCGCGTTTTTGCAGAATAGGCTTAGCCGGGTCTTAACCTCGCTGCGCTAGACCGGCACCATGCCGAACACTGTCCGGACAATTGCGTGAGCGACATTCCCGCCGATCAGGGCCGGGTGGATGCCGACGGACGTCTGGTCAGCGCCAGCGCGCGACTTGCTGCGCTTAACAAAAATGCAGGCGGGGAGATCGGCGCGCTGCTCGCGGTGCCGCCGCTGGCAATGCTGGCACACCTCTCGCACATCCTTAAAATGCCGGTCTCGCGGATGGTCGTTGCCGCCGATGGCGACCGCGATGTCGAATTGATGGTCAAGGCAGTGCCCGACGGCGATGGTGTTACGCTCGATATCGGCGGCTGGTCGCTGCGGACGCCGCGCCGATCATGGCTAGTCGAGGCACCTGCGACTTCATTGGGTGAGCAACCGACAACCCCGGCATGGCACTGGGCGAGCGATGCAACCTTGCGGCTGACCAAGGCCGTCTTCGGCCCCGACGACATGTCGCCGCTGCGTGGTTCCGACGTGGTCGGCCAGCCGCTGACCCGCTTGGTCCGCCTGATCGAGGATGACGAAGGCGATCTGCCGATCCTGTCGGCGCTATCGGCGGGCCAGGATTTCACCGGACAACGGGCAGTGCGCCGCGACCGGCCCGACAGTGAAATCGTGCTTTCCGGCAAGGCCCGTTTCGACGAACAGGCCCGCTTCTTCGGGTTTTCCGGCACCGCTCAAGCTGTGGCGCCAGCTGTCCCCGTCGAGGAGCCGCTCTCCAGCGCGACCGGCACCGGCGATTTCGCCGAGCGGCTGGGACAGGCCTTGCGCGCGCCGCTCGATCGCATCGTCGCGCGCGCCGATACGATCAGCGCGCAGGCAGACGGCCCGCTGCGCCGCGACTATGCCGATTATGCCGGGGACATCGGCAGCGCTGCCCGTCATCTGCTGTCGCTGGTTGACGATCTGACCGATCTGCAGGCGGTCGAGCGGGCCGATTTCGCCATTGGCGGAGAACCCGTCGATCTCGCCGATGTCGCGCGGCGGGCCGCCGGACTGCTCGGCGTGCGCGCGGCGGACAAGCAGGTCCGGATCGACCGGCCCGACTTGGATGAAATGTTGATGGCGCGGGGCGATTTCCGGCGCGTTCTTCAGATACTGGTCAATCTGCTAACCAACGCCGTTCGCTACACCCCGTCCGGTGGGATGGTGTGGTTGCGGACCGAGCAGGACGGCGACAGTGCAGTTGTGGTGGTGGCGGACCAGGGCAAGGGCATTGGCTCTGACGATCATGCCCGCGTGTTCGAGAAATTCGAGCGGGTCGATCCGTCCGAACCGGGGGGAAGCGGCCTTGGTCTCTACATTTCGCGCCGCCTCGCGCGCGCGATGGGGGGCGACATTACCCTCGACAGCGCGCCGGGGCAGGGCGCGCGCTTCGTGCTGACCCTGCCGGTCGCCTAGCGGCTGGCAACCGGCACATAGTCCCGCTGCGTCGGCCCGGTGTAGAGCTGGCGCGGACGTCCGATCTTCTGTTCTGGGTCCGAAATCATTTCGTTCCACTGCGCGACCCAGCCGACGGTCCGGGCAAGCGCAAACAGCACAGTGAACATCGTCGTCGGGAAGCCAATGGCCGACAGGATCACACCCGAATAGAAATCGACGTTGGGAAATAGTTTCTTCTCGATGAAATAAGGGTCTTGCAGCGCCATTTCCTCGAGCTGCAACGCAACCTCGAAAATTGGGTCGGTGACGTTCAGTTCCTTCAGCACTTCGCGCACGGTCTGCTGCATCACTGTCGCGCGGGGATCGTAGTTTTTGTAGACGCGATGTCCAAAGCCCATCAGGCGGAACGGGTCGTCCTTGTTCTTGGCGCGCTCGATATAATGCGGAATGCGGTCGGGCGTGCCGATCTCGCGGAGCATTTCGAGCGCCGCCTCGTTCGCGCCGCCGTGCGCCGGACCCCATAGGCAGGCAATGCCCGCCGCGATGCACGCAAACGGGTTCGCGCCGGACGATCCGGCGAGCCGCACGGTCGAGGTCGAGGCGTTCTGTTCGTGGTCGGCATGGAGGATGAAAATGCGGTCCATCACCTTTTCGACAATGGGATTGACCTCATATTCTTCGGCCGGATTACCGAATGTCATCCGCAGGAAATTGCCGGTGTAGGACAGGCTGTTGCGCGGATAGAGAAACGGCCGCCCGACGCTGTACTGATACGCCATGGCCGCAATCGTCGGCATTTTGGCGATCAGGCGGTGCGACGCGACCATGCGCTGGTGCGGATCGGTGATATCGGTCGAGTCATGATAGAACGCCGAAAGCGCGCCGACTGCGCCGCACATGATCGCCATCGGGTGCGCGTCGCGGCGGAATCCGCGGAAAAACGTCGCCATCTGCTCGTGCAGCATCGTGTGGCGGGTGATCGTGGTCGAGAATTTGTCGAGAGTCGCTGCGTCGGGCAATTCGCCGTTGAGCAGCAGGTAGCTGACTTCCATGAAGCTCGAATGCTCGGCAAGCTGGCCAATCGGGTAGCCGCGGTGGAGCAATATACCTTCGTCGCCGTCGATATAGGTGATGGCCGATTCACAGCTTGCGGTGCTGGTAAAGCCCGGATCGAAGGTGAACGCGCCGCTTTGTGCATAAAATTTGCGGATATCGACAACGTCGGGTCCGACGCTGCCGTGGCGCACGGCATATTCGAGATCTTTGCCACCGACCGAAAGTTTCGCCGTATCCGCCATGTGCGTGTTCCCTGTCGTAAAGTCTAATTCACCGGTTACGGACGCGCATTGCGCCCCGCAATCGCGTCGTCAAGCCGCCCCAGTGCCTCGTCGCGTCCGAGCAGCGCCAGCACGTCGAAAATCCCCGGCGAGGTCGTCCGCCCCGTCAGCGCCGCGCGCAACGGTTGGGCAATCTTGCCAAGCCCCAGTCCGGCATCCTCGGCGACCTGCCGCACGGCTTCTTCGAGCGCGGTCACGGTCCATTCGCCCGTTTCGGCGACGGCGTTACGCACCTTGGCCGTCAGCGCGATCCCGTCAATGGATAGCAGGGCAGCGGCGGGTTCGTCGAGGGGGAGCGGGCGGATGCCGAAAAGGAATTTCGCGCCGTCGGCCAGATCGAGTGTCGATTTCGCGCGGGGTTTGAGCACGGGCATGGCCTGGGTCAGGAGAGCCACATCGTCGGTGCCGATCATCGGCGCGACAATCCCCGCCAGCCGCGCATCGTTCGCTTCCCGCAAATAATGCCCGTTGATGTTGTCGAGCTTCTTGGTGTCGAACCGCGAGGGCGACCGCCCGACCGCTTCGATATCGAACCACTCAATGGCCTGTTCGCGGCTGATGATTTCGTCATCTCCGTGGCCCCAGCCAAGCCGCAGCAGATAATTGTTCAGCGCCTCGGGCAAGATACCCAGTTCGTCACGGTAGGCCTCGACGCCCAGCGCACCATGCCGTTTCGACAGTTTCGCACCGTCCGATCCGTGGATCAGCGGCACATGGGCGTATGTAGGCTCGGGCCAGTTCATGGCACGGATCAGCGCCAGCTGGCGGAAGGCATTGTTGAGATGGTCGTCGCCGCGGATGACATGTGTCACGCCCATGTCGTGGTCGTCGACGACAACGCTGAGCATATAGGTCGGTGTGCCGTCCGAACGCAGCAGCACGAAATCGTCGAGTTCGGCGTTCTGGACTGTCACTGGCCCCTGCACGCGGTCGTCGATGGTCACTTCGCCGGTCTGGGGCGCCTTGAGCCGGATGACGAACGGCAAGTCGGGCGTATCGGTGCGGTCGCGCCAGCGCCCGTCGTAGCGCATCGGTTGCTTCGCAGCCCGTTGTGCTTCGCGCATTTCGGTCAGCTCTTCGGGAGTCGCATAGCAGCGATAGGCATGGCCGTTCGCCAGCAGCGCATTTGCCACTTCGGTATGGCGCGCGGCGCGGCTGAATTGATAGATTTCGGGGCCATCCCAATCGAGGCCCAGCCAGCGCATCCCGTCGAGAATGGCTTCGATGGCCGCATCGGTCGAACGCGCGCGGTCGGTATCTTCGATCCGCAACAGGAATGTGCCGCCGTGGTGCCGGGCATAGAGCCAGTTGAACAGCGCGGTACGCGCGCCGCCGATATGCAGGAACCCTGTCGGCGACGGGGCGAAACGCGTCACAGGGGGTTTATTGGCGGCAATTGCGTTCAAACGAGAGGTGCTCCAGAATTTGCATCATGGATGCAGTGTTCGACCTTGCCCCTAGCACCGATGCTGCACCGCGCAAATCGCGTGGATATGACCGCATTGAAGGCTGGTTGGAGGTGCAGCGCGACCAGTTACCGCTGTGGGTGCCGGTCATGTTCGGGACCGGCGCAGCCGCGTGGTTTACTCTGCCGTCGCAGGCGGCCTGGACCGGCTGGCTGGTCGCCATGGCCGCGCTTGTCGCGGCGGCGTTGGCATTTCCATTTGGTGGGCGCGCACGGCGGGCATTGCTGGTCACGGGTTTGGCTGGTGCGCTCGGGCTGGGCGGTACCTGGTGGCGGGCCGAATCGGTAGCCGCACCCGTGCTCGCGCGGCCAGTGGTGGCGACGTTCACAGCAAAGGTGCTCGATGTTGAGGTGCAGACCGCCAAGGACCGCTATCGGGTGACGCTGGCACCGATCAACACACCTGAATTGCCGCCAAAACTTCGCGTTGCCATTGCCACAGCCGACGCCCCCGCCAACCTCGTCGAGGGCGACACGCTATCGCTGCGCGCGCGGCTGGTCGGGCCGCCCAATGCCAGTATTCCCGGCGGCTATGACTTTTCGCGCACGGCGTGGTTTATGGGCCTCGGCGCGACGGGAAAGGCGATGGGCAAAGTCGAGCGCATTGCCGCCGCGCCCGCAGCTTCGCCTCTGCGCGCCCGGCTGACCGCACATGTCCGCGCGCAAATCCCCGGAAGCGCGGGCGGGATAGCGGCAGCATTCGCGACGGGGGATCGCGGGGGGATCAGCGCCGAGGACGAAGAGGCGATGCGCGCATCTGGCCTCACCCATCTGTTGTCGGTCAGCGGGCTGCACATCACCGCCGTCGTCGGCGCGGCGATGTTTCTCGCGCTACGCTTGCTGGCGCTGAGTTCGTGGCTCGCGCTGCGCTTTCCGCTCGTCGCAATTTCGGCGGGCACCGGGGCGCTTGCCGGGATCGGATACACGCTGCTGACCGGCGCGGAAGTGCC
>JANNVL010000056.1:0-6371 GCA_031408195.1 Sphingomonadales bacterium | reverse complement strand
GCCGGTGATCGACCAGTTCCCGTCGGCATCCGGTTCGGCGCGCGTCTTAATGAGGCCCAGATCGGTGCCGCATTGCGGCTCGGTCAGGTTCATCGTCCCGCCCCATTCGCCCGCGACCATCTTGGGGACGTAGGTTGCCTTCTGCTCGTCGCTGCCCTTGGCGAGGATCGAGCTGATCGCACCCGCCGTCAGGCCCGGATACATGCCGAACGCCATGTTCGCCGAGCTCAGGAACTCAGTGAACGCGGTCGAGATGACATGCGGCAGCCCCTGCCCGCCGAATTCCTCGGGCATCGACAACGTGCCCCAGCCGTTTTCGGCATATTGCTTGTACGCCTCCTTGAAGCCCTTGGGCGTCGTCACCGAACCGTCGGGATGGCGGGTGCAGCCCTCCTGATCGCCCGACAGGTTGAGCGGGAACAGCACCTCGGCCACGAACTTGCCGCCTTGCTCCAGCACCGCATCGACGGTGTCGGGCGTCGCATTCTCGAAACCGGGCAGATTCGAATAGCGTTCGAGCCCGATGACATGATCGAGAATGAAGCGCGTGTCGCGCACGGGGGCGGTGTACTGGGGCATCGGATATCCTTACTCTGGACCTAATTCGCGCCGTGTTCGGCGGCTTGAACCATCTTCACGAAACGGTTCAATTCCTCGACATGCGCGTCGATGTCGGCGCGCTGGCGTTTGAGCAGATCGATCCGCGCGAGGCATTTCTCGACGGTGACATGGCGCTGCGTCGCGCGCCCGTCGCCCACGTCGTAGAGGTCGATCATCTCGCGGATATCGGCAAGGCTGAAGCCGACCCGCTTGGCGCGCAAAATCCACGCCAGCCGCGCGCGGTCGCGCTTGGTATATATGCGCGTCGTGCCGCGCCGAACGGGCGCAATCAGCCCCTCGTCCTCGTAAAAACGCAACGCGCGCGCCGTGACACCGAACTCCTCCGAGAGGTCGGAGATCGTGTAGATATGCCGGTCCCGGAAATCGGGTGTGTCGAGAGTAGCATGCGCGCCGGTCTGTTCCATGCGCGGAATGCTAGTTGACGTAAACGTAAAGGTCAATCGGCGCGGCCGTGCTTAGTCGGTCGTCAGCCTGTCCGTTTCAACCCGACGGTAAAAGCACCCGCGCGCGCCCGTGTGGCACGCCGGACCCGCCGGTTCGGCCTTGATCCACAGCGCGTCCTGGTCGCAGTCGATGCGGAGTTCGACCACGCGCAGGACATTCCCCGACTCCTCGCCCTTGCGCCAAAGCCGCCCCCGGCTGCGTGACCAGAAATGGGCTTCGCCGGTCGATTGGGTCAGCGCCAGCGCCTCGGCATTCAGATGCGCGACCATCAGCAATTCGCCGGTCGTGGCATCGGAAACGACGCCGGTAATCAGGCCATTCGCGTCCCATTTGGGGTCGAGCACGGTTCCTGACTCACGCGGATCGGCCACGGCAAGATTTCCTGTTACAAAAGCGAGACAGCGTCGGCTCTTGCTCCTATAGGCACCGCATCCGACGCCGACAACGGACCCGATCCTTGCTGACGACCAACCCCTATGATGACGATAAACTCCGCGAAGAGTGCGGCGTGTTCGGCGTCTGGGGGTCCGAATCGGCTTCCGCGCTGGTGGCGCTCGGGCTTCATGCCTTGCAGCATCGCGGGCAGGAAGCGGCGGGCATTAGTTCATGGGACGGGCACCAGTTCCACACCCACCGCGCGATGGGCCATGTCGCGGGCAATTTCGACCGCGACGACATTATCCGCGCGCTGCCCGGCACGATGGCATGCGGGCATGTCCGCTATGCGACGACCGGCGAAACGGCGCTCCGCAATGTGCAGCCGCTGTATGCCGATCTCGCCTCGGGCGGGTTTGCCATCGCGCACAATGGCAATGTGTCGAACGCTATGGCGATCAAGCGCGAGCTGATCCGGCGCGGATCGATCTTCCAGTCGACCAGCGACACCGAAGTGTTCATCCACCTTGTTGCCACCAGCACCTATCGCACCCTGCTCGATAAATTCGTCGATGCGCTGAAACAGGTCGAGGGGGCGTATTCGCTGATCTGCATGACGACCGAGGGGATGATCGCGTGCCGCGATCCGCTCGGCATCCGACCACTGGTGATGGGCGAGCTCAATGGCGCGACGATCTTTGCGTCGGAAACGGTCGCGCTCGATGTTGTCGGCGCGGACTATATCCGCACCGTGGAACCGGGCGAACTGGTGATCGTGACCGCGTCGGGCGTGCGGTCGGTCAAGCCCTTCCCCGCCGCCCATGCCCGCCCGTGTATTTTCGAGCATGTCTATTTCAGCCGTCCCGATTCGCTCGTTGCGGATTCGGCGGACGGACTCAGCGTTTACGATGTCCGCAAGGCCATCGGCGCGCAGCTTGCCATCGAAAGTCCGGTCGACGCCGATCTGGTCGTGCCGGTGCCCGATTCCGGGACTCCGGCCGCTATCGGCTACGCGCAGCAATCGGGCATTCCTTTCGAGCTGGGCATCATCCGCTCGCACTATGTCGGGCGCACTTTCATCCAGCCGGGCGATCAGGTCCGCCACCTTGGCGTCAAGCTGAAGCACAATGCCAACCGCGCGCTCATCAAGGGAAAGCGTATTATCCTGGTCGATGACAGTATCGTGCGCGGGACGACGAGCCTCAAGATCGTGCAGATGATGCGCGATGCAGGCGCGGCGGAGGTGCATCTCCGCATCGCCAGTCCGCCGACGCGGCACAGTTGTTTCTATGGTGTCGATACGCCCGAGCGGACAAAGCTGCTCGCGCACAAGCTCGACGTCGGCGGGATGCAGGATTTCATCCATGCGGATTCTCTGGGCTTCATCAGCATCGATGGCCTGTATCGCGCACTTGGCGAGGCGCAGCGCGCCGACATTCGGCCGCAATATTGCGATGCGTGTTTCACAGGTGATTATCCGACGCGGCTGACCGACCAGGACGACAGCGCGGTCGAGGACCAGTTCGAAATGCTGGCGGAGCGCGTCGTTTGAGCGAGGCGAAATTGGCGCTCGTCACGGGTGCCTCGCGCGGGATCGGGGCAGCGACCGCCGAGGCGCTGGCCACGGTCGGCTATCATGTCGTCCTGACCGCGCGCGATGCAGCGGGTCTGGAGGATGTCGAGAACCGCATCCATGACGCGGGCGGCAGCGCGACGATTGCGCCGATGGACCTGACCGACGGCGACTCCATTGGACGGCTGGCGACGGCGATTTCGGGGCGCTGGGACGCGCTCGACGTGCTGGTGCTTAACGCGGCGATGCTCGGCACGCTGACGCCGGTACCGCATATCGACCCCAAGGAATTTGCGCGGGTGATGACGCTCAACGTCACCGCACAGGCAACTATGATCGCCGCGTTTGACACGATGCTGCGCGCGTCGAAGGATGCCCGCGTAATCGGGGTGACGTCGAGCGTCGGGGCAACCCCGCGTGCTTACTGGGGAGCCTATGGCGCGTCGAAGGCGGCGTTTGATACGCTGCTGGGTGCCTATGCCGATGAAACGAACGGGCGGATCAAGGTGGCATTGCTCGATCCAGGGGCCACCCGCACCGCGATGCGCGCACGGGCGTATCCGGGCGAAGACCCCGCCTCGCTCAAGGGGTCAGAGGTTGTCGCCCAGCGCATTGTGCGCGCGCTCAACGACGGTTTCCAAAGCGGCGAACGGTTGAGCGTTAACCCTGTCGGATAAGGTTCGGGCAAGATTCGGGGCGCATTTTTAGGCGGTTCGACACAGCATAAGTGAACCGCCATGACACCTGCTCTTGTCAAAGACGCCTATACGCAGGCCGCGCAGGAAGACCGCTGCGCCCCGCGTATCGTGCTCAACATCCCGGCAATGTTGCGCCCGTCGGGATCAAACGCGTTCCCGACCAATTTGATCGACCTGTCGATCGGCGGGTTCGCGGCACAAGCGGTGACAGGTATGCGCGCCGGCAGCCTGTGCTGGCTGACCATCGGGCCGTTCAAAGGGTTACAGGCCGAAGTCGTGTGGAACGACGGTCAGGTCGTCGGCTGCGCGTTCGCCAACCTGCTCAACCCGGCTGTGTTCGATTCGATCATCAACGGGCGCTGAGCGCTAGCGCCCCGCGTCGACCGCCGCCTGCACCGCCTTGTAGAACCGCTCACGTTCCGCACCTACCGTTTCGGGGTCGGTTGCCTTGGGCCAGTTGCCGTTCGACGCGATGACCAGCTTGCGCTTCGGATCGATGAAGATGCCCTGTCCGAAAATGCCCTGCGCAGCGTAGCTGCCGTCGTCGTTGGTCCACCACTGGAACCCGTAGCCGCGTCCGGGCTGGGCGATGTCGGCCTGTTTGGTGGTCGCCGCGGCAAACCAGCCGTCAGGCACCACCCCCTTGCCGCCGTCCATCACGAATTGGCCGAAGCGGGCGTAATCGCGCAACCGCGCTGACATGCAGCAGCCGCTGATCTCGTGTCCGGTGTCGCCCAGGATCCAGAACGCGTCGGCTTCCATGCCGTATGGCTTCCAGACTTTCTCCGAGAGATAGTCGGCCAGCTTCTTGCCGGTCGCGCTCGAAACGAGAACGCCGATGAGATTGGTCTCGCCAGTCTTATAGACCCACTTGGTTCCGGCGGGTGCCTCGCGGCTCAGCTTTTTCATATAGCTGACAGTGATATCCTCGCCTTCGACCGGCTTTTGCAGGGCGAACAGCGCGACGTCGGATTTGGGGTCGGCGTAATCCTCGTTCCATTTCACGCCCGACGTCATCGTCAGCAGCTGGCGGACGGTGACGTCGTCGTAAACCGAGCCGCGCAGGCCGGGGATATACTGCGTCACCTTGTCTTCGAGCGAGTTGATCGCGCCGTCCTTCACCGCTGCGCCGACCAGCGTCGAAGTGAAAGATTTCGCCACAGAAAAACTGGTCCAGCGTCCCTCCGCACCATAGCCAAGGCCGTATTTTTCGAAGCGGATCTTGTTGTCCTGAACGATGACCAGCCCCGCGTTGCGCTGGCTTTTCATATAATCGTCGATGTCGAGATCGAGCTTCAGCGGCGCGCCCAGCCCGAGGGCGTGCACCGGGCCACCCGCCGCTATGTTGCGGACAGTCGCGAGTTTTTCGAGCGCGCGGAAACCATTGTCGCGCTGGTCCTGGGTCCAGAAAAGCACATTCTTGTCCTTCGGCAGATCGCTGTAGAGTTTGATTGTGTCACAGGCGCCGAGCAGGAAAACAGCGCCCAGTGCAGCCAGCTTCAAACGCTTCATGCTTTTCCCTCCCGATACGCCGCAAGGGCGCGCTCGCGTCCTTCGCGATGTCCGATCAGGGGTTTGGCATAATTGGCAGGGGCAACGCCAGCGCCGTGCGGGTCGTGGATCACTGTGTCGGAGAGCTTCGCTAGTTCGGGCACCCATTTGCGGATGTAGTCGCCCGCCGCGAATTTCTCCGACTGGCTGAGTGGGGCCATGATGCGGACGAACATGTTCGAATCGACGCCCGACCCGGCCGTCCACTGCCAATTGACGGCATTGGAGCCATAGTCGGCATCGACCAGCGTATCCCAGAACCAGCGTTCACCGCGTCGCCAGTCGATCAGCAGGTGTTTGACGAGGAACGATGCGGCGATCATGCGGACGCGGTTGTGCATCCAGCCGGTCGCCCATAGCTCGCGCATACCCGCATCGACGATGGGGTAGCCGGTGTTGCCCTTGGTCCACGCCGTGAAGTCGGCCTCACTGTCGCGCCATTGGAGCGTGTCGAACTCTGCCCGTACGCTGCGTGTGCCGTAATCGGGAAACTGGTCGATGGTGTTGGCGGCATAATCACGCCAGCCGATCTCGCGCAGATAGGGCTCGCCCTTAGCGCCGACCTTCTTCGACACATGATGCCAGATCGTCGCGGGCGAGATTTCGCCGAAGTGGAGATGCGGCGACAGGCGCGACGTGCCCGCCTCCGACGGCATGTTGCGCGCGCGGTCGTAGTCGCCGACAGTGTCGAGGAAGGCCCGGAACGCGGCTTTTGCGCCGTCCTCGCCCGGCGTCCAGACGCCGAAACCGTTGGACCAGTCGGGCTTCGTTGGGAGCAGGTGCCAATCGTCGAGCTTGTCGCTGTCGGCCTGAACGGTGTCGATCTTCTCCGGCGCGGGCAGCGGCTTGGGCGGCGGCATCTTGTCGAGCAGCGCGCGCCAATAGGGAGTGAAGATCTTGTAGCGCCCGCCGCTGCCGGTACGGATTGTCGCGGGCGGCGCGAGGTGGTTGCCGTCATGAAGCGTGATGCGGTCGGACAGCTCCGCGTCGATGCGCTGCCACCAGGGTTCGTAAAGCCGCGTCGCGTGGATGTGCGTTGCGCCGGTCTCGGCCATCAGCCGGTCGAGTTCGGTCAGGCTGTCGCCGCGCCGCAGGATCAGTTTGCCGCC
>JANNVL010000055.1:0-1904 GCA_031408195.1 Sphingomonadales bacterium | reverse complement strand
GCAACGCTTCGGGAATGCGCTTCGGGTGTTTGCGGTAGAGCCGTGCGCTCGCAGCGCCGTATGTATACGCACGCTTCATCTGCCGCTGGACGGTGCCCCACTCGTCTTCAACCACCGCATCGCTGACCCACCGCAATCGATACCCGCGTTCGATCATGCGCCACGTGAAGTCAATATCGGATCCATACTCGAACGTCTCATCGAATCCGTCAACCGCATCAAACGCCTCGCGTCGGAATGCCATATTGATTGTCGGCGCCTTGCTGACCGGTCCCGTGCTGATCCTGCTCTACATCCTCACCGGGTGGCTGGCCGCCGACCGCTAAAGTCCCACTACCGCCCGCCGGGCAAGCGCGTTATGCTCGCTATGATCCAGTTGTAATTCGAGAGGACGGTAGATGGAACGCGACGGCGACGAGGTGCATGTCACCGAAACCGAAGCCAGCGGCGGCTCGCAGCCGCACATCGTGCGCTATGTTCTCGGTATTTCGTTGTTGCTCGTGGTGGTGCTGATGTCGCTGGTCTGGATCGTCGGCTCGACGACGCGATAACAGCTGAAAAAACCTGCCGTTCATGCCGATTGTTGCGCTCTTGCAACAACTCATCGGTTAAAAAATCCACACTGCCGTTAACCTCTTCTGTTAACGGGAACGTCGGTTCAGCTTTGGCGTCTTGAGGGGAAACTCGGGAGCCAATATGATTTCCATGCCGCATCGCGTGATGCTCGCGATCACGGGCGCTTTCCTTGCCAGTTCCGCAATTGCCCAGACCACCGCCGGGTCCGATTTCTCCTTCAGCCGCTTCAACCGCCTGCGCGACATTTCGGTCCGGCCAGCGATTATCAACGGGCCGGTCAGTCCCGACGTTTTCGGCACCGCCGCGATTAGCGCGGGAGTCACATTTTACGATTCACGTTTTCGCCGCGTCTCGCTAGCCGACCGCAACGACCCAGCGATCCTCGCCATTGCCGAAAAGCTACGCGGGCTGCCTGCGGCGGAACAGCTGGTTATTGTTCAGCGTGAGGTGCTGGCGCGGGTGAAGTGGGCGACGGATCTCGAAACCATGAATGTTGCGGATCTCTGGGCGAATGCGGGCGAAACGCTTCGCCGCGGTGCGGGCGACAGCGAGGATATCGCGATCGTCATGATGCAGGCGCTCAAGGCCGCCGGATTCAAATCGCGCGATCTCTACATCAGCATCGGGCGGCAGAAGCCAGTCGGCGCGCATATCGTGCTGCTCGCCCGGACGCCCGAAGGCTTCATGGTGCTCGACGATCGCGTCGGTCGACCGATGCTGGCGCAGAGCAATCGGCAATTCACTCCGGTGCTGACGATCGGCGAAGGCAAGAGTTGGATCCACGGTCGGCGGATCCGCGGGATGACGGCCCACGCCCTCGCACACTGAGCCAAAACAGCCGATGGTCACACTGCGGTGCCCGCGCTAGACTGCGCTCTTTACAGCGGAGACCGACATGCGCTTCACTTTGACCGCTTTGGCTTTGGCACTGGTTGCGGTCCCCGTCGCCGCCGCGCTTCCGGAGGGCGCGAAAGCCCCCAATTTCGTCACCCAGGGCGCAATCGGCGGCAAGCCGTTCAAGCTCGTTTTGGCCGAACAGCTTCGGCACGGACCGGTGGTGCTCTATTTCTATCCCAAGGCCTTCACCAAGGGCTGCACGCTCGAGGCCCATGCCTTCAGCGAGGCGATGCCCGAGTTCAAGGCGGCCGGCGCACGGGTCATCGGGATGAGCGCCGACGATCTTGAAACGCTCAAGAAATTCTCGGTCGAGGGATGCCGCAGTGCCTTCCCCGTGGCCCGTGCCGACAAAAAGGTGATCAAGGCCTATGACGTCGCCATCCCGGTGGTCGGCCTCAGCAATCGCACCAGCTATGTCATTGCCCGCGACG
>JANNVL010000054.1:0-44308 GCA_031408195.1 Sphingomonadales bacterium | reverse complement strand
CTTTGGTGCTTTGGGTGAAACGGGTTGGTTCACCCAAAGCACCAAAGCACCAAAGGGAGCGTGCACGCGATGACAGCGCTCCCAACGCGGCGCGACGAGGCTTGGCGGTATAGCGATCTGGAGGCTGTCGCGCGCTTGTGGCCCGTACCGGCTGCGACCGAAATTGCGGTTGTGCCGGGCGAGAGCGCGACGCGGCATTTGATTGCGGAAAGCGGCATCCATGTTTTCGTCGTGACCCTCGGCGCTGGCGCGCGGATGGACTTTCATGTGCTGAACGCGGGCGCGGGTTACGGGCGCATCGCCATCGACGTGACCTTGCACGACGGCGCGCATTTCGAATTCGGGGCGGTGCAGGTCGGCGGCGGTGACGCGAACCACGAGATCGTTACGACCGTCCGCCATATCGAGCCGAACGCGACCAGCAATCAGGTCGTCCGTTCGGTGCTCGGCGGGTCAGCCACCGGTAGCTACCTCGGCAAAGTTGCAGTCGCGCGCGACGCGCAAAAGACTGACAGCGTGCAATCGGTCAAGGCAATGCTGCTCAGCCGCACCGCGACCGCCAATTCGAAGCCCGAACTCGAAATCTACGCCGACGACGTGAAATGCGCGCATGGTGCGACTGTAGGCGAACTCGACAAGACGGCGCTGTTCTACCTCGCCGCACGCGGGATTCCGCCGGAGGACGCGCAGACGTTGTTGCTGCAGGCGTTCGTGAGCGAGGTGTTTGCAGGGGCCGGGGCGCGGGACGAGCTTGAGGCGGCCGCGCTGGATGCGTTGGGGAGGCTGTCGTGAGTCTGATCACTTCCCCCTCCCCCCTTGTGGGGGAGGATAAAGGAGGGGGGCCGGGCGCGTCTGCGCCCGAAAAAACGGCTCGCTTGCCGCTAATGGGTAGTTTCTCAGCCGCCGACGCGGCTGGCCCCCACCCTAACCCTCCCCACAAGGGGGAGGGAAGCATTGCAAATTACCGCGCCGATTTCCCCGGAATCGGCGACTGGCACTACCTCGACACCGCCGCCACCGCGCAGAAGCCGCAGGTCGTCATCGACGCCATCGCGCGCGCGTACGGCCCCGATTACGCGACCGTCCACCGCGGCGTCTATGCCCGCTCGGCGGACATGACGCTGGCCTATGAGGCCGCGCGCCGCCGCGTCGCTCGGTTCATGGGCGCGACGTCCGAAAACGAAATCGTCTTCGTGCGTGGCGCTACCGAGGGCATCAATCTGGTCGCGCAGAGCTACCCGCAAAAGGGCCGTGTCCTGCTCAGCCAGCTCGAGCATCACTCGAACATCGTGCCGTGGCAGCTTGCGGGATGGCAGATCGATGTCTGTCCGCTGACGTCCGACGGCCAGATCGACCTCGATGCCGCCAAGGCGATGCTGACGCCCGCGCACACGATGGTTGCCTTTGCACATGTCTCGAACGTGCTCGGTTCGGTGCTCGACGTGCCGCGCGCTGCTGCGCTGGCGCACAAGGTCGGCGCGAAGCTGCTGCTCGACGGCTGCCAGGCGGTGCCGCGCCTGTCGGTCGATGTCGCGGCGCTCGACTGCGATTTCTACGTCGCCTCCGGCCACAAGCTCTACGGCCCGACCGGCATCGGCGTGCTCTGGGGCCGCGCCGAATTGCTCGACATGATGCCCCCGATGCACGGCGGTGGGGCGATGATCGACCGGGTGACGTTCGAGCGCACGACCTATGCGCCGCCGCCGGGACGGTTCGAGGCGGGAACGCCGCATATCGTCGGCGTCGTCGGGCTGCACGCCGCGCTCGATTACATCGACAGCATCGGTCTCGACGCGATCCACGCGCATGAGACGGCGCTCGTCGTGCAGTGCCGCGACGTGCTGCGGTCGATGAATTCGGTCACGCTCTACGGCCCCGAAGAGTCGGCGGGCATCGTCAGCTTCAACGTGCAGGGGGTGCACCCGCACGACGTCGGCACTATCTTGGACGAGGAAGGCGTGGCGGTCCGCGCGGGGCATCACTGCTGCCAGCCCTTGATGGAATATCTCGGCGTGGACGCAACGGCGCGCGCGAGCTTCGGCATTTACAACGGGCACGACGACATTGCGGCGCTGGTCCGGGGACTGGAACGGGTAAGGAAGCTGTTCGGATGAAGATCGAGGAAGTCACCAGCGTGGACGCGCCGCCCCGAGCCCGCGTCGCCGACGCGCAAGAAACGCCCCGTGTTGAAGACGTGCGAGAGACGTTCGAGCGCAAGCGCGACTATCTCGACGGATTCCTTAACACCAAGCCGCCCGAACTGCCAACGGGCGAATCGGGTGGCGATCTCTACGAGGCCGTGATCGCTGCGCTGAAGGACATCTACGACCCCGAAATCCCGGTGAACATTTATGACCTCGGCCTGATCTATGGCGTCGAGGTCGACGAGGGGCATGTTCACGTCAACATGACGCTGACGACCCCGCATTGCCCGGTCGCCGAAACAATGCCGGTCGAAGTCGAACTGCGCGTCGGCAGCGTGCCGGGCGTAGGCGTGGTCGATGTGAACCTCGTTTGGGATCCACCGTGGGATCCGGGCAAGATGACCGACGAAGCGCGGCTCGAATTGGGAATGTTGTGATGAGTGTGGAAACCAGAACCCGCGCCCGTCCCGCCGCGCTGCTGCTGACGCCGGGTGCCGAAGCACGCATCGCCGATCTCATGTCTAAAGCCCCTGCCGACACCGTGGGTGTGAAGCTCTCGACCCCGCGCCGGGGTTGTTCGGGCCTCGCTTACTCGGTCGATTACGTCAGCGCCGCGAGCCCGATGGACGAAAAGATCGAGACATCCGGCGGCACGCTCTATGTCGACGGCGCGTCGGTGCTGTACCTGATCGGCAGCCGGATGGACTGGGTCGAGGACGATTTTACGGCAGGGTTCGTGTTCGAAAACCCAAATGCCAAGGGTGCCTGCGGCTGCGGCGAGAGCTTTACCGTCTAAAAGTCGAACGAGTACCGCACCGCCGCGCCAACATCGCCGGGTGCGCGGGCATAGTGTCCCGGCTGCACCCGCCAGTAAGCATTGGCCGTCAGCAAACCACGCCCCAGCGGCCGCGCATAAACGGCTTCCCAGTCGCGCTCATGCCCCGAGGGTGTCAGCGACAGAATCTGTGCGGCGAGACCGGGATACAACAGATTCAACCCGCCGCCAGTAACACGCAACGGTTCCGAATAGCGGAACGCCAAACTGTCGCCCGCGACCCACAGCGCCTCGCGCGCGACCATGGCTGACAGGCTCTGGCTGGAGAGCGTCGAGCCGCCGCGCAGGGCGCTGGCCCCAATCGCCGTCCAGCCGTGCCGGAAGTTTGCACCCAACCGCCACCGGTCCAGCGGGACCAGTTCGACTCCCGCATCGGCGAACCAGCTGACCGCGCCGCTGCCGCCCAGCGCCGCGCCGAACCGGCTGCCGAGGACAGTCGCCCGTTCGTCGAGCCGTGTCACTTTGGCGGTCAGCGCAACTGGACCCGCGCCGCCGTCCAGCCCCGCTGACAGTTCCGAATAGGCATAACGCCGCACGCCATCGGTCACGGGACCGACTTCGCCACGCTGCCACAGCCGCATGTCGCCGCTTTCTGCCGCGAGCGTCAGCCCGATCCGCCCGAACCCCTGCCGAACCGCGAACGCTCCACGCGGGGCGCGGTCGAGGCTGGCATCGGCGACGAGGAACGCTGGTTCGCCGCGATCCAATGGCGACGGTGCAAGCCCCGCTGCGCCGCGTCCCGCACCGATTCCGAACTTCAGGTCTTTCGACACAGCGACCGCAATCGCCCCCGCAAGCACGCGCGCGCGTTCGGCGTCGTCCGGCGTCAGCAACAGGCGGCGGACGCTGCGGGCGTCGCCGATGGCAAGCGCGAAGCTGGTCCGCCCCGCCACCGCCGACAGCGACCGGCCGGACATGGCCAGCCCGTTCGCCAAAGTCCGTCGTACGGCAGTGCGCGCAACCGTCGATGACAGGTCGGCATCGAAATCGCGCCCGAATTCGTCACGGATAACCGCGCCAAGGCTGCCTTGCGCGGCATCGCCCATCGCGCTGCCGAGGGTCGCATTGCCCGCCAACGACACCGGCACTGCCGTGCCGCCGAGCGACAGCGACCCGATAGGGCTGAATGCGCGGGCCAGATTGATCTCGCCATTACCGTAAACCGCGTCCACCCCCGTCGCGCCCCTGTCGTCGGCGGAACGATAAAGCAGCGCAACAATCTGTGCCGGGGTCAGGTTCGGAAAGGCCTGGGCGATCAGCGCGATTGCGCCTGAAACAACGGGAGCCGCGAACGATGTCCCGGAATAAAGATAGGCTGTGCCGCGATGGTCGACCGCGCGGATGCGGACGCCGGGTGCTGCCAGATAGGCCGATGCACCATTGCCTGCACGGTTGGAAAATTCGGCCAGCGCCCCGGCGCTATCGGTCGCCCCGGCAATGATGACCAGACCCCGGGCAATCGCATCATTGGCGACCTGGGCGAGTACATCGGGGTTAAGCGCGCCGACCGGGTTGGTCACCCCCTCGTTACCCGCAGCAATGACGATGATCGTCCCGACAGCTGTGGCGCGGTCGATCGCCCCGCGCAGCCGCGCATTGGGCGGCGTCCCGCCCAGCGAGATGTTCACAACCCGCGCGCGTGCCGCCACCGCGCCATCGAGCGCTGCGGCAATCATATTGTCATTGTGCGAGCAGCCATCGGTGCCACCCGTCCCAGTCGCACAAGTTCCGGGCGTATCGGTCCGCAAGGCGAGCAGCGTCGCATTGAACGCAATGCCGTGGATGCCGGTGTCGTTGCGTGCACCGAGCAGGATATTGGCGACGGCGGTGCCATGGCCGCCCTCGTCCTGAATCCCGCGCGATCCGGCAAAATCGGCCGACAGGGGGCTGATGCGCCCGGCGAACTCGGCGCTCGTCGCATCCACGCCCGAATCGATGACGCCGACCAATATGCCGCTGCCGGTTGCGCCAGCGTTATACGCGGCGAGCGCCTGCGCTTGCGCGGCGGCATTCGAGCGCCGGTATTCGGACGTGTCGTAGTTGATGCTGGATGCCGGTGTCGCTGCGGCAACAGGCGCGGGAGCCGCCGCCGTGGGCACGGGTGTCGGCGTCGAGGCGACGCTGCCAGTGTCGCTGCCCCCGCCACAGGCGGCGAGCGTGGCAAGCGGCAGGACGACGCCCGTCAACCAACTTGCGCGCAGTCCCGACATACACCCTCCCGACTCGCGCCCGACTCGGACACGCATTCCGCTGGACAGGGCTAATGCGCGATTATCCTTCGCACGATTCCGAACGCGATTGCGCCGTGGGACAGTGCCGGTAAGGGACGTTCACCATGAGCCTTCACGCCTCCCCCGACCTGACGCACATCGACGCGTGGATCTTCGATCTCGACAACACGCTCTACCCGGCGTCGTGCGACCTGTTTGCGCTGATCGACGAACGGATGACGGCCTATGTCGGACGGTTGGTCGGGTGCGATCCGGTGCAGGCGCGTGCCATCCAGAAACGCTATTTCCGCGATCATGGCACGACCTTGTCGGGCCTGATGGCGCTGCACGGGACCGACCCCCGGCATTTCCTCGACGACGTCCATGACATCGCGCTCGACCGTGTCGAACATGACGCGCGACTGGTCGAGGCGATTGCGCGGCTACCGGGGCGCAAGCTTGTCTTCACCAATGGCGATGTCGATTATGCCCAGCGCGTGCTTGACCGGATCGGGCTGGGCACGAGCTTCGAGGCCATCCATGACATCCACGCGATGGACTATGTGCCCAAACCCGCGCCCGCCAGTTACGCTGCCATGTGCGCGCGCTGGGGCGTCGATCCGACGCGCGCGCTGTTTGCCGAGGATATGGCGCGCAACCTGAAACCGGCAAAGCAAATCGGGATGACGACCTTGTGGATCGACAACGGGTCGGAGCAGGCCTCGGACGAGGAATTTGCGCCCTTCATCGATTATCGCACCGCGCATCTGACCGACTGGCTGCACGAATTAACGTCTGAGATTTTGGGGGAAATGGCGTGAATCTGCAAAGCATCATCGACGCGGCATGGGAGGCGCGCGACACCATCTCGACCGCGACGCAGGGCGAAGTCCGCATGGCGGTCGATGCCGCGATCATGGCGCTCGACAGCGGCGACCTGCGCGTGGCCGAACCGGATGGCAACGGCGGCTCGACGGTCAACCAGTGGCTAAAGAAGGCCGTGCTGCTCAGCTTTCGCCTCAACGACAATGAAATCATGGCGGGGCCGCACGGCGCGAACTGGTTCGACAAGGTGCCGTCGAAATTTACCGGCTGGGGCGACAATGCGTTTCGCGCAGCGGGCTTCCGCGCGGTGCCCGGGGCCATTGTCCGGCGCGGCGCATATATCGGCAAGAACGTCGTGCTGATGCCCAGCTTCGTCAACATCGGCGCGCATGTCGGCGCGAATACGATGGTCGACACTTGGGCGACCGTCGGCAGCTGCGCGCAGATCGGCACGAACGTGCATCTGTCCGGCGGCGTCGGCATCGGCGGGGTGCTCGAACCGCTGCAGGCCAATCCCGTCGTGATCGAGGACGATTGCTTCATCGGCGCGCGATCCGAAGTCGTCGAGGGGGTCCACATTGAGCGCGGCGCGGTGCTGTCGATGGGGGTGTTCATCTCGTCCACGAGCAAAATCATCGACCGCAGCACCGGCGAAGTGTTCGTCGGGCGCGTCCCCGCCTATTCGGTGGTGGTCCCCGGCGCGATGCCGGGCAAGCCGCTGCCTGACGGTTCGCCGGGGCCGTCGTTGTCGTGTGCGGTCATTGTGAAGCGCGTGGATGCACAGACGCGGGCGAAGACGGCGATCAACGAACTGCTGCGGGACTGACTCTGATGGCGCTCTTCCCCAAAGGGAGGGTGAAGAGCTAGACCCCCAAAACAGTCAATGGGGGCCGGTGTTGCCACCGACCCCCACTGCGCCGGATCTCTTCCGGTGCTCTGTCGCTTCCCGAAGCCTGTCCGAAGACCGACCTCTTTCTACAACCGAGCCTCCTTCAAAGGCTCCTGGCGTGCTGCGATCCCTTCGCTTTTCGGTTAGGCTTTCGCTTCCCCGTCAAGACAGCGGCATCGCCCGGTTGTCGCGGCATTCAAAGGGTTGCGTGACGATGGCTTTCGCCATCATTCCGCTGCGCCTCGCGCCTTTCGTCAACCCCTAGCCCCGGCATGGAACGCTTTGCTTTCGGCTTGCGCCTCGGCTCCGCGACCGTTACCGGCCTAGGCATCCGGCGTCTGTTGCGGGGTTTGACCCCCGCCGTCCACTCCGGCTGTGAGAGAAAGCTGTCATGCTTTTCTGAGTCGCTCCAGCCCTAAATCGCCTGTTTTGCCTGTGGATAACGAGGATATCGGGGACGGAATGCCGCGCCCGCATCCGTCGCGGACTTGAACCATCCTGCCGCAACGCCGCCGCTCGTTGTTTTGGGTTCATGCAACCAACCCCATCGTGCAGTCGTTCCACATCCGAATTCAGCAAAACAGGATATGACTCATGCGAAATCTTGCTCTGGCGCTCGCTGCAACCGCGATGGTTGCCCCTGCTCTGATAACGCCAACCCCGGCGGAGGCGAAGCGTGTGTATAAGGAATGGCGTGGCAAGGACGGACGGCTGTATTGCCGCCGCACCGATGGCACGACCGGCCTGATCGTCGGCGGGATCGGCGGGGCGCTGCTCGGGCGCACCATCGATACGCAGGGCGACCGCACGCTCGGCACCTTGGGCGGTGCAGCGGCAGGCGCGTTGCTCGGGCGCGAAATCGACCGCGAGGGGTCGAAGCGCAAATGCGTGCCGCGCCGCTAGAGCGAGCCTACTCCGACGCGATCAGTTTCAGCGCCGGTTCGGCGTCGCGGGTCAGGCGCTTCACACGCCCCTCGACCTGCGCGCCGGAAGCGACGCTTACCGCGTCATAGCTCAAATCGCCGTTAATCCGGGCGCTCGCCTCGATCACCAGCGATTTCGCCGCAACCGTGCCATCGACCGTGCCCGATATCTGCGCGGCATCCGCAACGATATTACCGCGCACATGGCCCTCGGCCCCCAAAATCAGGCTGGCTGCGGCGACATCGCCCTCGACCGTTCCGTCGATATGCAGATTGCCAGACCCACCGATATTGCCGGTGATCGTGACTTCGCGCCCGATGAAGCTGAGGCTCCCTCCGCCGCTGCGCGCCGCGACTGCACCATTTTCCGTCTTGCCGAACATGGCCATGCCTATCCCTTTGTCTTGATTCCGACTCGCTTCACCGTCGTGCCGAAGTCTGGCGTTCGAGCAAATCCTGTGCAAGCGCGATCCCGCCCGCGACCCCCGCCCGGTCGTCCAAAGCGGGCGGCACGACGTATTCACTGTTGTCGAGCACTTCGCTCGTCACATAGCCGCCCAGCCAGTGCCGCATCCGCGCGGCGACATCGGCGTGGAAGTCAGGCGATTTGGCAACACCGCCGCCGATGACAATTTTGGTCGGCGACAGGGTGACGACGAAGCTCGCCAATCCCTGCCCCAGATCGTCGAGGATCTGCGCGCGCCCCGGGTCGTCAACGGCAACATCGCTCAGCGTCTTGCCCATCCGCGCCAGCACGGCGGGGCCAGCCACAAGCCCCTCGAGACAATCGCCATGAAACGGGCAAACGCCGTTGAATGTCTCGCCTGTGGGTCGGGTCAAACGGATATGACCCATCTCGGGATGAACGAGTCCGTGCAAGGGTTTCCCGTCAATGACCACCCCGCCGCCGACGCCGGTGCCAACGGTCAGGTATAGGCCAACTGCCGCACCTTGCAGCGCTCCCCAGCGATATTCCCCCAGCGCCGCGCCATTGACGTCAGTGTCGAACGCGACCGGCACGCCGAACGCTTTTGCCAGACGCGGCGCGACATTGGTGTCGGTCCACCCCGGCTTGGTCGTGCGGGTGATATGCCCCCAGTCGCCGCGCGCCGGATCGAGTCCGACCGGCCCGAACGACGCAATGCCGATGGCGGCGAAGCTGCCGCGATGCAGGTCGAGGAACGCCTCGACCGCGCGCAGTGTTTCGGCAGGCGTCGTTGTCGGAACGACGGTTTCGGCGCGCAGCCGGTCGGGATGCGCGCCGATCGCGATGTTGATCTTGGTGCCACCCAGCTCGATGGCGGCGACGACCGGTGCGGTGTCACGGACGGCGGCAGGCGTCGGCGCAATCGTGCGCGGCGTGCCGACCAGCGTCTCGTAATAGCCGAACAGATCGGTGAAATGTTCGTCGATGGTGCGGACGTGCTGCGCGTTTAGCAAGGCGCGTGCACGAACCTGTTCGCGTGGCGCGGCGGCGAAATCGAGGATCGTGTCGACCAGCGATGCCTTGTCTGCAGATTTGTAGACCCAGCCATCGGACAGCCGCGCATGGTCCGCGCCACCACCGAGATCGGGCATAATCAATGGAAGCCCCGACGCACGCGCCTCTGCGCCGACCGTACAGAATACTTCGGCCTCGCAGCCGTGGACCAGCGCATCGCAACTCGCCATCAGCCGCGCGAATTCCTGGCGGTCGGTGACCGGCGACAGCAGATGGATATGCGGGTTGCGCGCCGCCGCCCGCGCCACTTTCGCACGGTCGCGCCCGTCGCCTGCCAGCACGAAGCCGACCGGTGCGCCTGCTCCAGCTGCCGTCACCGCCTCGATCACCATCGGCCAGCGTTTCTCGGGGCCATGTCGTCCCGCACCTAGCAGCAACGTCGCCTCGGGCGGCAGGTCACAGCGTTCGAGCAACCGCGCGCGGAACGCCTCGTCGCGCAGGGTCGGCGAGAACAGCCCCGGCTCTACCCCCATCGGAATGGGGTTCAGGCGAACGAGTCCGGCGTCGTGCAGGGCATCGCGCTGATGATCGCCCGCGATCGTCACGGTTGCTTCGAACAGGCTGTTGAGATGGAGCAAATGCTGCCAGAAGATGCTCCCGGCCCGGTCGATCGTCTCGCGCGAAGCGATGCTGCCGAACCAGCGATAGCCATAAGCCGACGGAATGTCCGAATGCATGATGAGCGTGCGTGGCGCGCTGCCCGGCCATTCGCCCACCAGCCGCGCGCTGCGCCACGGTGACGAGGCCTCGACAATGTCGGGCTTCAAGTCGTCGAGCGTTGCGTAAAGCGCATCGACATCGCGGAAATAATGATATTTGCGGTCGAGCGGAAACGCCGGGTCTTTCAGATAGATGATCCGCGCATTCGGTCCGCGCTCTTCGACCTTGTTGGCCGGACCCGGTGCGACGCAAATAATCTCGTGCCCCGCCAGCGGACCCGCCACCATCTTGCGGTCGATGTACGTCTTAACGCCGCCCCCATAAGGCGTGTAGAAAGCGGCGACATCGACGATCCGCATGGGCGTGGTTCAATTCGCCTTGAGGCGACCGAGCGACAACAGGCCCGTCCGGTAGAGCATGATGACGGTTACCGGCGTCGGATCGTTGCCGACGGTAGCGCGCGCGTTCGCAACTTTCGGCTTGAATGGCCCCTGGCTCGCCGGATTGGCGCCGAAGCCGATGCCGTCGCCGGTGGAGCGCGACAGGTTGAACTTGCGGTCCTTGTCGCGGTCGTGGAGCACCGTCAGCCCATATGTCCCGGCGGCCGGCGCGCGGATGCAGATCTGCACCGGGCCCGATGGCGGCACATCGACCACCACCCGTCGGAATGTCTTGCCCGCATTGAGCAGGATATTGTCGTCGGCCAGAAAATCGGCGTCGTTGGCGGGATAGAGCTCGGCTTTCAGATTGCCCGCGCGGTCCTTGAGGCCCACGAGATTGACGATGAATGCCGGGCCGCTCTCGCCCGGACGGCAACGGCCCTCGGCCATGCCCAGCGACGGCGACGACGGCACCTGCGCGAACGCGGCCACGGGCAGCAGCAACGCAGTAAGCAAACCAACTTTCTTCAACGCTCTTCCTCCTTCGCGGCCTTGCGGGCCGGGATCAGGTCGCCGATGGCTAGTGCTGCCGCCGCAACCAGATAAATCGCCAAAATCAGGATCGTGACGACGCCCACAACCTGCTGGATTTCGCTGTTCTTTCCCAGAAACCAGATCACGATATTGGCAAAGATCACTTCGGTATTCACGAACAGCGGCAATCGCGATGCCATCAGCTTGGCCGTCGCCAACAAGGCCCAGATACCGAGAGCAATCTCGGGGTCGTACAAATGCCATGCCAGCGCAATGAGGACCGTCGTCGCCAAGACACGCAGCAAATGGACACCGGCGACCCACCACAGCTCGCCTTTCGTCAAGCTGAACACCCGGTTCCCGAAAATCACGACGCCGATCGATATGAGCACGATCAGGCCGATCGACGCCGCTACGGCAGTACCTGCGACGCCTAAGTCGAGCGTCCCGATATAGGGCCAGGCAAGCGCCATCAGGACGAGCGTGCAGGCATTGCCGACCATTGCCGAAAGGATCGTCACGTCTTTGACGGCACCGAACGGCGAAGTCGCCATGTTGAGCTTTCGCCGTGCCCAGCCATAAAAATACGCCTCGCCGATCAGATCGACGAGCAGCGCATTGCCGACTTGCTTGCGCGACAACGCGATCAGCCCCTCATACGGAATTGCCCATAACCGGCGATAAATGATGAAATCGGCCACGATCGGCGCGGCCCAATAGGCGAGTAGCGCAATCCAGAACAACGGGTTGGTCGGGATCACTTCATGGATGTCGAGCTTGTTATTGACGAAAACCGTCCAGATGACTGACGCCAGCAGCGCAACCGACAGAGCCGGTGTCGCCCAACGCCACAGCGGCGACTGGCGCACCGCGAGGGGCAACGGATCCCCTGCGTCGATGCCGTCACCTGGGGGCGGATTAGCGTTTTGCACTGCTGTAAAACTCTTTCCGCCGCGCCCGATTGCTGGCGACAGATAGCAATAATCGCCGCGGGGTAAAAGCGACGATCATCGCGCCACCCGCGCAAACAGGTCGAGCCAGCTGTCGATATTGGCCTCGACAGTAAATTGCCGCGCCCGCGAACGCATGGTGCCGACGTCGACCGGATCGGTGACGATTGCCGCCATCGCCCCGGCCAGCGCCATTGCATCGCGCGGCGGAACCAGTCGCCCGACACCGTCGAGCAACAGCGCCATATTCGGCCCGCAATCGGTCGCCACGACCGGCAAGCCTGCCGCCAGCGCCTCGATCACGACAATTCCCAGCCCCTCGTAATCCGACGACAGCACCAGCGCATCGGCGTCAGCGAACCAGGGATCGACCGCGTTCTGGTGCCCCGGCATTGAGACTTGTGCCGCGATGCCCAGCGATTCGGCCCGACTTTCGAGCGCAGTGCGGAGCGGCCCCTCGCCGACAATCGTCAGCCGGTCGTCGGGCCGCGCCATCGCCGCAAAGGCGGTGAGCAACAGATCGAAGTTCTTTTGCGCGGCGAGCCGCCCGACCGCCAGATAATGGCGCTCCGGCTGGCTGCGGGGCGCGACGCTGCGGGTCTGGGCGAGCCGTAACATATCTGCCTCGGACAGAGAGGCATTGTTGATGGCGACGACGCGGCGCGGGTCTGCGCCCATATACTCGATGATCTCCGCGCGCGCCGGTTCGGCCATGCCGACGAACATCGCGAACACCGGCGCCTGGAGATGCTGCCAGACGCGGTTGGCGAGGCGCAGCGGCGCGGCCAGATCGCGGCGGACGAGATCGTTGCTGACACGGTGGATAATCGGCGGACATCTACGCCCGAGCGCGAGCCGCAGGCCGACAGCGACAATCGAATAGCTGTTGCCCGCGCAAACGACCACATCGGGGCGCATGGCGCGGACGATGCGCGGCAGATGCCAGATCATCCACAGCGATTCGATGGGCGCGGTCGAGCGCCGCCCAGTCTGAAGGACGGTGTAGGGCAAGTCGGGCGCTTCGTCGGCCAAGGCTCCTTCGGCGCGGCCAAGCACGATCCGGACGTCGACGCCGCGCTCCTGCCACGCCCGGTTGAAGCGGAGCACATCGCGTTCGAGCCCGCCGGGTTCGAAGCTGTGGAGGTAGGTTAGAACGCGCAAAACCGGGGTCAGGCGAGCAGGTCGGCGTAGCGCGAGGGAGTATGGGTGCGGACGAACTTGCCATAGGTCGCATCGATGCTGTCGAGCAGCGCGGGGACCGTGGTGTCGCCCGGATGGACCGCGATGCGCGCGTCTTTCAACACCCATGGCGCGGCGCGAGCGGCAGCCGCCACGAACAGCGACGACAGCACGCGCGGGGTGCTTCGGCTCGCCCAGGTGATGACCGGGCTTTTGGCGACGGTCTTGCCGGTGACCGGCGACCATACGCGTAGATGATCTTCGGCGAGCGCAAAATGCTGGTCGCTCAGCGCCTGTTTGGCGGCATCCGAATACAGCCAAGCGGGCGCGATGAAACCGGCGACTTCCTGCCCGATGGCATCCTCGACAACCTTGCGTCCTTCGGTCAGGCGGCGGTTGGCCTCGTCGCGGGTCAGCTGCGCGAACTCGCCGGCACCCGCCGTCATGTGCTTTTGCATGAACCCGCGCACCTTGGCGTCGTCGCGGTGGCACCAGCCGTGGAGGAACATCTCGACCCCCGCCGCCGCCCAGCCGCGCAGCTTGGCAGCATAGGCGGGATTGGCGGAGAGCGGCGCGCCGTCCTCGAAATCGGGGACAACCAGCATCGCCAGCTTCGGGCCGCCGAGCAGCCCCGACAGCCGGTCGTACAGCGCATCGACCTGCGGCTCGAAGCGCGGCGACACGTCATGGATCGAGGCGAAGAGGCGGTTCATTGAGGTGCGATATAGTCGCGATTGCGGCGATGTCATGTCCGGCGCATAAAGTGCTCCCATGAAGATCGATCGTCGCACCCTTATCGCCGGGGCCGGATTGGGCATCGCGGGCGGCGCGCTCGCGGCGGGCAGCGGTCTTGTCGATCTGCACCTGCCCGGCGGCCCGAGCGAACGCCCCCTCGCCCCGCGCTTCCCGCAGAAGGGCGAAATGATCGTCCAGCGCGTGCGCCCGCCGCTGCTCGAAACGCCGTTCGGGGTCTTCGATACCGGCACGATCACGCCGAACGACCGCCATTTCGTGCGCTGGTCGGGCGGGGCGATGCCGACGATAGTCGATGTGACGCAGCATCGCCTGACCGTGCGCGGCGGGGTGAAAGCGCCGCTGTCGCTGTCGCTCGCCGAATTGCTGCGCGCGGGCGAGCATGTCGAGGTCGTGGCGGTCAACCAATGCGCGGGCAACAGTCGCGGCTTTTCGCAACCGCGTGTCGCGGGGACGCAATGGGGCCATGGCGCGATGTCCAACGCGCGCTGGCGCGGGGTGCGCTTGCGCGACGTGCTCGACAAGGCGGGGATCGGCGGCGACGCGAAGCGCGTGCGCTTTGCCGGACTCGACGTCCCCGCGATGCCCGGCGCGCCGCAGAAGATCAAATCATTGCCCATCGACATCGCGCGGCGCGACGATGTGCTGATCGCGTTCGCCATGAACGGCGAGGCACTGCCGCTGCTCAACGGCTTCCCGCTGCGCCTCGTCGTGCCGGGGTGGTTCGCGACCTATTGGATCAAGATGTTGACCGACATCGAAGTGCTGACCACCGATGAGGACGACAGCTATTTCATGGCGAAAAGCTACCGGATGCCGACGGTGCCGGTGAAGCCGGGCGACAAGGATTTTCCGACAGAACCGATCACGACGATGGGGCCGAGGAGTTTTGTCACAGGGCATGGCGATGTGAAGCGCACGGCTTACGGTAATGAATACGAGGTCCGGGGCATCGCTTTCGGTGGCAATTGCGGTATTTCGCGCGTCGATATCGTGGTTGATATGAGTGCTGTCGTTCCCGCAACGCTCGGACCTGACGAAGCCGTCTATGGGTTCCGACGTTGGCATGCGGTGGTAAAATCGGAAACGAGCGAACCGATGGTTGCGCCACGGGCAACAAATACGCGCGGTGTTGTTCAACCGGAACTCGCGACATGGAACCCAAGCGGCTATGCTCGTAATGTTGTCGAACAATTCTCGCTGAGGCCCGCTTGAAGCGCGCGCTCCCCCTCCTCCTCGCGCTCGGTGGGTGCCAGCAGGCGGACTCGTTCGTGTTCAACAACACCAGCATCGAACTCCCCGCCGACACTGTCACGCTGCCGCCGGGGCCACATGTCGAACTCGCCACGCAGAACTGCACCGCGTGCCATTCCGCCGACATGATCCTGAACCAGCCGCGCCTGACCCGCGCGCAATGGGAGGCGAATGTCGAGAAGATGGTCAAGGTCTACAAAGCGCCCATCGACGCCAAGGACGTGCCGCAGATCGTGGACTATCTCGTAGCAACGAACGAGAAGCTGGCGAAGTAGAGCAATGCCGGTGACACCGTATTCGGTGTCCCCTTCAACGCGCGATACCGCCAGGGGACACCCAATAGGGTGTCCCCGGTCAAGCGGGAAGAAACCGTGCGCTCACATCCTTCGGCACGCGCAAAATCCGCTGTGTCGTCTTGTCGATGATCGCCCAAGTCGTCTTAGCCTGAACCAGCGTCTTGCCGTCCTTCACGAACGCGACATGCCGGTCGAACTTCGCGCCCGTCGGCGGACCGTCGATCCACGTGCGTCCCTCGACGCTCTCGCCGGTTTTCAGATTGCCGCGATAGTCGATCTCGTGCCGCACCACGACCCAGAAGTATTGCTCGATATGCTCAGGCAACGCCTGCGCCGCCCAGTGCGCGGTCGCCATGTCCTGAATCCAGCGGACCCATACCGCATTGTTGACATGGCCGAGCTCGTCGATGTCGGCGGTAGCAGCGGTAAAGACGCGCGTGAAACTCACGCCAGCTCCATCTGCCACAGGAAAAACGCAAACTCCTCCGCCGTCTCGCGCAGGCTTTCGAACCGCCCCGATTTGCCGCCGTGGCCTGCGCCCATGTTGGTCTTGAGCAGCAGCGGGTTGGTGTCGGTTTTCAGCTCGCGCAGTTTCGCGGTCCATTTCGCTGGTTCCCAATAGGTCACGCGCGGGTCGGTGAGGCCCGCCGTTACGAGCAGCGGCGGGTAGGCGTGCGCGCCGACGTTCTGGTAGGGGCAGTAACTGCGGATCAGGTCGAACGCGGCCTTGTCCTCGATCGGGTTCCCCCATTCGGGCCATTCGCCCGGCGTCAGCGGCAGCGTCTCATCGAGCATCGTGTTGAGGACATCGACGAACGGCACATGCGCCGCGACCGCGCCCCACAGATCGGGGTCGGTGTTGATGACGACACCCATCAGCTCGCCGCCCGCCGAGCCGCCCGCCGCGCAGACCTTGCCCGGCGACGAGAAGCCTGCCGCGCACAGCCCCTTGGCCACATCGACGAAATCGGTGAACGCGTTCCAGCGCTTGTCGAGCTTCCCGTCGAGCTGCCATTGCTGGCCCAGATCGTCGCCGCCGCGAATATGCGCGATGGCAAAGGCAAAACCCCGGTCGAGCAGGCTCAATCGCCCGGTTGAGAACCCCGGCGGGATCGCAATGCCGTACGCGCCATAGCCGTAAAGGTAGAGCGGGCGGCTGCCGTCCTTCGGGAAATCCGTCGGATAGACGACCGAAACGGGGATCATCGTCCCGTCGCGCGCGGCGATATTCAGCCGCTCGGTCGCGTACTTCGCCTTGTCGTAGCCGCTGGGAATTTGCTGGACCTTGAGCGTCGTCCGCGCCCCCGTCGCCACGTCGTAATCCTCGACCAGCGAGGGCGAGACCATCGATTCGTACGACAGCCGCAAGGTCGAAACGTCATATTCGGGGTTCTCGTCGAGTCCGGCCGAATAGCTCGCCTCGGGGAACGCGATGCGCGTGACCGCCGACTCGTCATATTGGTGGATTTCGACCTGATCGAGGCCGTTCTCGCGCCCCTCGACGACGAAGAAACCGGCGAACGTGCTGACATCGTTGAGATAGAAATCGGCGCGCGGGGCCAGCCGTTCGGTCCACTCGCCGGGGTCCGACAAAGGCGCGGTGACCAACCGGAAATTGGTGTCGGTGTCGTTGGTGACGATGAACAGCGTGTCGTCATGCGTCTCGACATCATATTCGCGGCCCGCCTGCCGCGCGCGCACCAGCAGCGGCGCGGCAAGCGGATTGGTCGCGGGCAACAAACGCACCTCCGACGTCGTGTTGTCGCCCGTCGCCACCACGATCCACTGCCGGTCGTGGGTCATCCCCGCCCCGCACTGAAAGCCGATGTCCTGTTCGTGGTAGATGACAACGTCATCGGCGACTGCCTCACCGATACGGTGCAGCTTGACGGTATCGATGCGCCACTGGTCGTTGACCTGCCCGTAAACCAGCGCGGTCGCATCGGCATTCCATACCAGTGCGCCCATCGTGCCCGGTATGACGTCGGCCAGTTCCTCGCCAGTCGTCAAATCGCGGATGTGCACGGTGAAGCGTTCCGACCCGTCATCGTCGGTTGCATAGGCGAGCCAGCGCCCGTCCTCGCTGAGGGTCAGTGCGCCGAGCCGGAAATATTCCTTGCCCGCCGCCAGCGCCGGTTCATCGAGGATCAACTCGGCAGGGCCGCCCATGAAATGACTACGCCACCATTTGCGATACTGCCCGCCGGTCTCGAAGGCGCGCCAGTAGAGCCAGTCGCCGTCTTGGGCGGGGACGCTTGAGTCATCTTCCTTGATGCGGCCCTTCATCTCGGCGAACAACGTGTCGATCAGCGGCTGGTGCGGGGCCATCGCCGCCTCGAAATGTGCGTTCTCGGCCTTCAAATGGTCGAGGATCGCGGGCGTTTCGACCTGCGGGTAGCCGGGATCGCGCAACCACGCATAATCGTCGGTAAGGGTGACGCCGTGGACGGTCGTTTCGGTCGGGATTTTTGGGGCGGTCGGTATATCCATCCTGCCGCCCTTAATCGCGATGCAGGGGAAGACCAGCCCCGTTCAGCCAGCAAAAGCGCCGCAGGCCATCCCCGATCGCGACGAGAGCCAAGGTTCACCCGAAGCACCGAAGACTTCACGAGTGCGCCGTCTTCGGTGCTTCGGGTGAAACATTTCTGCGCGTCGCCACCGAGAAGAAGTGTTTTCCACGCGAAGGCGCGAAGAAGTATGCACTCTTCGCGCCTTCGCGCCTTCGCGTGGAAAATCCTTCTCCTTGCCTGCGGCGCTTACCGAAGCCCCGCCCACTCGATCCACGCGCCGTGCGGGTGCGTGTTGCCGAGCAGCCGATCCTCGCCGCCGGGCCAAGTCTTCAGCCTGATCCGATGCGGGGTGTGGCCGCTGTCCCATTCCATCCGCAGCCATGCGAGCGGCATATCGGACGTGGCGCGGGCACCGGCAGCCTCAAGGGCCGCGACGATCCTCGCCCGACGTTCTTCGTCGAGATACGGCCAGACCACCGAATGCATCAGCACGCGGGCATTGCCCGCTGCTTGCGGCTCGGCCAGCCGCGCTTCGACCCAGTCGGCGGCGTCGCCTTGAACCATATCGACCGGGCGTTCGCCAATCATGGCGATGGCAGCAGCGACCCGCGCGGTGCGCTCGGGCGCGTCGATCCAGATATACGACATCAGCCGCTCCGCCGCCGCCGAGTCGGTGACATCGATGGGCGCGATATCGACCCCGCGCACGCTGGCGATGCGGACATCTGCCGCCGGTGGTGGGTTGCCGCGCCATTCCGGTTTGATGAGCACCGGCGAGTCCTCTGGCCCAGCAGCGCTGCCCCCCAGATCGAAGCGATAACGGTCGATCAACAGATTCAGTCCCGCGCTCGACCCGATTTCGAGCAACTCGAACGGCAGCGCGAATCGCTCGCCCAGCATCAGCAGCGCCGCCATGAACGTCGCCGAGCGCGCCGGTTCGTTGGTCTGCGGCGGGCCGTCGAGCCAGTCGGCGATCCATAGGTCGTGTGCACCGGTGGCGGATCGAATGGCCTCAAGCGTGTCGAAAGCGGCAATCTCATGCTTGCGAAACAGCGCATGATAGGGCGCGACCAGCCGCAGCGGCAACGCGTCGCGGATGTAATCGCCCGGCCAGTCGATTGCCCGCCGCCCCGTTGCCGTCGTCCGGTCCAGCCCCACCGCCAGCGCGCGGCACGCCCGCGCGGTCACCGGCGCGCCACTGCGGTCGCAAAACGCCGCCTGAAACTCCATTGCCTCGTCGAACGTCATCGCTTGCCCTCCCGCATCGCACCCGTAGAAGAAAGCCATGTCCGTCGATACCCGCCGCGCCCTGTTTCGTGTCCGTGAAGGCAATGACAGCGCTCGCGTCACCGAAATCGAGCTGTTCTTCGACCTGATCTTCGTTTTTGCGATCACCCAATTGTCGCACGGGCTGGTCGATCACCTGACCGTGCGCGGCGCGTTCGAGACATTGGTGCTGTTCCTCGCGGTCTGGTGGCTGTGGATTTACACCAGCTGGGCGACCAACTGGCTCGATCCCGAACGCGGGGCGGTGCGTGGGTTGCTGATCGCGATGATGCTCGGCGGGCTGGTGCTCGCATCGGCCATCCCCAAGGCATTTGAGGCCAGCGGCTGGGTGTTCGCCGCTGCCTATGTGACGATGCAGATCGCGCGCACTTTATGGATCGCGTGGCTGGCGCGCGGGCATAATCCAGCGCGCGTCCGCAATTTCCTGCGGATCGCGTTTTATTTCGTGCTGTCGTTGCCCCTCTGGATTGCAGGGACGTTCGTCGATGCCGAATGGCGACTGCTCTTCTGGGCGGGCGCGCTGGCGGTCGAATATTCAGGACCGTCGCTGTTTTTTCAGACGCCGTTTCTTGGCAAGTCGGGTGTCGACGATTGGGATATTTCGGGCAGCCATATGGCCGAACGCTGTGCGCTGTTCATCATCATCGCGCTCGGCGAGACGATTCTCGTGACCGGCGCGACCTTCGCCAAGCTGACGCCCGATACGCCGACCATCGCCGCGTTCGCGACCAGTTTTGCCGGCAGCGCGATCATGTGGTGGATTTACTTCGACACCGGCGCAAAGCGTGGCGGCGAAGCGATCGAGCACGAGGCGCAAGCAGGGCGGCTGGCGCGCAATGCCTATACCTATCTACACATGCCCATCGTCGCCGGGATCGTGGTGACCGCGGTTGCCGACGAAATGATGCTTGCACATCCGGTCGGTCACCACGCCGAAACCGGATTTATTCTCGTCGCCTGCGGCGGGCCGATGCTGTTCCTGCTCGGCAATCAGGCGTTCAAATGGATGACGGCAGACCGCCCCATGCCGCCGCTGTCGCATAGCATCGGGGTGGCGTTGCTGATCGGCATCGGCATCACGGGCTGGCAGGGGCATTGGGCGCCGCTGCCCATCGGTATCGCGGCGACCGGGGCGCTGGCGGCAACCGCGCTATGGGAATGGTTCTCGCTCAACGGCGGCTGGCGGCGCTGGACGCCGTGGCTCGACCGGCGCACCGCGATTGCCCTTGAGGACAGCGAACGCTAGGCGCGGGCGCGCTATGACCGCCATGTTGACAATCGCCGTGCCCAAGGGACGCATTCTGACCGAAGTGCTGCCGGTGATGGCACGCGCGGGTCTGGTGCCAGAGGCAGGTTTCGGCGACGAGGACGACCGGCGGCTGCGTTTCGCCACCAATCGTCCCGATGTCGATCTCATTCGCGTGCGCGCGTTCGACGTGGCGACGTTCGTCGCGCACGGGGCAGCGCAAATCGGCGTGGTTGGCTCGGACGTCATCGACGAATTCGACTATGCCGAGCTCTATGCGCCGGTGGACCTCGGCATCGGGCGCTGCCGGATTTCGGTCGCTGAACCCTCTGGCATGGCCGAAACCGATGACCCGCGCCGCTGGAGTCACGTCCGCGTCGCCACCAAATACCCCAATCTGACCCGCAAACATTTCGAAGCGCGCGGGGTGCAGGCCGAAATCGTCAAACTCAATGGTGCGATGGAACTCGCACCCACGCTCGGCCTGTCGAGCCGGATCGTCGATCTGGTGTCGTCCGGGCGCACGTTGAAGGACAATGGCCTTGTCGAAGTCGACGTGATCGCCGAAGTGTCCGCCCGCGTCATCGTCAACCGCGCCGCGATGAAGACCCGCGACGATGTGTCGCCCTTGGTCGAAGCGTTCCGGCGGGCTGTGTCGTGATCAGGCTCGACGCGTCCGATCCCAGTTTCGAGGCTGCTTTCGCTACGCTCGTCGATGCGCGGCGCGAGGTCGATACCGATGTCGCCGCCGATGTCACCGCGATCCTGTCGCGGGTCCGCGCAGAGGGCGATACCGCGCTGATCGATCTTACCGAGAGATTCGATAAATTCGACTTAAATACAATGGGTTGGTCGATCTCGCGCGACGAGTGCGCCACCGCCTACACCAGACTTGCCCCCGACCTTCGCGCCGCACTCGACCTCGCCGCCGACCGCATCCGCGCCTATCACGAACGCCAGCGCCCGACCGACAGCGACTGGACCGACGCCACCGGCACCCGCATGGGCGCGCGTTGGACGGCGGTCGAGGCAGCAGGACTCTATGTCCCCGGTGGTCGCGCCGCTTACCCCTCATCGGTGCTAATGAATGCCATCCCTGCCAAGGTCGCCGGTGTCGAGCGACTGGCGATGGTCACGCCCACCCGCGGCGGTGTACTCAACCCCGCTGTCCTTGCCGCCGCACACATCGCAGGCGTCGACGAAATTTGGCGGGTCGGTGGCGCACAGGCCGTCGGGGCACTCGCCTATGGCACCGCACAGATTGCGCCCGTCGATGTGATCGTCGGCCCCGGCAATGCCTGGGTCGCGGAGGCCAAACGCCAGCTTTACGGGCGCGTCGGGATCGACATGGTCGCGGGACCATCGGAAATTCTGGTGGTGGCGGATGTCGACAACGACCCGGCGTGGATTGCCGCCGATTTGCTCAGCCAGGCCGAACACGACCCGACCAGCCAGTCGATCTTAATTACCGACAACGCCGCCTTCGCCGATGCGGTTGTTGCCGCCGTCGAAGCGTTGCTCCCGACGCTTTCGACTGAATCTTCGGCGCGCACGAGCTGGGACCAGCACGGCGCGATCATCTTGCTCGGCAACCTCTCGGACGCGCCGCCGCTAATCGACCGGCTCGCCCCCGAACATCTCGAACTCGCGGTGGCCGACCCCGACGCGCTGTTCGCCCGCGTCCGCCACGCCGGTTCGGTGTTTCTAGGCCGCCACACACCCGAAGCCATCGGCGATTATTTGGGCGGCCCCAATCACGTCCTGCCAACGGGCCGCCGCGCGCGCTTTGCCAGTGGATTATCGGTCACCGATTTCATGAAACGCACGTCTTTTCTGGCTGCCACACCTGCATCGATTGCCGTCCTTGGCCCTGCCGCCGCGACGTTGGCCGACGCCGAGGGGTTGCCCGCGCACGCCGCATCGGTCAGGGCGCGGCTCATATGAGCCGCTCCAAATCCCGTTCCGCCGCACGGCTTGCCGCCGTTCAGGCCAGCTACCAGCGGTCGATGGAGGCGACCCCCACCGCGCAATTGCTCTACGAATTTCACCAGCACCGGCTCGGCGCGACCATCGAGGACGCCGAATACAACGAAGCCGAAGTCGAATTTTTCGACGACATCGTCAGCGGTAGCATCGCGCGCGAGGCCGAACTCGACGCCGCAATCACTGCGCGGCTGTCGTCGGGCTGGACTCTCGACCGCCTCGACAAACCAATGCGCGCGCTGCTCCGCGTCGCCACTTACGAACTGCTCGCGCGCACCGATGTGCCGGTGAAGACCGTCATCAACGAATATGTCGATGTGGCGGATGCGTTCTACGACAAGCGCGAAAAGGGCTTCGTCAACGGCCTGCTCGATGCGGTGGCGAAGGATGTGCGGGAGTAGTGCCCCCTCTCCCTCCGGGCAGAGGGCGACACGCGCCCCAGAGGGAGGGGAAAACTACAGCGCCGCAATAAACGCCCGCACGGTTGCGCCGATATCCTCGCGGTCGAGCGCCAGCGCGATGTTCGCGGTAATGAACCCCGCCTTGTCACCGCAGTCGAAGCGTCGCCCGCCAAATTTATGCGCGTGGAATGGCTGGGTGCCGATCATTTGCGCCATGGCGTCGGTCAGCTGGATTTCGTTCCCTGCACCGCGCGCCTGCCCTTCGAGCACGCGCATGACTTCGGGCTGGAGGATATATCGCCCCGGGATCATCAGGTTCGACGGCGCGGTGCCCATTTTGGGTTTTTCGACGAGGCCGGTCACCTCGACCAGCGCGCCATCGACCTTGCCCGGGGTGATGATGCCGTATTTGTCGGTCTGGTCGGCGGGCACTTCATAGCCGCAGACGATATTGCCGCCGATCCGTTCATACGCATCGACCATCTGCTTCATGCAGCCGGGCGAATCGACCATCAGCTCGTCGGGGAGGAAGATCGCGAACGGCTCGTCGCCGATGATATGCCGCGCACACCAGATCGCGTGGCCCAGGCCAATGGCTTCCTGTTGCCGGACATAGATGATCTCGCCGGGGGCAAAGCGCGTGTCCTCGATGGCGGCGAGCGACTTGCCGCGCTCCGACATCGTCGATTCGAGTTCGTACGAGATATCGAAATGGTCCTCGAGCGCGCCCTTGCCGCGCCCGGTGACGAAAATCATCTGCTCGATGCCCGCCTCGCGCGCCTCGTCGACCGCATATTGGATCAGCGGCTTGTCGACGACCGGCAGCATTTCCTTCGGCATCGCCTTGGTCGCGGGCAAGAAGCGTGTGCCGAGGCCACCGACGGGGAAGACGGCTTTGCGGATAGGTTTTTGCATTATTCGGGGTCCGGCTTTTTCTTGCGGCTGCGGTTGGCGTAGAGCAGCGCCGCGAGCAGGGCTGCCGAACCGATACCCGTTGCGGCGGCGGTCACAATGGCAGGCGACAGGTTGCGCTTCGGCAACACGGGCTTGTCCGCGAGCTTCTCGCTGACATCGGCCACATGCGTTTCGGGCGGGGTTTCGGGCGGGGTGTTATCGGTCGGTTTGGTCATCTCGCATCCCTTTATCGGCCCCGGGCTGAATTTTCCGTTGCCCCAGCGCAGCACACATCGCAAGCCAAACGCCATGAACCCGCTTTACGCCGCATTGAAGCCGACGATTTTTGCGATGATGTCAGCGCGGGCGCGGGCAACGGGCGCCATCAATCTGGGGCAAGGGTTCCCTGATGACGGTGCGCCGCAGGATGTGATCGACGCGGCCGCAACGGCGTTGACGACCGGCAGCAACCAGTATCCGCCGATGTGGGGCATCCCCGAATTGCGGGGGGCGGTTGCCGCACATTATGCCGAACATCAGTCGCTCGACCTGTCATCTGACGAAGTGATCGTTACCTCGGGCGCGACGGAAGCGCTGGCGGCGGCAATTCTCGCGGTCGTCTCGCCGGGCGATGAAGTGGTTATGTTCCAGCCGCTTTACGACGCGTACAGGCCGCTGGTCGAACGTGCGGGCGGGGTGGCGCGGCTGGTCCGGCTCGAACCACCGCACTGGAAGATTGCGGCGGCGGCATTAGAGGCGGCAGGCAGCGTGCGGACGCGGGCAGTGATCGTCAATTCGCCGCTCAATCCTTCGGGGGCGATGCTGAGCGCAGGCGAACGCAAATTGCTCGCCGATTTCTGCATCGCGCATGATGCCATCGCGATTTGCGACGAAGTGTGGGAGCATCTGGTATTCGACGGCGCAACCCATGTCCCGCTGATAACAGAGCCCGGGATGCGCGAACGCACGATCAAGATAGGCTCGGCGGGCAAGATCTTCGCGCTTACCGGCTGGAAAGTCGGCTGGATGTGCGCCGCGCCGCCGATTGCCGATGTACTCGCCAAGGCGCACCAGTTCCTGACCTTTACGACGCCACCCAATTTGCAGGCCGGGGTCGCCTATGGGCTGGGCAAGAACCGCGCCTATTTCGACGACATGCGCGCCCGCAACCAGCGGTCGCGCGACCGGCTGGTCAGCGGCCTGACCGGCCATGGTTACACAGTGCTGCCGTGTCCGGCGACATGGTTCGTAAACGTCGATCTGGCGGCGTCGGGCATCGCGATGTCCGATACGCAATGGTGCGATTGGGCCATCGACAATATCGGCGTCGCGGGCATCCCGGTGTCGGCGTTTTACGAGACCGATCCGGTGACTCACGTCGTGCGCCTGTGCCATGCGAAGGAGGATGCCACGCTCGATGCGGCGGTGGAGCGATTGGGGCAGCGGCCCTAAAGCGAACTCAGCACCCCGCGCTCAGTAACATACCCTGTCACCAGCCGCGCGGGCGTCACATCGAACGCAGGATTCGCCGCAGACGAGGCCGTCACGCGGATGCGCCCGCCTTCACCCTCGACCCATGAAACCTCTTCGCCGTTACGTTCCTCAATGGGGATCAGGTCGCCCGACGGCGTGTCGGCGTCGAACGTCGTGTACGGCAGCGCCACATAGAACGGCACGCCATTATCGTGCGCGGCGAGCGCCTTTAGATAAGTGCCGATCTTGTTGCAGACATCGCCGTTCGCGGTGACACGGTCGGTGCCGACGATGACCGCATCGACCTGTCCGCGCTGCATCAGATGGCCGCCCGCGTTGTCGGCAATGACGGTGTGCGGAATGCCGTGTTCAGACAGTTCGAACGCGGTCAGCAGCGCGCCCTGGTTGCGCGGGCGTGTTTCATCGACCCAGATATGCAGCGGCAATCCAGCGTCGTGCGCCATGTACATCGGCGCGGTCGCGGTGCCGTAGTCGGCGGTTGCCAGCCAGCCCGCGTTGCAATGCGTCAGGATGTTGAGCGGGCGGTCCGGGTTCTTCGCGTGCAATTCGCGGAACAGCGCCAACCCGTGCTCGCCGATGGCGCGCGACAGGCCGACGTCTTCCTCGACAATGGCATCGGCGCGGGCGAACGCAGCGTCGGCGCGTTGCTCGGGCGGTAGCGGGCGCACGGCATCGGCAATCGCATCGAGCGCCCAGCGCAGGTTCACTGCCGTGGGCCGCGCGTCGTTGAGCCTCCTATCCGCCGCAGCGAGGTTCGCATCCGACGGGTCTGCAGCAAGCGCCATTGCTAGCCCGTACGCCCCGACATGACCGATCAGCGGCGCGCCGCGCGTCCACATCTCGCGGATTGCACGAAAGGCGTCGTCGGGGCTCCGCAACTCGACCCACAGGACTTCCCACGGCAGTTTCCGCTGGTCGAGGATCCGCGCGCCGCGCCCGTCGGCCGTCCGCATGATCGAACGAGTGTGAGTGCCGTTGAGTTTCAACGCACCATCTCACCACCTGCGTCATCCCGGACTTGATCCGGGGCTGGGCTTCTTCTTGCAATCTCAGGCCAAAGGCAGCCTAGGCCCGGATCAAGTCCGGGCAGACTAAAAGGAGATATCACAGCACGATCTCCGTAAAGCTCGCGATATCACCCTGCCCATGTTCGCGGTCGATCAGCATCGCCCGCATCCCCGCCGCTTTTGCCGCATCGGTCTCGGCAGCAATGTCCGACAGGAACAGCATGTCGGCAGGCGAGACGCCGAGTGCATCCGCAATCATGAGATACGACATGGCCTCGCGCTTCGGCCCCGTCGTCGTATCGAACCAGCCCGAAAAGAGCGGCGACAGATCGCCCTGATCGCTATGCCCGAAAATCAGCTTTTGCGCCGCCACCGATCCGCTCGAAAACACCGCGAGCTTCAGTCCGTCATCATGCCAACCCCTCAGCGCCTCGGCGGCATCGGGATAGACATGGCCGGTCAATTCACCCGCCGCATAGCCCTCGGCCCAGATGCGCCCCTGAATGTCCTTGAGTTCGGTCACCTTCGCATCGGCATCCATCCACGCGAGCAACTGCGCCAGATCGCCACCATGTTCGGCCACATAGGCGGGCAGCCGCGCGCGCGCATAGGGAAACAGCGTGTCATGCACGAACGACAACGAAGAGGTCGTGCCCTCGATGTCGGTGAGGATGGCGCGAGTCATGCCGGTTCGTAGCGCGGAAACCGCTCGGCAATATCGCTGCCGGTGAACGCCGCGACCCAGCCGTCGGGGTTCACGAACATGCGGATCGCGGTGAAGTTCGGCGCGGCACCCATGTCGAACCAATGGGTCATGCCAGCAGGCACCGATATCAGATCGCCTTCGCAGCACAGCACGTTCCACACGCGGTCGGCGGCGTGGAGGGTGAACAATCCCTCGCCGCGCACGAAGAAGCGCACTTCGTCCTCGGCATGGGTGTGTTCGGACAGGAATTTGGTCCGCATCGTCGCGCGGTCGGGATGGTCGGGGACGACGCTGACAACGTCGATGCTCTGGTAGCCGCCCAACGCTTTCAGTCGTTCGACCTCGGGCGCATAAGCGGTGAGGATCGAGTCGCCATCAGCCCCGGCAGGCAGCCCGCGCGCCGGCCAGCGTTCGAAGGTCACGCCGATTTCACCAAGCGCATCGGCAATCGCGCCGCCGTCGCTGGTTTCGGACAGCTTCTTGCCGTCCTCGGCAAAGATTTCGAGTTTGCTCAACCTCTAAACCCCAATGCAAACTGGCGTTCGGCGAGTTCGGCGGCGATCATCCACTCGATCCCCTCGATCACGCGCTCCGCCGCTGCCATGTCGCGGCCCCAGCCGTAGAGGCCGTGCCCGCGAATCAGATAGGCCGGGATCGCGTCTGGTGCCAGCAGCAGAGGGGCAACAGCGGCGATAATCTCGGCCATGTCCTGACTGTTATCGACAATGGGCAGCGTGACCGCAGTCTCATGCGTCGCGATGCCCGGCAGCACCTTCAGCATCTCATGCCCCGCCAATGTATAGCTGCGCGCATCGGCAAAGGCGCGGCTGAGGCCCACCGCTTCGGGCGAATGGCTGTGCAGCACCGCGCCGCAATCGGGAAAGCGCGCATAGAGATCGAGATGCAGCTCGGTTTCCGCCGAGGGCTTCTTGCCGTCGAGCGAAACGCCCGCTGCATCGACGCGCATCACATCACCGGGCGTCAGTCGCCCCTTGTGCTTGCCCGACACGGTCACCGCGAACGATCCGTCGTCGAGCCGCATCGAGTAATTGCCCGCCGTCGCCAGAGCCCAGCCCTTGCTGTCGAGCCAGCGCCCGACCGCGACAATGGCGGCTTGCGCCTCTGCAAAATCTACGGCCATCTTCGCGTCTCTAGCTTTGCGGTGCGGTCCCGACCAGTCGCTTGAGCAAGCCGCGCACCTTGACGATCGCGTAGAGCGAGCCACCCGCCACCGCAATCGCGACGAAAATCGCGGCGACGGGATTGAGCAGCGTAACCGCGAGCAGCCCGGTCGTCGCGACATCTTCGCCGGTCGAGACAACGATATTGCTCACCGGCTCAGGGCTGGCGTTGACGACCGCGCGCGTCCCCGCCTTTGCCGCATGCGATGCCAGAGCTGCGCTACCGCCGAGCAACAGCGCCACTGCCTGCCATTTCGGATCGGCAGGATCGACGATGGCGAGCGCGAGCAATGCCCCGCCGACCGGACGAACGGCGGTGTGCACCGCGTCCCACATCATATCGAACCACATCACCTTGTCAGCCAGAAATTCGGCGACAAGGCCCACCCCCGCCGCGCCCAGTACCCAGGGGTTGGCAAGCACATCGAGGCTCGAAATCTTGTCGGGCAGGTCGAGCCAGCCGAGCCGCATCGCCCAGCCGACCGCGAATACGCACAGATAGATGCGCCAGCCCGCCAGCAAGCTGACACTCGACGCAACGCCCAGCAGTTCGACTATTCCCATAGGACTAACGTCGCACGCGGGGTTGCACGACGCAACGGGGCCGCTACGCGAACAAATGTGTCCAGTCCGCCGATCCCCGCCGCCACGCTCGTCCTGTTCCGCGATGGACCGGACGGCCCCGAGCATCTGTTCGTCGAGCGCGCGACGACAATGGTGTTTGCGGGCGGGGCGGTCGTGTTCCCCGGCGGGCGCGTCGATCCGGGCGATTACGAACTTGCGGCGCGTTTTCCGCATCTCGATCCTGACGATGCCGCAGCAAGGATTGCGGCGGTGCGCGAAACCATCGAAGAAGCCGGGATCGCCGTCGGCATGGACGCCGATGTCGAAGTGCTGCGCGACGCACTGGCCACCGGAACCGCCCTCGGCCCGTTGCTCGACACGCACGGCCTGACGCTCGATATTGACGAACTGGTCCCGTTCGCGCGCTGGTGCCCCAATTTCAAGGAAACGCGCACCTTCGATACGCATTTCTACTTGGCCAGAGTAGAAGCCGATCATGCTGAGGCGCGTGTCGATGCCACCGAAAATACGCATCTGTTCTGGGCCACCGCATCGCAAGTGCTGGCCCGCGCCGATGCAGGCGAGGTCAAGATCATCTTTCCGACGCGCCGCAATCTAGAACGGCTGGCAATGCTTGACAGTTTCGAGGCCGCGCGGACCCACGCCGCGACTTATCCTATCGACACCGTAACCCCCTGGGTCGAAGAACGCGACGGCGCGCAGCATCTGTGCATTCCCGACGGCCTTGGCTATCCCGTCACCTCGCAGGTTTTGCACGAGGCGATGCGCGGATAGTCTCGCCCGACCTTATCGGACGAATGCGATCCGGTTGTTGGCAAAGTCCATGATGAGCTCGCCCTTCATGAACGGCGACAAGCCGATCAGGCCGTCGATCTTTGCCTGACTCAATGCGAATCCGGCAAAGGGATGCTCAAACGCATAGGCAAGAGGAACGTCAAGGCGCTGTCCAAATGCGGTAAAGCTTTTGGTCGGTGTCTTTTCCTGAACGGTGATCGTCGTCCCAAAGCTCGGTACTTTCAAGCTACGGATGACCTTCGCCTTGCCCAACGCTTCGGTGCGTCCGTTCGTCGAAATGACGCTGAATGCACTCGATCCTGTGTCCAGCAATAACCGCAGGTCGCGTGTGCCGTCGTTGACAATGATGACCGGCGAGCCGTTCGACCGTTCGATGGGCTGCCAATTTGTCACGGACGTCGCGCGCTCGGCACTCAAGGCACAAAGCCGGCGGCGCGGCAGGTCAAGCGAAAAGCCGTTGCCGAGCATGTCCACGCCAAGCGTTCCCCTGCTCGATTTGGCGGACATGCCCGTCTTGATCTTCAGGGTGCGCCGTGAAGGCATCCAGCCGACGGCATCGACGCCGATTTCGGTTTCGAGTGTTGCGGGTGGCGGAGAAGCAGCGGGTGGCAATGCCCCGTCGTAAATCATCGACGCGCGAGAGCCAGTATCGAGCTGAAAGGGGACTGTGCCATTCAAGGCAGAAACGCGGACCGGAATATGGATTGCCCCTCGCTCGTTCACAAACTCACCAGCCTCAATGCGACTCCAGGTAAACTCAACGCAGCCCGCAGGAAGCGCCGTCGCTTGTGCGGCTGCCGACATCAAGATGCAGGGTCCGATCAGAAAGAGCCGCTTAAGCATGCCGATCTCCGTGTTGCTGTGTTATAACAATATCACAGTCTTCCATGCGTGACAACTTAGGTCAGGTGTTCACTTCCAAGCGGTGACGCATATTGATACGGCGGCATCGTGACCGAACAAACTCCCCTCGAAGCGTTCCGCGCGGTCCTCACCGGCACTGCGCGGGCAATCGCGCAAGAGCCCGAGGTCGAACTGGCCTATACCGCCGACGCGCCGGTCGCGGCGGGCAAGAATCTGAAAGTGCCGATGCCGGGCCGCTCGCTGCCTGCCGATCAGGTGGCAGAGGCGCGGGGTTTCGCCGATTCGATGGCGCTCAAGCTACGCCTCCATAACACTGGCGTTCATGAGCGCGCGGCCCCGCCCGAACCCGCTGCGCGTGCCTGTTACGATGCCGTCGAAATAGTCCGCTACGAAGCGCTGGGGTCTAAGGGATGGGAAGGCGTTCGCGCCAACCTCGACGCCGCGCTCGACGCACGGATGCGGAGCGACCCGATTGCCCGTGCCACCGCCGAGGACGAAGTACCGGTGCAGGGTGCGCTTGCGCTGCTGCTGCGCGAGCGGCTGACCGGGCAACCCGTCCCGCAGGTCGCCGAGCGCGGTGTCGCGATGCTGCGCGACTGGATCGAGGAGAAGGCGAGCGGAGACTTCGAAGCTTTGGCGCTGTCGCTCGACGATCAGACGGCGTTCCAGAAGATCAGCCTGCAACTGCTCGAACACCTCGAACTGACCGGAGCGCCCGACGAATTCGACCCGACTGACGAGAACGAGGACGAGGGTGACGACGATTCGTCAGGCGAGGATGGCACGACCGACGAGGGCGATGGCGGCGAAGGCCAGGTCGACCAGCGCGGCGAGCAACAGTCGGGCGACGACAGCGAAGGCGAAGGCGAGGCGGAGGGCGAGGAACTGTCCGACGAGGATAGCGAGGACGGCGGCGATGGCGAGCAGGAAGGGATGCTCCCCGTCCGCCCCAACCGCCCGCCAGCCGATCTGACCCCGGGTTTCGATTACAAGGCATGGACGACTGAGTTCGACGAAGTCATTGCCGCCGACGAATTGTGCGACCTCGACGAACTCGTCCGCCTGCGCGCCTATCTCGACCAGCAATTGCTCACTCTTCAGGGGGCGGTCACCAAGCTTGCCAACCGGCTGCAACGTCGCCTGATGGCGCAACAGTCGCGGTCATGGGACTTCGATCAGGAAGAAGGGATGCTCGACGCGGCGCGGCTGGCGCGCGTCATCGTCTCCCCCGGCCATTCATTGAGCTACAAGATCGAGCGCGAGACCGAATTCAAGGATACGGTCGTGACGCTGCTCATCGACAATTCGGGGTCGATGCGCGGTCGGCCGATCAGCATCGCCGCGATCAGCGCCGACATCATGGCGCGCACGCTCGAACGCTGCGGGGTCAAGACCGAAATTCTCGGCTTCACGACCCGCGCGTGGAAGGGCGGACAGGCGCGCGAGAACTGGCTGGCAGCGGGGCGACCGCAACTGCCCGGCCGCCTCAACGACCTGCGCCATATCGTCTATAAGTCCGCCGAAGCGCCGTGGCGGCGCGCGCGGACCTCGCTCGGCCTGATGATGCGCGAGGGACTGCTCAAGGAGAATATCGACGGCGAGGCGCTGCTGTGGGCGCACAGCCGCCTGATCGCGCGGCCCGAGGACCGCAAGATCCTGATGGTCATTTCGGATGGCGCGCCGGTAGACGATTCGACCCTCAGCGTGAACAGCGGTTCGTATCTCGAAAAGCACCTTCGCCAGGTGATTGGCTGGATAGAGGGCAAGTCACCCGTCCAGCTCGTCGCCATCGGCATCGGCCACGATGTTACCCGCTACTACCAGCGCGCGGTGACGATCATGGACGCCGACCAGCTGGGCGGAACGATGGTCGAGCAACTGGCAGGACTGTTCGATCTGGAGAAATGAAAACGGGCCGAAGCGTTTCCGCTCCGGCCCTACCCCCAATACGCGACCCGAGGGTTTCTCAGATACGTCGGCAACCTAGCGACGGTTGCAACTGCCGCTTTTTTCGATGGCGCGGCCTGCCAGCGCGCCGGCCCCTGCACCCAGAATCAAGCCAGTCGTGCTCGGCTGGTTGCGATACCCGCCACGACCGATCTCACGACCGAGCAGGCCGCCGGCAATCGCGCCGAGAATGGTTCCGGTCGTGCCCGAGTTGCTGCGGCAGCGCTGATAATCGCGTGCATAGCCACGGTTGTCATAGCGCCGGTCGTCATAGCGACGGTCATCGTAACGACGGTCGTCATAGCGGCGATCATCGTTGCCGCGATAATAGTCGCCCGGACGATAGGTGTCGTTGCGGGCACCATAATCATAGCCGTTCTGCGCCATCGCGGGGGTCGCGGCGAAGCCGACGGCGGCGACGCTGGCCAGCACAGCAGTGTGGAACATCTTTTTCATCGTCGGTCTCCTCTAATTGTGAACCCGGTCTAGGCGAGTCGCTGTGGCGCATTGCTGAACACGCATGTTAGGCGATGTTCAGGTTGCGCGGCCCCTTCCGGTGTCGCGCCGAGCCGCTATGACGCGCGGTCATGCGGTTTCTCCGGACCCTTGCAGCCCTGCTGCTGATCTGCGTCATCGGCGGACCGCGCAGTTCGAGCCTGACGCCGATCTTTGTCGAGCGCGTCGCCATCGTCTCGGTGCCGGTGGCGCTGCAACCCGATGACCCCTCCCGGGTGCGAACCGGTGAGCTGACGCTGCTCGCCGGGTGGAAACTGTCGAGCCTGTCGTCGCAATTTGGCGGATGGTCGGGGCTCGATATCGATGGCGACCGCGTGACCGCGATCGGCGACTATGGCTCGGTTCTGCGGTTCCGCCTGACACGGTTCGGGCGTGCGGTCGATGCGCGGATCGACCCGCTACCCGGCGGGTGCGGACGCGCCGACGACAAACGACAGCGCGACAGCGAATCGCTCGCGCGGGTGCCCGGCGGCTGGTGGGTCGGCTTTGAAGTTGACAGCCGACTTTGCCGCGCGACGCCAGATTTCAAGCGGGCGGTTGCGCTCGTCCGACCGGCCGCAATGGGGCAGTGGCAGCACGAGAACGGCCCCGAGGCGATGGTCCGCCTTGCCGATGGACGCCTGCTGGTATTTGCCGAACGCGCGCCAAAGGGGACTGCGCTGCGCCCGTTGCTAGTCTTCGACGGCGATCCGGCGGACGCCCGGACCAAAGTGATGGCACGTTCCTATGTGCCGCCTATAGGCTATAGCCCGACCGATGCGGCGCAGCTCCCTGACGGGCGGATTCTGGTTCTCAATCGCCGTTTCGGTGTCGCCGACCGCTTTACTTCGGCGCTGGTCGTCATCGATCCGGTTACACTCGACAGCGACAAGCCAGTGTCAGGCACGATAGTCGCCGGACTCGCACCGCCGACCTTGCACGACAATTTCGAGGGGTTGGCGGTCACCCTTGAGGCCGGTCGCCCCATAATCTGGATGCTGTCCGACGACAATTTCATGAGCTGGCAGGGAACTTACCTGCTCAAATTCGCGCTGGACCCGAAGCCATTGGCTCCGGCGAACAATCGTTAGGCAGCCGCAGGAACGGCGATCTTGGCCTTGGCGATCTTGCGCTTCAGCCGCTGGACCTTGAGGCTCAGCAGCTCGTCGCCTGCTTTGGCCAGCCAGTTGTCGAGACCGCCGACATGTTCGACCGTCCGCAGGCCGCTGGTCGAAACGCGCAGCTTGACGCCTTCGCCCAGCGTATCCGACAGCAAGGTCACATTCTGCAAATTGGGCAGAAAGGTCCGCTTGGTCTTGTTGTTGGCGTGGCTCACATTGTGTCCCACCTGGCGACCCTTGCCGGTCAGTTCGCAAACGCGTGCCATCGCTCGTAATTCCTGAAAATCGTTGTTGCTCGGAAAGGCGGCGCGCATATCGGCAAAGGCTTGCCGCGTCAACCGCGCTGCCCCTAAGTCGCTGCTATGACCTTCCCCCTTCCCGACCCTATGCGCCGCGCCTTGGACCTCGCAGCCGAAGCAGCCCGCGACGGCGAAGTGCCGGTGGGCGCGGTCGTGGCGCAGGGCGGCACGATCATCGGCGAGGGCGTCAACCGCACCCGCCGCGACCTTGACCCCTCCGCACACGCCGAAATCGTGGCGATTCGCGCCGCATGTGCGGCGCTCGGCAGCGACCGGCTGAGCGGCTGCGAACTCTGGGTAACGCTCGAACCCTGCGCGATGTGTGCGGGGGCCATCGCCCATGCCCGCATCGACCGCCTCGTCTATGCCGCGCCTGATCCGAAGGGGGGCGGTGTCGATCACGGCGCACGGGTGTTCACGCATCCGACCTGCCACCACCGCCCCGACGTGCTCGGCGGGGTCGGCGAATCGGCCAGCGCGGCGCTGCTCAGGGATTTCTTCGCCACACGCCGGTGAACGGACGGTTGCCCCGCCCGCGCAAAGACGGCATTGTTTCGTTAGGCCATGCCCGACCCCGTGCTCTCCCCATTCCCGTGGATCGATGTTGCGATCATCTTTGCGTTGATCGCGGTCAATGGCGTGTTCGCCATGTCCGAACTCGCCATCGTCTCCGCACGCAAGCCCCGCCTCGAAGCGATGGCGCGCAAAGGCAGCAGCGGTGCCGCAGTCGCGCTCGCCATGTCGAACGATCCCGGCAAGCTGCTTTCGACGGTGCAGATCGGCATTACCCTGATCGGCATCCTGGCCGGTGCCTATTCGGGGTCGAGCCTTGGCGGACCGGTCGGCGAGCGGCTCGCCTATGCCGGTCTCGATCCCGATATTTCGGGCGAAGTCGGTTTCGGCCTTGTCATTGCCGTTACCACCTATGTCTCGCTGATTGTCGGTGAGCTCGTGCCCAAACAATTTGCCCTGCGCGCGCCCGAACCGATTGCCGCGACTATCGCGCGCCCGATGCTGTGGCTGTCGAAAGCTACCGGGCCGCTGGTCTGGCTGCTCGATTCGACCAGCGCGCTCATCTTCCGTCTGCTCGGCCTCAAACGCGAATCGGAGGATCATGTCACGGCGGAGGAACTCCACCTGATCGTCGCGGAGGCGTCGAAATCGGGGCTGATCGAGGAATCGGAACGCGCGATCATTTCGGGCGTCGTCCGCCTTGCCGACCGGCCGGTGCGCGAAGTGATGACGCCGCGCACCGAAGTCGACTGGATCGACGCCGATGCCGACCATGACGAACTCCGCAAGATGCTCGCCGAACTGCCGCACAGCCGCGTGCCGGTGGCCGAAGGGTCGGTCGACCGGATCATCGGCATCGTCCAGGCGCGCGATATCGTTCGCGTGCTGATCGCGGGCGACGAGATCGACCTGCGCGCGCTGATGCGCCAAGCCCCCATCGTCCCCGATCAGGTCGATGCGATGGACACGCTGGAGGCGCTGCGCCGCGCCGATGTGCCGATGGCGCTGGTCCATGACGAATACGGGCATCTGGAGGGGATTGTGACCCCTGCCGACCTGCTGTCGTCGATTGCCGGCGATTTCGTGTCCGACCGGCACGAGGACGAAGACCCGCCGGTGTTCGAGCGCGAGGACGGCAGCTTGCTCGTGTCGGGCTGGTGGGCAGCGGATTTGCTCGCCGAACGGCTCGGCCTGACCCTGCCCGAGGACCGCGACTATGCAACCGTCGCAGGGCTGGCGCTGGCCGAAATGAAGCGACTGCCCGGTGTCGGCGACCATTTCGATTTCGGCGGACACCGCTTCGAAATCATGGACATGGACGGACGCAAGATCGACAAATTGCTAGTGTCGATCGGCGACTGAAAGCGGCGCTCCGTCACGCCACCAGCGTGCCGTGGAACCCGAGCGGCAACGGCCTATCCGCCCGCCATGTCGCCACTGGTCCTGCACTCACCCGCGCAGCGTCGAACACATGCAATTCGGTCGCCCGCGCGCGCAGGTTGAGCGTCGTTCCGATCAGCCAGCCGTCGCGCTCGTCGGTGCCGCGCGGTTTGAACAGGAATTCTTCGACCAGCTGGTGGTCGCCGAAGTCGTGCTTGTCCTGCCGCCCTTGCTGCCAGTCCCAAATGGCGATGCCGTGCGCGAAGAGGCCGCCGCGATGCGCGGTCACATGCGTGGTGTAGCGCCGCGAAAGCCCCGCGCGTCGCCGGTCGCTGGCGGGGAATTCGGCATCGACCCGCGTCGTGATCAGCTCGCCGCGCCCGTCGCGGTGCAACACGACCTGCGTCAACATCGGCGGCGGCGCATGGACGATCTCGCCGCGCACCAGCGCCGACGCCGACCGCTGACCGAAGGTCGGGTCGCTGCTGAAACAGCCGTCGAACCGGATCGTGCCATCGCTTTCCTCCCACGCATCGCCGAGGTGAAAAAACGACAAGCTCGGCAGTTCGAAAACGCGCTGTTTCGTCAGATTGTCCTTGTCGATGACGAGCACCCGCGTGCCGAGTTCGGGCCGCCAGACCATCCCCGATGCCAGCGGAAAGCGGAACGCCTCCTGCACCCAGGGTTGCAGCACGATGATCAAGTGCCGCGCGGTTGCGGTGAAATCATGGAAATAGCTCGCCCGGTCGATCTTAAGGACTTCGGCTTTCGCCAACGCGCCGTCGGGCCTTAGCTGCCAGACGACCGTGTTCTTGCCGCCCCCGCCCAAATTCCACACCGTGCCATCGGGTTCGGTGCGCGGGTGCGCGAGGAACGGCATCTGCGCCAGATCGGGCCGGAACGTCTTGAACCCCCGCGTCTCGAGTGTTGCCGCATCGACGACGGTCGGCGACCCCGCTTCCCACAGCGCCATCAGCTCGCCGCCGATCATGTGAACACTGGTATTGCCCGCATTGGTGGCATCGGGGCCAGTTACAACCGCGCCGACACCGCGCGCCGTCCCGAACCCCGGCTGCACCATCGCGCCCAGTTTCGTTTCCAGCCGTCGTTTCGGTGTGTCGACAAACCGCGCGTTCAGTGTCGCAGCACCTTCGTCGATGCGGAACCGGCGGAGCAACCCGTCGCCATCGAACCAATGTCCAGATGCTGTCGTGCCGCGCCGGAATTTGGCAGGACCATTGCGATACAGTGTTGCCGCCAACCCGGTTGGTGCACGGCCCGACACCAGCGACAACCGGGTCGGCGCGATGTCCGCCTCGACATCGGCAACGCCCAATGTCCATGCGGCGGGTGCGGCACCCGCCAGCGCGCGGTCGGGGCTGAGGATGGCTGCGCCGGTCACGACACTGGCGGCAAGAAAACCACGACGGCTAAGGGTTTGGGTCATCGGGACGGGCTCCGGTAAAGCTGAAACTATGTGCTTATTTGATAGCGATGCGATGCACATTGGCACCGGCGGCCACCGCAAAACTCGCGTCCGCCCAGGTTGCAGGTCCGGCGGCATTGTTCGAAAAGGCATAGGGTTCGATCGGCATCCCGAACGGGTTCGCCGCCATCTTGCCGTCGCCGTCGATGTCATGGAACGACTTGATCGCATAACGTCCGGCGGGCAGCCCCTCGACCAGCGTCTTGGCCTCGGTGCCATCGGCAGCAATCATGACCGCCTTGACCGGGCGGCCGCCCTTGAACGCTTGTTCGCTGTCGAACAGCGCCATCATGATCTGTCCCTTGGGCGTTTCGATTCCGGCGAACTGGACCGACAGCGTTGCGGCGGGGACCGCCGTGGCAGCGACGGTCGTCGCCGCGACAAGCGCAGGAATATTGAGGGCGATAGCAGCGATCATCGATTTCAGCGTGTTCATGGACTTGCTCCTGTTCGGGTCTTCGTTAGTGACCGAAACGAGATGCTGTTCTGCTCCCCTTCGCTCAATCGAGTTTGCACGAATGCCACGGATTTGTGCGCGAAATGACCGGGGATGCGCTTCACGCTGCGCGAAATGCACGGTTCGGGCCGCACGGACGCCTGGGCTTTATCGTTGCGGCGATTGCCGCAGTATTCATGACGCTGACCGAAGCGCTGGGCACCGGCGTCGTGCCGTTCGGCCTGCGCCTCGTTTACTGGCTGATCGTCATGTTGACCGGGGCGGCAATCGGATCGGGCGTGACGGCCGCCATCCATGACTGGGGCCGCTTGCGCCGTTACCCCGTGCTGGAGGTTGCGGCGATTGCGGTTTCGATTTCGGCACCTCTAACGCTTGCGGTGATCGGCGCGGGGATGATGTTACTCGGGATGCGACGTCCTTCGATCGAGGGGCTGGTCATGAACTTCGGCCTTGTCGTGACGGTCAGCATGGCAATTACCGGCATCGTCCATGCCATTGCGCGCAGTCGCGCCGAGGATGGTGCCGCAGCACCAGTGCCGGTCGCCGTTCCGGGCGTGCCTGATACCCGGTTCCGGGATCGCTTGCCCATCCAGTTCCAGACCGCCACGATCCTCGCACTCGAAAGCGAGGACCATTATCTGCGCGTCCATCTCGACACCGGCAGTACGCTGATCCTCCACCGCCTGTCGGACGCCATTGCAGAGCTGTCGACACTCGACGGCCAGCAAACCCACCGTTCATGGTGGGTCGCCCGCGCGGCAGTCGCATCGGCAAAGCGCACCGATGGCAAGCATGTCCTGACGCTGTCGAACGATGTCGAAGTCCCCGTCAGCCGCACCTATGCCCGCGACCTGACAGCGGCGGGGTGGTTGGCCTAGCGCGGGTGGATCGCGCCGCCTTCCTATGGTAGAGAGTCATAGCCGGAGGGTAGAATGGGCGTTCAGATGAACATCAAAAGCGTGGAAGCCGTCGAGCTTGCGCGCGAACTGGCCGAAATCGACGGCATTTCGCTGACCGACGCCGTTACCCGCGCCCTGCGCGACGCCAAGCGCGCCCGCGTCGCCGACCGCAGCGCCAATCTGCGCGCACTGTTCGACATCATCGAAGACACGCATTGGCGGCTCGATCCCAAAGTCGGGTCTGCCGACATCGATGGTTTTCTCTATGACGAAGACGGACTGCCAAAATGATCATCGATTCATCGGTGATCGTGGCCGTGCTCAAAAAGGAAGACGATTACGCGCTGTGGACCGAGCGGCTGTATGATGCCTCACCGCAGTTGAAGATGTCAGCAGCCACTTATCTCGAAACCAGCATCGTGATCGACGCAGCGCACGATGCCGACGCCAGCGCCAACCTCGACCGGTTCCTCGACAAGTTACTGGTCGAAATCGTCCCCTTGACACCCCGCCAAGCACGCCTCGGACGCTCCGCCTATGCCCGTTTCGGCAAGGGCAGCGGCCATGCGGCCAGACTGAACTACGGCGATTGTTTTAGCTATGCGCTGGCGGTGGATACTGAGGAGGCGCTGCTCTTCAAGGGCGACGATTTCGGGCACACGGATGTGAAGCGGGCTTTCTAGACTGCTTTGTCGGGAGTGCTGACTGTCGGCTACCGTAGCTCAATGCCGCAAAAAGCGGACACTTTCGGCAGCGACGCTACGATCACGACGATCCTTGTTGTTCGCGATCGCCACGGTTGGGGTAACCTTGTTCTGCGACCAGTTCACCTCATATTTGTCAAATGGCTGACACAGAAACGAAAACCACGGCTGATTTGATGACGCTCGAACATCTGAGGAGCGCAGCGTTAAATGAACTGTTGGCAGACAATCAGGGGAGCGACACATTCTCCCTAATTAAGCAGCTTCGAGAAGCTTGCACAGCTGCCGAGGAAAGCGGCGATCAAGCGCGGCGCAAGACACTCGGCTTCCTGCACGATCTTCTGAATATTCACCTTAGAGTCGATGACCGCGCCGAATCGTTCGGCCCCATGTGGCAATCGGCGGAAGGACGCTCCTGCACGGCAAGCGATTTTCGCGGCGAGCAGAATGCCATTTTGGCCGAGTATGCTGGCGAGGTTGATCACCCAGTTCTAAAAGCCCGCCTTGCAGACATCGCGTGGTACAATGACCGCAAACTCGGCAAGGCGGGCAAGCTTGCTGTCGGTGCGTATGCAGAAATAATTCAAAGGCGGCTAACTGGCGAACTGCATCGTACATACGGTGATGACGGACATTTGCTCGATCTCGCTGACTTGACAGGCCGGGTAATGGCTATCGCTCCACGACTATATAAGGTCACCAAACTCCCCAAGATCATATCTGATGTGCTGAGCAAGCTTCTTGAGGCTTGCATCGAGGCCCACTCCTACGTTGCCTTCATCAAGGTGTCGGAGATTGGCCTAGCTTTCAAAGTGCTCGACTGGAGCACGGTATTGCAGGGTGCCGAAAAAATCGCCGACAATACCGAACTGCAAGACTATCCAATGGCGGTGCAAGGCGTGTGGGAGCTTGCCGCGCGCGGTTATGGAATACTCGGGGATACAGCCAATCAGAAGCGCGCTCAGACCAGCATCATCGAGCAAGACCTCAAAATGCGAAAGCAGGTCGGCCAGGCTTCTGCCGAGGCACATTGGGTTCGCACGGCGATAGGCAAGCTGAGGCAGTTCGGCGGGAACAAGGAATGGATAGCTGAACTCCAGAAAGAGCTACGGACCTTAGAAGACGCTTCACTCGATGATTTCGGAGTTTTTTCAACTACCTTTGATCTGACCGAGCTCGTCACAGGAACCGTTGAAGTCTTCGAGAAGCTCACCCTACCCGACATTCTGCTGCGATTCGCGTTGCTTAGTCGTCCGCAGTCAAAGGCGGAATTGGAAAAGGCTGCCGACGAATCAGCCGAAAAGTACATCTTAAGTTCGCTGTTTGGTGGCAGCTACGTTGATCGCGAGGGCAAGGTGTACGCGGCAACCGGTGCCAAACCTGGGGACGGCGAAGACAAGTCTGAGTGGTATAAGGCCCAATCGCTGATGCAATTGGAGATACACCGTCGCCTCGTCGTCAAAGGGCAGATCGAACCCGCGCGACAGACCGTTATGATCAACTTTCCCCTTGAACAACGTCACTTCATGCCCATCGTCCATCATAGTCCGTTTGTGCAGGACGGCTATCAGTTGACATTCTCGCTTGGCTTCGCGCGCTTCTGGCAGGGTGACTTTATCTCCGCCGCCAATTTGCTCATTCCACAGCTTGAGAACGCCATTCGTTACGTCCTGAAAAACGCCAACGCCCATAGCGCCAAAATGATGTCTGATCTGACGCAGGATGACCGCTCGCTCAGCGGCTTGCTCGATCACATGCGCGATGAGATGGAGCAGATATTTGGCATAGACCTCGTTCACGAGATCGATCTGCTATTCAACTATCGCCCCGGCCCAGCTTTGCGGCACCAAGCCGCGCACGGAAAGATGATGGACGGGCAATGTTACAGCGCTGATACGATTTATGCCTGTTGGCTGATCTACCACATGACCTGTCTGCCGCTCCGTGGTCATTGGAAAGGTTTGATCGGCACGGAGATCGAGGCCCAAGCGTTTTGATCGAGCCGTATGAATTTACGGCAGGTTTTGAAAGCGCCGCTGCCTGAACGAACGTCGCAAAAGTTGTCGCTTGCGGGTATCAATCCCCCGCGAACACGAACGGGCTCACCCCGCGTTCGCGTTCGTTGAACACCAGCACACGCGACGCGGGCGGTGCCGCGCGCTGCGGGCAGTCGGGGCGGGTGCAGGCGCGGCAGCCGAGGCCGATTGGGGTCGCCTGTCCCAGCTTCAGGTCGAAGCCGCGCGACGCCGCCAGCAGGGCGGCGAGCGTGGCATCGAGGCCGAGGCCGATGGCGAATTGCGCGCGGACCTGCCCGACGCGCCCTCCCTGTGGGCTGACTGTGCGGGCTTGGGTGAACCAGCGCGCGCCATCTTCCAGCTCGACGATCTGCCGCACCAGAGTGCCCGGACGGTCGAACGTCGTGTGGACATCCCAGAGCGGACAGCGCCCGTCGGCCTCGACCAAGGGCGAGGCGCTCGCCCCGGCATAGCGCTTCGACACCTGCCCCGCGCGGTCGATGCGGAGCATGAAGAAGGGCAGGCCGCGTGCCCCGACACGGCTGAGCGTGGTCAGCCGGTGCGCGACTTGTTCAAACCCCGCACCGAAGCGCCGCTGGAGCAGTTCGACATCGTAACCCGTCGCCTCGCATGCGCGCAGGAAACGGTCATAGGGCATCATCAGCGACGCGGCGAAGCCGCTGGTCAGGTGGCGGCGATACAGGCGTTCGGACACACGATCCGTGAAATTCGCGCCCTTGATGAGCGCCTCGATCTCCTGCTTCGCCTCGATCTGGCCGAGCTGGAACGCGGCGGCAAAGGTCCGGCTGGCGGGGTCGAGCAATTCGCTCAGCTGCAACTGGCGCGCGTGCAGGTCGAGGCGGCGGAGCGTGCCCGGCATGACATCGACGGGCAATATGCGGATGCTCAGCTGGTGGGTGACACGCAGCCGGTCGGCAATAGCGCCATAAAGATCGCCCGACCCCATCCGCAGTTCGTCCGACAGCGTCTCCGCAAAGCCTTCCAGATCGGGAAAGTGGTTGCGCCACCGCTCGATCTCGCGGCGGACAGGGCCGACGGGGTCGTTCGCCACCGGCGTAGTGCCTGTGCTGGCACCACTATCGAACAGCCGCGCGAACGCCTCGACCCCGCCAGGGGCCGCCGCCAGCCATTCCTCGACCTCGGCGCGCTCGATCTCCAGATCGGCGAACATCGGGTCGGCCAGCCGCCGCCGCACCGCCTCCACCCCGCCGCCCGGCGTCGCCCCGCCTAGCCGCCGCGGGTCGAAGTCGTAGCGTTCGGCCATCCGCAGCAGGATCGGCGCGGTCAGCGGGCGCTGGTTACGCTCGATGAGATTCAGGTACGACGGCGACACTGTAAGCGCCTCGGCCATCGCCGCCTGCGTCAACCCCGCCGCACGCCGCAACCGCTTTACGGCATGTCCCGCAAAAAGTTTCGCTTCAGCCATTCATGCGACTTGTCACATTATTTACAATATAACAACTTAAAACCTTATAATTGCGACCCCACAACAACAAACTACACAGCTTTTGATCGCATATATCTATCGCCCTTGTCATGAGGATCGCATCAGCCTGTCAATCAAGTGAAAGCCTACCTCCCCATGACCTACAGCAGCGAAACCGCCCAGCTCCGCCAGCTGATCGACACACAAGGCACATGGAACGGTATCGACGCCGAGTCCGCCGCCCGGATGCGCCTCCAGAACCGGTTCCGCTCGGGTCTCGATATCGCCCGCTACACCGCCGGGATTATGCGCGCCGACATGGCCGCCTATGACGCGGATCCGTCGCACTACACCCAGTCGCTCGGCTGCTGGCATGGCTTCATCGCGCAGCAAAAGATGATCGCGATCAAGAAGCATTTCGGCACGACCAAGCGCAAATACCTCTATCTCTCGGGCTGGATGGTCGCGGCGCTGCGTTCGGACTTCGGCCCGCTGCCCGACCAGTCGATGCACGAAAAGACCAGCGTCCCCGCGCTGATCGAGGAACTCTACACCTTCCTCCGTCAGGCCGACTCTCGCGAACTCAACCTGCTGTTCAAGCAACTCGACGCGACAACCGACGAGACAGCGCGCGCAGCGGTGCTCGCCAAGATCGACGGCTTCGAAACCCATGTCGTACCCGTCATCGCCGACATCGACGCCGGATTCGGCAACGCCGAAGCGACGTATTTGCTCGCCAAGAAGATGATCGAGGCCGGTGCCTGCGCGCTCCAGATCGAGAACCAAGTCAGCGACGAAAAGCAGTGCGGCCATCAGGACGGCAAGGTCACGGTGCCGCACGAGGACTTCCTCGCAAAGGTCCGCGCCTGCCGCTATGCCTTCCTCGAACTCGGCGTCGACGACGGCATCATCGTGACGCGCACCGACTCGCTGGGCGCAGGTCTGACCAAGCAGATCGCGGTCAGCAAGGAACCGGGCGATCTGGGCGACCAGTATAACAGCTTCCTCGATTGCGAAGAGATCGACCCTGCCACCGCGCAGAACGGCGACGTGATCCTCAACCGCAACGGCAAGATGATGCGGCCCAAACGGTTGCCGTCGAACCTGTTCCAGTTCCGCGCGGGCACCGGCGAGGACCGCTGCGTTCTCGACAGCATCGCCTCGCTTCAGAACGGCGCAGACCTGTTGTGGATCGAAACCGAAAAGCCGCATGTCGAGCAGATCGCGGGCATGATGGACCGCATCCGCGCCGTCATTCC
>JANNVL010000053.1:0-13369 GCA_031408195.1 Sphingomonadales bacterium | reverse complement strand
CCCAACCCCTCCCCTGAAGGGGAGGGGCTTTAGATGATCGACCGCATCCTCAAATCGCCCAGGCCGCTGACGCTGGCTGGCGTGCCGACGGGGTTTCTGCCCTGGCTGATGACCGATCTCGCCCGCGCCGCGACGAAACGCGCAGTCTTTATCGCCACCGACGAGGCCGAGATGCGCGGCGTGGCCGACACCGCGCACTGGTTCGCGCCAGAAGTCCGCGTGCTGACATTCCCGGCGTGGGATTGCCTGCCCTACGACCGCGCCTCGCCCAGCCTGCGCGCCACATCGGAACGTATGGCGACGTTGTCGGCCTTGCAGGACAAGGCAGGCGGGCCACAGTTGCTGGTCACCACGGTCAATGCCGCGTCGCAGCGCACGCTGACACCGTTTCGCCTGCGCCAACTGGTCGCCAAACTCGCACCCGGCGAACGCATCGACCGCGACGACCTCGCCAGACTCCTACAAGCAAATGGCTATGTCCGCACCGAAACCGTGGCCGACGCGGGCGATTATGCGGTGCGCGGCAGCCTCGTCGATCTGTTCCCCAGCGGCATGGACCACGCGCTGCGGCTCGACTTTTTCGGCGACGAGATCGAAAGTATTCGGAGCTTCGACCCTGCCGACCAGCGCACGATCGGGCCGGTCGAGGGGTTCACGCTGTTGCCGGCATCCGAATCGCTGATCGACGAGGAATCGATCAAGCGATTCCGCAGCCGCTACCGCGAAACATTCGGCGCGACCGCAACCGGCGACCCGCTGTATCAAGCGGTCAGCGACGGGCGGCGGTTGGCGGGCATGGATCACTGGCTGCCGTTTTTCGAGGACAAGCTCAGCACTTTCTTCGACCATATCGGCCCCGACGATATCATCGTGCGCGATGCCGGATCGCCCGGGGCGGCGGATGCGCGGTTCGAGGCGGTCACCGATTATCACGCCAACCGCTTGCGGGCCGCGTCGAGCGACCCCGGCAGCTACCGCCCCCTCCCCGCCGATGCGCTGTATCTGTCGCGCAAGGAATGGGACGCATTGCTCGCCGAACGCCGCGCGCATCTGGTGTCGGGGTTCCACGAGCCCGGTTCTGACGCCGTCATCGATTTCGGGATCGACGGCCCCCGCGATTTCGGCGCAGAGCGCAGCCGGTCCGAGAATGTCTATGAGGCGCTGACCGACTACCGGAAATCGCTCAAGAAATCCGGGCTTGTCCTCGCCAGCTATTCGATTGGATCGCGTCAACGGCTCGCCGGATTGGTCGCCGACCACGGCCTCACCGACACCGCGATGGCCGACACATGGGTCGAGGCACAGGCACTCGCCGCCAGGGGCAAGGTCGCACTTGCCGTTGTGCCGCTCGACCGGGGCTTTGTCGCGCCGTCGCTCGCGGTCGTCACCGAACAGGATTTGCTCGGCGACCGCCTCGTCCGCCGCGCCAAGCGCAAGAAATCCGCCGACGCGTTCCTGTCCGAACTCGCGACCATGTCGCCCGGCGATTTCATGGTCCACCGCGACCACGGTATTGGCCGGTTCGAGGGGCTGACCTCGATCCCCGTCGGCAAATCGCCGCACGATTGCGTTCAGCTAACCTACGCGGGCGGCGACAAGCTCTTCGTTCCCGTCGAAAATATCGACGTCCTGTCGCGCTTCGGCAGCGAGAGCGACGGCGTCACCCTCGACCGGCTCGGCGGCGAAGCGTGGCAGCGCCGCAAGTCGAAGATGAAGGACCGCATCCGCGAAATCGCGGGCGAACTCATCCTCGTTGCTGCCGAACGCGCGTTACGCCCCGCTGACGTCATGGTGCCGGATGGCGCTTTCAACGAATTCGTCGACCGCTTCCCCTATCAGGAAACCGACGATCAGGATCGCGCGATTGCCGAGGTCATCGACGATCTGGGCGCAGGCAAGCCGATGGACCGGCTCGTCTGCGGCGACGTCGGCTTTGGCAAGACCGAGGTCGCGTTGCGCGCCGCGTTCGTCGCGGCGATGGCCGGGCAACAGGTGGCAGTGGTCTGCCCGACCACCCTGCTCGCACGGCAGCACTATAAGACGTTCGTTGAACGCTATCAGGGCTTCCCGCTCAACATCGGTCGCTTGTCGCGGCTGGTCCCGCCGAAGGAAGCGACGCAGACCCGCGCAGGGATCACCGATGGCACACTCGACATCGTCATTGGCACCCACGCGATTCTGGCGAAATCGGTCGAGTTCAAACGCCTCGGCCTCGTCATCGTCGATGAAGAACAGCGTTTCGGCGTCACGCACAAAGAGCGGCTGAAGGCGCTGAAGACCGACGTTCATATGCTCACCCTGACCGCGACGCCCATTCCGCGCACGCTCCAGATGGCAATGTCGGGCTTGCGCGAGCTGTCGGTGATCCAGACCCCGCCGGTGGATCGCCTCGCCGTCCGTACCTATGTCATCCCTTGGGATCCGGTCGTCCTGCGCGAGGCACTGCTGCGCGAACATTATCGTGGCGGGCAGAGCTTCTTCGTCGTGCCGCGGATCGCCGATCTGCCCGATATCGAGGAATTCCTGACCAAGGAAGTCCCCGAGGTGAAGGCCGTCACCGCGCACGGGCAAATGTCACCGACCGAGGTCGAGGACCGCATGTCGGCATTCTACGACCGCAAATACGATGTGCTGCTGTCGACGACCATCGTCGAAAGCGGCCTCGATATCCCGAGCGCGAACACGATGATCATCCACCGCGCCGACCGTTTCGGGCTGGCGCAGCTCTATCAGCTCAGGGGCCGCGTTGGTCGCGCCAAGACCCGCGCTTATGCCTATATGACGACGGCAGCGAACCGGCAAATGTCGGAGGGCGCGGAAAAGCGCCTGAAAGTTCTGAGTGATCTCGATAGCTTAGGGGCTGGATTTCAGCTCGCATCGCATGATCTCGACATCCGCGGTGCGGGCAATCTGCTCGGCGACGAGCAATCGGGTCATATCCGCGAAGTCGGCTTCGAACTCTACCAGTCGATGCTCGAGGAAGCGATCATGGAGGCCAAGGCAGGCGGCATCGTCGCTGCGCGCAAGGCCGATCTGTCGCCGCAGATCACCGTCGATGCGCCGATCCTCATCCCCGAGGATTATGTCCCCGACCTCGACCTCCGCATGTCGCTCTACCGCCGGATCAACGAATTCGACGAGGCCGAACGGATCGAGGCGTTCGGCGCGGAACTGATCGACCGCTTCGGCCCCCTGCCCGATGCGACCGAAAACCTGCTGACGTTGATGTCAATCAAACTCCACGCCCGCAACGCCCACATCGCCAAAATCGACGTCGGCGCAAAGGGCGCGCTGGTCAGCTTCTGGAACGACAGCTTCCCGAATTTGCCGGGGCTATTGGGTTATGTCGAGCGGCTGAAGGGCACGGCCAAACTGCGCCCCGACAACAAGCTGAGCATTTCGCGCGATTGGGACACGCCGAGAGCGCGGCTCAACGGCGCGCTGCAATTGGCTAGGGGGTTGGCGAAGATCGCGGGTTAATTCTCGGGATTTGCTGTCGCGCCTAGCGCCCCGGCCATCGTCGATAGTGTGCCAGCCACACCCCAGTCGCGTGTCGTGAACATCACCGACATGTCGGCAATTAGCGTCATTGTGGCCGTCACGCGTGTCGCTGATATGCGACCTCCTTCTTCGTACGCCCGCTGAGCGCGAATTTCGGTCAAGACCGAATTCGGAATGTCTCGCACGCTATCGCTGCGTAGCTCTTGCCTTCCATCTCTGACCGCTTGAACGGACTGCAGTTGTTGTGAAACAAATTGCAGGACGAGCGCACGAATCCGTGGACTTATTTCATTGGCTTCGAGCAGCAGTGTTTCCATTTTCAAAAAGTGATTCATGTCCATTGGCCGAGTTTCCAACGGCGAGGTGCCCGCGAAATAACCACTAGGAACTCGGTCGATGCCTAAGCGGGCTATGAATTCCCGCCAATGTGTGGAGGCCATTGCGCGAGTACGGCCATAGCGCGCACGCCATGATAAGTAGATTTCTCGAGCCGCTCCGCTGTTCAGCGCCCCGGGCTTCGAGACCTCCTCCACGAAATACGCACTTTCGATAAAACGCTTCGAGGAAGTGAACTGCTCCAGCAAATCAGCCAATTCTAACGCTTCTGATTGGGTGAGGGCTATGGCAGCATCGCCGACATTGGAGTTATCGCTCCCGGTCAACGGCACTACGAGACGCGCAAGCAAAATGAGAAGTCGTAGATCATGCGATGACAGCCGTACTTCAGGATCAGTGATCGCCATCGCTTAACTTGCCCGCGGATCCGACGATGACCGCGAAATCACCAGTTCGAGCAACCCGTCCACCCCGACAGCCTCGGAAAACAGGAACCCCTGCCAATAATTGCACCCCTCCGCCGCCAGCAGCGCGAGTTGCTCCTCTGTCTCGACCCCCTCGGCCACCACGGCCAACCCCAGCGAGCGGGCCATATCGATCACGCCGCGCACCACGATGCGGTCGCGGGTCGTGCCGGCAATGTCCTGTGCCAGATCCTTGTCGATCTTGAGATAGTCGAGCGGCAGCGCCTTGAGCCAGGCGAGCGAAGAATAGCCTGTCCCGAAATCGTCGATCGCAACCCGCACCCCGCCCGCGCGCAAGGTCGCAAAGACATCGGCGGCGCGTTCGAGGTTGTCGATCAGGCCGCTTTCGGTGATCTCGACCGTCAGCCGCGCGCGCGGGAAGCCCGACGCATCGACGGTCGCCAGAAAGCTTTCGGCAAAACCGGCCATGGCAATGTCATTTGCGGTCAGGTTAATCGCCAGCCGCAGTTCGGACAACGCGACCGGCCATGCTGCGGCAGTCGCCAGCGCGCGGTGCTGGACATGCTGCGACAGGGTGACGAGATAGTCCGAGCGTCCTGCCACTGCGAACAAGGTCGCCGCACCCAGATCGCCATGATCGGGATGCCGCCAACGCGCGAGTGCCTCGACGCCGATCATCTTGCCCGACGACACCTCGATCTGCGGCTGGAACAGGACTTCGATTTCCTGATCGTCGAGCGCGCGCCGCAGGTCCGTTTCGAGGGTCGCATCGAACAGCGCCTCGCCGTCGTCATCGGCACCGATGGCGCGCACCGCCGACGTCCCTGACATGCGCGCCTCGGCGAGCGCAAGGCTGGCGCGGCGCAGGAGGCCGACCGAGTCCTCGCCGACTGCGCTCTCGACCACACCGATGCGGCAGCCAATGGCAACGATCTGCCCACCGATCATGAACGGGCGATCCACGCGGATGCAAATGTCGGCGGCAAGCGCCTCGCCCCGGCCCTGCGGCACCAGCACCGCGAATTCGGCACCCGAGACGCGCGCGATGGTGGCGGTCGGGTCTGCCTCGCGCACTGCCCCGGCAATGCGTTGTGCGACCGCGCCGAGCAGCTCGTCGCCGACCTCGCGCCCGTATGCGGCATTGACTGCCTCAAAGCGCGTGGCAGCGACCAGCAAGGCTGAAACGCGCCCCGCTTTCAGGCGGCGTTCGATCTCGCTGGTTGCCTTGCTCCCGTCGAGGATGACACCGCCCTCCACGCTCGATGCCGCGCGGCCCTGCATCGTGCCGCCGACGATCAGCCGCACGGCTTGTGCGAGTTCGACCTGCGGGAATGGACTGGTCAGATAATGCGTGGCGCCGGCGTCAACCGCGGCGGTAATCCATTTGATATCGCGGCCCGGCACGACGGCCAGCACCAGCGCCTGCCCCGCCAGTTCGCGGATCGCGGCCAACCCCGACATAGCGTCGTCGCGCAGATCGACGATCACGCCTGCGGCACCCGTCTCCGCGACACGCTCCAGCGGCTTGTCGAACCCGCGCGCGCCGACGACCTGCCACCCGCCGCGCGACAGGGCAGTGACCAGTGCGTTGCGGTTGACGCTCGACATCGCCAGCACGGTCGGCCGGGTCGGATCGGGTTTGGGCTCGGTCAGGGTCGCTCCTTCAACAAATGTTACGCTAGCCGTCCCGCTTGTCGCGCGCCAAGGGTAAATGTAACACCCCCAATCACATGACCGGCACCGCGACACTCGCCGCCACGGCACTGCACGACGGCCTCGGTCGCCGTATCGACTATGTGCGGCTGTCGCTGACCGACCGCTGCGACATGCGCTGCCGGTACTGCATGGCCGAGGAGATGGTGTTTCTCCCGCGCAGCGAAGTGCTGAGCCTCGAGGAGATTGCCGAACTGGCGCGGCGGTTTGTGGCGCGGGGGGTGACGCGGATTCGGCTGACCGGGGGCGAACCGCTGGCACGACGCGGCGCAGTGGATGTCGCGCACGAAATCGGCGGGCTGATCGGGCATGGGTTGGACGAACTGACGCTAACCACCAACGCGACGCGGCTCGCCGAACATGCCGATGGGCTGTGGGATGCGGGCATCACGCGGATCAATGTGAGCCTCGATTCGCTGGACCCCGAGCGGTTTCGTTATGTGACGCGACAGGGCGATCTGCGCCGCGTGCTGGGCGGTATCGAAGCGGCGCGGGCGCGCGGCTTTGCGATCAAGATCAATATGGTGGCGCTGAAAGGTCTGAACGACGACGAGATCGTCCCGATGCTGCGTTGGTGCGGCGAGCAGGGTTTCGGGCTGTCGCTGATCGAGACGATGCCGCTCGGGCAGATCGACGATGATCGCACCGACCGTTTCTTACCGCTGACTGAGGCAAAGGCGCTGATTGAGGCCGAATATGACCTCGTGCCCAGCGCCCAGCGCACCGGCGGTCCGGCACGCTATTGGGACGTGCCCGAACTCGGCGTGACCCTAGGCCTCATCTCCCCGCTGACCCGCAATTTCTGCGATAGCTGCAACCGCATTCGCGTGTCGGCGTCGGGGCAGTTGTTTATGTGTCTCGGTCATGAGGACAATGTCGATCTGCGCGCGGCGCTGCGTTCGGGTGATGATGCCGCGCTCGACCATGCCATCGACCGCGCGCTGCGCTTGAAACCGGCACGCCACGACTTCGACCTGAGCACGCCCGCCACTGCGCGGCACATGAGCGTCACCGGCGGATGATCGCCGAACCCAAACGCGCGCTTCTCGTCTCGCCGACCGATGCGGCACAGGATGCGGCACTGCGCCTGAAGGAGCGCCGCGACTGGGTGGATTTGGAAGACGCCGAAATGGTCGTGGCGCTCGGCGGCGACGGGTTCATGCTGCAGGTGCTGCACCAGATGCTCGAACGGCGGCGGATCCTGCCGGTGTTCGGGATGAATCTCGGCACGGTCGGCTTCCTGATGAACGAGTGGCGCGACAAGAGGCTCGACGAGCGGATCGAGGGCGCGAAACTGTTCAACGTGACGCCGCTCAAGATGGAAGCGACGACCATCGACGGCGAGATCGTTACTTTGCCCGCGATCAACGAAGTCTCGCTGCTGCGCGAAACGCGCCAGACCGCCAAACTGGAGGTCAGCGTCAACGACCGCATCGTCATTCCCGAACTGGTCTGCGACGGGGTGCTGGTGGCGACCCCGGCAGGTTCCACGGCGTATAATTTGTCGGCGCAGGGACCGATCCTGCCGCTTGGCTCGGCGATGCTGGCGCTGACCCCTATCAGTCCGTTCCGCCCCCGGCGCTGGCGCGGGGCAATATTGACCGAAAGCGCGCGAATCCGGTTTCGGGTGCTCGACGCGGTCAAGCGACCGGTATCGTGCGTTGCCGACCAGCGCGAAGTCCGCGACGTCGCCACGGTCGATGTGTCGATCGACAAATCGCAGACGCTGAAACTGCTGTTCGATCCCGAACACGCGCTCGACGACCGCATCGTGATGGAACAATTCGCGACCTGATTGGCTTGCAACGCGCGCCCGCACTGGTATAGGCCCGCCTTCCGCAGCGGTATTCCCTGATAGCTCAGCGGTAGAGCATTCGACTGTTAATCGAATGGCCGTAGGTTCGAATCCTACTCAGGGAGCCACCGCGCAGCGCGCAGATGATTTAGCGAAGCTAAATCACAGACGCGCAAGCGCGGACGGCGTTAGCGCAGCATAACGACCGACGGCGCGGCTTTGCCGCGACGCTACGCTGCCTTTGTGGCCGCCACCGCCCCCGAAAACACCAGCACCCCGTCATCGACCTTACCCAGCTTCAACGAAGCAAAATCGCGCGCATAATTGTGGTGTACCCGCCACGGATGCGCCTTCCCCTGCTTCGGCGCGCTCCCTGCAGCACGGTCGAGATACCCCGAAGTCAGCCCGAAGAAATTGCCGTCGGACACCTGTGAAGGGTCGAGCCGCGGCACAACCTGAATCAGCTTGCGCCGGTCCATGTAGTTCAGAATGCGGCAGGTATGCTCCGCGCTGAGGTCCGACTTCAACGTCCACGACGCGTTGTTATACCCGACCATATACGACAGGTTCGGCACGTCGCCGAGCATCATCCCCTTGTAAAACATCGTCTGCGCCATCTCGACCTTGCGGCCATCGACAACCAATTCCGCGCCGCCGAGCAACTGCATCTCGAGGCCGGTCGCGGTCACAACGATATCGGCGTCAAGCCGCGCCCCTGAGGTGAGCGCGATGCCGCCCGCATCGAAGCGTTCAATCGTATCGGTGACGACCGAGACGCTGCCCGACTTGATCGCCTCGAACAGGTCGGAGTCAGGGATGGCACAGACGCGCTGGTCCCAGACATTGTAACGCGGGGTGAAGTGCGTCTCGATGTCGTAATCGGGGCCGAGCGCGTCGCGGACCATACCGATCAGGCGCTTGTTGGCCGGGCCGGGTTTCTTCCGGACGAGGTAGAAAAGCACCATGCTCTTCACGACGTTTTTTGCACGGACAACGCTATAAGCGAGCCGCTTGGGCAGCACTTTGCGGAGCTTCTGCGCCACAGGATCGACGGCGGGCAGTGTCGCAACATATGTCGGCGAGCGTTGCAGCATCGTCACATGGGCAGCCGTAGCGGCGACCGACGGGACAAGCGTCATCGCGGTCGCACCGCTGCCGATGACGACGACGCGCTTGCCGCTGTAATCGAGGCTTTCGGGCCAGAATTGCGGGTGGACGACGGTGCCGCGATAGTCGCCGATGCCGGGGAAATCGGGCGTGTAGCCAGCATCATATCGATAATAGCCGCTGCCCATGATGACGTATCCGGCAGTCAACTGGACGTCCTTATCGCCCTGTCGGATCGTTAGCATCCAGCGTGCATCGTCGCTCGACCAGTCGGCACGCACGACTTTGTGGTCGAAGCGGATATGCCGGTCGATGCCGTTCTCGCGCGCGGTTTCCTCGATATACTCGCGGATCGACCGTCCGTCCGCGACCGACTTTTCGCCGAGCCACGGTTTGAACTTGTAGCCGAGCGTGAACATGTCGCTGTCCGAGCGGATGCCGGGATAGCGGAACAAATCCCATGTCCCGCCGATGGCGCTGCGTGCTTCGAGAATGGCGTAGCTCTTGCCCGGGCAGCGGTCCTGCAAATGCCACGCCGCGCCTATGCCCGACAGGCCTGCGCCGACGATCAGGACGTCGAAATGCTCCACCGCTTGCTCTCCGCTATTTACACCATTGTCAGTGGAAGGGGCGCGAACGTCAACCGGCAAAGGTTTTCCACAGCAACTGGCCCGAGATATAGAGGATCAGTACGCCGGTTGCGCGGCGGACGCCGGGTTCGCTGAACACCTTGATCCCTGCGTGGCTGCCGATCTGCCCGCCGATAAGGACGGCGAGAATGAGCGGCCAGAAATCGAGGACTTGGACCAAGCCCGCCGGACCGATTTTGGTCAACTGTCCTGCTAGCCCCGCGACCGAATTGACGAGGATGAAGACGCTCGCAGTTGCCGCGATCTGGCGCGGCGATGCCCAGCGCATCAGATGCTGGAGCGGCGACAGAAAGATACCGCCGCCGATGCCGACAAGGCCGGACAGATAACCGACCGCGCCCCCGATTGCAGCATCGCCGATGGTGGTGGTCTTGCGCGTCGTGGCAGCGGCGCGAGTGCGCTGGAACAACAAGAGCAACCCTGCGACGAACAGGCTGGCCCCGAGAATCGCGATAAATGTCGATTGTTTGATCGGTGTCAGCCCGCCGAGATAGGCGAGCGGTGCCGAGACAATCACGAGTGGCAGCACCCGTCGCCACGGCACAAGGCCCGCGCGGGCGAACCGGATGGTTCCCCCGGTGACGACGACGATATTACAGATCGGCGCGACGACCGGCACGAGCTGCGCGCTGACCCCGGCGAGGACGAGAAGCGCGATATAGGTCGACCCGCCACCGAAACCAACGCTGGCGTAGAGCAGCGCGGTGAGGAAAAAAGCGGCGACGAGGACGGTCATCAAATCGTTCGTCGGCCCGGACTTGATCCGGGCCTAGGCTGACCTTTTACGCCGCAGTTCAAGAAGAAGCCTAACCCCGGATCAAGTCCGGGGCGACGGGCTACTTGAGTCGGCGTCACAGCGCCCCGTGGCAATGCTTGTACTTTTGCCCCGAACCGCACGGGCACGGCGCATTGCGGCTGACATTGCCCTCCCACGATGCGGGATCGCTGCCCAGCGCGGCGGCCTCGGTGGGTGCCGCCATCGTCAGCGTCCCCGCATCGCCGCTCGAGAAATTGCCGAATGCGCCAGTGTCTGCCCATGCCCCGGCTTCGGGAAAGGCATTAAGGTTGGTGAAGATGTCGGGCATCGACGGCAGCTCGGGCGGGGCCATGAATTGTGCGTTGGCGAGCAATTTCGTCACGTCCTCGCGGATCAGTTGCAGCATGCGTTCGAACAGGGCGAACGCCTCCTGCTTATACTCGTTGATCGGCGTTTTCTGGGCATAGGCGCGCAGATGGATGACCTGACGCAGCGCGTCGAGCGTTGCCAGATGCTCCTTCCAGTGATGGTCGAGGTTCTGGAGCAGCACGCTCTTTTCGATCGTGCTCCACGTTTCCTTGCCGACGTCTTCGGTCTTGGCCGCAATCGTCGCATCGGCAGCTTCCTGAAGCCGCGTCTCCAACGCCTCGGGATCGATGCCCTCTTCCTTGACCCAATCGGCGTAGGGCAGGTCGAGGCCGAACGTCTCCAAGGTCCGCTCGGTCAGCATCGCGACATCCCATTGCTCGGGATAGCTGTTGGGCGGACAGGCGTCGGCGATCAGGCCGTTGACCGTCTCGGCGCGCATATCGGCGCAAACGTCATCCACGGTCTCCGAATCCATGATGTCGGCGCGCTGTTCGTAAACGACCTTGCGCTGGTCGTTCATGACGTCGTCGTATTCGACGACCTGTTTGCGGATGTCGTAGTTCCGCGCCTCGACCTTTTTCTGCGCGGTCTCGATGGCTTTGCTCATCCAGCGCGACGGGGGCAGCGCCTCGCCGTCCTCCAGATTGGCACGCATCATCTTGGCGAACATCGTGTCGGGGCCAAAGATACGCAGTAGTTCGTCGTCGAGGCTGAGGTAGAAACGCGACAGGCCCGGATCGCCCTGGCGGCCGGATCGCCCACGCAACTGGTTATCGATGCGGCGGCTTTCGTGACGTTCGGTGCCGAGTACGAACAGCCCGCCCGCCGCGATGACCTTTGCCTTATTCTCGGCCACTTCGGCCTTGATCTCGGCAATAGCGGCATCGCGCATCGGCCCGTCGGGCAGATCGCGCAATTCGTCCTCGACACGAAATTCGACGTTCCCGCCAAGCTGGATGTCGGTGCCGCGACCGGCCATGTTGGTCGCAATCGTCACCGCGCCGATGCTGCCCGCCTGCGCGACGATATGCGCCTCGCTTTCGTGGAAGCGCGCGTTGAGCACTTTGTGTTCGACGCCCTCCTCGGTCAGGAATTCGCTGAGCAATTCGGACTTTTCGATGCTGACGGTGCCGACCAACACCGGCTGCCCCAGCGCGGATTGCTCGGCAATCGCCTTGGCAATGCCGCGGAACTTGTCGGTCGTGTCCTTGTAGAAGGTGTCCTCCTCGTCGACGCGTGCGACGGCGACGTTCGTCGGGATGGTGACGACGTTCATCTTGTAGATCTGGTGGAACTCCGCCGCCTCGGTCGCGGCGGTGCCGGTCATGCCGCCCAATTTGGGATACATGCGGAAATAATTCTGGAAGGTGATCGAGGCCATGGTCTGGTTTTCGGGCTCGATCTCGACGCCTTCCTTGGCTTCGACCGCTTGATGCAGGCCGTCGGACCAGCGGCGGCCGTCCATCATGCGGCCGGTGAATTCGTCGATGATGACGACCTTGCCGTCCTTGACGATGTAGTCGGTGTCCTTGCGGAACATGACGTTGGCGCGCAGCGACTGGTTCAGGTGGTGGACGACCTGCGTGTTTTCGAAGTCGTAGAGGTTGGTGCCTTCGAGCAGTCCCGCCGTCTCCAGCATCCGCTCGACCTTTTCGGTGCCGTCTTCGGTCAGGATCACTGATTTCTGCTTCTCGTCGAGCTCGTAATCTTCGGGAACGAGTTGCTTCACCAGCGCGTCGACCTGCATGTACAGCTCCGACTTGTCGTCGGTCGGGCCGGAGATGATCAGCGGGGTGCGCGCTTCATCTATCAAGACCGAATCGACTTCGTCGACGACGGCGAAATTGAACGGGCGCTGCGTCATATCGGCGCGCTCGTATTTCATGTTGTCGCGCAGATAATCGAAGCCGAATTCATTGTTCGTGCCATAGGTGATGTCCGACGCATAGGCATCGCGGCGTTCCTGATCGCCGATGTTCGGCACGATCACGCCGACCGACATGCCGAGGAATTTATAAACCTGCCCCATCCACTCAGCGTCGCGGCGGGCGAGGTAATCGTTGACGGTGACGACATGGACGCCGTTGCCGGTGAGCGCGTTCAGATACACCGCGAGCGTCGCGACCAGCGTCTTACCCTCGCCGGTCCGCATTTCGGCAATCTCGCCGCGATGGAGGACGATGCCGCCGACCATCTGGACGTCATAGTGCCGCTGTCCGAGGACACGGCTGGCCGCTTCGCGAACCGTCGCAAAGGCTTCGGGAAGCAGGTCGTCGAGCGTTGCGCCTTCGTCGATCCGCGCACGGAACAGGACGGTCTGGTTCGCCAATTCTTCATCGGTCAGCGCCGAGATCGTCGGCTCGAACCCGGCGATCTTGTTCACAAGACCGCCGAGAGATTTGACATAGCGGTCGTTCGACGACCCGAAAATCGCTTTGGCAATGCCACCAAGCATAGGAAATTCCAGTTATTACAAGGGAAGCCCGCGCGTGGGGCGGGCAGGAAATATCGGCGATGAAAGTGCGCGAAAGACTAGACGCGCAGCCGCCCGGCATAAAGCGGGATCGTCCGTGCGGGGGCGCTGTGTACGCCGACGGGACCGAAGTTGACACGGTCCAATGCACCGATTTTGCGGGGTAAAACCGCTACGATGCGCGGTGCTTGACGCTCGGTGCGAACGCTCGCCGTCGCCGAAACCTCGCACGCCGGACGCACC
>JANNVL010000052.1:0-12713 GCA_031408195.1 Sphingomonadales bacterium | reverse complement strand
CACCGCGAATACCGTGGGCTTGGGCGATACCAGCGGATTGTATCACGGCACCCAGCAGATCAACCAAGGTCAGATGGACCGCTGGAACATCGTCGTCACGCTCAACTATCTGCCCGCCGCGGTCGAGGCGCAGATCGTGCTGGCGAAAAGCGGCGAGTACGACCACGAAGGCGGCAAGGCCGAGGTCGACAACATGGTCAAGGTCGCGGAATTGACGCGGCAGGGCTTCATCAACGGCGACATCTCGACCGTGATGTCGCCGCGCACGGTCATCACCTGGGCCCAGAACGCGCTGATCTTCAACGACGTCGGCTTCGCGTTCCGGCTGTCGTTCCTGAACAAGTGCGACGAAGCAGAACGGGCGCTTGTGGCGGAATATTACCAGCGGGTGTTCGGGAAGGATTTGCCGGAGAGCGTGGTGGGGCGAGGGTAGACCGCAATCTATTCGTCGAATGTCCCGGCCACGGCGCGTCCGCCGTGAAACAAGCTCAAAATTTCGACAGTGTCACCCTTCACAAGATAGGCGATCACAGTTCGCCGACGATAGGCAATCGTCCGGACACCCGGGCCGAGTTCCTCGCGCGGAGAGCCCCATCCCGGCAGGTCGGCTAGCTTGTCGACATGTACCTTGATCCGGCTGGTGTAGTCATAAGCAGTTTCTCCGCCTGCCTGATTGGCGATCCAGACGTAAAGATTATCGAGATCGCCCTGCGCCGTTTGTTGCCAGACAATTCTATGCGTCACGCGCCATCCGGGCTTCATGACGCCGCTTGAGGTTTTCAAATACCTGTTCGTGGCTGACGGTCGGTCGGGTGTCGGCCAAGGCTTCGGCGACGCGCGCCTTAAGGATCGTGTCGAGCGCTCTCTCTTCACGGTCGAGTGCGCGGAGGCCCGCACGGACGACTTCGCTGACAGAGGTATATTGACCGGTCGCAACACGGCGCGATGCGCCTTCGCTCATCGCGCCAAGCGTAACAGTCACGGGCTTTGCACTGCGAACGCTCATCAAACACTCCTATGACACTGTCATAGTTGTTCGCACATCAAGGCGCAATCCTCCGATTCAATTCGCCGCCCCACTCATCTCCACCTTGTCCACCCATTCCGGATAAAACACCGGCTCGCGGTTTGACCAGCCGGGCGCGGTGGCGGCGGCTTCGCTGATCGATTGCAATAGCACGCGGCGCTTTTCGGGGTGGAGGTGCGGGAGTGCCGCTGCGGCGCAGAACGCGCCGGGGAGCCACGGGCGGGCCGCTGCGCCGATCAGGCGTTCGTAGAGAAAGCGATAGGCGGAGAAGCTTGACAGCCGCTCCTGTCCCAAGTCGAACGCCGACATTGTCACCAGCGGGGCCATGAACTGTTCGACGCGGTCGAGGCCACTGTCTTCGGGGACTTGCGCGCGGACGCTTTCGAGGCGGCCATAGACTTTGGTCTGCGCCTTGATACTTGCGGCCTCGATCGGGTCGCGCGACCACAGGCCGATCGCGTCTGTGCGCTGGAAGCCGATGTCGAGCGAGCGGCGGATATACCGCTGCGTGCCCTTATCGAAGCCCGCAAATTCCTTCAGCTCGTTCAACGTGCTCGCGCCGTCGACCGGTTTTGCCATCGCACCCATCGTACTAAACTCCGCACCATGACGCCGCAGCCCCGCGCTGCGCACGACCCGATCATGCGCCCTTATGGTTAGCGAGAGCTTAACCGATAGGGGGCGCGCAAAACGGGTCATTTGCGGAGTGAATCACAGCTGTTGTTGGGGTGCAACGGGAAATGCTATGTAGACAAAAGCGCCCGTGCCGCGCCGTCGGATCAAGCGTTGCTGCGGACTTCGGGTTCTTCACCGTGCTGCCCGTCAGTCGGGGCGGGTTCGGCAGCGCGGGCGGGCTGGCTGATCGAGATCGGATCCGAGCCGTCCATTGACGCATCGAGCGCAGCGTCGAGCTGCGCGTCGGCGTCCTCGGGGTTCTCCTCCAGCCGCTGGATGATGGCCTCATCCTGCATTGCAATCTGCCCCTCTGGGTGGGCGGGTTTGTGGTCGGTCGATGCAAGAGGCGTGTTGTCTGTCATCGCGGGAATCCTTTGTTGTTCGACCTCCCTAACCCGCTGGCGTTGCCTCTTGTTCCGCGACGACCGAGACGCGCTGGTCAAGCAGGGTCGCCGTGCCAAACACTGTCATGAACGCGATATCTGTGGCGTCGCGGCCGATGGCGACGCGCGCAATTTCGCCGGGTGCGGCCATCCCGGTCGCATCCACAAGGTGCCAGCCGCCGTCGAGCCAGACCTCGACCACCGCGTGGAAATCGGGCGGGGTGACGCCCGGCGCATAGGCGGACACGAGCCGCGCCGGGATGAGCGCCGCGCGGGCGAACGCCGCCATGAGATGGGCATAGTCGCGGCACACGCCCTCGCGCCGGACGAAAGTATCCTTGGCCGTCGTGTAACCGTCGGACGCGCCGGGGACATAGCTCAGCTCGCGCATGATCCAGTCGCGCATCGCCACCACTTTTGTCCCGCCGATCAGATGGCCGAACTGGCGATGGACGAACGTCTCGAACAAGTGACTTTCGACATAGCGGCTTGGCAACAGGTAGGGCAGCACCAGACCCGGCAGGTCGCGCGCCAGTGTCGAGCCGAGCGGCGCGAGGTTGGGCACGGCGCGGTCGATCTCGACTGTGGCAGAGTAACGCGCCGTGAAACGCCCCACGCCCGCCGCCCAAGTGCGCTGCCCGATCGCATCCTCGCCCCGCACCGCGCGCAGCCGCTCGGGCGAAGTCGCGGTCAGCCGCTCGCTGACAATGCGCTGGTCGGCCATCGCGGCAGCCTCGATCTGCAACAGCACATCGGTAGGGTCGTCGCTCGGGGGCAGCGAATAGTCGAGCAGGACGTCGATGGCGAGGCGCATCGCGGGGAGGGCTTTCACATCTGGAGGTTGCCCCTTGCGGGGGGCAGTCGCTACGGCGTCGAATGCGGCGTGAATGCGCCGTCGCTCGACAAGTTCCGCAGGCGTCGCCATAGCCGCGCAAAGTCGGTTTGTCTCGGGAGTTGTTCAGGCGATGTTGCGCTTTCTGCCGGTGCTGCTTTCCCTGTTGCTGGGCCTGTTCCCCGCCACGGCGCGCGCCGATATCGAGGTCGCGTTCTGGACGCGCGAGCTGGGCCTTGAGCTCCCCCATGCGTTCATTACGATCAAGGGGATTGTCGACGGTAAGCCGGTCGAGGAAAGCTATGGTTTTACGCCCAAGGCGATCACGCCTGCGATCCTGTGGGGGCCGGTGCCAGGGCGGATCGACGTGACGACCAAGGGGTATATGGCCGCGAGCAACAAGCTCTACACGGTGACAGTCGCCGATGCGGTGTATCCGCAGCTGCGCGATCTGGTGCAGCGTTACGGTGCGAAGCCCGGCAGCATCTACCGGATGAACGAGCGCAATTGCGTGCATTTCGTCGCCGAGGCAGCCAGGATCGTCGGGTTCCGTTTGCCCGACGCCAAGGGGCTGATGAAGCGTCCGACCAGCTATTTGATGGCGGTTGCGGCGGCGAACAAGGACTTTCCGACGCTCAAGATGGTGCCGAAAAAATGACCAGACCCACTGTCCTCGTCACCGGTGGGGCCGGCTATATCGGCAGCCATGCCGTGCTCGCGTTGCGCGATGCGGGTTATCCGGTGGTTGTCATCGACAATCTGGTGACAGGGTTTCGCTGGGCTGTCCCCGACGGCGTTCCGTTCGTCGAGGCAAGCATCGATGACGAAGCTGCGGTTACCGCCACGATCCGCGATCACAACATCGGCGCAATCATCCATTTCGCAGGGTCGGTGGTTGTCCCCGAATCGGTCAGCGACCCGTTGAAATACTATCTCAACAACACCGTCCGCAGCCGCAGCCTGATCGAAAGCGCCGTCACCGGGGGCGTCAAGCATTTCATCTTTTCGTCGACCGCAGCGACTTATGGCATTCCCGACAGCGTGCCTGTGCGGGAGGATATGCCGACGGTGCCAATCAATCCCTATGGCATGTCGAAGTTGATGACCGAAGCGATGCTGCGCGACACCGCTGCTGCACACCCGATCAACTATGCCGCGCTGCGTTACTTCAACGTGGCGGGCGCGGACCCGCAGGGCCGCACCGGGCAATCGACGGCGGGCGCGACGCACCTCATCAAAATCGCCGCCGAGGCCGCGACCGGCAAGCGTGCCTTGGTCAGCGTGTTCGGCACCGATTACGCGACCCCCGACGGCACCGGCGTGCGCGACTATATCCACGTCAGCGACCTTGCCGACGCGCATGTCGCGGCACTCGACTGGCTGATCGCCAATCCGTCGGGGAACCTGACGGCGAACGCGGGTTACGGCACCGGCTTCAGCGTGAGCCAGGTGCTCGATGCGGTGGATCGCGTCACCAATATGAAGCTCGACCGGCGCTACGAGGGACGTCGCGCGGGCGATCCCGATGCGCTGGTCGCGGACAACGCCCGCATCCTTTCAACCCTCGACTGGACCCCGCAGCGTGCGGATCTTGACGGTATCGTCCGCGATGCGCTGGCGTGGGAACGGACCCTGACGGAGCGCTCGGCATGACTGAGACCTCGCCTCCCGACGGCAAGCTCGTCTATCGCCTGATGACGGGGACCGACGACAAGCTATTCTGCGAGCGGGTGTCGCAGGCGCTTATCGAGGGGTATGAGCTTTACGGCCTGCCCTTCATGACTTTCGACCCCGCGCGCGGCGAAATGCGGGTCGCGCAAGCCGTCGTGTGGGGCGGGAGCTGACTTTATCCGCTGTTGCGGACGCGTCGGTCACCCGATGACTGCTTGGCGGGCTGTATTACCCACCGAACCTGTGCTTAAGGGTTGCAAATGGCAACCGCTTTACCCCCCGAGCACGAGGCGCCCGCGCCCGATATGAGCCTGACCGATCACGGGTTCGAACCGCTCGAATCGCGCGGGCTGACTTATCCGATGGGCAAGTTCGCACCCGACTATGGCGTCGTGCATCCCTTAAGCAAAGGGCTCGGCTGGACGCGGCTGCCGGTCCCGGGATCGCTCAAACACATCAATGTCTGGCTGCTCGACGAAGCAGACGGAGTTGCGGTGGTCGACACCGGCTGGGTTAGCGATGACGCGCGCGCGGCCTGGGGGCAGGCGCTTGACGGGCGGCGCGTTACCCGCGTTTTGGCAACTCATTTTCACCCCGACCATATCGGTCTGGCAGGTTGGCTGTGCGCCGAACATGGCGCGCGGCTATGGATGAACCGCGCCGAATATCTGCTGGCGCGGATGCTCGTGGCGGACAAACGTCCCGAGCCGCCGGTCGAGGCTGTCGAGCAGCTCGTCGGGGCAGGCTGGAGCGACGATCAGGTTGGTACTATGAAGGCGCGCGGTTGGGGAAATTTTTCCAAGATCGTGACGCCGCTGCCGATCGGCCATGTCCCGATGCGAGAGGGCGACGTCATTCGCATTGGCGCGCGCGACTGGACTGTGTGGATCGGTAGCGGCCACACCCCTGAACATGTCTGCCTGATCGACTTTGCCGGAAAAACGATGATCGCGGGCGATCAGGTCTTGCCCCGTATTACATCGAACGTGTCGGTCACGATTACCGAGCCGGAGGGCGATCCGCTCGGCGACTGGCTCGTTTCGATCGAGAAATTCCGCGCGCTGCCCGACGATTTGCTCGTCCTGCCCGCGCATGGCGAACCGTTTTACGGGCTGCACGCGCGGCTCGACCGGCTGGAGGAGGGGCACCGGACCAGCCTCGACCGGCTGCACGCGCATCTGGCCGAAGCGCCGCGCCGCGCCGTCGATTGCTTCGGCGTCTTGTTCGGGCGCGCGATCGACGATAGCATTCTGGGGCTGGCGACCGGTGAGGCGCTGGCGCATCTTCGCCACCTCGAAGTGACAGGCCGCGCGACGTTCGAAACCCGCGACGGCGTTCGCCTCTATTCGGCAGTGTGATTTCACTCTAGCAATTCAGCGATGAGCGATCCCGAAGCCATCTGGCACAGCCATTATGTCCATCCCGGTCAATGGGATGAGACTTTCGCGCCGATGACCTTGCCCGATATGTTTGCGGCCAGTGTTGCGGCACACGGGCGCGCCGTGCTGACGGACTTTCTCGGCGCGCGCCTGACCTATGCCGAAATCGGCGCGAAGGTGGATGCGTTTGCCGGGGCGTTGGCGGCGCAGGGCTTTGCCAAGGGTGATCGCATCGGGCTCTACCTGCCCAATGTGCCCGATTATCTGATTGCCTATTACGGCGCGCTCAAAGCCGGGGGCATCGTGGTCAACATGTCGCCGCTTTATTCGCGTGCGGAACTCGCGCACCAGACAGCGGATTGCGGTGCGCGGATCGTCGTCACGACCGATGTGCCTGCGATGTTCGACACGGCCAAGGCGCTGCTCGACGACGGGCTGATCGACCGGCTGATCGTCGGCAATCTCTCGGGCTGGTTGCCGCCCGTGAAACGCTGGCTGTTCCGTCGGTTCCGCGCCGCCGAAGTGGCAACGATCCCCGACGGCGATCCCCGCATCTTGCGGGTCGCGGCGATGACGGCGGGGCAGGGGGCGGCTCCGGCAGCCATCTCGCCAGACGATATCGCGCTCATCCAGTACACCGGCGGGACGACGGGAACGCCGAAGGGCGCGATGCTGACCCACGCCAGCATGACCGCGAATGCGCGGCAGGTTCATGCCCTCGACCCACATCCCAAATTGCCCGACCGGATCGTCGGCGTGCTGCCGTTCTTCCATGTTTTCGCCAACACATGTGTGCTCAACCGCACGGTCCTGTCGGGCGGGATGATCGCGATGCTGCCGCGCTTCGGCGCAAAGGATTGTCTGAAAACGATCCAGCGGGTGAAGGCCACGGCATTGCCTGGCGTGCCGACGATGTATCAGGCGCTGCTCGACCATCCCGATTGTGCCAAGACCGATTTCCGGTCGCTGCGGGTCTGTATTTCGGGCGCTGCGCCACTTGCCGAAACGCTGAAAGCCAAATTCGAGGCATTGACCAGTGCCAAGGTGATCGAAGGTTATGGCCTCACCGAAACCTCCGGTGTCGTCGCCTGCAATCCGTATGAGGGCGCGGGGAAGGGCGGGACCATCGGCCAGCCAGTACCGGGAACGCGGGTGGCGCTTGTTGACCGCGACGACCCGGCGCGTTCTGCGCCCGAGGGAGAAGCTGGTGAACTTGTTGTCGCTGGCCCACAGGTCATGCAGGGCTATTGGGGTCATGCAGAGCGCGACGGAGAATTCGTCATGAGTGCCATCGGTCGCGCGCTCCGCACCGGCGACGTCGCGACCATAGACAGCGACGGCTATATCCGCATCGTCGACCGTCTGAAGGACATGATCGCGGTCGGCGGGTTCAAAGTTTTCCCGAGCCAGATCGAGGAAGTGCTCTACCGGCACGCGGCGGTCAAAGAAGCCATCGTGATCGGCATCCCCGACGCCTATCACGGTGAAATGCCCAAGGCGTTCGTGACTTTGAACGACGGATATGAGGTCGAGGGCGAGGCGCTGAAAAGCTGGCTAAACCCGCAACTCGGCAAGCACGAGCGGGTGGCGGCGGTCGACGTACGGAGGGAACTACCCAAGACGCTGGTCGGCAAGCTCAGTCGCAAGGAGCTGGTCGCGGAAGAACGGGCGAAATTGACAAAGTAGCTACCGGTGGCTACCAACCTGTCATGGGATATGAGATTCCGATCAAAGAGGCCAAATCACGCCTCAGCGAACTCGGTCGGATGGCTGACGCCGGAGAACGGGTGGTCATCACCAAGAACGGTGTCCCGGCTTACCAACTTACGCCGGTCCGGCGCGGCGGCATCGATTTCGATGCGATCCACCGGCACATTGCTGAACACGGTCCCATCGTAACCTATGTGGCCCCCGATTTCGATGACCCGCTGCCTGATAGCTTCTGGTTTCCAGACGAATGAGGCTGCTGCTCGACACGAATATCGTCATCATGGTGGCCGAGGGTGGTCGGCGTCTTTCACCAACCTATGTTGCGCTCCTCGCGCAGGACGACACCATCGGCTTTGTCAGTGCGGTAAGTCTGTGGGAAATGGCGATCAAGTATCGCAGCGGCAAACTCAAACTCGCCATGACGCCGGATGAATTACGCCAGCTCCTCCCGCAATGGCGGATGGGCACATTGTGGCTAAGCCCCGTTCACGCCGTGACCGACCCCGATCTGGCACCCGTCCTCAAGGATCCGTTTGATCGCATGTTCGTGGCAGTTGCCGAGCGCGAGCGCATGACTTTTTTGACCACCGACGCGAAACTCCTTGATCACCCCCTCGCCTGGCGTCCTTGACCCCCGCGCCGCCGCTCGCCACAAGCGCCCCCGTGGCCGATGATCTTTCAACCCTGTCGTTCGAAGACGCGCTGAAGCGGCTCGAAGCGATTGTGCAGCGCCTTGAAAGCGGCGATGCCAGCCTCAATGAATCGATTTCGCTCTACAGCGAGGGCGACCAGCTGAAAAAACAGTGCGAGGCGCGGCTGAAATCGGCACAGGAAAAAATCGACAAGATCGTGCTCGGTGCGGACGGCAGCCCGACGGGTACAGTGCCGTTCGACGGTGGCTAGGATCAGCACATGGGGGCAATGACACCGATATTAGGCACGGCGCTGGCCGATATCGCGCGTGACGTCGACCGGCTGTTCGACCATGTCCTGACGGTGCCCGACGATGCGCGAGCGCCGCTCTACCGCGCGATGCGTCACTCCGCCATCGGTGGCGGCAAACGGATGCGGCCGCTGCTGGCGGTTGCGGCCAGCCGCTTGTTCAACGTCGATCATGCCGCCGCAATCCGTGTCGGCTGCGCGATCGAGGCGATCCACGTCTATTCGCTGATCCACGACGATCTGCCGTGTATGGACGACGACGACATGCGGCGTGGCAAGCCGACAGTGCACAAGGCGTTCGACGAGGCGATTGCGGTGCTTGCCGGGGACTCGCTCCACGAGATTGCGTTCGAACTTATTGTCGATCCGGAAACCCATGCGGATCCGTTCGTGCGGATCGAATTGATCGAAGGACTTGCGCGCGCCTCGGGTCCGGCGGGCATGGCGGGCGGGCAGATGATGGACATCGCCGCCGAGACTTCGGATTTCGACCTCGCCGCCGTCACTCGCTGTCAGGCGCTCAAGACCGGTGCGCTGATTGCGTTTTCGGTCGAGGCGGGCGCGATCATGGGACGCTTGCCGTCCGAGGGGCGGGCGCCCTTGCGCGGCTACGCCCGCGACATCGGTCTCGCCTTCCAGATTGCCGACGATTTGCTCGATGTCGAGGGCGACGAGGAAGCGGCGGGCAAGGCGCTCCGCAAGGACGAGGGCAAGGGCAAGGCGACGTTCCTGTCGCTGCTGGGCGTCGAGCGTGCGCGGGCACAGGCAGGGATGCTCGTCGAACAGGCCATCGGGCATCTGGGCAGCTATGGTGCCGAGGCCGATTTGCTGCGCGCCATTGCGCGTTATGCAGTCGAGCGCGACCGGTGAGGGTGGGCGTCTATCCCGGTACGTTCGACCCCGTCACACGCGGGCACATGGACATCATCGAGCGCGGGGCGAAGCTGGTCGACCGGCTGGTGATCGGCGTCACGACGAATATGGCCAAAACGCCGATGTTCACTGCTGAGGAGCGCATCGCCACCCTGACCCGCGAATGTGCCGATATTGCGAGCGTTAGCGTGGTTGGATTCGACTCGCTGCTCATCGATTTCGCCGATGCCCAAGGCGCAGCGATCATCCTGCGCGGGGTGCGCGGGGTGACCGATTTCGAATATGAGTATCAGTTGACCGGCATGAACCGCGCGCTGAACGACCGCGTCGAAACCGTTTTCCTGATGGCCGATGTCGCCTTGCAGCCGATTGCGTCGCGGCTGGTCAAGGAAATTGCACTCTATGGCGGGGCGATCGACAAGTTCGTGTCGCCTGCTGTTGCCGCCGAAGTCGCGGCGCGGGTAGAAAAACTCGGCCGCAAGGGCCATTGACGTTCAGGCGCGGCTCATTTCGGAGCTCTAGTGCTGCGCGTTACAGATTGGAGACTTGGGTTAGATGAAGTTCCTCACCGCGTTCATGGCGCTCCTCGCCATTACCAGTCCCGCGCTCGCCAAGAAAAAGGCCAAGGCACCGACTGGCCCCGCGCCTGTGGCGGCGGTCGTGCCCGATCCCGCGCCGACGCCGGAGACTCTGTGGCATCTGCAACTTTCGACTGGTGGCGAGGTCGTTATCCAGTTGCGGCCCGACAAGGCACCCGCGCACATCGACCGCATCCGCACGCTGACCCGCGCAGGCTTTTACGACGGTTTGCTGTTTCACCGCGTGATCGAAGGGTTCATGGCTCAGACCGGCGACCCGCAAGGGACCGGACAGGGAGGATCGCCGCTTCCCGATCTGAAAGCCGAGTTCAACGACACGCCGCATGTGCGCGGCACAGTGTCGATGGCGCGCGCTAACGAAAAGGACAGCGCGAACAGCCAGTTCTTCATCACCTTTATGCCGGTGCTGCGCCTGGACAAAAACTACACGGCGTTCGGTCGCGTGGTCAGCGGTATGAACTTTGTCGATACCATCGAGCGCGGCGAACCGCCTGCCAATCCGGCGAAAATCGTCAAGGCGTGGATCGAATCCGACGGGCCGAATGCGGCAAAGATCGCGCTTAACCCGCTCGTGGCTCCGGCACCGGTTGCTAATGCAATCGTGCCACCGGACGCGCCTCTTACCCCATCGGCGCCTGCTCCAGACAAGAAGCGCAAGAAAGTGCTCGGCATTTTCTAGGAAAGCGGCGCGATGCGCGTCGACCTGTTCGACTTCAACCTGCCCGAGGATCGCATCGCGTTGCGGCCTGCCAGTCCGCGCGATGCGGCGCGGATGCTGGTCGTCGACGATGCGGGATTACATGACCGGGGAGTAGGTGATCTGCCCCCGCTGTTGCGGGCAGGGGACTGCCTTGTTTTCAACGACACCCGCGTGATCCCTGCGCTGTTGACCGGAAAGCGCGGCGACGCGACGATCGGCGCGACACTACACAAGCGCGAGGGTCTGCGCGGTTGGCGCGCATTCCTCAAAAACGCGCGTCGCGTGCGTGACGGCGACCGGATCGACTTTGGGTCAGGCGTGGCGGCCGTGGCGACCGAACGCGCCGATGACGGCAGCGCATTGTTGATGTTCGAGGGCGACGAGCCCGTCGAAGTCCTGCTCGCCCGCGCAGGCACGATGCCGCTGCCGCCCTATATCGCCAGCAAGCGTGGTGTCGATGATCGCGATGCCCGCGATTACCAGACGATGTTTGCGGACAAGGACGGCGCGGTTGCGGCCCCCACCGCCTCGCTGCATTTTACAACCGAACTCATCGCGGCGCTCGATGCGGCGGGTATCCAGCGCGAAACGCTTACGCTGCATGTCGGGGCGGGGACGTTTCTGCCGGTCAAGACCGACGATACCGACACACATGTCATGCATGCCGAGTGGGGCCAGATCGATGCCGCGACCGCCGCGCGCCTGAACGCTGTGCGCGCAAGCGGCGGGCGGATCATCGCAGCAGGAACGACCTCGCTGCGTCTCCTCGAAAGCGCCGCGCGCGACGACGGGACGATTGCGCCGTTCGAAGGCGACACCGCGATTTTCATTACGCCGGGCTACCGGTTCAAGGCAGTCGGTGGCCTTGTCACTAACTTCCATCTGCCCAAATCGACGCTGTTCATGCTCGTTAGTGCGTTGATGGGCCGCGAGCGGATGCAGGCGGTTTATGCCCACGCTATTGCCGCAAACTACCGCTTCTACAGCTATGGCGATGCGAGTTTGCTGCTGCCATGACCGCTCTTAGTTTCGACATTGCCGCAACCGACGGCCTCGCCCGCACCGGCGTCATCACGACGCCGCGCGGCGACGTTCGCACACCTGCGTTCATGCCGGTCGGGACGGCGGGGACGGTCAAGGGGATGAAGCCCGGCGATGTGCGCGGCATCGGCGCGGACATCATCCTCGGCAACACCTATCATTTGATGCTGCGCCCGGGGGCTGAGCGGCTGGCGCGGATGGGCGGGTTGCACGCCTGGATGGGCTGGGACCGCCCGATCCTGACCGACAGCGGCGGGTATCAGGTCATGTCGCTCGGCGATCTGACCACCAAGAGCGAGGAGGGGGTGGCGTTCAAATCGCACCTCGACGGCTCGCGGCATATGCTCAGCCCCGAACGGTCGATGGAAATTCAGACCGCTATCGGGTCGGACATCGTGATGGCTTTCGACGAATGCACGCCGTTCCCCGCAACGCATGAGGTGGCGCAGGCGTCGATGGAGCGGTCGATGCGCTGGGCGCGGCGGTCGCGCGACGCGCTCACCAACGATGCAGCGCTGTTCGGCATCCAGCAAGGGTCGATGTTTACGGACCTGCGCCAGATATCGACCGACGCGCTGACCGAAGTCGGATTCGACGGCTACGCAGTCGGCGGCCTCGCGGTCGGCGAGGGGCAGGCGGAGATGTTCCGCGTCCTCGATTTTGCGGTGCCGATGCTGCCCGCCGACAAGCCCCGCTATTTGATGGGTGTCGGCAAACCCGACGACATCGTCGGCGCGGTAGAGCGCGGGATCGACATGTTCGACTGCGTGCTGCCGACACGGTCAGGGCGCAACGGACAGGCGTTTACCTGGGACGGCCCGATCAACATCCGCAACGCCAAATTCGCCGAGGACACGACGCCGCTTGATTCTGCGTCGCCA
>JANNVL010000051.1:0-29651 GCA_031408195.1 Sphingomonadales bacterium | reverse complement strand
ACAACTTTTCGGTCATTGGTTCATCGACTCACGGCCCCTGACACTGGACACCATATCAATGCTGTCCTGCGTCAGCGCGGTGGCAACATTGGCGTGGGAAGCTGCCGTTAATTCAGCCCTTCGATCGAGATACTCGTTGGCCTCACGATTTGCGTACGCAATCGCAATTTGAGCCGCCATCAACCACCCACGCGGGATGTCACGTAGCCTCAATTTCCCACTTCGCATCCAATGTGCCAACAAATCTTTCGCAGCTGGATGACCTTCTTTGGCTGCATGCTCGAGCAAAGGTCGGACTTCTGCCCTGATTGCGCGGGTGCCGAGCCGCTTATGGCGATACCAAGCCAACCAATAATATGATGGCACGAACCCGCAGCTTATCCCGTCATTGAGAACGCGCTCGCAGTCGTCGTATTGACCGACTTCATAAAGAGCCCGAGCATAGCGTAACGTAGCTATCCACGACCCCCCGCAAATAGCCGAGTGGTAATATTTCAGAGCCAGATATTGGTCGGCGGCGACTCCAATCCCTGTCCAGTAATGCCATCCGACCATCTGTTGACACCAGACCGATCCTGCTTTTGCCCCTTCCAAATGAAGGCCAAACGCAGCAGATTCGCCGCTATCCATCTGAGCTGCACGTTGTATCAGCTCCAAGTTTTTGTCGCTTTCCTGTGACCACATCTCGTAATCGTTGGAAGCAACACTCTCCCAGGCATCTGTCTCAGCCCAAAAATCCTGATCGATTTGGTCGCTAATTTCGCGGAGCCACGACTTATTCGCCGATCCCCTTGTCATGGGCGAGACCGTACTTTCAGCCTTTTGTGATGGGTCAGCTGATCTCCAGTCATGTCATGAGCATCGCGCGTTGCCTTAACGTCTGCAAGTAGGGCGAAAGCTAACGACCGGAGAATATGTGAACGGAAGGCCGCTTGGACCTTGTGGGACTGAAAGCGGCCTGTCGGCTCCCCCGACAAACCAGCCGCAGCTACCCCACCACCCCGCGAAACGCGTGGAATGCGCGGCGGATATGGCCCGTCATCACAGCATGGGCCCAGTCAGCGTCGCGCGCTTCGAACGCCAGGATCAGTTCGCGGTGTTCGCTCGCCGAGCGGGCGAGCTGGTCGCGGCCATAGTGCATGGCGGTGCGGCGGACGACGGGTTGTTCGACAAGCGTTGCGAGCGTCACGGCCAGACGCGGCGACTGTGCGGCGTCGACGATCAGGCGATGGAACTCGCGGTTGCTGCCCAGAAAGGCGTGGATGTCGGGTTCGGTTGTCCGCACCGCTGCTTCCAGCGCATCGTTGCAATCACGCAACGCGGCCAGCCCGTCGGCATCAAACCGTGTCGCCGCGCGCCGCGCCGCATGCGCCTCGAGCATCCCGCGCAGCGTGAACATCTCGTCGACGTCCTCGTGGCTCCAGTCGGCGACGAACGCGCGCTGCGATCCCGATCGTACGATGTAGAGTTCGGCCTCCAGTCGTCGCAGCGCATCGCGCACCGGCGTGCGCGACACGCCGCAGATGTCGGCAAGCTGCTCCTCGGTCAGTTGCGTCCCCGGCGCGGCATCGCCCGACAGGATCAGGCTGCGGATTTCGGCATAGGCGCGGTCGGCGGCTCGGGTCATGACAGGCCGGTGTTAGCCTGCGACCGCCTGCAACGGCAAGGCTTGACCTAACAAGTTTGTATACAATAGATTGCTTATCGAAACGCGACCGGCATCACCGGCGCGGGGCTGACAAGGGGGACGACCGATGCGTACGTCGATGAAGATTTTGCTCGGGGCAACTGCAATGTCGCTCGCGCTGCCAGCCTATGCCCAGACACCTGCTGCAGGCGCGGAAGAAGCCGAGATCATCGTCACCGCGCGCCGCCAGAACGAACGACTGAACGACGTTCCCGCATCGATTACGGTGCTGACTGCCGAAACACTGGCGCGTACCGGCGTCGTCAACGCGGGCGGATTCGCGCAGCTCACGCCCGGCGTCACCATCGTCACCGGCACAGCAGAGGCGGGCGATACCCAGATCAATATCCGCGGCATCAACGGCGCGCGCGATGCCGAAAGCTCGGTCGCGCTGGTCGTTGACGGCATATTGAAAACCAACACCGCGCAGCTCAACGAAGTGCAGGGAACGCTGCGCCAGATCGAAATCCTCAAAGGGCCGCAGGGTGCGCTTTACGGCCGCAACGCAGCAGCAGGGGCGATTGTCGTGACGACGGTGAAACCCGGCGACGTGCTCGAAGGGTCGCTGACCGCGAGCTATGCCGAACAGGGCACCGGCGAGTTGCGCGGCTATATCGCGGCCCCCCTCGGCAGCAATGTCGGCATCGTCCTGTCGGGCAATTTCCGCAAGACCGACGGGTTTTACCGCAACCGCTTTTTGAACGCGAATGTCGTCGACGATCAGGAAGTCTGGGGGATCGACGGGCGCTTGGTCGCGGCGCTGGGCGAGGCGACCAACCTCGACCTGAAGGCGCGCTATGCCAAGGTCAAAGGTGCCTCGATCAATTTCAACGCGTCATTTCACCTGCCCAATTTCGCGGGCGCGAACCCCGCATTCAACGAAGATGTGAACGCGCACCCGTTCGATTATTACGGCAACATCCGTCCCACGAACGACCAGCGCACGATCGAAGCATCGGCCAAGATCGAACATGACTTCGGCGCGACCAGATTGACCGCGTGGATGCTCTATTCGGACATCAAGCAGAGTCTGACCGCCGACGGCACGTCGGCCGATTTCGCACGCTACATATCCCCCGCGCTCGGCGCGCCTGCGAATGCGACCAATCTCGCCGTATCGAACCGCTGCTTTGCAACGACAGCCGCGCTGACCGGGTTCCGCGTCAACCCGCCGGGATTCATTGGTGCGACGCCGGTGCCGTTCATCTTCGCGCCCACGACGGGTTCGACCTTCGGCCCCTATTCGCCGACGACGTGCGACGGGACGCAATTGCAAATCCGCAATCAAAAGGATTTCAGCGCCGAACTCCGCCTCGCTTCGACCGGCGACGGGCCGCTCAACTGGCAGCTGGGTGCGTATTTCCTGAAGATCGACCGGCAAGTCGGCGTCAGCCTGGGTGCCGATCTTGGCGCGGGCGTCCTGCCGACGCTGTACAATGCGCCGGGCACGACCAATCCGACGTCGCTGCTGTTTTCCGACCAGTTCGACACCAATGTCTATGCCGGGTTCGCCAATGCCGAATATGCGCCGAGCTCGGCGTTCAAGATCGGTCTTGCGCTGCGCTACGACATCGAGGAGCGCCGCGTCCGCAGCCTTGTCCCCAACGTCAACGATCCGATCACAGGCGCGAAGATCAACCCCGGCCTGCCCGCAATCGGCAGCATTCCGGGGCAGAGCGCGACGTTCCAGCAGTTGCAGCCCAAGCTCAACATCAGTTTCAAACCCAATGACGCGACCAACATCTACGCCAATTGGGGCGTCGGCTTCAAAGCGGGCGGGTTCAACAATCAGGGGTCGTCGGCACTGGTCAACCAGAACTTCAACGCCTTCATCGGCGCAGGCGTCACGATCAACGACCAGTATCGCAAGGAGCGGTCGAGCGCGTTCGAAGTCGGGATCAAGGGCGCGCTGTTCGACGGACGGATCACCTATGACCTGGCCGGATACTACACGCAGGTCACCGACATGCAGTTTTTCGAATTCTTCGTCGGGTCGTTCGGCCTGCTGCGCGTCGTCTCGAACATCGACCGTGTCGATCTGAAGGGGGCAGAGTTCAACCTCAACGCGCGGCTGGTCGAGGGCTGGACGGTGTTCGGTGCGGTCAACGTGACCGACAGCGAGATCAAACGGAACAGCTCGCGGCCCTATACCGTCGGCAATAAATCGCCCTACACCGCCGATTACACGATCAACCTCGGCACCCAGATCGCCGCGCCGATTGCCGACAGAACCAAAATCGTGCTGCGTGCCGATTACCGGATCACCGGCCCGACATGGTTCCACACCGTGCAGAACCAGACCCGCCCGACCTTGTTCAGCGGGCTGCTCCCCGGCAGCACGCTTGCCCTCCCCGCGTTCGTCGGCGACGCCAATTACAACATCGCGCGGCGGAAAGCATTCGGCGTGCTCAACCTGCGCGTCGGCGTCGAGGGCGAGCGGTGGAAGCTGACCGCGTTCGCCAACAACTTCCTCGACCGCAAATACATCAACGAGGCGATCCCGGCGATCGAGTTCGGCGGGTCGTTCATTTCGCCCGGACAGCGGCGGCAAATCGGGGTCGAGGCGGGCCTTAAATTCTGATCCGCTGTTCGTACATCGACGGGCCATACGGGCAAATCCACCTGCGCGAGAGCGGGCAGGGCGGGACGCCATTGTTACTGCTCCACCAGTCGCCGCTTAGCGGGGCGATGTTCGATCCGGTGCTGCCGTTGCTGGCGGAGGCAGGATTCCATGCGGTGGCGATGGACACGCCGGGGTTCGGGCGGTCCGACCGGCCCGATGTGCCCGTCGGAATATCGGGCTATGCTGCGGCAATCCCGGCAGTGCTCGATGCGCTGGGGTGGCTCCGCGCCGACATCCTCGGGCACCATACCGGGGCGTCGATTGCGGCGAGCTTTGCCGCTTTGCACTCCGGGCGCGTCGGCAAGCTGATCCTCAACGGCGTCGCGCTGCTGTCCGACGAAGAGCGCGCGCATTTCGCGCAATTTCGGTTCGAACCCCTTGTCCCTAGTGCGGACGGCAGCCACCTGACCGCCGCATGGAACCAGCGCCTCGCCGCGACGCCGGGATGGACCGACCTGCCCGCGATGCACCGCCATGTCGTCGAGTTGCTCGCTAATCCGACCGATTATCACTGGGGTTTTACGGCGGCGTTCGCGCACGACCTACACGCCGATCTGCTCGCGATCACGGTGCCGACGCTGGTGCTGACCAACACCGGCGAAGACTTGTTCGAAGCGTCGAAGCGCGCGGTCGAGTTGCGCCCCGATTTCGCGTTTGCGGCGTTGGAGGGCGGGACGCACGATATCGTGGACGAGCAGCCCGAGGCGTGGGCGCGGGCGGTGGGCGAATGGTTGCGCGGTTAGAATTCGTTCAACAGCCGCCCCACCCCCGCAACCTTGTCATCGATCCCGTTGGCACGAAGCGCGTGCCAATAAGTTGCGGCGTTGATCGCTATCACCGGCTTGCCGAGCTGAATTTCCGTTTCCGCCGCGAGCTTCAGCATCGACAAGTTTGTGCCGACCTGCACCAAAGCATCGACATCGGGACCGTCGAGATGGGCAAGTACTTCGACCAGCCGCTCCGGCGTCACCTTGGCGATGTCGGTCCAGCAGCGGCACTCCAGTGGCACGTCGCGCACCACTTCGAACCCGCTTTCCTTAAGATACCGGCGCACTTCGGCATTGGCGACGGGGTAATAAGGCGAGACGAAGCTCACCCGCCGGAGGCCGCCATAGGCGCGCAGCGCCGCGACCAGCGCCGCCGAGCCGATGCTGATGTCCACGCCCGCGACTTCGACGACTCGGCGGCGGAAATCCTCGCCGCCCGCGACCCCGCCGTAAAAGGTGATCGCCGACATGCCCATGACCAGATAGTCGGGCTTGCAGGTCATCACCGAACGCACCGCGTCCATGGTATTGTCCGAAATCGCCTGCGTCCCCGCGATGAAATCGGCATCGCTCAGCGCCACCGGGTCGGTCACGAAAATGCGGCTATAGTGATTGGTAACGCCGGGGACGTGTATCGCCTCGAAATCGGGCTGCACCACCGTATTCGTCGACGGGCCGATGACGCCGAAGACTTTGCGGTATCCGAGAACGTCGGTCATCAGTTTATCGTCGCCGCGTGCGCGAGGCTTTCGAACATTGCCTGCCGCATCAGATAGGCGCGGCGCTTATCGTCGTTGTCGCACATCGCCTGCATATCGGCGCGGCGGCGGGCGTGTGCGGTGCCGTTGCCGCCCTTGATATATTCCATGTTCGCAAGGGTTTGCGCTTGGGTGAAGGCATGCGTCACCGTCCGCCGTCGCCGTTCGTAGCGCGCGACGCGGCTCGTATCTGCCCCCGATTTGATAACCGGCTCGATCTCGCCGAACAGGTCGAAGGCATCATGCACCCCCGAATTCATCCCGAAGCCGCCGAGCGGGTTGTTGAGGTGCGCCGCGTCGCCGATCAGGATGACGCGCCCCTGCGCGAACGATTTCGCCACCCGCTGGTGCACCTTGTATAGCGTCCGGTGCGGCGTCTGCACCGCTGCGCCATCGCCGATCAGCCGGTCGAACACACCGTTCTTGGTTTCATCCGACCGTAATTCGGTATCGGAGAGCGCCTCGTCGGCGGGTAGTAGCACCCGCCACAGGCTGGGCACACGCAACAGCACCAGCCATTCCTGCGGGTCGGAGACATAATTGACCAGCGCCAGATTCTCGAGCCGGTCGGAAAGCTCTGTATCTGTTGTCAGGCACAGGAATTTCTCGGGATAGGTAAATCCGTCGAACTCGATGCCCAGCCATTTGCGAACAAGGCTATTCGCGCCATCGGCCCCGATCAGCCAGTCCGCACGGATCGACTCAACCTCGGTTGCGGTCTCGACAAACACCGTGACCCCGTCGCCATCATCGTCGAACGACAGCAATTTGCGCCCGAAGCGCACCTCGGCATGAGCTTGGGTTTCGAGTCCCGCCGCCAGTGCCCGCGACAGGTGATATTGCTCGCACTGGATGCGAAACGGATAGCGCGTGACATCGCCGAGTTCCGTCAAGTCGAACGCAATCGCTTCGCCTGACTGCCGGTCCCGCCAGTGATACACCGGAGCCTTCAACCCCTTGGTCAACAGGGTCGATGTTATGTCGATTGCATCGAGCATTTCGAGCGTCGGCGGATGGAAGGTCGATGCCCGGAGATCCTGCGCGCAATCGTCGCCTGCTTCCAGCAGGATCGTCTCGATCCCTGCACGCGCCAGCAGCGTCGCCATGACGGTACCAACTGGTCCCGCGCCCGCAACGACGACCTGACACCTATCGCGACGCATGACGGCTCCTCATTGCAGCGGTCTTGGGTCAGGAAGGAACGGCCAAGTCGTCACGCGGTATTTTTATCCGACTGGTGAACAGCACCGACCCTGAAGCCAATGGCGGGTGCTTCGGATTACACGCGGCATGCAACCGCTCGTGATGCTGGCGATGCCGATCGGGGGGGCAAAACTGCCCGAATAACCAAGGCGCAAACTGGTGCCGCTTAGGTGACTCGAACACCTGACCCTCGCATTACGAATGCGATGCTCTACCGGCTGAGCTAAAGCGGCTGGAACCAGTGGGTGGCGCGCTTACCAGCGTCGCTAGTCCCCTGCAAGTGCGCCGGTTATGTAACACAGCTTAACGGCTTGGTAACCAAATCCGGTGCATTCCGGTGGCATCGATTTTCTTGGGACCGATTGGGGATCAGTGCCGATGGACAGGCTTCAGGATTTCGCGCACGAGACCGGGCGCGAGACCGACGCAGCGACCGAGAACGACAGCGGCATCGATGCCCCCGTCGTGATCGGTACCGACGAGCGCCGTATGCATGTGCGCGCCTACAACTATTGGGTCTCGCTGCTCGATGGACGTTCGTACCCGTCGGTCGAGGATATCGAACTCGATAACGCCGCCGACTTCGGCCCGCACAGCGTTTTGCTCGATTTCACCCATGCCGGCGAAGAACCCGCCATCACCTGGCTCGGCGAAAAGCTCCGCACCGAATGCGGGCTGTCCGACACGGTCGCCAGCGTTTCCGAAGTGCCGCCGCGTTCGCTGTTGTCGCGGCTGACCGATCACCACCTCCAGATCATCGCCAACCGTGCGCCAATCGGCTTCGAGGCCGAATTCCAGAATTCGCGCGGCAACAACACCATGTATCGCGGCATCCTGCTGCCGTTCTCGTCGGACAACGACACGATCGATTTCATTTACGGTGTCATCAACTGGAAAGAGGTGGCGAGCGCCGCCGAAATCGATGCGCTCGAAGCCGAACTGCACGCGACGGCAAATTCTGCCCCCGGGCGGCTACCCGCCCACCAGATGATACCGGTCTGGGCCGATGGGCCGAGCGGCGCAGTCAGGGCGCAGCGCGACGCAAACCCTGACGCCGATAACGACCCCGATAGCTACCACGATCTGCATGAAACCGCAGCACCTGTCATCGGCGGCGGCGAATCGCTGGGTGACTGGCTCGCCGCTGCCCGCGCCAATGCCGATGTTGCGCTGAGCGCCGATACCCGCAGCCGGGGCGCGCTCTATCGTGCGCTGTCGGGCGCTTATGACTTCGCGCTGGTTGCTGACCAGCGCGCCGATGAATATGCCGCGCTGCTTGCGGAGAGCAAAATCGGGTCGCAGGTGCGCGCGCCGATGACGCCGGTCGCCAAGCTCGTGTTCGGGGCGCAGTACGACAAGACCCGCCTGACCGAATTTGCCGCTGCGATGAGCTTTGCCCATCGCCGCCAATTGCCCGCAGGTGGTATGAAACTGTTCCTCGAAAACTTCCCCGGCGGGCTGAAAGCCATCGTCGCCGCCGAACGCCGCGAACGTCGGCCCGAGGGCAAGGAAATCAAACCCGACCACACTCGCGAGCGCGCCCGCGATCTGCCCGAACAGGCTTATTTGACGCTGTCAGGCAATGACGAGTTCGTCATCATGGTCGCGCGCCGGGTCGATGCCGACCGGGTGGCGATCATCGGGGTCGTCGGCGACGACAAGCCGCTGCTCGACCGGGCGTTACGCCATATCGTCGAGTAAAGGCGTGGAATAATATTACGCCCGTTTCGGCGGTTCGCGTGTTGAGGTCGTAACCTGTCGGGGGCATAGCACCTTATCGAGATAAAACGATACGGATGCCCGACCCTATGGCTGCCCACCGCGCGACCGCAACCGCGACACCTGTCGACCCAAAACAAATCGACCTGCTTGCCAAAGCGCTTGTTGCCGGGGCGCTGCCGGGCGAGACCGACGGGTTTGCCAAGGATGACCGCCGCGCTGCGGCGACGCTCGCGCTCGCGGCGCTCGACGGACGACGCGGCGATGCGCCTGCGATCCGGATCGAATCGGGGGCCGGTGCCGATGGACGTCGCCTGCTGCGGATCGCCGTCGCCAATGACGATATGCCCTTTCTGGTCGATTCGATTGCCGACGCGATCACCGCACAGGGGCTGGCGATCGACCGCATTCTCCACCCGATCTTGCCCGTAGTACGCGGCAAGGACGGTAGTTTTGCGGGCCTCGGCGACAAGGGCGCGCGGACCTCGCTGATCTATATGGAAACCGAACGCGCCGATGCGCGGGTGCGGCACGACTTGGCCGCCGCGATTGCGACAGCGCTTAGCCATGTCCGTTCGGCGGTTGCCGACTGGGCAGCGATGAAGGCAGCGGTGGGGGCCGAAGCGGCGGCGATGGGCGACAGCGAAGGCGCCAAGCTCCTCGGCTGGTTTCTCGAACGCAATTTCACATTGCTCGGATCGGCGATTTATCCGGCAACAGGCGGTATCAAAGCCGCGCTCGGTATCGCGCGCGATATCGGCGACGCGGTGCTGTCGCCCGAACAGCGGGTCAAGGCGGAGACCTGGCTGAAATCGCACGACGCGCCGATGCTCGCCAAATCGAATTTTCTCTCGACCGTCCACCGCCGCGCGCCGCTCGACCTGATCGTGGTCCCGTCAGGCGATGGTGTCCGCATCCATGCGGGGCTTTGGACCAGTGCTGCGCTTGCCGCCATCCCGCAGGAAATTCCCGTGTTGCGCGACCGGCTGGCGGCACTCATGGTCAAATACGGGTTCGCGCCCGACGGTCATGCCGGCAAGGCACTGGCCCACGCCCTGACCGACCTGCCGCATGATCTGCTGCTCGCCATCGACGCAGCGACACTCGAACGGCTCGCGCTGACCGCGATGTCGCTGGCCGACCGGCCGCGCGCCGATCTGGTGCTGACGCGCGATGCGCTCGACCGGCATATGTTCGCGTTCGTGTGGTTGCCCCGCGACGAGCTGACCACGGCGCGGCGCATCGCAATCTCGGAGATGATCGGCACATCGTGCGACGGGGCACTGCTCAACTGGTCGATCGATCTGGGCGACGGCGAAGTCGCGCTGATCCGCTATACCTTCGACCGGCGGCAGGCAGTGCGTGAACCCGACGAAGGCAAATTACGCGCTGCCCTGGTCGCGATGGTGCGCGGCTGGCCCGAGGCGGTCGAAGCGAGCCTGATCGCGGCGGGCGAGGATAAGGGCGCGACGCGGCTGGCGCTGCGCTATGCCGAGAGCTTCCCGCCGCTTTATCGCACCGGTGCCGGACCCGAAGAAGCGGCGCGCGACATTGTACGGCTGGCCGAACTCGATACGCCTGCGGACCGGCAAGTGCGGCTTTACCGCCGGTCGGGCGACACCAAGGGCCGGTTGCGGCTGAAGCTCTACAGCCTTGCCCCGGTCATGTTGTCCGACGTTGTCCCCGCGCTCGAAAACTTCGGGTTTCGCGTGGTCGAAGAGGTCTCGACTCTGCTAGGCGACGGGACGCACGGGCATATGCACCGCTTCGTGCTCGATCTGGGCGCGGGCGATGGAGCGCTGTTGCTCGGTCGCGCCGCCATCGTCGAGTGCGCGATTGCCGCTGTGCTCGAAGGGGCAGGGGAGAACGACCGTTTCAACGAGCTGACCGTCGCTGCTGCGTTCGACCCGCGCGCTGTCGTGTTGCTGCGCGCGATGTTCCGCTATCTGCGTCAGACCGGGCTGACCTATGGCTTGATTACCGTCGTCGAGGCGCTGCGCCGCCACCCGCACATCGCGCGCGCCATTGTCGATCTGTTTGCCGCGCGCCACGATCCGGCAGCGAAAAAGCGCGAAGCTGCGCGCGCAACCGCCGAAGCGGCGATCGAGCGTGGCCTTGGCCAAGTTGCCGCGATCGACGAGGACCGCGTCCTGCGCCTGCTTCGCGCCGTCGTGCGCGCGACGCTCCGCACCAATTTCTATGCGCCCGCCGGACAGACCGCGATTGCGTTCAAATTCGACAGCGCGAAAGTGCCCGGCCTGCCCGCGCCGGTGCCGTGGCGCGAGATCTGGGTGTATAGCCCTCGCGTCGAGGGCATCCATCTCCGCGCCGGACCCGTGGCACGCGGCGGCCTGCGCTGGTCCGACCGGCGCGACGACTTCCGCACCGAGATTCTGGGGCTGATGAAGGCGCAGCGCGTCAAAAATGCAGTGATCGTGCCGACGGGCGCAAAGGGCGGATTCTTCCCCAAGATGCTCCCCAATCCCGCGACTGACCGCGATGCGTGGCTGGCCGAGGGGACCGAAAGCTATCGCATCTTTATCCGGACATTGTTGTCGATCACCGACAATATCGTCGAAGGCAAGGTCGTCCACCCGGCGCAAGTCGTCGTGCACGACGGCGAAGACCCCTATTTCGTTGTGGCCGCCGACAAGGGCACGGCGACGTTCAGCGATGTCGCCAATGCCATCGCGTTGGAACATCATTTCTGGTTGGGGGACGCCTTCGCCTCCGGGGGATCGGTCGGTTACGACCACAAGGCGATGGGCATTACCGCCAAGGGCGCGTGGGTTTCGGTCCAGCGCCACTTTGCCGAACTCGGGACGGACGTGCAGACGCAACCGATCCGCGTGGTGGGCTGCGGCGACATGTCGGGCGATGTGTTCGGCAACGGGATGCTATTGTCGAAAACGCTCAAGATCGTGGCGGCGTTCGACCACCGCCATATCTTCATCGACCCGGAACCCGACCCTGCCGCCAGCTGGGATGAGCGCGCGCGCATGTTCGCGCTGCCGCGGTCGTCCTGGGCCGACTATGATACGAAGTTGATTTCGAAGGGCGGCGGCGTGTTCGCGCGGTCGGCGAAATCGATCAAATTATCGAAAGAGGCGCGCGCCGCGCTCGACATTGCCGATGCAGAGATCGAGCCGACGCTGCTGATTTCGGCAATCCTCAAAAGCCCCGTCGATCTGATCTGGTTCGGCGGCATCGGCACTTATGTGAAGGCCGCGAGCGAAACCGACGGGCAGGTCGGCGATCCGGCCAACGACATCCTGCGCGTCGATGCCGATGACATCCGCGCTAAGGCCATCGGCGAGGGCGCGAATCTGGGCGTGACCCAAGCCGCGCGCATCGCGTTCTCGCTGCGCGGGGGGCGGATCAACACCGACTTCATCGACAATTCGGCCGGCGTCGATTGTTCGGATCATGAGGTCAATATCAAGATCGCGCTAAATGCCGAAGTCGCCGACGGTGCGCTGACCATGCCCAAACGCAATACGCTGTTGGCCAAGATGACCGATCAGGTTGCCGACCTCGTGCTCGAAGACAACCGGTTGCAAACGCTCGCGCTGTCGATTGCCGAGCGTGGCGGCGCGGCCATCGTGCCGTCGCTCGTTCGCCTGATCGAGACATTCGAATCCTCGGGTCGCCTCGACCGCGCGGTCGAAGGGTTGCCGACGAACGATTTGCTCGCGCGGAGGGCACAGGACGGGCACGGGCTGACCCGGCCCGAACTGGCGGTGGTGCTGGCGACGGCCAAGCTCACATTGCAGGATGCCATCGAACACACGAGCCTCGCCGCCGACCCGGCGATGGTCCCTGAATTGCTTGCCGCATTCCCCGCCGGGATGCGGAAGAGCCATGGCGGGGCCATCGAACACCACCAGCTGCGTGGCGAAATCATCGCCACCAAAGTCGCCAACCGCATCGTCAACCGGATGGGCCTGATCCACCCCTATGAACTGGCCGAAGAGGAAGGCGCGGCGCTGGGCGATATTGCTGCCGCTTTCGGGATTGCCGAGGCTTTGTTCGACGCACGCGGGCTGTGGGCGATGATCGATGCCGCCGATATCGGCGAGGGCGCGCGGTTGCTGTTGTTCGAACAGGTCGCGGTCGAACTGCGCGCGGCGATGGCCGACCTGTTGCGCGGCGCCGTAGCGGGCCGCTCGGTCGGCGATACGATTGCGGCGCTGACGCCGGGTATCGCCAAGCTCGACAAGGCCGTTGATGCGCTGTTGCTCGACGAAACGCGAATGCAGGCGCGCGGCTTTGCGACGCGGCTGACTGAGGCGGGCGCGCCGAGGAAAATCGTCGAGCGTGTGGTCCGCCTTGCCGAACTCGACGGCGCGGTCGGGCTGGCTGGACTTGCCGAGCGGTCCGGCACCGATGCGATTGTGCTGACCCGTGCGTTCACGGCACTGGGCAACGCGCTCGGTCTCGATTGGGCGCAGGGGACGGCGATGCGCGCGAACCCGGTCGATCCATGGGAGCGGCTGCTGGTTGCCGGCCTTAGCCGCGACTTCCAGCAGATGCGCCTCGAATGGCTGGCCCGCGATGCGGCAGCTCCGGAGGCACGCGTCGCGGCATGGCTCGACACCCATGCCAACCGCGTCCGCGACTTCCGGCGGCTGGTGGACCGTGCGAAGCTCGCGGTCGTCGTCAGCCCCGCGATGCTCGCGCAAATCGCGGGCCAGGCGCGGGTGTTGTTGGGGCGTTAGAGCGCGATGACGTTAGGTTGAGTTACTTTTCCTCCCCTCTTGTGGGGGGAGGGTAGGGTGGGGGCGAGCCGCGTCTGCGGCTCAATAGAATCCGATGTGCATATCGTGAGAGAGTCGTTTTTCAGCGGCAGACGCCGCTGGCACCCACCTCGCTCCTCCCCACAAGGGGGAGGAAGGAAGAGTTGACCCAACTTAACGTCATCGTGCTCTAGCTGTCGCGCTGCTTCGCGTAGAGCCAGCACCGCACCGCACTGGCGAGGTTGGGTGGATCGGAAACAGCGATACGCTCGGCATCGATGCGGGCGACCAGCGCGTTGAGCGGCAGGTCTTGCGCGGCGGCAGCGGCGCGGAGGGCGTCCCAGAACACCGGCTCCAGGGTCAGCGCAGTTTCATGGCCCGCAATGGTGATCGAGCGTTTGACGGGTGGGGCGTAGAGGAGGGGCATAATGTCGGTGTAGCGTGGCATCGGGATTATGTGCATGGGGAAAAATGCAACTCATGCCAATACGCAAAACATTACGCATCAGAATAGTTGCAATATGTATAATATCTCCTTACATAGATTATTGCTGATCCAGCAGATCATATTGCCTTAATCTGGACAGCTTGGAAACACATGTGATTGACGAACAAGTGCGGACCCTCAAGAGAATCGACCGTGTCCTTAGACAATTTCGGACGTCGATCGATCCGAATGTTCCCGCCCAACTCGCGCAGACATTTGTCGCTGTAGCTTTGAATGAAAAAGCTTCGCTAAAACAAATCGCTAAGATCGTTGGGACGGTAGAATCGACAGCTAGTCGTCACCTCGCTGATCTCGGAAATCTCAATCGAAAAAAGGAGTCGGGCTACAAGCTCATCCACCGCGAGCAAGACCCGATGGAGCTAAGGAAAAATAGCTACACGCTGACTCCAAAGGGTCGGCTACTAGCCGACGCCTTGGCTAACGCGATGAAGGATTGAGCATCCTTTAACGATTGCGGCGTGGGTTTTGGCGCTAAGGCGAGACCTCACCCCCTACCCCGCCGCATTCAACTCCCCCATCCCCGTCAACCGCATCACCCCGCTGCCGGGGAGCTCAACGCGAAGTTCGAGGGTGCCGCCTGCTGCCTCAACAAAGCGCCGCAGCGTCGAGAGATAGAGGTCGGTCTGGCGTTCGATCTTGACGATGGCGGGCTGCTTGATGCCGAGGCTCTGCGCGATTTGTTCCTGCGAGCGGCGGGCGAGCTTGCGGAGGGCTTTCAGGCCTTCGACTTCGGCGTGGAGTTCGGCTGAGCGAGCCTCGACAATGGCACGATCTTCCGGGGAAAGCGCGTCGAGCATTTCCTCCAGAGTGCGGCCCAGCGTGCTTGGCCGAACAGTAGCCTGAACGGCGGCTTTGGTAGCCATGTTACTTTCCCTTCAAATTGTTGAGGTGGTCGGCAAATCGCGCGTCGGCCTTCGCAATCAGTCCTTTGTAGAACCGCTTCTGCGCCACTCCCGCCTTGTCGCCCGCCACCAAGATGATCGCATGGCGCACCGGATCGAATGCGAACGCGACGCGCCAGAAACCGTCGTCCGCCCTCAATCTAAGCTCTTTCATATTGCTATGGGCCGAACCCGCCAGCGTATCGACATGAGGGCGACCAAGCGTGGGGCCGAACGTCCGCAGCAACATCAATTCGGACAGCAGGGCAAGGCGCGCCGAGCGAGGTAGAGCGGCAAATTCCGGCTCGAACGCTTCGTGATTGCTGACCGTCCATTGCATCGGGATATATAACCTAATGGTTATTATTTGTCTAGGGGGTTGTTATCAAGGAAGCGCGGTCGGCAAAGCCGCCGCTGTCGTCAGACGCGGCTTCGGGCCGCGCTGGCCGTGCCGGTGGCTGCGGGCTCGCTTCGCGTTGCCGCGCACCGGCGGCGACGTAGCGCCGCCTGCCACCGTCAGTACATATGCTGTCCGCCATTCAGCGACAACGTCGACCCCGTCACAAACCCGCCGTCCTCGCTCACCAGAAACGCCACGCCGCGCGCGATCTCGTGCGCTTGGCCCAGCCGTCCGACCGGGATTTTCGCCACGATCTTGGCCAGCACTTCGGGCGGGACTGCGGCGACCATGTCGGTGTCGATATAGCCCGGCGCGATGGCGTTCACTGTCACGCCCTTCTTCGCGCCTTCCTGCGCCAGTGCCTTGGTGAACCCGTGGATGCCCGATTTGGCGGCGGCGTAATTGACCTGACCATATTGGCCCGCTTGTCCGTTGATCGAGCCGATGTTGACGATGCGGCCCCATCCGCGCGCCTGCATCCCCGGGAAGCACGCCTTGGCCATGTTGAAACAACCGCCCAGATTGATCCGCATCACGTCGTTCCAGTCGTCGAACGTCATGCGCGCCAGCGTCCCGTCGCGGGTAATCCCTGCATTGTTGACGACGATGTCGACCGGACCCAGATCCGCCGAAACACGCTCGCATCCAGCAAGACAGGCCTCGTGGTCGCCGACATCCCAGCGATAGGCGCGGATGCCGGTGGCGGCCGTAAAGGCGTTCGCCTTTTCCTCATTGCCCATGTAATTCGCGGCTACGGTGATGCCCATGTCCTTGAGCGTGAGGCTGATCGCCTCGCCGATCCCGCGCGTACCGCCGGTTACGATTGCTACCCTGCCCATGGTCATCCTCCTGTTATTTTGGCGCGAGCCTAAACGCGGGGAAGCCACCCTTCAAGTTCGCGGCCAATGATAAAATGCATGAGTTTCATGCTTTCCGGTGAGGCGTTGAGGCAGTCGAGCGCAGCATAGTCACCACCACCCGCCTCGACGAAAGTATCGCGCCCGCGGATGGCGATTTCCTCGAGCGTTTCGAGGTTGTCGGCGGCGAAGCCCGGCGTCACGACGGCGACCGATTTGACGCCCTCGCGCCCCAATCGCGCCAGCGTTTCCTCGGTCGAGGGTTCGAGCCATTTGGCGCGGCCGAGCTTGCTCTGGAAACTGACGACAAGGTCGCAGCCCAGCGCATTCGACAGCAGCCGCGCGGTCTTCTGGCACTGGCAATGATAGGGGTCGCCGTCCTCGAGTGTCGAGACCGGCATCGAATGGAAACTGGCGACGATGGCTTCGGGCGCGAACGGCAGCGCCGCGACCTGGCGCTCGACCGAGACCTTCAGTGCATCGATATAGGCCGGGTCGTCGTGCCACGGCGGCAGGGTGCGGAGCGCGGGTTGCCAGCGCATCGCCTTCAGCACGTCGAAGACGCGGTCGTTGACCGTTGCCGTCGTCGCACCCGAATATTGGGGATAGAGCGGCGCGATCAAGATGCGCTGGCACCCCGCCTCTTTCAGCGCTTTCACCCGGTCGGCAATCGCAGGCTTGCCGTAGCGCATTGCCCAGTCGACGATCACGTTATCGCCGAACGTCAAGCCATAGGCCTGTTCTGCCGTGATCGCGGCAAGTGGCGAACCCGCGTCGGTCCAGATCTGGCGATAGGCGTGCGCGGTGGTCGAGGGGCGAGTATTGAGCACGAACCCGCGCAGGATGATCTGCCACAGGATCGGCGGCAGTTCGACGACGCGGCGGTCGGACAGGAATTCCTTGAGATACGCCTTCACGGCATTGCGCGTCGGTGCCTCGGGCGAGCCGAGGTTGACGAGCAGCACGCCGATTTTGGGCATCGGAATAATCGGGTGGTCACCCGGCAAATGGGCAGCGCGCATCAGGCGTCCTGAATCAAGGGAAGCCGCCGGTAGCGCACGCCGGTCGCCGCGAACAGGGCATTGGCGATGGCAGGCGCGACCGGCGGCACCGCCAGCTCGCCCGCGCCGCCGGGCTCTTCGCCACTGACGATCAGTTCGATCTCGATCTTCGGGCAGTCGGCCATGCGCGGCAGGCGGAGGTCGCCATATCGTTCGGGTCCGGCAAGGCCATTGCGGACACTGACCTGCGCGCCCGTCGCCGCCGACATGCCGAACACCAGCCCGCCGATAATCTGGCTGCGGACGATGCCCGGATTGACGATCCGTCCGACGTCGGCAACGGCGAACAGCCGCGCGACCTGCACCCGTCCGTTGTCGCCAATCTTGGCCTCGGCCATCACCGCGATATGGCTGCCCGCCATGGCGCATACCGCCAGCCCCTGGTTCGACCCTTGGACCCCGCCTTGCCAGCCGCCGCGCTCGGCAACCTTCGTCAGGCACTGGGCAAGGCGCGGGTTGGCACCGAGCATCGCCATCCGCACCGAGAACGGGTCGTTGCCCGTGCTATGTGCGATCTCGTCGACGAAACATTCGGTGAAAAAGCTGTTTGCGCCGTATGCCCGCCCACGCCAGTCGCCGGTCGGCACCCCGAGCATCGCCGCGTGGTGGTCGATGGCGTGGACCGGGATGTCATAAGGGGTCGCTGCGCCAAGAATGGCAGCGGGTTCGGCCTTTCCCTTCGCCGAGGCCATCGCCGCATCGGATGTCTCTCCGCCGGATATCCGCGCCTCAAGCTCGTGAAGCGTCGCAGGTGTTGCAATCTGGGCAAACAGCGCGGCGATCCGCCCCTCTGCCGTTACCCGCGCTGCTAGCCGCGCAACAGCGGCGGGACGGCATGCATCTCGGCGCATTTCCTCGCTGCGCGACCGGATCACCTGTACGGGTCGCTTGAGCCGGTCGGCCAGCGTGGCAGCATGGCCGATTAGGTCGGTTTCATAGCGTGCGCCGAACGATCCGCCGACCATCATCGGATGGACGACAACCTTGTCGGCGTCGAGGCCAAGCGCCCGTGCCGTTGCTTGCGCGGCCAGTTCGGGCACCTGCGTCGCTGTCCAGACCTGCACGCCATTCGCGTCGATCCGCACCGTGACACTGGCGGTTTCGACCGGCGCGTGAGGGGCGAGGCCGACACGATATGTCTGCGTCAGGACATCCGCGCCTGCAAACGCACCGCCGATATCGCCGAGCGCAGACAACCGTGTGCCCGTATCGAATGCCGCATCAAGGGCACGGACGATGCCGCGGTCGCTGGCGAGCCCGCCCGTCACGCCGAAGCGGGGTTTCGCGGCGCGCAGCCCTTCGTTTGCTGCCCACCAATTGGTCGCGGCAACGGCGACCCAGCGCTCGGTTTCGATTACATCAGTCACGCCGGTCACGCGCAGCGCCGCTGCCTTGTCGATCGATTTCAGCCGCGCGTCGCCTGCCGGACCTTCGGAAATCGCGGCATAGACCATGTCGGGCAGGCGAATGTCGGCGGCGAAGTTGACGCTGCCATCGACTTTGGATGGCAGGTCGAGTCGCGGCAGCTCCTGTCCGATCAAGCGGTTGGCGTTACCGCTGCGCCACACAATGCCGGCGGGCACGCGCAGTTTGGCAGCTTCGGCAGCGACTTCGCCGAAACGCATTTTGTCGTCGCCGCGCCAGACAAAGCCGTCATGCGTGTCGCACGCCTGCCAGTCGGCATCCCAGCGTTCAGCGGCGGCTTTGCAGAGCAGCGCGCGGGCCGCAGCTCCGGCATCGCGCAACAATCCCTCAAATCCGCGCACGCTAGTCGAGCCGCCGGTAGCCATGGTGGCAGCACGACCGTTGACGATGCGCGCAGTCGCCGATCGCCCCAGCCCTTCATCCCAGTCGCGCATCAACAGGCCATTGGCATAAAGCGGCCCCGCTGACGCCGCCTCGACTGCGACGGTGCGCCAGTCCGCGCCGAGTTCGTCGGCAACAATCTGCACGTGGGCGGTGAACACACCGTGGCCCAGCTCGACTTGCGGCACGACGACGGTGACATGCCCGTCCTCGCCGATCTTCAGAAAGCCGTTCATGACATGCTCGCCGGGCGCGGTGTTTAGCCCCGGCGCGTAAGTGCGCGGCCAGAGGGCAAAGCCGACAACAAGCCCTGCGCCGACGCCGCCACCGATCAGCAAATTGCGGCGGGAGAGGGTGAGGGCGGGCATGAAGGAGCGTTAGGGGGGAACAAGTAGCGAGGAAAGGGGGCGTAGGCATCTGTTTCGAGCTTGGAGGCTGCGCTTTGGGGGGTATGCGACCTAAAGCGGGAACTCAGTCGCCCTTACCGAAGAAATGCGCCGCAATGTCCTTGGCGATGCGCGCGGGGCGCAGCGTTTGCGCGTCGAGGCAGCACCAGCTCGATTTCACCTCGGCGAGCAGCTCGTCGCCGCGCTTGATGAGCGTTGAGTAGAACGCACGCACCCCTTCGACCTTGTCGAGCACGACGGTGGCGATCACCTCGTCGTTGAGGAACGCGGGCTTGCGGTAGGTAATCTCGTGCTTGAGCGCGACCCACAGATGCTCGGCAACCGCAGAGGGCGGCGCAAGCTTTTCCCAATGCGCGACGACCGCGTCTTGCACCCAGTTCAGATAGCGCGCGTTGTTGACGTGCCCCATAAAATCGATGTCGGCGGGCAGAATCTGGATCGGATGGGCGAGGGTTCGGGACATATGCGCTTATTTACACCGATGTCATTAATAAGGCCAGAACAGTCTCAACCGCGACCCCGATACCCAGGCACATCCTGCGGCGGCAGCCAAAGCCCCACAGACGGCTCGCCCGATTGCCAGAATACATCGATGGGAATGCCGCCGCGCGGATACCAGTAACCGCCGATCCGCAGCCAGTGCGGGGCCATCTCGGCAAACAGCCGCTCGCCGATACCAACGGTGCAATCCTCGTGGAAGGCGGCGTGATTACGGAAACTGCCGAGGAACAGCTTCAGCGACTTCGACTCGACGATCGTCTCGCGCGGCGCATAGTCGATGACAAGATGCGCGAAATCGGGCTGGCCCGTGACGGGACACAGCGACGTGAATTCGGGCACGGCAAAGCGCACCAGATAAAGCGCGCCGGGGCGCGGGTTGGGGACGTAATCGAGCGCGGCGTCCTCCGGGGTCGCGGGGAGACTGCTGTTCTGGCCGAGATATCTGGGTGTCATGCGACAACTATACGTCGGCAAAGCCCGTCTGACGATTCCAAAGGGTAACCATCTGGACCATCTAAACGTATCGCCAAGATGCTGGTGCGCTTGACTTCCCGACCACCAAGGCCTGTGTTGCGGGTCATGATCGCCCGCATCCTCATGCTGATTGCGCTCGCCTCGCTTGCCTTTGGCAATGCCGCAATGGCGCGAGATGTGCCAATGCCGGGGACGATGGCCTGCACGACCGAAGTAGCGTGTTGCCCAGATGGCAGCGGTGTAATGCCAATATCCGGATGCGTGACGTGTTGCATCATGGCACCTGTCGTGCTGGCGATTCCGGTCAAGGCAGAGATTAAGCCAGCCGCCCCGCGCGCAACGACACCCGCCATCTTGATCCCCCACGATGTTCGCCCGCTCGATCCGCCGCCGCGACCGCTTGGCCGGACTGAAAATTCAATCTGAACAAACAAGGAAATCGAAATGAAGACGATCATCAAATCCGCTGTCGCCCTGTTCGGGCTGGCAGCCACCACCGCCCATGCGGCAGTCCCCGGACTGCTGGTTGCGGCGGTCGACGGGTGCTGTGCAGTCGGGGCAGCCTGCTGCGCCGCCGGTGGTGCCTGCTGCTAAATTAGCGGCGTAAGGGGGCGCGCGTGACGGCAACGTCGCGCGCGCCGTTTTTTCGAGTTGCGAACGCTCCGGCTGTAGCGCACGTCCCGCGATAGGCGATGAGGGACAAATCGATGCGCGGACTGAAAATGCTGTTGGCGGCGAGCCTGTTAGCCGCCCCGCTCCAGACCCTCGCGCAGGATAAGCCCGCGCCCGACAAACCGGCGGAGAAGGCCGAAGCGCCAATCGTCTCGATCACTAAACATACCGGCACATTCGGCGGCACGACCGTCGCCTACACCGCCACTGCGCGCGAGACGTTCCTCAAGGGCGAGGACGGGGTGCCCAAGGCCAGCATCTATTCGACCGCCTATGTGAAGGACGGCAAAGACCCCAACCGCCCGATCACTTTCCTGTTCAACGGCGGACCCGGCTCGGGGTCGCTCTGGCTGCACATGGGTGCCTTCGGGCCGAAGCGCGTGGCGATCCCAAGCGACGCGCGCGACGACGGTGCGCCGCCCTATCCTATCGTCGCCAACCCCGATTCGCTGCTCGACGTCACCGACATCGTCTTCATCGATCCGGTCGGCACGGGGTTCAGCCGCGCGCTCGGCAGGACCGAGGCCAAGACCTATTGGGGCGTCACCGCCGATGCCAAATCGATTGCCGAATTTATCCGCCTGTGGCTGAGCGAGAACGGGCGGTGGAATGCGCCCAAATATCTGGGCGGTGAAAGTTACGGCACCACCCGCAGTGCTGCCGTCGCCAACGAGCTGGAGGGCAGCTACAACGACGTCGCGCTTAACGGCATCATCCTGATTTCGACGATCCTCGATTTCGGCGCGCAGGCCGAAGTGCCGGGCAATGAAATGGCCTATGTCGTCAACCTGCCGACGATGGCGACGACGGCGTGGTTCCATAACAAGGTCGCCGACAAGCCCGCCGATGTCGCCACCTTCGCCGCCGAGGCGCGGGCGTTCGCGGCAGGGCCGTATCTGACGGCGCTGATGAAGGGCAACAAGTTGGCGGGCGAGGAGCGCAGCGCCATCCGGCGGCAACTGGCGCGCTTTACCGGACTGTCCGAGCAATATCTCGACAACGCCGATCTGCGCGTTCTGCCGGGGCGGTTCTACAAGGAATTGCTACGCGACCGCCGTCTGACCGTGGGTCGCCTCGACAGCCGCTACACCGGCACCGATTACGACAATGCGGGCGAAAACCCCGACAACGACCCGAGCTTCTACGGCATCGACGCAAGCTACACCGCGGCGATGAACACCTATGTGCGCGGCGAATTGGGCTTCAAGACCGAGCGGCAATATTCGACAATCGGCGGCGTCGGGGACTGGGACTGGAAATTGCGCGGGCGTGACGCGAATTTCTATTTCAACGTCACACCGTATCTCGGCAAAGCGATGCGCGAGAACAGCGGGTTGCGCGTGTTCAACGCGGCGGGCTGGTACGACTTCGCCACGCCCTTCTTCGGTGCCGAGCACGCGCTGACCCGCACCGGCATCCCGGCCGACCGTATCGACTGGCATTACTATGGCGCGGGCCACATGATGTACGTGCGGCAGGCGGACCTGTCGGCGCTGAGCCGCGACATTCGCGCGTTTATTCGCAAGCGGTGAGCCTCACTCTCATTCCCGTTCTCGGCGACCAGTTGTCGCTCGACCTGTCATCGCTTGCCGAGGCCGACCCGGCGTCGTGCGTCATCCTGATGATGGAGGTCGCCGACGAGACGACCTATGTCCGCCATCACCGGCGCAAGATTGCCTATATCCTGTCGGCGATGCGCCATCATGCAGAGGCTCTGCGGGCGGCAGGGTGGACGGTCGATTATGTAAAGCTCGACGACCCCGACAGCACGGGCAGCTTCACCGGCGAGATCGCGCGGGCGGTGGGGCGGCATGATCCGGCGCGCATCGTCGTCACCGAATCGGGTGAGCATCGCGTGCAGGCGATGCTCGATGCGTGGGAGACGCTGTTCGGTATCCCTGTCGAGATCCGCGCCGACACTCGGTTTATCGCGACGCATGGCGACTTCGCGGCGTGGGCCGACGAACGCAAGCAATTGCGGATGGAGTTTTTCTACCGCGACATGCGCCGCAAGACCGGATTGTTGATGGACGGCACCAAGCCCGAGGGCGGCGAGTGGAATTACGACAAGGAGAATCGCAAGCCTGCCCAGCGCGATCTGCTTATGCCCAAGCTGCCGCACTTCGCGCCCGACGCAATCACGCAGGAAGTACTCGCACTCGTCGCGGCGCGGTTCGGCGATCACGTGGGTAGCCTCGACAATTTCGGTATTGCCGTGACGCGCGACGACGCGCTGGCGACGCAGGCGCATTTCCTGAAGCACGCGCTGCCCCGCTTCGGCGATTTCCAGGACGCGATGCTGACGGGCGAGCCGTATCTCTACCATGCGCATTTGTCGTTCTACATCAACGCCGGTCTTCTCGATCCGCTCGAACTGTGTCGCGCGGTCGAGGCCGAATATCGCAAGGGCCGCGTGCCGCTCAACGCGGCCGAGGGTTTCATCCGGCAGATCATCGGCTGGCGCGAATATGTGCGCGGCATCTACTGGTGGACCGGGCCGGAATACGGCACGCGCAATTTCCTGAACGCCAAGCGACCGCTCCCCGCCTTTTACTGGACCGGCGAGACCGACATGCATTGCCTGAGCCAGGCCATCGGCCAGACGCTCGAGCTCGCCTACGCGCATCACATCCAGCGGCTGATGGTTACCGGCAATTTCGCGCTGCTGATCGGGGCCGATCCCGATGACGTCGATCGCTGGTATCTGGAGGTGTATGCCGATGCCTATGAATGGGTCGAACAGCCCAACACGCGCGGCATGGTGCTGTTCGCCGATGGCGGGTTGCTGGGGTCGAAACCCTATGCGTCGTCGGGCGCGTATATCGACCGGATGTCAGACTATTGCGGGCACTGCCGCTACGACGTGAAGCAGCGCACCGGCCCCGATGCCTGTCCCTTCAATGCGCTCTATTGGGACTTTCTTGCCCGCAACGACGACAAGCTGCGCTCGAACCAGCGGTTGTCGATGGTCTATCGCAACTGGGACCGGATGGATGCGGCGACGCAAGACGCACTGCGCGGTCAGGCAGCAAGTTTTCTGGAACGTCTCGACGCCGCCCCCAAGGGTTACTAGGGAAGACTCAATAGCAGGACGGAGAGACCGATGGACGCGCTTGTATCGACCCAATGGCTGGCCAATGAAATGGGCGCGCCCGACCTGCGGATCGTCGATGCGACCTGGTTCATGGACGCGGCGCGCGATGCTGCGGCCGAGTACGAAGCCGAACATATTCCGGGTGCCGTCTTCATGGACTTGGCGGGTCTGGCCGACGAGAAAACCGAGCTGCCGATGATGCTGCCAAGCGCGGAGAAATTCGCCAGCCGCATGCAGTCGCTGGGGCTGGGCGATGGCAGCCGCATCGTGCTGTACGACAATTCGGCGCAGAAGACGTCGGCGCGGGCGTGGTGGATGCTCCACTTGTTCGGTGCCCATGCGGTCGCCATCCTCGACGGCGGTCACGCCAAGTGGAAGGCCGATGGCAATGCAGTTGCGACCGGCAAGGAGAAGCTGCGCCATCGCCACTTCACCGTATGGAAGGATACCGGATTTATCCGGACGATGGACCAGATGAAAGAACTGCTCGACACCAAAAGCGAGCAGATCGTCGATGCGCGCGGGACGGCGCGGTTCGAGGGGCGCGAGGCCGAGCCGCGGCTGGGCGTCAATCCGGGGCATATGCCGGGTGCCAAGAATCTGCCGATGGGCGAATTGTTCGACGCCGATGGCACTTATAAATCCAAGGACGGGTTGAAGGCCGCGTTCGAGGCTGCTGGTGTCGATCCAACCCAGCCGATCGCCGCGACCTGCGGGTCGGGCATTACCGCCGCCACCGTCGCGTTTGCCGCGCATCTGCTGGGTAACGACAAGGTCGCGGTTTATGACGGAAGCTGGTCCGAATGGGGCGCGAACCCTGATACGCCCAAGGCCATCGGGGCAGCATGAGCGACGATCCGGCTTACCAGCCGGAAACCAAAATCGTTCGCGCCGGACGCCGCCCGGAATGGGCGCAACGGGTGGTCAATCCGCCGGTCTGGCGCGCGTCGACGATCCTGTTCGATGATGTCGCCTCAATCGACGCGGCACAGCCCGGGCACGGCAAATTCTACTACGGGCTGCACGGCACCCCGACGCAATGGGCGCTGGCCGAGGCGCTGACCGAGCTTGAGCCGGGCGCGGCAGGCACGATGCTCTATTCGTCGGGGCTGTCGGCGGTGTCGACTGCGCTGCTGACGGTACTCAGTCCCGGCGACGAAGTGCTGATCGTCGAAAGCGCCTATGGCCCGACGCGGCGGCTGGCCGACGGTTTTCTGAAGAAGATGGGGATCACCACGCGCTACTACGCGCCGGGTGTAGGCGCGGGGATTGCTGAACTCCTGTCGCCGCAGACCCGCGCGATCCTGCTCGAAAGTCCGGGATCGCAGACCTTCGAGCTACAGGATGTACCCGCAATCTGTCGCATCGCGCGCGCGGCGGGCGTCGCGACCATCCTCGACAATACCTGGGCGTCGCCGCTGCTGTTCCCGGCGATGGCAGCGGGCGTCGATATCAGCGTGCTCGCGTGCTCGAAATATGTCGGCGGCCATTCGGACCTGATGCTGGGGTCGGCGACGGCGACGGCGGAATGGTTCCCGCGACTCGAACGCACGACGTTCGACATCGGCCATAATGTCAGCCCCGACGATGCCTGGCTCGGCGCGCGCGGCCTGCGTACCATGGCCGTGCGGCTGAAGGCGCAGGGGACGGCGACGCTTGAGGTCGCCGACTGGCTTGCCGACCGGCCCGAGGTTTCGGCCGTGCTGCACCCCGCCCGCCCCGATTTTCCCGATCACGCAATCTACACGCGCGATTTCAAGGGTTCGGGCACGGTGTTTTCTTTCGCGCTTGCCACGCCCGATGTTGCACGTCGCACGCGCTTTATCGAGGCGCTCGAACTGTTCGGGATCGGGTGGAGCTGGGGCGGGTATGAGAGTCTGGTCACGCCGGTCGATCCGGGGACGCGGACTGGCATGGCCTGGGCGCCGGGGCAGCTCGTGCGCCTGCAGATCGGACTTGAGGATGTCCGCGACCTGATTGCCGACCTCGAACAGGCATTCGACCAGTAACGGGGACACCGGCCAGTAACGGGGACACAATACTTAATTCCTCGTGCCGTTGTTCGAGACTCTGAGGTAGTCTCTAGGGAATTAAGTATTGTGTCCCCGTTTCTCCCCCCTTCGCGGTCGAATTGTTGCCTTCGCGCAACAGTCGGGGATTTCTTATCGCCCCAGCAGACGATTTGTTATTGTGCGCTGCACCATTTCGCGTCACATTCCCAGCGATCGACATGCCGCCCCAAAGAGAGGCGCGCGGCGATCGCAGCAGGTGGGACGTCCCGGGGCAATTTTCGCCCGTCAAGACAAAGGGAAGTCCATGCGAATCATTCTCGGCTGCATCAGCAGCATCATCGCCCTTGCGGCGGCCACCCCCGCCTTCGCCGAAGACGCTCCGGCCTCGGCTTTCACGATCAACGGATCAGCCACCGTCGTCAGCGATTACCGTTTCCGCGGCGTATCGCAGACCGACAAGAACGCCGCCATCCAGGGGTCGATCACGGTCAGCCACGAATCGGGCTTGTACGCCAGCGTCTGGGGTTCATCGGTCAGCGGTTATGTCGTCGCGGGTGCAACGGCGACCGTCGAACTCGACCTGATCGCAGGCTGGAAAAAGACGTTCAGCAGCGGCACCACCGTCGATGTCGGCGTGCTCTATTATTACTATCCGCGCACCAAGCTGCCGGGCGACACCTCGTCGAGCGACTTCGTCGAGCCGTATCTCGCGGTGTCGCAGACGATCGGACCGGTGACGGCCAAGGGCACGCTCGCCTGGGCGCCAAGCCAGAAGGCGCTGCGCCTCGACCAGACCACGGGACCGAACCGCAGCAACGTGTATCTGGCGGGCGACTTGTCGGCGTCGATCCCGGGCACGCCGATCGGCCTGTCAGCGCATGTCGGCCACAGCTTCGGCCCGAGCTGGCTCGCGTCGGATGCGTTCGGCAAGCGCGAGTACACCGACTGGTCGCTGGGCGCGACCCTGACGCACAAGGCGCTGACGCTGGGCGTCTCCTATGTCGATACCGACGCGCGGTTCGTGTCGTTTACCGGCAAGAACGTGTCGAACGGCGGTATCGTCGTAAGCCTGGGGGCGAGTTTCTGATCTGAAACGCAAATCATTCCGGCGGACGGGGCGATCCCGAATCTCACCGCCGAGATATGGATTGACTGCCGGGTTTTGGCAGTCGCGGGGCGCTGGTTTCGGCCAGTGCCCCGTTTTTCGTTTTGGGAGTGTTCTTTTCGCCGAGCGCCAGCGAGGTGCTCAGTCGAGCGGCAGCGAGAACATGACAGTCAGCTCAGTTCGGCGTCGTCGCCCGGGCACCCTGCCCTTCGCTGGCGGGAGCCGCCACGACGTCGCGGGTCGCGGCCCCCTTGTCCACCACCGTCGTGCCGGGGTCACCCGCCGTCGAGCGGATACCGGCATCTGCGCGGGCGACACCAGCCGAATTGAGCGCGCCTTTTTCGGCAGCACTGCGGTCGGCGGGGCCGCCGAACATCGCCTGCAGCGCGAGCGTGGACGAATCGGCCTCCTGCGGGCGCGGGGCACCAGGCACCGGCGGGCGCAGCGCGAAATCAGGCGGCACCACCAAGGGTGCGGCGCGCGCCACGGCCAGCGCATCGGGGCCAGCACCGCCGAAAACACCACGGTTGCTGCCGCACGCCGCCAAAGTCATGGGGAGCGCGGTGGCGATCAAAAGAACGGGGACCAGTTTACGCATCGGCTTCGACTTTCGGCTTGTCGCGCGCCAACAGCGCACGGAAAAACAGGATGAGTACGCCGATGGTTATAGCGGCATCGGCGATATTGAACACCAGAAACGGGCGGAACGCGCCGAAATGCAGATCGGCGAAATCCACGACATGCCCGAACCGCACCCGATCAAGGATATTTCCGAGCGCGCCGCCGAGAATGAGGCCGAGGCCGAACACATCCTGCCGGTTCTTTTCGCGCCACATCCACACCGCGACGACAGTGGCGATGAGGCCGGTGAGCGCGGTCAGCAGCCAACGCTCGGTCGCCGAATCGGCAACGAGCAGGCCGAGCGAAACCCCGTAATTTTCGACCCAGGTCAGGTTGAAAAAGGGGAGGAGTTCGATCTGGCCGATGGTTTTCAGATCGAGCGGGACCGTGACTATGTATTTCGCCAATTGGTCGATAGCGAAGACGATGGCCGCGAGGGTGAGCCCGAGCGTGCGGTTACGGGTCATAGTCAAAGCTCCCCTTCAGCAGCTGCCAGCGCTAAGGGAGCTAGCGGGGACACCGACAACGGGGACACAATACTTAATTCCCCGACTGAACGTTCGTTGTTTCGGGCAGTCGTACGGGGAATTAAGTATTGTGTCCCCGTTGGCTCCGCTAGCTCCTTTAGCGCCGAGAACTGACGCGCGCTCACGACACCACCTCTTCGCAACGCCCGCACAGCGCGCCGTCCTCGGTCACCTCGGGCAGGTGCCGCCAGCAGCGACCGCATTTGTGGTGGGTGGTGCGCCCCGGTGCCATGCCTATACGTCCAAGTTCGGAAGAAGCTACCATACCAGGCTTCAGCTGGGTCGAGATTTCGACGTCAGCCACGATGCATATCTCGGCAAAATCGACTGATTGGATGAGCTTCCTCTCAGTGATATCCTCGGAAGCGATAAGAACGATAGCCTCTAAGCTGGACCCAATCTCTTTGTTCCGGCGCATCGCTTCGACGTGACCGGTCACCATACGGCGAACGGCACGCAAGTGATGCCATTGTGCTTCTAGTGGCTTGTCCACCCAACCCGCATCAACTTCAGGCCACTCCAGCAAATGCACCGACCCTGTCTCTGGAAACCGCGTCCCCCACACTTCCTCCGCCGTGAACACCAGCACCGGCGCGGCATAGCGCGCCAGCGCGTGGAACAGCGTGTCGAGCACGGTGCGATACGCGCGGCGTTTTAGCGCGGTGGAGGCGTCGCAGTAGAGCGAGTCCTTGCGGATATCGAAGAAGAATGCCGACAGATCGTTGTTGGCGAAATCGCTCAGCAACCGCGTATAGCTGTTGAAATCATAGTCATTTACCGCGACGCGCAGCTTCGCGTCCATGTCCGCGAGCAGGTGCAGGATATACCGCTCCAACTCGGGCATGTCCGCCACTGCGACCCGCTCATCCTCGGAGAACCCGTCGAGCGCACCCAGCAGATATCGGAATGTATTCCGCAACTTGCGATACTGGTCCGCCACCCCGCTCAGGATTTCCTTCCCGATGCGGTGGTCCTCGGTGAAGTCCACCGACAGCGCCCACAGCCGCAAAATGTCCGCGCCATAATCGCGCATCAGGTCGAGCGGGTTGATGGTGTTGCCGAGCGACTTGGACATTTTCATGCCCTTCTGGTCCATCGTGAACCCGTGCGTCAGCACCGCCTTGTAGGGCGCCCGGCCCCGCGTGCCGCAGCTTTCGAGCAGGCTGGACTGGAACCAGCCGCGATGCTGGTCGCTGCCTTCGAGATAGAGATCAGCCGGTGCCTGCATATCC
>JANNVL010000050.1:0-66338 GCA_031408195.1 Sphingomonadales bacterium | reverse complement strand
GAAGTTCACGAACGCGCCGAAATCGACCATGTTGACGACCTTGCCGTCATAGACCTTGCCGACTTCGGCTTCCTCGACGATGCCCGAAATCCACTTGCGCGCGGCTTCGATCTGCGCGGGGTCGGACGACGAAATCTTGATCAGACCCTCGTCGTCGATGTCGACCTTTGCGCCCGTGGTCGCCACGATCTCGCGGATGACCTTGCCGCCGGTGCCGATGATGTCGCGGATCTTCGCCTTGTCGATCTGCATCGTCTCGATCCGCGGCGCATAGGCCGACAGCTCGGTGCGCGTGTTGTCGAGTGCTTTCGCCATCTCACCCAAGATGTGGGTGCGGCCTTCGGCAGCCTGCGCCAGCGCCTGCTTCATGATCTCTTCGGTGATGCCGGCGATCTTGATGTCCATCTGCATCGTGGTGATGCCTTCGGACGTGCCCGCAACTTTGAAATCCATGTCGCCGAGGTGGTCTTCGTCGCCCAGGATATCGCTGATGACCGCGAAGTCCTTGCCTTCGAGGATCAGGCCCATGGCGATGCCGCTGACCGGACGCTTGAGGGGAACACCAGCGTCCATCATCGACAGCGAACCGCCGCAGACGGTGGCCATCGACGACGAACCGTTGCTCTCGGTGATGTCGCTGAGCACGCGGATCGTGTAGGGGAAGTCCTCCTTCGACGGCAGCACCGGGTGCAGCGCGCGCCAGGCGAGCTTGCCATGGCCGACTTCGCGACGCCCGGGGGCACCGAAGCGGCCGACTTCGCCGACCGAATAGGGCGGGAAGTTATAGTGGAGCATGAAGTTCGAGTAGCTCAGGCCATTGAGGCCGTCGATCATCTGCTCGGCGTCCTTGGTGCCCAGCGTCGTCGTGCAGATCGACTGCGTCTCGCCGCGCGTGAACAGCGCGGAGCCGTGCGTGCGGGGCAGGAAGCCGACGATCGCGTCGATCGGGCGGACCTGCGTCGTCGTGCGGCCGTCGATGCGGGTGCCGTCCTTCAGGATGGCGGTGCGGACGATTTCGGCTTCGAGCTTCTTCATCAGCTTGCCGGCGGCCATCTGGTCCTGCGGGGTCGCATCGGCGAACGCTGCCTTGCCCTTGGCGCGGGCTTCGTTGAGCAGGTTCGAGCGCGCGGACTTGTCGGTCACCTTATAGGCGGCGGCAATGTCCTTGCCGATCAGCTTCTTCAGCTTGTCCTTGGCGGCGGACAGGTCGGCCTGCGGGGCCATCGCCCAGGGCTCCTTGGCGGCCTGTTCGGCGAGATCGATGATCGCGCCGATGACCTTCTGGATGCCGCGGTGCGCGAACATGACCGCGCCGAGCATGACTTCTTCCGACAGCTCCTTGGCTTCGGATTCGACCATCATGACGGCGTCGTGCGTGCCTGCGACCACCAGATCGAGGTCGCCGGCGGCAACCTGCTCGTCGGTCGGGTTCAGGATATACTCGCCCTCGACATAACCGACGCGCGCGGCCGCAATCGGCCCCATGAACGGCACACCGCTCAGCGTCAGCGCTGCCGATGCGGCAACCATCGCGAGCACGTCCGGCTCGTTCTCGCCGTCATAGCTCATCACCTGACAGATGACGTTGATCTCGTTATAAAACCCCTCAGGAAACAAAGGCCGAATCGGCCGGTCGATCAGGCGGGAAACCAATGTTTCTTTCTCGGTCGCGCCGCGTTCGCGCTTGAAAAAGCCGCCGGGGATGCGGCCTGCCGATGAGTACTTCTCTTGATAGTGGACGGTCAGCGGGAAGAAGTCCTGCCCTTCCTTGACGCTGCGTGCTGCGGTGACCGCGCACAACACCACTGTTTCGCCGAGCGTCGCCATCACGGCGCCATCGGCCTGCCGCGCAACGCGGCCCGTTTCGAGCTTGAGGGTTTGTCCGCCCCACTCGATTTCGACTGTCTTCATATTGAACATGTGTATTCCTTCACGACCCGCGAGCCATATGCTGCGGGGGCCAACAGGGCAGACATCCGGTCTGCGAGCGGTGCGGGCGCTGGATGGCCCTGATGCGCCCCGCTGAATTGCGGGACTATTCTCCGGCCTAGGCCGAATGCGAAAACGGCCCCCGTCAGGGAGCCGTCCGAATTACTTGCGAAGCCCGAGCTTCGTGATGAGTGCAATGTAGCGCGCGACGTCGATCTTTTTCAGATAATCGAGCAGCGAGCGACGCTTGTTGACCATCATCAGCAAGCCGCGACGCGAGTGGTTGTCCTTCTTGTGCGTCTTGAAATGCTCGGTCAGGTTGACGATGCGCTCGGTCAGTATCGCGACCTGCACTTCGGGCGACCCGGTGTCGCCTTCGGTCTGTGCGTTGTCCTGAATGATTTCTGTCTTGCGTGCAGCAGCTACGGTCAAAATGTCTTCCTTCGCGGTATCGTTACAAATTGAAGCCGCGCTCGACCCGGACAAGTCCGGCGACGATCTCCACCAGCGCCACGGGCGTATTGCCCAGTCTTGCAAAGTGCAGGCCGTCGGAGGCGGCAACCCCGTCAAGCACGCGCCCTTGTTGGAGCGCTGCGGCCTGGTCGGGGGTGAGAGGTAGAGCCGGGATACCGTCCAGCCCTGCCTCGATGGGACGCAGGTGCGCCTCAAGCGTCGCGCCACTAGCGGCCTCATCCAATAAGTCCAGCGAAATCGCCTGACTGAGGTCGAACGGCCCGGCGCGAGTGCGGCGGAGCATGGTGACATGGCCGACCGTGCCGAGCGCGAGCGCGACGTCGCGGGCTAGGCTGCGGATGTAGGTGCCTTTGGAGACATGGGCGGTGAGGGTGATAGATTCATAAAGCTGCGCTGCGTCGTTCGGCATGTCCCAGTGATGGGGGACGAGGCTGTGAATCGTTACGGCACGTTTCGCTAGCACGACTTCCTTGCCAGCTCGCGCAAGGTCATAGGCGCGCTCGCCATCGACCTTAATTGCGGAATAGGCGGGCGGCGACTGTTCGATCGAGCCGGTAAAGCGCGGCAGCGCCGCCACGATCTGTCTCCAAGTTGGGCGCACGTCTGATTCAGCGACCGGCTTGCCCTCAAGGTCGAGGGTATCTGTCTCCATCCCAAACCCGATATCGAAGACATAAGTCTTTGACGCATCGAGCATCCGCCCCGCCAGCTTCGTTGCCTCACCCAGCGCAATCGGCAGCACGCCCGTCGCCAGCGGATCGAGCGTTCCACCATGGCCTACCTTGACCTTGGGATAGCCGCCCTGCCGCAGCGCGCGCTTGACCGCGCTCACGCCCTGCGTCGAGCCGAGCCCGAGCGGTTTGTCGAGGACGATCCAGCCGTGCATTTAGGCGGTGAGCCGTTCCATGAAATGCCGCCGGCACAGGGCGATATAGCGGTCGTTACCGCCGATCTCGGTCTGGTCGCCGTCGTGCACTGCGGCCCCGCCCGCATCGACGCGCAGGTTCATTGTCGCCTTGCGCCCGCATTCGCAGATCGCTTTCAACTCCGTCAGGCTGTCGGCCAGCCCCAGCAGTGCCGCCGACCCTTCGAACAATTCGCCCTTGAAGTCGGTGCGAAGGCCATAAGTCACGACCGGCATGTCGTCGCGGTCGCACAATTCGGCGAGCTGCCAGACCTGCGCGCGCGTCAGGAACTGCGCCTCGTCGATCAGGACACAGGCAATGGTTCGCGTCGCACGCTCGGCCCGCACCAGCGCGGCAATATCGGTTGCCGCATCGAACGGCACTGCATCCGCCTCCAGCCCGATCCGCGAGCCGATCTTCGCGAACCCCGCACGGTCGTCGACGGCGGCGGTAAACAGCATCGCCGCCATCCCGCGCTCGGCATAGTTGAACGCCGCCTGCAACAGCGTGGTAGATTTCCCCGCGTTCATTGCGGCGTAGTAAAAATAGAGCTTGGCCAATTCAGAGCAGCAATTCGATCGGTGTCGGGCAATCAGCTCCGACCTTTTTGGCCATATCATCGAACGTCACGAACGCCTCCAGCCCCTCTGCCGCAATCAAGTGAATGAGGTCGCCGATATCAGCACCCTTGCGAAGTCGTCCGGCTGCCCACTTGATTCTGGCTTCGCTGGCGAGGACGAGGCCTGGATGTCGGCAGAGGTCATCGAGCGTATCGGCCAACAAAGCACGGCTGTATCCGAAATTGGATTTAAGCACCCAAGCCAGCTCGAGAATAACTGTCAACGATACGAAACCACCGACCTTGAGTTGCCGTATGGCAATCGGACTCTGAACGGGATCGTCGTCAACAATTGCACGTGCAAGAACGCACGTATCGAACGCTCTCACCAATCGTCGTCGGCGGTAGGATTACGAAACATCGCATCGATCGCGGCGTTCATGTCTTCGATCCGAACGGGAGGACCTTGATAGGTATTACGGGCCCGGATACGCGCCATGACGGCTTCCGCAGATTCGCGTTTGGCTTCGGATGGCAATCGCAGGAGCACGCCCGTCGGCGTATCGATGACATCGACAGTCTGACCATCGACGAAAGCATGGCGATCACGGACTGCCTTAGGGATGACAATCTGCCCCTTCGTCGAGAACTGCGCCTTAGCCATGCCGGTAAGATACGGCTTACCGAACGAAAGTCAATCCTCGCCCAAGTCCCGCGCCACTTCGGGCCGCCGCAGCACCGCGGCGATATGGCTGCCTTCGTCGAAACTTTCGTCGGACAGGAATTTCAGTTTCGCGGCGTATTTTCCATTCACACGGCGTGCGACTTCGCTTTGCAGATAGGCGGTGTTGGTGCGGAGCGCCTTGAGCACCGCGTCCTCGTTTTTGCCGAGCAACGGTTTCACGAAAACCGTCGCATGGCGCAGGTCGGGCGACATGCGGACTTCGGTGATCGACGTCGGGTTCGCGGCCAGCACATCGTCATGCACATCGCCGCGCTGGAGGATGTCCGAGAGCGCATGCCGCACCGCCTCGCCGACGCGAAGGGTGCGGACGGAGCGAGAGTCTTCCAAAGCCTTTATCAGCCGTGCGGTTCGATAATCTTGAGATAAATGGCCAAGTTGCCATTCGGATCGTTACCAGCCGCAATTTGTGACTCAGCATTCGCGCGTGCATCAGCATAAATTTCCTTGGTGACTCCAGGAAATCGCTTCTCCAGAGCGTCTACCAAAGGCCCCAAAATCATGTAGGCGGCTAGCCCGAAGTCTTCCTTACTATGACTCATCTCTTCTTCTCCTAAAGCGTCCGTGCACGTTCCTCGACTTCGAACGTCTCGAGGAAGTCGCCTGCCTTGATGTCGTTGGTCGAATCGAAGGTGACACCGCATTCCAGACCCGCTTTGACCTCGGCCACATCGTCCTTGAACCGGCGCAGCGAATTGACCTGGCCGTTGTAGATGATGACGTCGTCGCGGGTGATGCGCGCTTTCAGGTTCTTGCGGATGACGCCTTCGGTGACGAGCAGACCCGCCGCCTTGCCGGTCTTGCCCGCCGGGAAGACCTGGCGGATTTCGGCGCGTCCGACGACGTGCTCGATGATCTCCGGCCCCAATTGTCCCGCCATCGCGTTCCGGACCTGATCGGTCAGGTGATAAATGACGTCGAAATACTGGAACTCGACGCGGTCGCGCTTGGCGAGTGCCGCTGCCTTGGGGTTAGGACGCACATTGAAACCGATGACCGGCGCGCCCGATGCCGCCGCCGTCATCACATCGCTTTCGGTGATGCCGCCCACGCCCGATGACAGGATGCGGACCTTGATGTCGTCGGTTGCGATGCGCTTGACCGCGCCGATGATCGCTTCGACCGATCCTTGCGTGTCGGCCTTGACCACCAGCGCATATTCCATCGCCTTGACTGCGCCGAAATTGGCAAAGACGTTTTCGATATCGACCGGGGCGGAGACCGTGCGTTCCTCGGTCGCGGTCTTGAGGCGGTAGAGCGCGACTTCGCGAGCGCGGGCTTCGTTTTCGACCACCGACATCGGGTCGCCTGCCGACGGAACGCCCGAAAGCCCGAGAATTTCGACCGGCATCGAGGGGCCGGCTTCCTTGAGCTGGCGTCCCTTATCGTCGACCATTGCGCGGACCTTGCCCGAGAACTGGCCGACGACGACAATGTCACCGACGCGGAGCGTCCCGCGCCGGACGAGGATCGTCGCCAGCGGACCGCGGCCCTTGTCGAGCTTGGCCTCGATAACGCTGCCTTCGGCGGCACGATCGGGATTGGCGCGCAGTTCGAGTAGTTCGGCCTGCAGATGCAGTTTTTCGGTCAGTTCGTCGAGACCAGTCTTCTTGAGCGCCGATACTTCCACGTCCTGCACATCGCCCGACATTTCCTCGACGATCACGTCGTACTGGAGCAATGCCTCGCGCACTTTTTGGGCATTGGCTTCGGGCTTGTCGATCTTGGTGATCGCAACGACAATCGGCACATCTGCGGCCTTGGCGTGGTTGATCGCCTCGACCGTCTGCGGCTTGATGCTGTCGTCGGCAGCGACGACCAGCACGACGATGTCGGTCACATTTGCACCGCGTTTCCGCATTTCGCCGAACGCTTCATGGCCCGGCGTGTCGAGGAAGGTGATCTGCTCGCCCGATTTCAGCGTAACCTGATACGCGCCGATATGCTGGGTGATGCCGCCCGCTTCGCCGCGCACGACGTCGGTGCCGCGCAACGCGTCGAGCAGCGACGTCTTGCCGTGATCGACATGGCCCATGATCGTGACCACCGGCGGCCGCGTGACCAAAGTTTCCTCATCATCGACGTCCATCGCCACATCGATTTCGACATCGCTGGCGCTGACACGGGTATAGTTATGGCCGAATTCGGTCACCAGCAGTTCGGCGGTGTCCTGGTCGATGGTATCGCCCATTGCCGACGGCACGCCCATTTTGAACAGCGCGCGGACGAGGTCGTTGCCACGTTCGGCCATGCGGTTAGCGAGTTCGCCGACCGTGATGGTTTCGGGGATAACGACGTCGCGGATCTGCTTGGCCTGCGGCTGGCCGCTGCCGTGCGCGCGACGTTCTTTTTCACGGGCACGCTTCAGTGCGGCGAGCGAACGGGCACGCGCGCCTTCTTCATTGCCTTCGAGCGCGCGGGTGACAGTCAGCTTGCCAGCCTGACGACGGTCGTCGCTGCCGCGCGGACGCGCGGTGGGGCGGGCAGGTTCGGGGCGGCGCAGCGCACCTGCCGGGGTCGGTTTGGCGGTGCGGTTCGCGTCGCCGTCGCGCTCCTGTGCGGCCTGAACTTCGGGTTCGGGCTGTGGGGGCGGGTTACGGAGCGCTTCGGCAGCGGCTTCCTCGGCAGCGGCGCGCGCCTCTTCTTCTGCCTTGCGGTTGTCTTCGACGCGGCGCTTTTCATCTTCGGTCGTGTCGATCTTCGCGCGGTCGTCGCGACGGCGAGCTTCCTCGAGCGACGACATGCGCGCTTCTTCGGCTTCGCGCAGCAGGCGTTCCTGCTGCTCGCGGCGTTCGAGCGGAGTCAGCGCACGCGGCGCGGCCGGCGCCGTGACTGGCTTGGGCGCAGCAACAGGGGCAGCGACCGGCGCAGGCGCAACCTCGACAACGGGTTCCGGCGCGGGCGCTTCTTCACCGGGACGGACGAAGCGACGCTTCTTCACTTCGACCACGACGGTGTTCGACCGGCCATGGCTGAAGCTCTGCTTCACCTGGCCCGTCTCGACCGTACGCTTGATACCCAGCGGTGCGCGCATGCCCAGTTTCGGCTTTTCAGTTTCGCTCATGAATTAAACCCGAACCCTTCACTTGATATTCGCGCCGCGCGGCCCTGAACCCTGCGACGCATTTTCGCAAGGTTCGCCACGCGGCGTATGATCGATAAAACCGTGCCACCGGTCGACAGCGGCAGCCACCCGTTCGGCAGCGCGCGCGTCTGTCACGCCGATATGTACCACATTTTCGCGCCCCAGCGCCACTGACAAGATCGTGCGGTCGACCGACAGGATCAACCCCTGCCGCCCCGAGCCCTCTTCGTCGTTGCCGACGCGCCACGCCTGCGCGAGTTTGCGGTTGCCGTCGGCGCTGGCGTCGGCGGCGTGATAGAGCAGGTGGAGCGCGCCCTTGCGCGCCGCTTCTTCGATCCGCTCACTACCCGTCGCGAGCGTCGACGCGCGTGCCTCCAGCCCTAGCCGTTCGAGTGCTGCGCGTGAGAGCGCCTTCTCGATCCTCGCGCCCAAATCGTCGGGCACGGAGATATCGTTCGTCTTGAACGCGCGGGCGAGCGCGCCCTTGAGCTTGCCCTTGGCAACTGCCGCATCAAGCACAGGCCGCGTCACGCCGATCCACGCGCCACGCCCGGGGGCTTTGGCGCGCACATCGGGGTGCACTTGCCCGTCGGGCGAGAGGGCAAGTCGGATGAGCACAGCCCGCTCGCCCTTGACGCGGGTGAGCACGCAAGTCCGCTCGCTGACGTTGCCGCCAGCATCGCTCTCGTTGTCGGCGTCTACCGTGTCATTGCGAGGGTTCCGCAACAGCGTCCTCCTCAACAACTTCGTCTTCGAACCAATGCGCGCGGGCCGCCATGATGATCTCATTGCCCTGCTCTTCGCTGAGGTTGTACTCGGCGAGGATGCCGCCCTTGGGCTCGTTGGTTGGCACCGTCTTGCGGCGCGGCTCGATGCGGCGCTTCTGGATCAGCTCGTCGGTCGCCAGATCGGCGAGATCGTCGAGCGTCTTGATCCCCGCCTTGCCGAGCGTGACGAGCATCGCTTCGTTGAGGTGTGGCATCGCGGCAATCGCATCCTCTACGCCCATGCTGCGCCGCAGCTCGCGATTGGCTTCCTCGCGGCGTTCGAGTGCTTCGGTCGCGCGGTTCTGGAGTTCGGCACCCAGCTCGGCGTCGAACCCTTCGATGTCCGAAATCTCGCTGACGTCGACATAGGCGACTTCCTCGAGGCTGGTGAAGCCTTCGGCGACCAGCAGCTGCGCCAGCGTCTCGTCGACGTCGAGCTCGTTCTGGAACAGTTCGGACCGCTCGACGAATTCCTTCTGGCGCTTTTCGCTCGCATCGGCCTCGGTCAGGATGTCGATCGCCTTGCCGGTCAACTGGCTGGCGAGGCGCACATTCTGTCCGCGACGTCCGATGGCGAGCGACAACTGGTCGTCGGGTACGACGACTTCGATACGCTCTTCTTCCTCGTCGATGACGACGCGGCTAACGTTGGCGGGCTGGAGCGCGTTGACCACGAAGGTCGCGATGTCGGGCGACCACGGGATGATGTCGATCTTTTCGCCCTGCATTTCCTGCACGACGGCCTGAACGCGGCTGCCCTTCATGCCGACGCACGCGCCGACGGGGTCGATGCTGCTGTCGCGGCTGATCACGCCGATCTTGGCGCGGCTACCGGGGTCGCGCGCCGCAGCCATGATCGTGATAATGCCGTCGTAAATTTCGGGCACTTCCTGCGCGAACAGCTTTTTCATGAAGTCGGGATGGGCGCGGCTGAGAAAAATCTGCGGTCCGCGCGTTTCGCGGACAACCTTCAGGATTAGCGAGCGGATGCGGTCACCGACGCGCACCACTTCGCGCGGGATCTGCGCGTCGCGGCGGATGACGCCCTCGGCGCGGCCCAAGTCCACGACAACGTGCCCGAACTCGACGCGCTTGACGACGCCGGTGATGATCTCACCGCTGCGGTCCTTGAATTCCTCGAACTGGCGCTCACGCTCGGCGTCGCGGACCTTCTGGAAGATAACCTGCTTCGATGCCTGCGCGGCGATGCGGCCGAATTCGATATTGGGCAGCGGGTCGACGATGAAGTCGCCGATGGCGGCACCGGGCTGCAGCTTCTGGCCGCCTTCGAGGCTGACCTGCTTGAAATAATCCTCGACCTGCTCGACGACCTCGACAACGCGCCACAAGCGCAGGTCACCGCTGGTCGTGTCGATCTTGGCGCGAATGTCGTTTTCTGCGCCATAACGCGCTTTGGCTGCGCGCTGGATGGCGTCCTCCATCGCGTCGATCACGATTTCGCGGTCGATCAGCTTTTCCTTGGCGACTGCATCGGCAATCGCGAGCAGCTCGGCCTTGTTGGCGGCAGCGGGGGCAGTGGAGGCCATCAGTTTACTTCCTCTTCGGTAGATTCTTTGTCGTCATCTTCGGGGTCGTTGCCTTCGATTTCGTCGGCGTCGTCGGCGATCAACGGCTTGGTCGCCTTGATGAGCTTGTCGGTCAGAACGAGCTTCGCCGTCGCAATCGCGTCGAATGGGATCGCCATGTTGCCATGCTTCGCCACGACATGGACCTCATCGCCCTCGACACCTTTAAGATCGGCGTCGAACATCTTGCGGCCCTCGATCGGCTCAACCAGCTTGATCCGCGCTTCGTGCCCCGCCCAGTCGGCATAGTCCGCCAATCGCGTCAGCGGGCGGTCGATGCCAGGTGAGGACACTTCGAGGCGATAGGCATCCGGGATCGGATCGTTCGCCGTCCCCTCAAGCGCGTCGAGCACCTCCGACAACCGCCGCGACAGCATCGCGCAATCGTCGAGCGTCAGCTGGCGCGTGTCTGGCCGCTCCGCCATCACCTGCAACGTCGGGTCCGACTGGCCGCCGAAAAACCCGACGCGCACGAGCCGCAAACCCAAAGCGGACGCTTCGGGTTCGATCAACGCGGTCAGGGCGGCGATATCGGCCATTCGAACTTTCAAACAAAAACAAGCGTGTCGCGCGCCCGGACCCTTGCGGAACCGAACCCAAACACCGACGATGTAAGGAAGACAGCACCGATATAGGCCGAAGCGCGTTACGCAGCAAGCCTGAACATGGAGACGATGATGAAGCGTGCCGCCACTGCCCTTTCGCTTGTTCTCGCGGCCTGCGGGCAAGCCTCGACCGCGCAGGATGCCATCGCGGTCGGCCAAGCGCCGATCACCGGCGAACAGACTGCTGCTGCCAAGCCTTTCACCGCGATGCCGGTGGCCACATTCGATGCGCCCTGGGCGATGACCTTCCTGCCTGACGGGCGGATGCTGGTCACCGAAAAGGGCGGCACGCTCAAACTTGTGAGCGCTGATGGCAAGGCCGTCACCAGCGTCACCGGCGTCCCCAAGGTCGACAGCAGCGGACAGGGCGGATTGATGGATGTCGTCCTCCACCCGAAATTCACCGAAAACGGCTTGGTCTATCTTAGCTGGTCCGAAACCGGCGCAGGCGGCAAGGGCGTTGCATTGGGTCGGGGCAAGCTGGTCGAACAAGTCGTCCAGTGCATCCGCGCCCCCTGCCCGCCGTCGGCCACGCTCGACGGTTTCACCACCATTTTTCGCGCCACCCCGTTTGTCAGCGGCGGCGGCCATTATTCGGGCCGCATCGCCTTCTCGCCCGACGGCAAGCATTTGTTCTTCACCAATGGCGAGCGCCAGAAATTCGACCCCGCGCAGGCCAGGGACGGCACGCTGGGCAAAGTCCTGCGCCTGAACGACGACGGCACCCCCGCCGCCGCCAATCCGCTGGCGGCACAGGGCTTCCGCCCCGAGACGTGGAGCTACGGACATCGCAATTTGCTCGGCATTGCATTCGACGCGCAGGGACGGCTGTGGAATCAGGAAATGGGTCCGAAGGGGGGTGACGAGCTCAACCTCGTTCTCCCGGCCAAAAACTACGGCTACCCCATCGTCTCGAACGGCGACCATTATGACGGTCGCAACATTCCCGACCACCCGACGCGGCCCGAATTCGAAGCACCCAAGGTCAGCTGGAACCCGGTGATCTCGCCCGGCGGACTGATGTTCTATTCGGGAAAATTATTCCCGAAGTGGCAGGGCAGCGCGTTCATCGGCGGCCTGTCGTCGCAGGCGCTGATCCGGATTGCGTTCGAGGGCACCGGCAACAGCGTAAAAGCGCGCGAAGCCGAACGCTTCGACATGGGCGCGCGCATCCGCGAAGTCGAACAGGGGCCGGACGGCGCGATCTATGTGCTGGAGGACGGCGACGGCGCGCGGTTGCTACGTTTGACGCCGGGACGCGGCGTCGTGGCGAAGTAGTTTGGCCGGGCCAACACCTATTTGACGCGCCACACCAACAGCGGCGAATCCTTCGGCATCGCCACCGGTTCGAGCCAGCCGAACTTCGTGCCCGTCGCCAGTTGCGAATAAAATCCCTTGGGCGACCGTGCGCGGTAAACGGTCGATTCGCTCATATTCGGGCAGGTCATCAACAGCGTCGCCCCATGCCGCTTGATAATGGCACGGGCATTTTCGGGCGTGCCGCCGAACGCGTGGTGCACGTCGAGAATTGCGCCACCGTTGCGGTGATAGGGTCCGGCAATCGCCTTATGATGCGTGACGGTAATCAACCGAGGGCCAAGATCGACAAACGTGAAGATCGTCGTCGCGGGTAAGCGACCGACCCCCGCCATTGCGGGCAAAGTCGGGCAGCGACCGTTCGCGCGTTCGACGGCCTTGCTGCGCGCGGTCTTTTTGGGGCCGGGAATCTGGCCGAGTACATATTGCACGCCGAGGCCCGAGATCAGCAGCACAACGATGGCAACACCGACAGTACGCGCCAGCACCGATGTGCTCCGCCGCAGGGCGGGCACGAGGATCCAGACCAGCGCGGTAGCCCCCGGAACGGCGGTCAGCTGCGCCGCCGCCCCCATCCGCGTCTGCCACAGCAGCAACAGCATCGAGGTGAGCGAGATCAGCGCAATCGGTGCCCAGACCGCGAACGCCGCCGTCCCGCGCGCGCGCCATGCCGCCACAAACGCACCGATGACGCCCGCCAGCGGCAGCGCCAGCGTACCCGCCATCATCTGCCAGTCCTTGGTATAAAGCGGCTTGAACTCGTTGATGTTTTTCAGCCACGAATCATAGAGTTCGGGCGAGACCTGTTCGGGTCGCCCCAGACACTGCGGGGCAAACCCGGCGAATCCTGCCGCGAGCACGACGCCGCCGACCGCCGCCGCGCCCAACCGTATCCGCCAGTCGGTCGACTTTGTTTGCGGCAACAGCCATGCCAGCCACCCCGCCGCGACCATCGTGCCGAGCCACACGGGCGACAGCACGTCGCAGCGCGGCACGGCATTGGCATAGGAGGCAAAGCCCAGATATCCGGCGGCGCAGCCGGACGCTAGCGACAAGCCATATCCCGACAACCGGTCGCGGTCCTCCGGCTGCCATACCCAGCGCAGCACGGTCGCCGCGCCCATGATGACCAGAAACGGCAGCAGTTCGAGCCCGATGGTCAGCGAGGCGGCACTGGCCAGCCCCATCGTGATCCCGCCACGCCGCGCTTTCGGATCGGCAATCCCGGCAATGCCCAGCACGAGGAACGTCAGCTGCCAATTATGATGGTCGATCCGCATCGGCATGAACATCGACAGCGCCGCCATGCAGCAGGTGACGGCGAACCCCGCCGCGACCAGTCCGGCATTCGGCGCGATCAGCCGCCGCGCGGCGAGTGCCAGCGCGAACAGGGCGAGGCCGAGCGGCAACATCGGCGCGACCGCTGCGGCAAATCGCTCCGCCGTCGGTCCATCGACGAACAGCCGCGCGGTCCAATCGAGCAGCGCGATCGGCAGGTCGACCAACCGGCTCCAATGCATGTTGAAACCCTCGGGCAGGTTTAGCTTATACTGGCGCAGATCGTACCAGCCCTGCCCTTCGAGCAGCGCGCGGACCTGCGACATCCGCATATTGTCGTCGGTATCGGGGAGGGTGAACCAGCGGATGAAGCCCGCGCGATGCCAGACCAATATTGCACAAGTGACCAGCCAGATCGCCGCCACCAGCGCGCGCCAGTGCCGGTCGAGCCATGCCGCCAGCTTCGCGCTTTCGCTGTCCATTTCGTCCGTCTGCACACCCGACCCTTAATTCTCGACGAAGGCGCGCATAATCTTTACCGGTGCCGCTGCATAGCGCGGGTAGCACACCCGGCCTTTACGCGGATAGACCGATGACCGACCACGTCTACAACACCGATTTCTACGATTACATCGACGACGGCAGCCGCGCGTCGGCGCGCACTGTCGCGCCGCTGCTGCTCGCCGAGATGAAAATCGACAGCCTGCTCGATGTCGGCGCGGGGCACGGGGCCTGGGCGTCCGAATGGATGGCGGCGGGCGTCGGCGACGTGCTCGCGGTCGACGGCGATTATGTGAAGGCCGACCAGCTGGTCATTCCGGCGGCGAATTTCAGGGCTGCGGACTTGTCGCAGCCGCTCGATCTGGCGCGCAAGTTCGATCTCGTGCAGAGCCTCGAAGTCGCCGAGCATCTGCCACATGCCAAGGCGGCGACATTTGTCGAGACGCTCGCCCGCCACGGCGATGTCGTGCTGTTTTCCGCCGCTGTCCCGCATCAGGGCGGCGAGCATCACGTCAACGAACAGCCGCCCGAATATTGGCGGCAGTTGTTCGGTGCGCGCGGCTATGCAGCGTTCGATTTCCTGCGCCCGCGTCTTGCCGACCAGAAACAGGTCAAGGGCTGGTACAAATTCAACAGTTACCTTTATGCCAATGCGGCGGGGCAGGCGCGCCTGTCCGACATCGTCCTGGCGTCGCGGGTCGAGGACGGGCGGGCGCTCGAAATCGGCGGCGATTTCGTGTGGAACGCGCGCCGCGCGATGGTCCGGCTGATCCCGGCGGGGCTGGTCAAGCCTATCGCCATGGTCAAGGCCGGTGTCGAAGCGCGCGTACGCGGGCGCGCCGGAGCCTGATGTTCATCGATCGCTGGTTCCCCCGCGAAGCGCAAGGCCGCGCCGCGTTCTGGCAGCTCGTCCGCTATGCCATCATCGGCGGCCTCATCACGGCGGGCGGGCAGGCAATTTATTATTTCGGTGTCGAATGGTTCGGGATCGACCCCAATATCTCGATCGGCATCGCCTTCGTCATCGGCGTGGTCGTCGGCTATTTCGCGCATGGCTGGGTCAGCTTTGCCGGGCACGGCGAGCGCGACAATCACGCGCAGATGGGCAGGCGGTTCATTGCGGTGAACCTGTTTGGCTTTGCGATGAACAGCTTTTTTGTCTGGCTGCTCGTCAAATATCTTGACGGCGCGACCTGGTGGCCGATTGTGCCCAATATCGTGCTGACCCCGCTGGCGACCTTCTGGATGCACCGCCGCTGGACGTTCGGAGACTAGACGGTCGATCCCGTCAGCAATTTAGGTAGTTTCCCCGTCTCGCCGCGCGCTTCGGCCATGAACAGGTTCTTGAGCGGCCTAATCCGCTGCACCGCGCCCAGCCCGAAACGCCGGACCTTGCTCGCGGTCTTGCCCCGAATCCCGAACAGCCGCGTCAAGGTGTCGGTCGCGGTCGCTACCATCAGCGTGTCGAGGCTGCGCCAGTGCTGGTAGCGTTCGAGCAGCATTGCATCGCCGAGATCAAGGCCGGTGCGCGCGCCCTCGACGATCACTTCGACCAGTGCTGCGACATCGCGGAAGCCCAGGTTCAGTCCCTGTCCGGCAATCGGGTGGATGCCGTGCGCTGCGTCACCGACCAGCGCGAGGCGCGTGTCGGTAATCCGTGCCGCGTGGTGGAAGCCTAGCGGATAGGTCGAGCGCGGCGCGGCGGCCGACAGCTCGCCGAGCAGTCCGCCGCTGCGTTTCGCGGCTTCGGCGGCGAACGCGCTGTCGCTCAGCGCCATCACGCCTGCCGCGTCCTTGGCTGCGACGGTCCAGACCAGCGCGGATCGTGTGCCCGGCAACATCGGCAGCAGCGCAAACGGGCCGTCGGGGTAGAAAATCTCGTGCGCGACATTATCGTGGGGGATGCTGTGGTCGAACGCCGAAATGATGGCGCTTTGATCATACTGCCAGCGCGCGACGCGGATGCCCGCCGCTGTGCGTGTCGGCGAATTGCGCCCCTCAGCAGCGATCAACAGGTCGGCGCGATAGGTGTTGCCGTCATCGAGTGTCACCACCGCGCCCGCTGCATCGCGCACGACCTTCGCGGCGCTATGCGGGATTTTCAGCGTGATGTTCGCAGCGTTGCTTGCGGCCTCGTAGAGCGTCTTCCGCAACACGCGGTTCTCGACCATCGTGCCGAGCGCACCTTCTCCCGGCGTGAAATCGAGCGCATCGCGTTGCAGCCCGTCGCGCACTTCGATGCGGCGGATCGGGCAGCCGTGCGGGCGGAGTTGCTCGGCAATCCCGATGGCTTCGAGCATGTTCCAGCTTGCGCTCGCAATCGCCGAGGCACGACCGTCGAAGGTCGGTGCCAGTGTCGTCGCTGGCGGTGCGGGATCGATAACAACGCTAGAAATGCCATGTGCGTCGAGTGCGAGGGCGGTGGTCAGGCCGACAAGCCCGCCGCCGAGGATGATCGTATCGCTGCTTTCCATGACGTGCATGTAATCATCGGGACTCTTGACGGCGAGTCCCCTGTGAGCGATTCTTATCCACAGGAATGAAGCGCGTTGACCGCGCTACCCCGGGGATACGCAGATCATGGCCAGCCGCGCGCAACCAAATCGCCCGCCCCAATGGCGCGCTACCGTGAAAGCAGGCGTCGTCCGCAGCGGCGCGATGCTGACGGCGGCGGCAATGGCGATCACTGCACTTTTGCTGATCGTGGCGCTGGTCACGCGCAGCGGAGGTGATCCGTCGCTGAGCACGGCGGCGAGTCATGAGGGCGTCCATAACTGGCTCGGCCTGATTGGGGCGTGGACATCTGACCTGATGCTAAGCGCGCTGGGATGGCCAGTCGCGCTCATGCTGGCGCTGCCGCTGGCGCTGGCGGGCCTCCTGTGGCGCGGCACGAGTATCGCCGGTTGGCAGAAGCGCAGCATTTATGCGCTGATTGGCGTCGCCCTGATCGGCATTGCCCTGACCCTGTTGCGTCCGACCGCAGTGGCGGGATTGCCTGCGGGCCTCGGCGGCATCGTCGGGCTCGGCGGCGAATCGATTCTGGCATGGGCCATTGCGTTCATCCCCGACAACACCGGCGCGACGATTGCGCGCTATGTTGCCGCCGCTCTGCTCGGGATTGGCGGCTTTGCGCTCTGGGCGCGGATGCTCGGCCTGACGCTCAGGATGCCGCAGTTCGACCGACCTAGTCTGCCCAAGCTGACCGCAGCCGACAAGCGGCGCGAGCCCGCAGCGCCGCGTCCCGAAGTTGCACCGCAGCCCGAAAATCGCAGCCGCCCCGTCATTGCCGACCGTGCCGCCGCCCCCGCTTTGCCCAAAAAAGCGCGGCAGGAATCGCTGGCGCTGCGCGATAAATATGTCCTGCCCGATCTGAAGCTGCTGACCCCCGCACCGCCGTCGACCGGACAGCAGCTCGACAAAGCCGCGCTCGAACGCAACGCGCGCCTGCTCGAAACCGTCCTCGACGATTTCCATGTGAAAGGCACGATCACCGAAGTCCGCCCCGGCCCCGTCGTCACTATGTACGAACTGCAACCGGCGGCGGGCATCAAGGCGAGCCGCGTGATCCAGCTGGCCGAGGATGTCGCGCGCAATATGTCGGCGCTGTCGGCGCGCATCGCCACGATCCCGGGCCGCAGCGTCATCGGCATCGAATTGCCCAACGCGCACCGCGAATCGGTTTTCCTGCATGAAATGATCGGTAGCCAAGCCTTCGAGGACGGCGCGGGCGCGCTGCCGATTGTGCTGGGCAAGAATATCGCCGGCGACCCTGTGATCGCCGACCTCGCGCCCATGCCGCATCTGCTGATCGCGGGGACGACCGGATCGGGCAAATCGGTCGGACTCAATTCGATGATCTGTTCGCTGCTCTACCGGCTGACCCCCGACCAGTGCCGGATGATCATGATCGATCCGAAATTGCTCGAACTGCGGCCCTATGAGGACATCCCGCACCTGCTCGCGCCGGTCGTCACCGAACCGGCCAAGGCGATCCGCGCGCTGAAATGGGCGGTCGAGGAAATGGAGGACCGCTATCGCAAGATGGCGAGTATCGGCGTCCGCAGTCTGGCGGGCTATAACGACAAGGTGCGCGGCGCGAAGGGCAAGGGGCAGAAGCTAACTCGCCGCGTACAGGTCGGTTACGATGCCGAAAGCGGCACGCCGAAATACGAGGAGGAAGCGCTCGATTTCGACGTGATGCCGCAGATCGTGATTGTCGTCGACGAACTTGCCGATTTGATGATGACCGCGGGCAAGGAAGTCGAATTCCTGATCCAGCGGCTCGCGCAAAAGGCGCGCGCGGCGGGCATCCACCTGATCATGGCGACGCAGCGCCCCTCGGTCGATGTCATCACCGGTGTCATCAAGGCGAATCTGCCGACGCGGATCAGCTTTCACGTCACGTCCAAGATCGATTCGCGCACCATTCTGGGCGAACAAGGCGCGGAGCAACTGCTCGGCAAGGGCGATATGCTTTACATGATGGGCGGGCGGCAGATCGTGCGTGTCCATGGCCCCTTCGTCAGCGATGACGAGGTCATTGCCATTGCTGACCATTGGCGCGCGCAGGGCGTGCCCGACTATATTCAGGCGGTGACCGAAGAGCCCGAGGATGGCGGCTTCGCGCTCGACGGTGCTCCGTTGGGTGACGACAGCCCCGAGGATCAGGAGTACCGCAAAGCCGTCCAGATCGTCGCCGAAAGCCAGAAGGCCTCGGTCAGCTGGCTCCAGCGGCAATTGCGGATCGGCTACAACCGCGCTGCGCGCCATATTGAGCGGATGGAGAAGGACGGACTGGTCGGACGTCCCGACCATGTCGGCCGCCGCGAACTGCTGATGGATACCGAGGGGCATGCCATCTGAGGTTCAGCGCCGGTTCAATCCGGTCCTGCCAATCGAGTATCAGCCCGTTTTCCGGAGAGACATGTTGTTCCGCCCCCTCCTTGCGCTCATTGCCTTGGCGGCATTCGTTGCCCCCGCCCTTGGCCAACCGGTTTCGCCGCAGCTCGCCGATCTGGCCGCCGTCCAGACGCATTTGCGCGCGGTGACGACGATGACTGCCGATTTCGCGCAGACCGACCGCTCGGGCAAAACCCTGACCGGCCAACTGAAACTCAAACGCCCCGGCAAAATCCGGTTCCAGTATGAGCCGGGCGTACCCATTCTGGTTATCGCCGACGGCAATTCGCTGTGGTTCCTCGATTATCAGGTCGGACAGAAGCAACGCTGGCCGATCGGCAACTCACCGCTTGGCGTGCTGCTCGACCCGTCGAAGGATTTGACCCGCTTTGCCCGGGTGCTCTCGGTCGGCGATCCGCGCATCGTCTTTGTCGAGGCGCGAGATCCGCGCCGTCCCGAATACGGCACGCTGACGCTCGCCTTCGCGCGCGAATCGGGCGCGCCCGCCGGTTTGCGGCTTCAGGGGTGGATCGCGCTCGACGGACAGAACAACCGTACGACCGTGCGACTGTCGAACCAGCGCTTTAACGCCACGGTCGGCGATGAAGCGTTTCGCTGGCGCGACCCGACACCGGGACGTGGGCCGAAATAGGCGGTCTGTTCATATTCCCGACAGGTATCGCCCCTTAAAAATTGGGGTGCAGCACTGGACTGGTTTGGCGGGATTTCCCCCTGTTATCCGTCAACCGACATGTTCCGGTTGCAGCCCGCGTGACGAACGCAGGTCGGCCCTCGCTCCACGCCCCCGGAGCGGGGGCCTTTGCTTTTCACCTCCTTGCCGCCAGCCTGTAACCAATCGGCGCTTTACCTCGTATCTTCCGAGGGCAATGATAGTCTCGGCAGCCAAGGAAAAGCGATGACCGGAACAGGCAATGTGCAGGGCGGCGATCTCGTTAAGCGCCACCGGCTGTTCACGCGGGTCTGGCACTGGGTCAATGCGGTCGCGATCATTGTCATGCTGATGTCGGGGCTAATGATCTCGAACGCCCACCCCCGGCTGTATTGGGGCCAGTATGGCGCGAACCTCGACAAGCCGTGGCTTGACCTCACTTTGTGGCTGGAGGGCGGGCGCTTTCCCGGCTGGGCGACGATCCCCTCGACCTACAATTTGTCGCTGGCACGCGAATGGCATTTGGCGTTCGCCTGGGTGCTCGCCTTCGGGTTCCTCGCCTATATCCTCGTCAGCCTGCTCAACCGGCATATCCAGCGCGATCTGGCGCTGAAACGCGGCGAACTGTCGCCCAAGCATCTGGTCGAAGAGGTCGTGCATCACGCGCAGTTGAAATTCCCGACGGGGGCTGCCGCGCTCAACTATAATACGCTGCAGAAAATCACCTATATATTGGTGCTGTTCGGCCTCATCCCGCTGCTCATCCTGACCGGCATGTGCCTGATGCCGGGCCTGTCGCCGATCACTGGCTGGGCGATCGACCTGTTCGGCGGGCGGGCAACGGCAAGGTCGCTGCACTTCATTGCAGCAGGCGGCATCGCGCTGTTCATCGTTGTGCATCTGGCGCTGGTGGTGCTGGCGGGGCCGTATAACGAAATCCGGTCGATGATTACCGGCGAGTTCCGCGTGCCGCACGACCGCAAGCCCAAGGTCGATCCCGTCCCCGAACTTGCAGGAGAAGCTGCATGAGCACCCTCGTCACCCGCCGCGCGCTGGTCGGCGGCATGGCTGCAGGCAGCGGCTTGTTGCTCTCGGGCTGCGATGCGCTCGGCAACAATCCGCAGTTCCGCGACGTGCTGGCAATGGGCGAAGACGCGAATTACGCGATCCACCGCACCTTGGTCGACCGGATGGCACTGGCAAAGGAATTCGCGCCCAACCAGCGCTCGCCTATCTTCCGCGCCAATGGCACACGGATGCCGGTCGGCGAGACCTATGCACGCCACATCGCGACCGAATTCCGAGATTGGACGCTCGTCATCGACGGGCTGGTCGCGCGCCCGCAAATTGTGCCGATCAACCAGTTGCGTGCGATGCCCGCCCGCACCCAGATCACGCGCCATGACTGTGTCGAGGGATGGAGCGCGATTGCCAAATGGACCGGGGTGCCGGTCAAATTGTTGCTCGACGGCGCAGGCTTGCGACCCGAGGCGCGCTTCATCGTCTTCCACTGCGCCGACGCGAACGATGGCACGCCCTATTATGAAAGCTTCGACCTCATCGACGCGTTTCACCCGCAGACGATATTGGCGTGGCACCTGAACGACGGCCCCCTGCCGGTGCAGAATGGCGCGCCCTTACGCCTGCGGGTTGAGCGGCAGCTCGGCTATAAACACGCAAAATATGTCAACCGGATCGAGGCCGTGGCAAGCCTTGCTGGTATCTACGGCGGCAAAGGGGGTTTCTGGGAAGATAGCGCAGGCTATGAATGGTACGCAGGCGCGTAACAATCAGAGGCTGCCCATGTCCTTGCTCGACACTTTTCTCGCCAAGATCGTCCGCCACGGCACGTTGACCGTCACCGACCACAAGGGCGTGGTCAGCAAGGTCGGTACGCCGACCCAGGGCTACCCCGATGTCGATGTCCGCCTCGCCGATGCGAAAGTCGCGCGCGATGTGGTGCTGAAACCCGAGCTCGGCGGCGGCGAGGCCTATATGGACCACCGGCTGATCGTCGAGAACGACGACATCATGGGGTTGCTCAGCCTGCTGCGGCTCAACAGCCGCTGGGAAGAGGGCGACGGTCTCGACGATGCGCGCTGGTTCGACCGCGCGATCGGCAAGGTGCGCGGCAAGCTCGACCGCTGGAACTGGAACGCGCGGTCGAAGCGCAATGTCGCGCATCATTACGACCTCGACGACCGGCTCTACGACCTCTTCCTCGACGAGAACCGGCAATACAGTTGCGGTTACTGGACCAGCCCGCCCGAAGATCCGACAGACGGCCTCGATCAGGCTCAGCGCGACAAGATGGCGCACATCGCGGCGAAACTTGCGCTGGGGCCGGGGATGCGCGTGCTCGATATCGGCTGCGGCTGGGGCGGCATGGCGTTCTATCTGCACGACCGGTACGATTGCGACATCACCGGCATCACGCTGAGCGAGGAACAGATCAGATATGCCCGCGCCGATGCCGAACGGCGCGGGGTCGCCGACCGGGTGAAATTCGAACTGGTCGATTACCGCCATGTCACCGGCAGCTTCGACCGGATCGTGTCGGTCGGCATGTTCGAGCACGTCGGCCCGCCGCACTATCGCGCGTTCTTCGCCAAGTGCCGCGCGCTGCTGGCGGACGACGGGGTGATGTTGCTCCACACGATCGGGCGGATGGGCTGGCCGGGGACGACCGATGCATGGGCCTCGAAATACATTTTCCCCGGCGGCTATGCCCCCGCGCTCAGCGAAATCACCGACGGGGCGGAGCGCAGCAACCTCATCCAGACCGACTGCGAAACATGGCGGCTGCACTATGCTTGGACCCTGCGCGCCTGGTACGCCCGCGTGATGGCGCGCCGTGCCGAGATCGAGGCGATCTATGACGCGCGCTTCTTCCGCATGTGGCAATTCTACCTCGCGGGCTGCACCAGCGCGTTCGAACACGGCGTGCTCTGCGTCTACCAGTTGCAATATGCGAAGGAGCGCCGTGTCCTGCCGCTCACCCGTGATTACATGACGGCGGCGGCGGCGGCGGCGGCGGAGGTGCGGTTGCGGGAATGAAGTGAAGCGACGGAAGTTGCCGGAGACAGGCTATTGGCTACCCGGCTGTGAGAAACCGATCTGACACGCAATTGTCGATGGCCTATGCTGGATCGAATGACGCCGACCGGATCAGGCCTGCGCGACGGTCGAGCATCACCCCGATCACCGCCGCGCCAAGTGCCGGAAATGCCCAGAACCCAGCGGTATCCACATAGAGTTCCGGAATACCTCTCGGCGAAAAAAGTCTGGCCAGCCCGGTAGCGACAGTAATCATGTGGAAGCCCGCAAACCATAACGGCCAGTGGCTGGCAGATCGCAATGCGAGCGCAACGACATAGGCACCCAAAATAGTGTCGATTGCAAGGACAACGTGCTGGGCACCTTTGAAGCCGAGAAACTCATTTGCAAGGAAAGTGCAAACAACAGCAACTACGAGCGCCGCTGAAAAGCGACGCCCGTTGCGCCCTCCGGACACCGCGACGATGATCAAAGCAGAGATTAGGTAGGCCCAGAAAACGAGAGCCAATATGGTCCGATAGCTCTCCACTGCCGTTACGCTTCCGTGCTAAACTGTCTCAACGGTCGATAAAGCGCCGTTCCATGGCATTGCAGGCCCATTCGGACACCCGAACCCGGTTTCGCGCAAGTTCGATTTCGCCTGAATGACGGCGACCTCACGAACGGCCTTGGCGAGGTTGGCGCGGCTTTCTACCAGTCCGCGCAGATCCGCAGACCCGCAGACCCGCAGACCCGCAGATAGTGCATCGAGCAGAGGCTGGGTCGTCGCAATGGCCAGATGCGAATCATGTGCCGCCTCGATGACACTGGCGCACATCCGCGACTGCCGGGCGACGGCACGGTCGAGCGCTTCGATCGACGACTGGGTGTCCGCTGCGACGACGCTGCCCACGGCATGTTTGATCTGAAGCATTGTAATTCCGTTCTGCACACCCCGAGATTGAGGTTGACATGATGATGGGCGCAGCCGTCACCGGCTGAAAAGATTAACTAGACCCGAAATGGTGATAACTGCTGCTGTCATCCCCATGATTCCGAACAACGCGATCTGGACGATATGCCAGACACGGCGGCGTGCGCTCAGGCGGTTAACTGAGCCGCCCAGCGGCGGCAGCGCGAAAAGCGAGGGTAAATGCTGTTGTGCTTGGGGTGGATGCAAGTTGCTTTCCTGCTGCGCGTCGAGCGCCTGTAAAGCCCGTGCAGCAGTGGCACGATCCGTGAGATTCAGCCGTTCCAGTGCCGCCCTGATATGGTTGTCAACTGTAGAAGGCGACAAGCCGATCTGGCGTCCGATTTCTTTCGACGTAAATCCTTGGCCTACCAAGTCGAGACACTGGCGCTGTCGCTCGCTCAGGCGGGCACGCGCGTTTGAAAGAGATTCATCCATTTTGGATAAGACTGTAACCTGAATGTGAAGAAGAGTGAACGGGAATGGCGATTGCCTAGGCCGTCGCCAGTCAACCAACGCCAGTCGATCGCCTGCAAATCACGCTGCAACAGGGTTCGGCGCGGGCAGGCGGATTTGCCATAGCTCCGGAGGGTCGATCAGGGCGGGGGCGTCCTGACTGGCAGCTCACCGTCGGGAGACAAGGTCCACAGGCCACTCCCCACCCGCTTTAACCCGGCTCGCGCAAAGTACATTCGCGATCGGGGTCAGCCAACTGGCTGCCCCCGATCGTTCCAACAATAGGCGTTCAGCTCGCCTTCATCCGCCAAGTGCCGCGCTGGGCCTTGCGCTCGTCGGCGCTGATCTTGCCGTCCTTGTTCGTGTCGGCGGCGTCGAAGCGTTCGAGGGCTTTCTTCACCGCATCGGCAATGACGATCCCCTTGCCGTCGCCCTGCATCATCATGCCATCGCGACCGCCCATCATCATGATGCGGGTGCGCTCCTTGATGGCGGGCTTGCCATCGGCACCCGAAGCGCCGTCAGGACCGCTCGGCTTGCGGCGTTCGATATGAACGACGCGGTCGCCATCACCCATGCCCTGACCCATCCCGTGATGGCCGCCATGGCCCATAGCCATCATGCCGCCCTTGTGGTGCGTGTCGAACTCCGCGCGGCTGATGGCGCCGTTCTTGTCGGTGTCCATCGCGGCAAAGCGGTCGTCGTTGCGCGCTTTCATCCGGGTTTCGGCATAGCTCTTCATTTCCTCGGGCGTGACCGTGCCGTTCTTGTCGGCGTCGAACCGGCCGAGCCGGTCGCGTACCTTCGCTTCCACGTCCGCACGCGTCTGCGTTGCGGGCGGCGCAGGCGAAGCGGGTGGCGTCATTTGGGCCAGCGCGGGCAATGTCACGGCGGCTGCCGCCGATACGGTCATGATTTGCCAGATTTTCATATCGCGTCCCTCCCAAGGAATCGTTTCGCAGGCGGGCAGAATGCGCCGCCAAGATTTACCTCAGTTGAACGAATCAATCATTTGCGCGGATAGCGTTCGTCCATGTCGGCGAGCGAGGCGGCGCACAATTCCTCGAGCACAGTCATGTCCACGTCCGCCAGACGCTTGATGTAGATACACGACTTGCCGGTTTTGTGCTTGCCGAGCCGCGCCAGCCGGTCGGCCTCGTCGTCGGCACCCGACAGGACATAGAGCACCAGTTCCGCCTTGCGCGGCGAGAAACCCAGGCGACACAATGTCCCTTCATGGCCGCTGTCATATTTATAGTGATAGCTGCCAAAACCGATGATCGACGGACCCCACATTCGCGGCTCCTCGCCGGTGATCCGCGTCAACATCGCGCAGAGCGTTTCGCCGTCCGCGCGGCGCTCCGGATTGTCGACTGCCGCGAGGAAATCCACGACGCTCACCGGCGTCGCTTTGGTCTTGTTATCCGCCATCCTTCCCTCCCCGAGTCGGCACCCGTATGAGGCCATCACGAATCAGCGGAGTTGCCAAGTGCCGGGGACCGACAAGACAGCCAAAAACAATGGGGCCATCAACAAGGTTGTGCTGGCCTATTCGGGCGGGCTCGACACCAGCGTCATCCTGAAATGGCTGCAGCAGACGTATAACTGCGAGGTCGTGACCTTCACCGCCGATCTCGGGCAGGGCGAGGAGCTCGAACCCGCGCGTGCCAAGGCGCGGCTCATGGGGGTCAAGGAAGAGAATATCTTCATCGACGACCTGCGCGAGGAATTCGTCCGCGATTACGTCTTCCCGATGATGCGCGCCAACGCGGTCTATGAGGGTGTCTATTTGCTCGGCACCAGCATCGCGCGACCGCTGATCGCCAAGCGTCAGATCGAGATCGCCAAAATGGTCGGCGCCGACGCGGTCAGCCATGGCGCGACCGGCAAGGGCAACGACCAAGTCCGTTTTGAACTCGGCTATTACGCGCTGTCGCCCGATATCAAGATCATTGCGCCGTGGCGCGAATGGGATTTGACGAGCCGGACCGCGCTGATCGCGTTCGCCGAAGAACACCAGATTCCGGTGCCCAAGGACAAGCGCGGCGAGTCGCCGTTTTCGACCGACGCAAACATGCTACACACATCGTCCGAAGGGAAAGTGCTCGAAGACCCGTGGGACGAAGTGCCGGACTATGTCTATTCGCGCACGGTCAATCCCGAGGATGCGCCCGATATGCCGGAAGTCATCACCGTCGATTTCGAACGCGGCGATGCCGTCGCAATCAATGGCGAGGGGATGTCGCCTGCGACGTTGCTGGAGGCGCTCAACGACTACGGTCGCCGCCACGGCATCGGGCGGCTCGATCTGGTCGAGAACCGCTTCGTCGGCATGAAATCGCGCGGCATGTACGAGACACCGGGCGGCACGATCCTGCACGTCGCACACCGCGGTATCGAGCAGCTGACGCTTGATCGGGGCGCAGCGCACCTGAAAGACGAACTCGCGCCGCGCTACGCCGAGTTGATCTACAACGGCTTCTGGTTCAGCCCCGAACGCGAGATGTTGCAGGCGGCGATCGACCATTCGCAGGCCAAGGTGACCGGCACAGTGCGGCTGAAACTCTACAAAGGCAGCGTGATCGTGACGGGCCGCAAATCACCGCATTCGCTGTATTCGGAGAAAGTCGTGACCTTCGAGGACGACGCCGGTGCGTACGATCAGCGCGATGCAGAGGGATTTATCAAGCTGAACGCGCTAAGACTGCGGCTGTTGGGGCGGCGCGACCGCTGACGCCGGAGCGACGTTTTGGGGGTAAGCACGACTAACTGGTGGAACCGGCGCAGTGTAACCGCGCTATGCGTGCTGCTCGTGCTTGTGCCGCTGATCTGGCCGCCGATTCCGCCGCTCGTCGATCTCCCCGGGCATATGGGGCGTTATGCGGTCCAGCTCGACCCCGCTCCGTTTGCTGGGTGGTACAGCTTTCAGTGGAAGTTGATCGGGAACCTCGGCGTCGATTTGTTGATCGAACCAATGGCGCGGCTGTTCGGGGTGGAGCTGGGCGCAAAGTTGATCGTGATGACCATTCCGGCGCTCGCGGTTGCCGGGCTGTTGTGGATTGCTCGCGAAGTGCACGGGCGGGTGCCGCCGACCGCGTTTTTCGCGCTGCCGCTGATGTGGGGACATCCGCTCGTTTTCGGCTTCGTCAATTTTTCGCTGGCGATGGCGCTCGCGCTGCTGTCGTTTGCGCTGTGGCTGCGGATGGCGCGCACCGGTGCCGCGAAATGGCGAACGCTCGTGTTCCTGCCGCTCGCCTGCATCGTATGGACCGCACATACCTTCGGCTGGGGACTGCTCGGGCTGTTGTGCCTCTCCGCCGAACTTATCCGCCAGCGCGATCTCGGCAAGTCGTGGCTGGCAGCAGGCGTTACTTCGGCACTCGCCTGTTTACCGATGGCGCTGCCGCTTGTGCCGATGCTCGTTTGGCGGTCGGGTGCGACCGACATGACCGGCGACTGGTTCGACTGGGGGACCAAGTCCTTATGGGTGCTGACGACCTTGCGCGATCGCTGGCAGGTGTTCGATCTGGCCTCGCTCGCCGTGATCGTCGGGCTGATCTTCGTGGCGTTGCGCCACCCCGCGCTTACCTTTTCGCGCAACCTCGCGGTCAGTGCGCTGATATTGTTGGCAGTTTACGTCCTGCTCCCGCGCATCATTTTCGGCTCGGCCTATGCCGATATGCGGCTGACCCCCTATCTGTTTGCCATCGCCGTCATCGCCATCCGGCCGAAGGTGGACGCGTCGCCGCGCCTCCTCGCAACGCTCGCTGCTATCGGCCTCGCCTTTTTCGCGGCACGGATCGCCGCGCATACCGCGAGCATGGGGATTACCTCGGCACGCTACGACCGCGCGCTCGTCGCGCTCGACCATATCCCCCCCAGCGCGCGCGTTGCCGCGTTCACGCAGCGTAGCTGCGGTGTCGAATGGTCGACCAACCGTATGGAGCATCTATCGGCGCTGGTCATGGTGCGGCGGCAAGGATTTTCGAACGACCAATGGGATGTGTCGGGCGCGAATCTCATGCTGATCACAAAGGCGGATGCGCTGGGCTTTGCGGTCGATCCGTCGCAGCTGGTCGTCGCGCAGAAATGCGGACGTGGCGCGCCGTGGATGACGCCTGACGAAGCCTTGGCAAAGCTGCCGCGCGCCGCGTTCGACTATGTCTGGCTGATCGATCCGCCGCGCTACGACGTGCGGCTGACGGCGGGCATGACCCCGGTGTGGCGCGACGGGACCGATGTGCTGTACCGGATAGACCGATGAACGCGAACTGGTGGCAAACGCGCTGGGCCGTCGCATTGGCGATGCTCGCCTCGACGATCCCTTTGTGGTTCGTGCAACTGCCGCCGCTGATCGACCTGCTGGCGCATATGGGGCGCTACCACATCCAGCTGAACATCGCCGACAACCCGGTGTTGCAGGCGAATTGGGCGTTCCGCTGGCAGGTGCTCGGCAATCTTGGCGGCGACCTGCTGATGGAACCACTAGGTCGCCTGTTCGGGGTCGAGCGTGGCGCGCTGATACTCGGCGCGTTGCTGCCGCCGCTGATGATCTGGGGGATGGTCCGGCTGGCGCGCGCGGCGCACGGACATGTGCCCGCGACCGTCTGGGCCGCTTTCCCCTTCGCGCTTGCCTATCCGTGGCAATACGGGCTGGTGAATTACTGGATGGGCTGCGCGCTGGCGCTGCACGGTGCCGCCTGGTGGTACCGGCGCTGGCCGGGCGAGCGCGGGGCCGCCGCCAGCCTGTACGACGCGCTGTTGCTCGGCCTTGTCGCGCTCGGGCTGTGGGTGGTGCACATTTATGGCTGGGCGATTTTCGGCGTACTGGTCGGCGCGCGGGCGCTGGCGACGGTGCCGTGGCGGCAATGGCTGCGCGTCGCGCCGCAGCTGCTCCCGGTGACCGCCCCCATCGTGCCGATGGTGTTGCTGGCTTATGGCGCGCGTGGCGCACAGGAGACCTATGGCTGGTTCATCTGGGCGCGAAAGCTCGGTGCGCTGATCTTCACCTTGCGCGACCAATGGCAGCCGCTCGACATCGCTAGCCTCGCGCTGGCGGGCGCGCTGATCTATGCGGCGGCGCGGTCGAAACACATGCGCTTCGACCGGTCGCTCGGTATCGCGGCACTGATCCTGCTCGCGGCGGTGGCCATCATCCCGTTTCAGGCGCTCGGCTCGGCGTTCGCCGACGGGCGGCTGTGGCCGCTAGTGTTCATTATCGCGCTGATCGCACCAACATTCCGAGAGGGGTATCAGGGCAAGGCACCCGCGTGGCTGGCAGCAGGCGCGGCGACCGTGTTCGCCATCAGGCTAGCGGCCACGACGATCGGCTTTCAGGCCTATGACGCCGCTTATGCGCGGCATCTGCAAGCACTCGACAAGGTCGAACGCGGCGCGAAGATTGCGGTCTTCCTCGAATTTCCCTGCGACGTCGAATGGCGACGACCGCGCCTCGACCGGCTCGACGGGCTGGCCATCGTCCGCCGCGATGCCTTTACCAACGCGCAATGGGACGTGCCGGGCGCGCAAGTGCTCAGCCCGCTCGGTGCAGTCGGCACGCGCTACAACGCCGATCCGTCGCAACTGGTGCGGCGGCGCGACTGCCCGAACGACCTGCGCCCGGTGCTCGCGCAAAAGATCGCGGGCTTCCCACGCGACCGTTTCGGCTATGTCTGGGTGCTCGGTTTCGATCCGGTAACGCTTCCGCGCTATGCTGGCCTGACGCCGCTGTTTGCGGACGACCGCACCGTGCTTTACCGGATCGAGAAATGACCGCCCCCAAACTCTCTATCGTCGTTCCCTGCTATAACGAGGCCGACTGCCTCGCCGTCCTGCACGCGCGGCTGGGCGCGGCGGCACAGGCCGTCGTCGGCGACGATTACGAGATTGTCCTCATCAACGACGGCTCGCGCGACAACAGCTGGTCGATCATGGCGGGCTTGGCGCAGAGCGACCCGCACCTCGTTGCGCTCGACCTGTCGCGCAACCATGGCCACCAACTCGCCCTGACGGCAGGACTCGATCTGTGCCGGGGCGACCACATCTTCATCGTCGATGCCGATTTGCAGGATCCGCCCGAACTCCTCGGCGAGATGATGGCGACGATGACGCGCGAGGGGGCGGACGTCGTCTATGGCGTTCGCACCGAGCGCGCGGGCGAAACGCTGTTCAAAAAGGCGACAGCGGCGGCCTTTTACCGTCTGCTCAAGAGCGCGACCGACGTCGATATCCCGCTCGATTCGGGCGATTTCCGCCTGATGACGCGGCGCGCGCTGTCGGTCTTCCTCGCCATGCCCGAACAGGCGCGTTTTGTGCGCGGCATGGTCGCCTGGGGCGGCTTCCGGCAAGTGCCGTTCGCCTATAACCGCGAGGCACGCTTTGCCGGCGAAACCAAATATCCGCTGTCGAAAATGATCCGCTTCGCGCTCGACGCGCTGACCGGCTTTTCGACGGCACCGCTGCGGCTGGCCAGCCATGCTGGCCTCTGGCTCGCATTCGGCTCGCTGCTGCTGGTCGTCTATATCATCGGGGCATGGCTGTCGGGCCAGACGATTGCGGGCTGGACCTCGCTGATGCTCGTCGTCGTCGTGCTCGGCGCGATCCAGATGTTCGTGCTGGGCATGATCGGGGAATATATCGGGCGGCTGTATACACAGGCAAAGAACCGCCCGCTGTATATCGTTCAGAACATCGCGGGTGGGAGCGTGGCAAAGGCGACGCTGGGAATTGATGCGTCCGATGGAGCCACTTCAAATCAGCGAGACTGATTTAGACGAATGTCGTTTGCCGTACGCTGGCACTCTACGAGTGCCGAGCGTGCAAGATACTCGCATTGCTCATCTTTCGACGGCTCCGCGAGCTTGATCAAATCGTCGATCAGGGAAGGATGTGCGACCACTTCTGCAGCCTCGACGATGTCGTAGAACACTTCCTTCGCTTTGAGCCCATGCTGCACAAATGGTAGCGCCAGTTGGGGATCGATAAGTGCCAGTCCCAACACGGCTTGGGCTTGGATGATTCCCTCTTCGAACCGTGCAGCCTTGAGCAACGCAGCGTTGACGTCAGGCAAATTAATTGCCTGTTGGGCGAGCAGCATCACGGCCCAATCACGATTGGAAAAATCAGCGTCGGTCGTAAATGCGATAAGGCGTCGAAGGTTCTCATCGGCAAAATCGCTGCCCACCAAGGGGACATCGCCTGCCGCGACGCTACATAGAAAGTCGGATTGAGGATGATAGTTTTCTGGGTCTTCCATAACCGCCGCCTTTCTCCCCATAAGTTCACTTCCGGCGCATCCGAAAGGTAGCGAGCGGAGTTAGGACGATACTCGGCACGATCGGCCACCAAGTCGGCCCGTTGATATATTTGACCTGCAACCGCACGCAACGACACTTGACCGCAAGGGCTTCTGCTTTTGCAGAAGCCCGTACTCTTCCTACTGCAGCGTCACCCGTTCTTCTCCGTCGTGCCGCCCGAAAAAGCGCATCAGCTGCACGATCAAATCCGCGCGCATCGCCAGATTGGGTGCTTCCAACAACGCCTGTTTCGCCGCCGCGTCGAATGGCGCGATCTGCGCGATGCCATTCACCAGAGCCTCATCGTCGAGCCGCCCGACGGCTTCCCAATCGACCGCAAACCCCTGTGCCTCGGCAAAGCGACGGGATTCGCGTTCGAGGTCGGCGCGCTGGATGCCCGCGAGCGGATCGTCGTCGTGCACTTCCTCGAGCAGCGCCTCGATCTGGCGGAACGGCGTCGTCACATCGAGTTCGCGCACCATGCGGAACCGCGCCAGCCCCTCGAGCACGATGTTGTAGCGCCCGTCGTCCATCGCCTCGACATGCGCGATCTTGCCGACGCAGCCCATGTCGAACAATTGCGGGCGCGCGACTTCGGCCTCGGTCGTCGGCGGCTTGGGCTGGATCATCCCGATCAGCCGGTCGCGCGCCATCGCATCGCTGATCAGCGCACGGTAGCGCGGCTCGAACAGGTGCAGCGGCAATTGCATGCGCGGAAACAGCAACGCCCCCGCCAGCGGGAAAATCGACAGCCGCTTTGCCGCCTGCGTCCCCGTCGTCGCCGCGCTCATGTGAACAGCACCGCCGACAGCCGCCGCCGCTGCGCCGAGACCCAGGGGTCCATGACGCCGACGACGTCGAACACTTTCAGCAACTGCGCCTTGGCCGCGCCCTCGTTCCATTCGCGGTCGGCGCGGATGATCTCAAGCAAATGGTCCGCCGCGCCGTCGCGGTCGCCCGCCGCCATCAGGCCGTTCGCGAGTTCGAATCGCTTGGCGTGGTCATCGGGCGCAGCGGCGACCTCGGCGATCAGGCCCGACAGATCTGCAACCGGCTTCACATCGCGGGCCAGCGCCACGGCGGATGCCGCGCGCTCGATAGCCGGGTCTTTGGCCAGTTCGGGCGGCAGTTCGGCGAGAAACGCCTCCGCCTCGTCGATCTGTCCGAGCGCCACCTGCGCGCGCAGAAAACCCGACAATGCCTCGGCATCGTTCGGCGCCATTTCGACGATCTGCGCGAAAATGCCTGCTGCGCGTTCGGCATCGCCCGCCGCCAGCACTTCTTCGCCCATGGCGATCAGCGGCGCGATTTCGGCTTCGAGCGACTGTGCCTCGCCTTGGATGGGGAGTTGTTTCAGCAACTGGTCGAGCATCTTGGTGATCGCGCCCTCGGTGCGCGCGGGCGTCAAATCGGCGACAAGCTGCCCCTGGAACACCGCATAGACCGTCGGGATCGACTGGACGCGGAACTGCGCGGCAATCGCCTTGTTCGCATCGACATCGATCTTGGCGAGAATCACGCCCTTGTCGGCATAGGCCGCCGCGACTTTCTCGAGCAGCGGGGTCAGTGCCTTGCACGGCCCGCACCATTCGGCCCAGAAATCGAGGATGACGAGCGAGGTCATCGACGGTTCGATCACGTCGCGTTTGAACGTCTCGACCGCCTCGCGGTCGGCTGCGCTCAGGCCAAGGGTCGCCACTTCATTCTCCGATAATCTATCCCCCTTATGTGGGGTGAACAGGCCGGTTGCCAAGGGGATTGCGTCACTTCAAGAGTGCCGCTACTAGCCGCGCCCTACCCGACGGACAGCGCGACAACGCGATGTCCGGTCACACGACGCCAGAGCGGGCGTAGCTCAGGGGTAGAGCACGACCTTGCCAAGGTCGGGGTCGAGGGTTCGAATCCCTTCGCCCGCTCCAGCGCGCCGTGCGGGCACAAAATAACTCCGTTATTTTGCCCACGCACAAGCGCGGGCGGCGGCGCTCAGCGCCGACCGACGAAGACACGGGCTTTGCCCGTGGCCTACCGAAAAACAACCACCTCACCCGTCGTCACGCCCTTCGCCGTCAGAAACGTCAGCACGCGTTTCCGCAGCACATCGGACAAGATAATTGTCCGCAGCTTGGCCTCGTCCGACGGTCCGGTCCCCGGATAAAGCGCCCTGAACTCTTTCCACAACACTGCTGCGTCCGTCCCGCGCCCCTGCGCCGCTGCGACAAGCGTTTCGGTCAACAGATAATTCGCCAGCAAAGGACCGGCGGCGGGTCGGGTCGAAGCGCCTAGCTCGAGAATGCGTTCAGGCTTGCCCTGTGACAGCGACGCGAGAATCAGGAACGGGCGGGCATAGACATCGCCGTCGCTCCGCAAGCGAAACGCGCGATCGAGCAACGCCTCGGCCTGGGGATAGGCGCACGCGTAAGACAGCGCGGCCAGAACCGCCAAAATCATGGGATCGTTGGGATTTCCCGCTACGGCACGATCTGTGTGCACGTTCCCTGCCGCACAATCCGACCGGAGATAGGCAATGCGCGCCATCGCATATTGGGCATAGGGGTCTTGCGAATTGGCGTCGACAGCCTGTCGCGCAAAGCCTTCGGCGGCAGCACGGGCGCGCTGCCGATCCGTTCCTAGCGTCGATTCGAGCGCAAAGAACGCGCGGACGGCAAACAGTGTTGCCGCCAGCCGTGGTTCGTCCGGCGGTTGTTTCAGGCAGCGTGCTACCCGTGCGGTTATGGCGGCATCACGGCTCTGCAGGAAGGCGACGTATTTCAGCAGACACGCATATCCGGGCGCATCGTCGGCCGTGAGCCGTGTCGTTTCGTTGAGCGCGATTACGCCATAGGGGCCGATCAGCCGCGCGATCAGCGGCGCAAGCTCGTCGGGCAGCGCCGCCGGATCGTTCGATAGTTTGGTCGAACCCGACCAGATGACCGTAGCGGTCCGCAGATCGACCAGCCGCCCCGACAGGGCATCACGGGTCGCATCGAATGTGTCGAGCTGCAGGTCGAGCCGATAGGCGGCGGGGGTGCTGCCCGGTGCGGCGACGCCCGATCCGGCGCGAACCTGCGCCACCCATGACCGCGTCAGGCCGTCGACGATCAATCCGGAAGCCTGCCGCCCGGGCCCGGGATCGGTGGCGCCGCCCGCGCTTTGGATGGTGCCTACTTCGACGACAGGACTAAGGCTCGATGCAGCCATCGCCGCTTTCGTTGCGGGGGTAGGGGCGAAAGCCCTCCAGCCGATGACGATAAAAAGAGCCATAACAAGGAGCGCAAACGCCGCACCGAGCGCAAGACGGGGAGCGGGTCGAATGCTGCCGGTCTGCACAGCGTCATCAGGCTCGACAGGCGACGACGGCTCGGCAAGACTCGTTTCGGTAACAAGCGCCGACGCCTGAGTATTCCCTGCGGTGCCCGATCGTGCCGGAGCACGATAATGGTGCGGATAGGCGGTGTCCGGCGCGCCGATCCGCACCCGATACGAGCCCGGCTTCAGATACAGGCAAGATCCATCGACCGGACCATGGGCGGCATAATGATGATCGAGTGCCTTGCGGAGCCGCGACATCTGCACACGCGGATAACTGTCGGACTGGGCATCGAAGGTGTCGGGCCGGCCGAGTCCGTCGACCGCGATCGCATAGGATTTCAGGCGATCGCCGTTTCCGGCAAGCGTTTGCTCGACAAGATAGGCGAGAAGTTTCGACTGGACCGGTGCGTGGCTGAAATCGTCGCCTTCGAGAATGGCGCTAAGTTCGGCACGCATTGTCGCCTGAAGACCGGGGCGCGGAGTTACGGAGAGATCAGGATTGTCGGGCAAAATTCGCATCGAGGAGGTCACACAATTCCATGTCAGCCCCCATCGCGCCCGATGTAACTGTTACATCTTTGCTGTCGCATGTGTCAATTTATGGTTCACACTTTCGGCTTTGTGATCGGGGGATCGCCACTAACCCACTATAATCGAACGACATCTACAAGCGGTGTGCGATGAAGCGGTTTGATACTGCCGGCGGCGGATCGGCACGCCTAGCTAACTGGACATGGATTGTCGTCCATATGCAGTCGCAATCGCACTCCTCGGTCTGGTCCCCGACACCGCGAATGCGACAGACCGCGCCACGTCGCTCCCCGCGACAGCGGTTGCCAGGACGACAATCCTGAAAGGGCTGGACCTGCGAACCGTCCCACACGGCGCACAGGACCACCCGGACCGCGCACTGCCCCTTAACGGTCAGCGCAAGTTGCGGTCCGTCGATAGCGAAGGCCGCACTGTGCCGTTTCCCCGTTTTGGCGCGGTGCAGTTGATCGTTATCGATCTGCCATAGCCCGGTGGCGTCGATCCCCCACGACGCCACCGGCACCGCGCAGGCGCGGCACGAAATTGCCTACGGCAATTTTGCCCTGAGGCCAGCGTGGCCGGCCTTGCGAAGCCAAGGACCGACGGCGCGGCTTTGCCGCGACGCGCCGCCCTTCGATCATCTAAGCCGCGTAGTGAATATCGACAGCGAGGTCCGAATCCCCCAACACCCGCCCGATCGGCACAGAGCTCCCCGGCCCCTCGGCAATCGCCCGCTCCAGCACCGCCCGCTTCTCCGCGCCGGTAATCGCAATTGTCAGCGACCGCGCACTTAAAATCGCTGCCTTCGACAGTGTCACCCGCGCCACCGGCGCATCCGCAGGCATCGGATCGGGCATCACGCCCAGCGCGCGGCGCTCCTTCGGCCCGTTCAGCGCCTCGTCCAAGTCCGGCCCGGCAAAGATCGACGCGGTATGCCCGTCGGCCCCCATACCCAGCCACACCAGATCGAGCGGAAACGGCAAATCGGCGAGCCGCGCATCGGCGGCCTTGCCGCTCATCTTGTAATCCGCCGCCGCCGCCCCGCCGGTCAGCGGGATCACCCGCGCGCCCAAGGGCAAAAACTTCTTCGCCAGCATTGCCACATTCGACAGCGGCGAGGTCACCTCGACGATGCGGTCGTCCGTGGGGATGATCGTCACGTCCTTCCACTTGCGCTTTTGCGCGGCGATCAAGTCGAGTGCCGCCACCGGCGTCTTGCCGCCGGGCAGCGCGATCAGCGCAGCGCCGCGTGCGTCGAGCGCCGAATCGATGATGAAACCGATATCGCCCGCAATCGCCTCGGCCAGTTCACCGGCGTCGTCATAGTCCCACCATTCGGCTTCGATCGTCATTGTAGGGCTGGTCCTGTGGTTGTTGGGGTAGGCGTAACGGGTGAAGTGCTTTGCGGTGCCGTGAGTGCCGCCGCTTCGAGAATATCGAGCGCACGGTGCGCCTCGACGTAGCGCCGCGCCGCCGCCATCCAGTCGGTCGCCGCCCCGCGCGACGGCAGCCGTGCGACTTCAGCAAGTGCGGTGTCGACTTGCCCGCCGTCCAGCGCGAGCAGCGCCCGCGCGACGCGGTCGTCCGGCGCAGGCGAGGGCGTCGACGCCTTTCGCACGATGAACAGGCTGCCGAGCGCGCGCTGCGTCGCTGCACCCCAGCTTTCGTCGGGGCCGCCGCCGCCGAGCGTGGGGGCGAGCGTTTCAAGCTGTTGGCGCAGCGCGTCGATCGTGACCGGCGCTTGTGCCGCCGAGATGATCGCACCGACCGCGCGTGGTTGCGTATCGGCAAAGCGTTCGCGCAACTGCCCTTCGAGATAGCCGAGGCCCACCCCCCGGTCGATGGCGCGGCGCACGGCGAACGCGATCAGCAGCCCTTCGGCGCGGGCGGCGTTGTTCGAGGCATTGGCGGCCTGGGCGTCGATCTGGGCGAGGCGTGCTTCGAGGCCCGCAACGCGCGATTCGGTCACGGCCACGGTTTCGGGGGTGATGGGCGAGGCGGGCTGCGAGGTGAGCGTGGCCATCGGAGGCGGTGCGGTCGTCATCGGCGTCGTCGCGGTCACCGCCGTGACTTTGGGCGCAATCAATCGGCGCGCCGGTTCCCATTGAGTCAGCGCCCAAGTCACCAGCGCCGCGCCGATGACGAACGCGAGCAGCGCGATAATCAGCGCGTTGCGTAACGGGCGCGGGCGGCTTTCGACCGGCTCATAGCTGTCGGTGGTCATCGTGTTCGGCCCAATCAGTTCCGCAAACGCGCTTTGCACACACGGGCGAGACATTCCAGCATCGCGTGTTCGCGCGGCTCGTCGGCGATGTGGATTGCGGCCCAGCCGGTGCCGCAGGCGTGCGCGGCGGCGGCACTGATCGCGACGACGTGCGTGGCGCTACGGTCGGGGGTCAGTTCGGCGAGGCGGGTGCCTGCGCGGGGGGAGTGGACGAGGGCGATATCTGCGGCGAGGGGGGCGGCCGGTTCGAGAGTGCGCGAGTCGTACACGGGAACCGCTGTCACCTCCGCCTCGGTCGAAATCGGGCGGTGGTCGCTGCCAGTTAGATGGAGCACTCTTAGCCCCTCCCCCTCGGGGCAGGGGTTGGGGTGGGGCAATCTTTCCCCACTAGCAGCGATCTCTCGGTCAAGAGCGTTCCCCACCCCAACCCCTCCCCCGAGGGGGAGGGGCTTTAAGAGAGTCCCCAATTCTTCAGCGTTGCCGCTGCCGACCCGGACATCATTAAACCCAGCCTCACGCGCCGCGTCCGCCGTCGCCTCGCCGACCGCGAACAGCGGCAGATGCGTGAAGCGCGCCAGCCCTGCGCCACCGTGGCGCGCTGCGTTGGCGCTGGTCATCGCCACGGCATCGAACTGTTCGGGGTCGGCATCCCACGCCACCGGCACAACTTCAAACAGCGGCACGACCACGGCCTCATACCCCATTGCCGCCACGGCCTCTGCCGTTGCCGCATTGCCCGGCGCGGGTCGGACGATCAGGACGCGCACGAAAAAAGCGCGGCCAGCCCCGGCGACGCGCCGTCGAGCAATTCCGCTGCCAACCGCGCGGTCGCACCGCTATCGGTCGCGGCAAACCGAAGTTCGCCGCTGCAGTGTTCGCCCCCGTCCTCGGTCAAAATTTCGGCGCGCAGGTGGATGAGGTCGCCTTCCAGCCGCGCGAGGACGCCGACCGGCGAATGACAACTGCCGCCCAATGCCGCGAGCAGTGCCCGCTCCGCCGCGACACAGGCGTGGGTTGCGCCGTGGTCGATAGCCGCCAGATAGCCGCGCGTCGCCGCGTCGTCGCTCCGGCACTCCAACCCGACCGCGCCCTGCGCCACCGCAGGCAGCATCGCATCGATATCGACCGCTGCGCCGACGCCGGGATGCCCAAGCCGGTCGAGGCCTGCTGCGGCCAGCATCGTTGCATCGGCCTCGCCATTCTCCACCCGCGTGATCCGGGTCGCGACATTGCCGCGAAACGAGACGATCTTCAGGTCGGGCCGCAGCCGTCGCAGCTGTGCCGCGCGGCGGGGCGACGCCGTGCCGATAATCGCGCCCTGCCGCAGTGCGTCGATGCTTTCCGCGCCGATCAGCCGGTCGCGCACATCGGCGCGTTCGAGCATCGCCACCAGCGCAATCCCGTCGGGCCGGACCGTTTCGACATCCTTCATCGAATGCACGCTGGCATCGGTGCGCCCGTCGAGCAGCGCGCGATCGAGCGTTTTGGTCCACAATGCCTTGCCGCCGATCTCCGCCAGTGGCCGATCCTGGATGACATCGCCGTCGGTCGTGATCGTGACGATTTCGACGTCGTCCTCGGTCCAGTCATGCGCGGCAACCAGCGCGGCGCGCGTCATATGGGCCTGAGCGAGCGCGAGTGGCGAACCGCGCGTACCTAATCGAATTTTCGGGAAACTGGCAGTCATGTCGCCGCTCGTGCTAGCGGAGCGCGCGTGTCGTGCAAGTCCCCCCTCATCCTCGGTATCGAATCGAGCTGCGACGAGACTGCCGCTGCCGTCATCACCGGCGACCGGCGGATATTGTCGCACCGGCTGGCGGGGCAGGAGCGCGAACACGCGCCCTATGGCGGGGTCGTCCCCGAAATCGCGGCGCGCGCGCATGTCGAGGCAGTGATGCCGCTGGTCGAGGCGGCGCTCGCCGATGCCAAGCTGACACTGGCCGAAATGGACGCGATTGCAGCGACAGCAGGACCGGGGCTGATCGGCGGCGTCATGGTCGGGCTGGTGACCGCCAAGGCGCTTGCCCATGCGGCGAACAAGCCGCTGATCGCGGTCAACCATCTGGAGGGGCATGCGCTGTCCCCGCGCCTGACCGATCCCGATCTCGATTTTCCGTATCTGTTGCTTCTCGTTTCGGGCGGGCATTGCCAGTTGCTCAGTGTCGAGGGCGTCGGGCGCTACCGGCGGCTGGCGACGACGATCGACGATGCGGCGGGCGAGGCGTTCGACAAGACCGCCAAATTGCTCGGTCTCGGCTTTCCGGGCGGGCCAGCGGTCGAACGGGCCGCCACCGAGGGCGATGCCAAAGCGGTCCCGCTGCCGCGCCCCTTGTTCGGCTCGCCCGAACCGCATTTCTCGTTCGCGGGCCTCAAAAGCGCTGTCCTGCGCGCGCGCGACGCCGGTATCCACCGCCCCGAAGACATTGCCGCGAGTTTTCAAGCCGCGGTGGTCGATTGCCTGATCGACCGCACCCACCGCGCGATAGAGCGTGTGCCAGAGGCGACAGCACTTGTCGTTGCGGGCGGGGTCGCGGCCAACACGGCGATCCGTGCTGCGCTCTCGAAATTGGCTAGAGACAACGCCCTCCGCTTTGTCGCCCCGCCGCTGTGGCTCTGCACCGACAATGCCGCCATGATCGGCTGGGCGGGGGCGGAACGGTTCGCGCTCGGACTGACCGACGGGCTCGATGCGGTCGCGCGCCCGCGCTGGCCGCTCGACCCCGACGCCGAAACCGTGCGCGGTGCAGGAGTGAAGGCATGAGGATTGGCGTCATCGGCGCGGGCGCTTGGGGCACCGCGCTCGCCCAGTTGGCAGCCGCAGATGGCGAGCCCGTCCTGATGTGGGCGCGCGAACCCGAAGTCATTAGCGCGGTCAATCTGGCGCACGAAAACCGGATGTTCCTGCCCGGCATTCCGCTGTCGCCGTCGATCGAGGCGACCACCGATCTGGGGCGGATGGATAGCTGCGATGCGCTGCTCGTCGTTGCCCCCGCGCAATATCTCGCCCGCGTCCTTGCCCGCACCCCGGTCGGCCCGCGCGCGCTGGTGCTGTGCGCCAAGGGGATCGAGGCCTCGACCGGGAGACTGATGACCGAAGTCGCAAGCACGCTCCACCCGCGCGCGCCCATTGCGGTGTTGTCCGGCCCGACCTTTGCGGCCGAAGTTGCGGCGGGCAAACCCACAGCTGTCACCCTCGCCACAGCCGACGAAGCAACCGGCCGCGCGCTGATCCAGCGCCTCGCCCGGCCGCATTTCCGGCCCTATATCTCCGACGATGTGATCGGCGCGGAAATCGGCGGCGCGGTCAAGAACGTCATTGCGATCGCCTGTGGAATCGTCGCGGGACTGGGGCTGGGCGAGAATGCGCGCGCCGCGCTCATCGCACGTGGCTTTGCCGAAATGACCCGCTTCGGCGTCGCCCGCGGCGGGCGGGCCGACACGATGGCGGGACTGTCGGGGCTGGGAGATCTCGTGCTGACATGCTCCTCGACCCAGTCGCGCAATTTCACTTTGGGCAAGGCGCTGGGCGAAGGGGCGCGCGCCGACACTTTGATCGGGGTCGGCACAAGCGTTGCCGAGGGGGCGTTCACCGCGCCGGTGCTCGCCCGCGAGGCCTATCGGTTGGGCGTGGACATGCCCGTTGTCGACGCCGTACGCGCGATGATCGAGGACGGGCGTGACGTCCGCGAGGTCGTGGCAGCACTGCTGGCGCGGCCCTTACGGGGCGAGGGGTGACGCCATCGTACGATCTGGCAACCGGCGACACTGTGCTCCTGCGAAAGCAGGAGCTCTGCCGATGCGAGACGTCGCAGGTCGGCAAGGCTCCTGCTTTCGCAGGAGCATAGCTCACACATCGATGCCTTTATTGACCGCTTCAGAAATCCCAGGCGATGCCCTTGTGCTCCCAGTCGTTGTAGCGCGTCGGCTCGAGCTCGTCCTTGCCGCCGTATTCCGGCTGGGGCGCAGCTTCCTGCGGCACGGGCACCGGCGGGCTTTTCGACAAATAGGCGGGCGGGCGAACGTGGTCGGGACGCTTGGACATAAGGAAGAATATAGGTGAGCGACCCCGTAACCGAAACCCCTGCCGGAACCGCGACCGGCCTGCCCGCGCGGCGCGCCGCGATGGGGATGATCGACGCGGTGCTGCGGCGCGGCCAGCGGTTCGACGCGCTCCCAGCGCATGGCCTTGCCCCGTCCGACGAAGGGCTGGCACGCGCGATTGCAGGCGAGGTGTTGCGCCGCCTGCCCGATCTCGACGCACTGATTGATTCGGCGACCGCACAGCCGCTGCCCGGCGATGCCAAGGCGCGCACCGTGCTGCGGATTGCGCTCGCCCAGACCTTGATCCTCGGCACGCCGCCGCACGCTGCCATCGCGACTGCGCTGCCGATGGTCGAGGGCGGACCCAAGCGCCTCGTCCACGGCGTGCTCGGCACGCTGATGCGGCGAGGGAGCCTGCTCCCCGAAGTGCCGACCCTGCCCGAAGCCGTTCGCGCGCGATGGGGTGAGGCGTGGGGCTATGCGATGCTCGGCGATGCAGCGCGGGCGCTGGCGACCCCGCCGCCGCTCGATCTGACCTTGCGCGACCTCGCCCAGGATGGCGGTGTCGGCGGTGAGGAAATCTGGACTGGCCAGCGCCGCCTGCCGCGCGGCAACAACGTCAGCGACCTGCCGGGATATGAAGACGGTCATTGGTGGGTGCAAAACCTGTCCGCCGCGATTCCTGCGCGCTTGCTCGGGCCGGACGACGGTCGCACCGTGCTCGATCTATGCGCGGCCCCCGGCGGCAAGTCGATGCAGCTTGCCGCAGCCGGTTGGCACGTCGTTGCGGTCGAACAACAAGCCAAACGTGCGGAACGGCTGCGCGAAAATCTGGCGCGGACAAAGCTGACCGCCGATATCCAAATCGGCGACGTCATGACATGGGCGCCCGCCCAACCCGCTGATGCTATCCTGCTCGACGCGCCGTGCAGCGCGACCGGTATTTTCGCGCGCCACCCCGATGTCCTCCACCGCATCGGGCCGAAGGATATTGCCGCGCTGGCCGGACTCCAGACACGCATGCTCGCCCGCGCCGCAGACTGGCTCGCGCCCGAGGGACGTCTGGTTTATGCGACCTGCTCGCTCGAACCCGAGGAAGGCGAAAAGATCGTCGCCGCGAGCAATCTGATTGTCGATCCGGTCGGCGCGCACGAACTTCCCCCCGGTGTCATCCCCGCCCCCGAAGGCTGGGTCCGCGTCTTGCCGGTGCCGGGACGCGACGGTTTTTTCATGGCGCGGCTCAAACACCGGTAACGGCAGTTGTCGCCTGCGAATCGGGTGACTAAGGCATTGCTCCCATGTCCCGCCAAATCCGCATCGCCCCGTCGATTCTGAGCGCCGATTTCGCGCGGCTGGGCGAGGAAGTTCGCGCCATTGAGGCTGCCGGGGCCGATTGGGTCCATGTCGATGTCATGGACGGGCATTTCGTGCCCAATCTGACCATCGGGCCGATGGTCGTGAAGGCGCTGCGTCCGCACACGATGCTGCCACTCGACGTCCACTTGATGATCTCGCCGGTAGACGCTTTCCTCGACGCATTTGCCGAGGCGGGTGCGGACATCATTACGGTCCACCCCGAAGCGGGGCCGCATATCCATCGCACCGTCCAGCGGGTGAAGGCGCTCGGCAAAATGGCGGGCGTCTCGCTCAATCCCGGCACGCCCGCCAAGATGCTCGATTACCTGATTGACACCGTCGATCTGGTGCTGGTGATGAGCGTCAACCCGGGCTTCGGCGGGCAAAGTTTCATCGAGAGCCAACTCAAGAAAATTTCGGCGATCCGCAAGATGATCGACGCCGCCGGCCGCGATATCCGGCTCGAAGTGGACGGCGGCGTCGATGCCGGGAACATCTCGCGGATCGTTGCCGCCGGGGCCGATGTGCTCGTTGCCGGGACCGCGACGTTCAAGGGCGGACCCGCGCACTATGCCGCTAATATCGCGGGCCTCAAAGCGGGGGCAGTGGCGGCGGGATGAGCGACCGCGACCCGAGCGAATTCCTGACCGACGACACTGCCCGTATCGAGATCGAATCGGGCAAAAGGCTGGTCCGCGCGGGCGACCGGGGGCTGTCGCTGGGGGAGCGCCTCGCCAATGGATTCTACCGGCTGACATGGCGCACGCCGCTGCACGGACTGAGGTTGAACGGTCGCTATCCGCTCAAATTGCTCGCCGTTCCCGAAAATCCGGTTGCAGGGAACGCCGAGGCCGGACGGCGTATTGCCGAAGGGACACTGGCCAAGGGCCGCGAGCAGATCGCGGTTGCCGATGTGGATTTCACCGGCACCGGCATTTCACCCGCGCTCGCCACGCATATCGAACGCTTTGCGTGGCTGCGCGATCTTGCCGCCGGAGTCAGCCGCACCGAAGGGGCCGCCGTCGCCGAAGGGCTGATGCGCGTCTGGCTTGAGCGGCACGGCAACCAGGTCAGCGACCCCGCCTGGTCTCCCGACCGCGTCGGCTGGCGGATGCTGTTCTGGGCCGCCCACGCCCCACTGATCCTATCCTCGACCGATCTCGTCTATCGCAGCGCGGTGCTCAACACGCTGGCGCGCGGAGCACGCCATCTGGACCGGGGGGCCGACCGCGCGCCCGCGGGTCTCGCGCGCATCGCGGCATGGAGCGGTGTCGTCGCGGCGGGCTTGCTGATCCCCGGCGGCGACCCCCGCCGGTCGTTCGGTGAGGCGGGACTGGCCAAGGCCATCGCCACGGGCATCAGCGCCGACGGCGGCATCGTCACCCGCGCGCCCGCCGATCAGGTCGATCTGGTCGAGCTGCTGGCGATGCTCGCCGCCGTCTATGACGTCCGCCGGGTCGAGATGTCCGCAGGCGTGCAGGACGCGCTCAGCCGCGCGGTTGCCGCGCTCATCGGTGTCCAGATGGGCGATGGCGCGCTGTCGAGCTGGCAGGGTGCAGGGCCGATATCGGCAGCACGCGTCGAAGCCGTCGTCGTCGCCTCGCGCGTCCGCACCCGTCCGCTGCGCCAGGCCCGCGACTGGGGCTATCAGCGCATGGCGGGCGGTTCGACGGTCGTCGTCGCCGACATGGCCCCGCCCCCGCCGAGCCGCATTGCCAAGGGAGGCTGCGCCTCGACCCTCGCCTTCGAATTGTCCGACGGCGCTCAAAGATTGATCGTCAATTGCGGCAATACCGGCGGGACGTCGGCGATACCTGCCGACTTGGCCAAAGCCCTGCGGACGACCGCCGCCCATTCGACCCTGACGCTCGGCGACAGCAATTCAACGGCGATCCACGCCGATGGCACGCTGGGCGCAGGCGTCGGCTCGGTCGAGGTCGACCGCGAAGAACTCGAAGGCGGCAGCAAGATCGACGCGAGCCATGATGGCTATGCCCGCCGCTTCGGCCTGATCCACCAGCGCACCCTCGCGCTGTCGGCCAGCGGGCGCGAGCTGCGCGGCGAGGATGCGCTGTTGCCCGCACCCAAACGCCGCAAAGCCGCCACCGCGCCGTTCGCCATCCGCTTTCATCTCGCCCCGCATGTCGAGGTCACACCGACTGCCGACGGACAGGCGGCTTTGCTCCGCATCGACCATGGCCCGCTATGGCAGTTCCGCTGTCGCGGCGGGAAACTGTCGATCGAGGACAGCCTGTGGGTCGATGCCGACGGTCGTCCGCACCCCACCCAGCAATTCGTGATCGAGGGCGAAGCGCCCCCCGGCGGGACGAGCGTCGCATGGCTGCTGAAACGGGCGGGGTAGGTCAAAGGAACGCGTCGGCCCGGACTTGATCCGGGCCTAGGCTGCCTTCGTCGTGAAGCCAGCCAAGAAGAAGCCAAGCCCCGGATCAAGTCCGGGGCGACGAAGGAAGAAAAGTGACGACGGTTAGAATCAAACGCGCCCTCCTGTCGGTCTCTGACAAGACCGGCCTCGTTGAGCTCGGCCAGTCGCTCGCCGCCAACGGGGTCGAACTTGTCTCCACCGGCGGCACCGCAAAGGCGTTGCGCGAGGCAGGGCTGACAGTCCGCGACATCTCCGACCTCACCAGCTTTCCCGAAATGATGGATGGGCGGGTCAAAACCTTGCACCCGACTGTGCATGGCGGCCTTCTGGCGGTGCGCGACAATCCCGAACATGTTGCCGCGATGGAAGCGCATGGCATCGGCGCGATCGATCTGGTGGTCGTCAATCTCTATCCGTTTGCCCAGACCGTGACGCGTGGTGCAGAACGCGACGAGATCATCGAGAATATCGACATCGGCGGCCCGTCGATGGTGCGCTCTGCTGCAAAAAACCACGCGAGCGTCGCCATCGTCACCGACCCCGCCGATTATGCCGCCGTCGCCAGCGGCGAAACCACGCTCGACCAGCGCAAACGCTTCGCCGCCAAGGCCTATGCGCTGACCGCGCAATATGACGCGACCATCGCGTCGTGGTTCGCGTTCGCCGACCAAGGCGAGATGTTTCCCGAAAAAGTCAGCATCCCGATGCGCCTCGAACAGGAATTGCGCTACGGCGAAAATCCGCACCAGCGCGCGGCGCTCTATGTGCCCGCCGGTCCCGCCACCAAGGGCATCGCGCAGGCCGAACAGGTGCAGGGCAAGGCACTGAGCTACAATAATTACAACGACGCTGATGCCGCGCTTGAGCTCGTCTCGGAGTTTGCGGGCGGGGAACCGACCGTCGTCATCGTCAAGCACGCCAATCCGTGCGGGGTCGCCAGCGGTGCGACAATTCTCGATGCGTATAAGGCGGCGTTCGCCTGCGACACCGTGTCTGCTTTCGGCGGGATCATTGCCTGCAACCGCCCGCTCGACGGCCCGACAGCCGAGGCGATTGCCGAGATATTTACCGAAGTCGTCGTCGCGCCCGGTGCCGACGAGGCCGCACGCGCGATATTTGCGCGCAAGAAGAACCTGCGGCTGCTGCTGACCGGCGATCTGCCCGACGCACAGCGACCGGGCTTGACCTTGAAGTCGATTGCCGGAGGCTTCCTGCTCCAGTCGCGTGACAGCGGCGTGCTCGGTGACGACGCATTGCACGTCGTGACCAAGCGGCAGCCGACCGCACAGGAACTGAGCGACGCGCGCTTTGCCTGGACCGTCGCCAAGCACGTCAAATCGAATGCCATCGTCTACGCCAAGGACGGCGGGACCGCCGGGGTCGGCGCGGGGCAGATGAACCGCCTCGAATCGGCGCGGATTGCAGCCTGGAAAGCCAAAGATGCGGCAGAAAAGGCGGGATGGGCGACGCCACTCACCATCGGCTCGTCGGTCGCGTCGGACGCGTTCTTCCCGTTCGCCGATGGACTGTTAGCGGCAGTCGAAGCCGGGGCTACCTGTGTGATCCAACCCGGCGGCTCGATCCGCGACGATGAAGTGATTGCGGCGGCGGACGAAGCAGGGCTGGCAATGGTCTTCACCGGGATGCGGCATTTCCGGCATTGAGAGAAAAGAACCACCCCCAGCCCCTCCACGAAGTCGTGGAGGGGAGCCAGAGATTCCCCCTCCCGGACTTCCGGGAGGGGTTAGGGGTGGGTTCTTCTTCTACCCCACGAACGCCCGTTCGATCACATAATGGCCGGGGTGCGAGTGCGCGCCCTCGATAAAGCCCATTGCTTCGAACCGCGCGGCGAAATCGCGGATCATCGCCATCGATCCGCACATCATGATGCGGTCGGTTTCGGGATCGAATTTGGCAGGCCCGTGGAGCCCCTCGAACATTTTCCCCGATTCCATCACATCGCCGATGCGGCCCTTGGTGTGAAATTCATCGCGGGTGACGGTCGGCACATAGTGCAGGCGGGTAGCGGCCTCCTCACCGACCAGCGGATCATCAGCCAACCTCGCTTCCAGCACTTCACGATAGGCCAAGTCGACGACCTGACGCACCGAGTGCACCACGACCAGTTGCTCGAACCGGTCATAAATTTCCGGCTCGCGCGCCACGCTCATGAACGGGGCAAGGCCGGTCCCGGTACACAGCATGAACAGGCGTTTGCCCGGTAGCAGTGCATCGGCGACGAGGCTCCCAGTCGGTTTCTTGCCGAGCAGCACTTGATCGCCCGGCACGATCTTTTGCAGGCGCGAGGTCAGCGGGCCGTCGGCGACCTTGATCGACAAGAACTCCACTTCCTCGTCCCACGTCGGCGACGCCATCGAATAGGCGCGCAACAGTGGCTTTTCGCCGTTCATCAGGCCGAGCATCACGAACTCGCCCGCGTTGAAACGGAACGACGGTGGCCGCGTCAGGCGGAAACTGAACAAGTAATCGTCCCAGTGGTGCACCGAAGTCACGGTCTCGCTGGTCAGATTGGCGGGGATAATCATGTCATTGGCTATGCGCGGTTGTGCGCCGCCGTGCAATCAGGCGGGTTCGCGCGCCGTTCGGGCGAACAGCGCCCGGTCCTCCGGCTCGAACGCGAAGCGCCAGATGATCCACAGATAGACCGCCAGCATTGCCGGAATCCCGATCAGGATTTCGCTCCATTCGGGTGTCCCCGTTGCGACGGCACCGATGGCGGCGGCGACGGCAGCCGCGACCAGCATCGGCCAGCGGAAAATCACGATCCGCGACCCCAGCACGCGCGCCGCCAGCCATGCCTTGGCCACTGCGCCGAAGCCGATCGCAATCGCCATCGCTGCCGCCGGACCCGCTGCCATCCACACCGGCGACCAGCCCTCAGCCTGTGCAACCAGAATGAACAGGAACGACAGTCCGACCTGGAGCGCCAACGCGGCAAGCGAGATCGCCAGATTGCGGTAGCGCGCGACATAAACCAGCGCCGCCTCGCTCACCACCGCAAGCGCTGCCAGTACTTCGGCGAGCAGCAGCAGCGCGAGGATATTGTTGCCGCCGACGAACACGCCCGCCTTGCCGATCAACCCCATGATCGCCGCGCCTGGAATGCCGAGCGCCAGCGCAATGCCGAGTTGCGCGGCAACGATCCAGAACCCCGCGCGGCAGATTGCCGAGGCAACCGCGCGCTTGTCGCCGATTTCGAGGTTGCGGGTAATCACCGGCCCGAGCACCGGATCGAAGCTGGTCTTGAGCTTTTGCGGCAGCGACGCGAGCTGTTGCGCGACATAATAGATGCCGACGACCGCCGGACTGACGAACAGGCCGAGAATGGCCAGATCTACGCGGCGCGACCCCCATTCGACCGCATCGGCAGCCGCCAGCGGCAAATTGCGGCGCACCAGTTTCCGCAGCGCCCAGCTGCTCGGCACCCATTTGCGCGGCCAGCCATAGCTTCGCACGAACGGCACAAGCGCCGCCGCAAACGCGCCGACCATCGACAGCGCATAGGACACCAGCAGCCCGTCCTTGAGCGACCAGAACGACAGCGCCGCCGCCGCGATGCTGAGCACCCACGGCTCAACCAAAGCCCGTGCCCGCACCGTCGCCGCGACATCGAAACGATAGGCAAGCGCCGCCAGCATGATTTCGGTCGCGGCGATGATGAACACCAGCCCGCCCATCATCCGGTCGAGGCCGCGGATGGCGCTGTTCGGGAACATCGCCTGCGGAAACGCCACCAGCAGCGCGGTAAACACCGCCGAAGCGGCGAAGACCACGAGCAAGGCGTCCCAGACGATATGCGAGGCGTCGCGCTCCTCGCTGGTTAACTGAAAGGCAAGGCCGCGCTTTAGCCCGAGCGTCGCCAGCTGTGCCGCAAATTCGATGATAATGACGGTATAGGCCAGGCGACCCAGCGCCTCCGGCCCGTAAATCCGCCCCGCGATGAACAGGAACGGGATGCGCGCGGCAAGGCGCAGCAGAAATCCGAACACATTGGTCCGCCCGCCTTTCGCCAGCGCCGCGAGATCGGTATCGGCAGTGTCGGCCTCGGCTAGGGTCAATGCGCCGCGCCCCAGCTCTTACCCGTTCCGATTTCGACATCCAACGGCACATCGAGCTTGACCAAGGGGGCAGCCGCATTCGCCATCACGTCACGGATGACCCCGGTTGCCGCCGCGACGTCGCCTTCGGGCAGTTCGAACACCAATTCGTCATGGACAGTCAGCAGCATCCGCACCTCGGGTAACCCTGCCGCGACCAACGCCGGAGTCATCCGCACCATCGCGCGTTTGATGATGTCGGCACTCGTTCCCTGAATCGGCGCGTTGATCGCGGCGCGTTCGGCCCCCTGCCGCTCGGTCTGGTTCGACGATTTGATGTTGGTGAAATGGACTTTGCGCCCGAACAAGGTCTGGGTGAATCCGGTGTCGCGGACATGCTCCAGCGTTTCGGCGATATAGCGGTTGATGCCGGGAAAGCGTTCGAAATACCGGTCGATCATCACTTGGGCTTCGCCGGGCGTCGTCCCCATCCGCTTGGCCAGCCCCCAGCCCGAAATGCCGTAGAGGATCGAGAAATTGATCGTCTTGGCGCGACCGCGCGTGTCGCGGTTCACTTCGCCGAACAATTCTTGCGCGGTCAGCGCGTGGATGTCCTCGCCCTTGGCAAACGCATCCTTCAGCGCCGGAACCTCGGCCATATGTGCCGCCAGCCGCAACTCGATCTGCGAATAATCGGCGCTCAGCAGGACATTGCCGTCGTCGGCGACAAACGCCTCGCGGATGCGCCGCCCGGTCTCGGTCCGCACCGGGATATTCTGCAAATTCGGGTCGTTCGACGACAGCCGCCCGGTCTGTGCGCCGGTCAGGCTGTAGCTGGTGTGGACGCGGCCCGTCTCCGGGTTGATCTGCGCCTGCAACGCATCGGTATAGGTCGATTTGAGCTTCGACACTTGCCGCCAGTCGAGCACCTTGCGCGCAACCTCCACGCCCTCGCCCGCGAGCCGCTCAAGCTCGGTCACATCGGTCGAATAGGCACCGGTCTTGCCCTTGCGCCCCCCTTTCAGGCCCATCCGGTCGAACAATACCTGCCCCAGTTGCTGGGTCGATCCGACCTGGAACGGCCCGCCCGCTGCTTCATGGATTTCCCCTTCCAGCCGGACCATGTCGCCTGCGAATTCGGCGGACAGTTGCGCGAGCGCCGCGCGATCGACTTTGATCCCGTGCTGTTCCATCGCCGCAATCACCGGCACCAGCGGACGGTCCACGCGCTCGTAGACCGTCGTCACCGCATCGCGCGACAGGCGCGGTTTGAACCGGTGCCACAGCCGCAACGTGACATCGGCATCCTCACCGGCATAGCGCGTCGCGTCGCGCAACGGCACCTGACCGAAGGTCAGCTGCGACTTGCCCTTGCCGCAGACTTCGCTGAACGGAATCGGCGTGTGGCCAAGGTGCAGCCCCGACAATTCATCCATCGAATGGTTGAATTGTTTCCCCGCATCGAGCGCAAAACTCATCACCAAAGTGTCGTCATAGGGCGCAACGGTGACCCCGTGCCGCGCCAAAATCGTCATGTCGTATTTCGCGTTATGCGCGACTTTCAGCACGCTGGGGTCGGCGAGCAAGGGCCGCAGCCGGTCGAGCGCCGCGTCGAACGGGATTTGCGGTGGCACTTCGGACAGCAAATCGGTACCGCCGTGCTTGAGTGGGACATAACACGCGCGGTTCGGCGCGGTTGCCAGCGAAAACCCGATCAGCCGCGCCTGCGTTGCGTCCAGCCCGTCGGTCTCGGTATCGAACGCGACCAATCCGGCAAGCGTCGCTTCGGCAATCCACGCGTCGAGCTTCTCAATCGTGGTCACGCATTCATAGGCGTCGAGATCGAACGGCGCTTCGGGTTCGGCGGGCGCATCGGGCGCGCTCGCCGCAGCTGTCGCAGCCGGTGCCGCACTTGCCCCACCGACCTTCGCCAGCAGCGAGCGAAACCCGTGATGCTCCAGAAACGCGCGCAGCGGCTCCTCCGGAATCCCCTTGAGCAGCAAATCGTCGAGCGGTTCGGGCAGGTCGCAATCGTCCTTCAGCCGCACCAGTTCGCGGCTGAGCCGCGCCATATCGGCATGTTCGATCAAATTATCGCGCAGCTTGCCGAGCTTCATCGCCGGGGCCGCCGCCAGCACGGCGTCAAGGTCGCCATGCTCGGCGATCAGTTTCGACGCGGTCTTCGGCCCCACACCGGGGACACCGGGGACATTATCGACGCTGTCGCCCATCAGCGCGAGGACATCGCCCAGCCGTTCAGGGCCGACCCCGAACTTCTCAACGACATAGTCAGGCCCGATGCGGCGGTTGTTCATCGTGTCGAGCAAATCTATCCCCGGCTCGATGAGCTGCATCAGATCCTTGTCGGAACTAACGATGGTCACCGACCAACCCTTCGCCAGCGCCGCCTTGGCGTAGCAGGCGATGATGTCGTCGGCCTCCAGCCCTACCGTCTCGATGCACGGAATCGAGAACGCGCGCGTCGCGTCGCGGATCATCGGGAATTGCGGGACCAGATCCTCGGGCGGCGGCGGGCGGTGCGCCTTATACTGGTCGTACATGTCGTTGCGGAACGTCTTCGACGACGCGTCGAGGATCACCGCCATATGCGTCGGCCCGTCCTCGCGGTGCAGCGCCTCGGCCAGCCGCCACAGCATCGTCGTATAGCCATAGACCGCACCGACCGGTTCGCCCCGGATATTGGTGAGCGGTGGCAGGCGATGATAGGCGCGGAAGATATAGCCCGAGCCATCGACGAGGTAGAGGTGCGGAGACGTCATCGCCCCCGCTTAGCCCGCCCCGCGCCTCAAAAAAACCGCTGTCCTACACATAACCTTTCTGGTTATATCGAGTCGAACAAAACAGATACGGGATTTCCGATGGCCAAACGCATGCCCCTTGTCGAGATTCTGCCGCCCGACGGCATTGACCCGCCGCCCACATCAGCCAGTTTCGCGCCCGACCTGCCGCCGGACCTCGTCTTCACGTCCGTTCCACGTCGCAAGGCCCGCTCGAACGGCCTGACCGCCGAGCGCCAGCGCATTTTCATCGCGATGCTCGCGCAGTGCGGCAGCGTTCATACCGCGTGCAAGGCGGTCGGCTGTTCGACCCCGGCCGTCTATCACCTCCGCAACAGCGCGGGCGCAGAGAGCTTCGCCGCCGCCTGGGACCGCGCGGTCGAGCGCGGCGCGCGGCGCGTGCTCGACGTGCTGGTCGATCACGCCATCAACGGCACGCCCGAATTCATTTACAAGGACGGCGCGATCGTCGCCGAGCGCCGCCATTTCAACACCCGCGCGCAAATGTGGATCGTCGCGCATTATTTGCCCGAAAAATTCGGCGTCGCGGGCGGGCTAATGCACTCGGCGTCGGGGCCGGTCGGCCTTAAGCGGCTAAAGGAGACCTGGCGCACGGAATGGGATGCCGAACGCGCCGCCAAGTCCCGCGAATGGAGCGATCGGTCGAGCCAGCGCTACCAGAACGACGTGCGCGCCATCCGCAACCACTTCAAACGCACCCTCGCGCCCGACCCCGCCAAGCGCGCGGCCTGGGAATTGCTGGCCGGCCCCACCGACTGGTCCGATTTCGAGCGCCTGCCCGACTATGGCCGCCAGCCTGGCACCCCCGACACCAACCAGACGCGGCCCGACATGATCGTGACGATGGCGATGCCGGTGGGCGAAGGCGGGGCGACAGCGGGGGAGGTGGTGTTCGGGGGACGGGGGGAGGAGGACAATGGAGATCAGGCTTTGCCAGCCTGACGTTTCGCAACCAGCGCGATGAAATCAGCAACCCGCCACAGCCATTGCCGCTGCACCGGCTGGTAACTGGAATGCAGCGCCTGCGGCACGATGAGTTGCAGGTCGTGCGCGCGCATCTGATCGGTCTGGGCAGGCGAAATGCCCGGCTCGATGGTGACAAGGTGCTTTGCCGTGATCCGGTCAGCCTCGGGCAACACTTGTCGCCAGCGTTCCTTGCACACTGATTTGGCCGCCAGCATCGTTAAGCCATCGACCGGAAATGCCGGGTCGGCATAGGCCGCCTGTCCGGGAAAGATGAAATCGGGCTTGTTGCCGCGCTCGGTGCGACCCGGGTGAGCACATCGCAAGCCGTGACAATCGAACAGCGCTGCGAGATGGTGCTCGAAGGCCCAGCCCATTGGTCGCTAGCGCTAATGTATCGCTTCTCTGGGGCCAAATTCTGCGCGGAAATTTACGGCGCGTAGAAGAACACTTTCCGCCAGTGGTGGCGCAATTTCGAAGGCTCTCGGCACGCGAAAAAGGTCATAGAGCCGCACCAGACGAAAGGCGTCCGGCCTCTCCACCGATAGAGCAAGTTCGTTCTCGCTGACGAAAAAAGGCGTCGTCTGTGGTCCGCCAGTGGTTTTCACTTCGACCAGCCGTTCGCGTCCGTCCGCGTCGAACGAGGAGATGTCGTAACCCAGCCCGTCGCCGTCCTCTTGCGACACCCAGCGTACTTTTGAAGCGAGGTCGTTTCGGTTTGCCCTTTGGAGCCGGAGCCGCTCGAGTTCGAAGATTCGTTCTTCTCCCGCCTTCCCAAGGCCACGATTTCGCTCATCACGCGCCGCAGGATCGAACTTGCGCGCCAAGCGCGTGAGGTGGATCGGTTCATTCGTCGGTCGTGGAAGCAAGGCAGGCGGCTGCTCGACGAAGATTTCCGGCATTTCGCGGACATGCGGCTGGCTGTGCTGAGACGCTTCCGCCGCATTTTCATACGACGGAAGGTGACGCTCGATGCCATCGAGCAGCGACTTCTGATAGTTACGCAACGGTTTATAGCCGTTGATCCATTGGTGTCCGAGGCGGTCCATAACGGCGCTGATGTTCTGATGCTTGCGCTCAATCGATCCTCGGGTTCGACCGGTCAAAACCTGAAGTGCCCGGTTTCGCTCAGCCTTATTGAAACTCTGACCGGCGAGCTCCATGCGGAGCATGTCGAAATAGTCAGCAATGATCAGATCGATCTCTGAGTCGCTCCAGTCGGTGTCCTTTATTTCGTCGGGCGTCATCAACCGATTACATCCTGAAACGGTCGGACGACGTCAATCGGCAATTAGCCCCAGCGCAAATCCTTGTAGATCGGAGAGCGCGCTTCGTCCCAGTTGAGGGCTTTCCGAAACGCCGTGATCAAGTCGTTCTTGGAACCGTTTGGTGTCAGGCGAGTGCAATCATCCTCATCTGCAACCCTCAAGGTGATAAATTCGTGCCAAACATGATCGTCAGCGTCGGGAACAGCACCAAACTCAGCGAACCTGTGCTGCAACGAAGCTAGCCCAACCTGCTCAGGTATGAACCAGCCATCTTGACCAACAAACCGTTCGATCACCTCGACGTCGCTTGGATCAAAATCCCCGGACAGCAATATGTCCTCATGCTGCTTGTAGTTGGCTCCATCACGGTAGCGATACTCGAAGACGCAGTACCCTGTTGCCACCTCTGCTCTCCTACAGTGGCGGCCCGCGAGCCGCCGATTGTAAATAAAAAGTATATCCGGTATACCACACCGAATGAACGCGCCCGTCAACGCCCGCACATTCAAATCCGGCAACAGCGTGTCCATGCGGCTGCCAAAGCGGTTGGGAATGGAACCGAATCAGGTCTTCGCGGTCAATTACGACGGCGACAATTTTTACGGTCGCCGTGTCCCGACTGTCGAGGAAGAGGCGCGTCGATTCCAGCGGTTTCGCAATATGCTCGAAACCTTGCAGCGGATCGGCCCCGTTGGCGAGATACAGGAACGCGACCCGTTCGAATTTCCTGACCGGCCTGGACTTTAATGGCGTCGGTCCTGCTCGATACCAGCGTTGCCATTCCCCTGCGCGACGGCGACCCCGAGGTTTGGGCATTGGCCGCAAGGCTAACTGCAGCACCCTATATCTCGATCCTCACCGCAGCCGAACTTGAAGGCGGCGTTTACACAAAGTCAGCGTTTTCCGACGCGCGGCGCAGAGCGCTTGATGCCTTGGATGGACAACTCGACGTATTGCCGTTCGGACCTGCCGAACTTCTGGCCTATCGTAACATCCTGAAGGCTTGCGGGCATTCCCGCGCGAAAGTTCTCGACCGCCTGATTGCTGCAACGGCTCTGGCCAACAGGTTGGCGCTGGCGACGCGCAACCCCAAGGACTTTAAGGACATTCCGGGACTGGCAATCGAAGCGTGGTGAGAGCTTAGCCAAAGAGACGCGGGCAAAGCCCGCGCTTGTCGTCGGTCGGGTCGCTGTCGCGGCTGCGCCGCTTCCGCGCCCGCCGTCCGGGAGTTCGGCGTCTGCGGCGATAGCTACGCTATCGCAGCGCGCCTCACTCCTCCCCCATCCTCAGCGCTGCGATAAACGCCTCCTGCGGGATGCTCACATTCCCGTACTCCCGCATCCGCGCTTTGCCCTTTTTCTGCTTTTCGAGCAGCTTTTTCTTGCGGCTCGCGTCGCCGCCATAGCATTTGGCGGTCACGTCCTTTCGCATCGCGGCGATGGTTTCGCGGGCGATCACCTTGCCGCCGATCGCCGCCTGCACCGGTATCTTGAACAAATGGCGCGGGATGAGTTCCTTCAGCCGCTCGACCATGCCGCGCCCGCGCGTTTCCGCCGTGCCGCGATGGACGATCATCGACAGCGCATCGACCGGCTCCTCGTTCACCAGTATGCTCATCTTCACAAGGTCGCCCAGCCTATGGCCGATCTGGTGATAGTCGAAGCTGGCATAGCCCTTCGACAGTGATTTCAGCCGGTCGTAAAAGTCGAACACCACTTCGTTCAGCGGCAGTTCGTACGTCACTTGCGCGCGGCCGCCGACATAGGTCAGGTTCTTCTGGATGCCGCGCCGGTCCTGGCACAGTTTTAGGATGGAGCCGAGATACTCGTCGGGGACATAGATCGTCGCCTCGATCCACGGCTCCTCGATGTCGGCGATGCGGCTCGGGTCGGGCATGTCGGCGGGGTTGTGGAGGTGGAGTACTTTCTCGCCCGCGGCATTGGCGTGTTGCAGGTGGATTTCATAGATCACCGACGGTGCCGTCGTGATGAGGTCGAGGTCGTATTCGCGGGTCAGCCGCTCCTGGATGATCTCCAGATGGAGGAGGCCGAGGAACCCGCAGCGAAAGCCGAAGCCGAGCGCGGCGCTGGATTCGGTCTCGAAGCTGAACGACGCGTCGTTCAGCCGCAGCTTGCTGATGCTTTCGCGCAGTTTCTCGAAGTCGTTCGCGTCGACCGGGAACAGGCCGCAGAACACCACCGGCTGGACTTCCTTGAAGCCGGGCAGCGCTTCGAGTGCGGGGCGCTTCACGTCGGTAATCGTGTCCCCGACGCGGGTCTGTGCCACCTCCTTGATCTGGGCGGTGATGAACCCGATTTCGCCGGCCGCGATTTCGGTCAGGATTTCCATCTTGGGGCGCATGCACCCCACACGATCGACAAGGTGCTTGGTCCCCGCCGCCATGAACACGATTTCCTGGCCCTTGCGGATCACGCCGTCGATGACGCGGATCAGGATGACGACGCCGAGATAGGGGTCGTACCAGCTGTCGACGAGCATGGCCTTCAGCGGCGCGGCGCGGTCGCCCTTGGGCGGGGGAATGCGTTCGATCACCGCGTCGAGCACGGCTTCGATACCGATACCCGACTTCGCGCTGGTCAGGATGGCGTTGCTCGCGTCGAGGCCGATGATCTCCTCGATCTCCTTGCGGACCATCTCAGGCTCGGCGGCGGGCAGGTCGATCTTGTTGATGACCGGAACAATTTCATGATCCTGCTCAATCGACTGATAGACATTGGCGAGCGTCTGCGCCTCGACGCCCTGCGCCGCATCGACCACCAGCAGCGCGCCTTCGCACGCGGCAAGGCTGCGGCTGACCTCGTACGCGAAATCGACATGCCCCGGCGTGTCCATCAGGTTGAGCTCGTACCCCTTCCAGTCGAGGCGCACCGTCTGCGCCTTGATGGTGATGCCGCGTTCCTTCTCGATGTCCATGTTATCAAGGACTTGTGCCGACATTTCGCGCGCGGTCAGCCCACCGGTGGTCTGGATCAGCCGGTCGGCCAAAGTGGACTTGCCATGGTCGATATGGGCGATGATCGAAAAATTGCGGATTTTGTCGAGCGGGGTCATGCGCCGCGCCTAGCCGAGCGCGCCGCCAGCGCCAAGCCATAGGCTCAATCGGCGTTGGTCACGTTGTAGCGGGAGAGTTCCTTTGCGGTCAGGCAGCGTCGTGTCGATTGATCACCGCCCCTTCCCGCCACCGCCTGCTGCCGGTACATCACTTCGGTCAGCAATTTGCGCGACACCCCCGCCTTGATGAGGAAGTCATTGTCCTCGCTGGCGAGCAGCGCAGAATCCTGTTCGACCTCGGCAATCCCGCGCACGGCCTGATCATAGCTCTGCGTCATCTTTTCGGCGCGGACGCCGCCGTCGGCGGTCACGGTGAACATATGCACCATGAACACCCCGCCGGTTTCGACCGATCGCGCGACGCCGCCCATAAAAACGAAATTACAGGCGCTAAAACAGGCCCAGCCCGCCCGGATGCGCGTCGCCAGCCCTGTCTTGCGGATGAGCAATCCGGCCTGATTACCCGCCTGTGCATCGCCGCCCGGCGAGCGCAGCCATATCTCGTCGATCGGCTTGTGTTTTTTGAAGGCGATTGCCAGCCGCGCGGCCAGCCCCGGATCGACAACGCCCTCTGCGCGCAAAACGCGCTTCCCGCCTTCCAAGCGGAACGTCAGTTGCATGGTTGGGTTCGACGACCAGTTCGGCTCGGCGGGACACGTCGGATTCCTCTTGTCCGCCGCCCCACCCAGCAACGCGGCCATCATCATAATTGCTGCCGGACGTCTCATGAGACGGGCTTGTACCCCGTCTCCCCCGGCGCACGGCACAACCGCCGCGTAACTTTGACCTCTTCGCCCGCAACTAGCGCCACATCGCGCACCATGATGCAGGTTGAGCCATCGGTCAGCTGGTCGCGGCGGGCAACGGTCGAGCTGCCGCTGACCCCGTCGTTGCGCGCGCTTACCCATTTGACTGTTTCGCCGGGTTTGCCGCGACACACCGCAATTGTCGTAGCCGCTTGGGCTTGGCGCTTTTCGTCGCGGTCAAGCCGCCGCCCGATGCTGTCGCTGACCGAACCCGCGACCCGCGCCAGTTTGTCGAGGCCCGAAATGCCGAGCCGTCCGAGCTTGGTATCCGCAATCGAATCGAACCGGCTGCCGAGCAGCATCGAACCGAACAGCTTCACTTTCGAAGAGTCGCAGACCATCGCCTCGGGTGCCGGGGCGGCGGTCGCGGGTGCAGCAAGGATTAAAGCGCCGCCAGCAAAAAGCACGCTGGCCCTTGCTCGACGCATAACGCCGTTACCACGATGGAACCGCCGGATCATTCCGAACTGCCTTCCCCAAAAGCCAGCATGGTTTACGAAGCCGATGTCCGGCGGTCAAACCAGTACGCAGCGCCTTCGCCTGTCCAAGTGGCTGACATGCGGAAACGAAATATCGATCGATCGCACCTTCGCCCTAGCGAAACAGCGCGGCCGCTGCTAAGCGTCAACGCCTGAAACGGGGTCGCACATCGTTTTCATGGGTCGCACCGCAGTGTCGGGTGCCTATGTGCTGAGGGGAACACCATGCGTCGAATGATTTTGGGTGCCGCCGTTGCCGCGCTCGCTGCCACAACTGCCGCCACGCCCGCCGTTGCCCAAACTGATATGTCGTCGTCGGGCAAAACCTATAAGGATGGCACCACCAAAGGAGCGTCGTCGGGCCGCCGCGATCAGGAGCGTGCCGAACGTCAGATCCCGACCTGCACGCGCAAGCTGGGGTCGGTTGCGATCGTCGAGCCTGACAACCAGTGGTGGCGCGAGCTGAACTTGGGGTCGCCCGAAGCGATCCTGCGCGTCTACATCCAGCAGTCGGGCTGCTTCACCATCGTCAATCGCGGACGGTCGATGCAGAGCCGCGCGATGGAGCGCGCGATGGCCGACAGCGGCGAGCTGCAGCGCGGATCAAATCTCGGCAAAGGCCAGGTCAAGACCGCCGATTATTATCTCGAGCCCAATATCGTTCAGGCCAATCGCAATTCGGGCGGCGGCGGCGCAGGTGCCGTGCTTGGCGGTATCGGCGGCATGTTTGGCGGCTTCGGTCGCGCAGTCGGTGCGATTGCCGGTGGGATCAACGTCAAGAAGGGCGAGGCGACGGTCACATTGTCAGTCGTCAACGCCCGCACGACCGAGGAAGAGGCGCTGACGCAGGGCTATGCGCGTAAAACCGATACGACCTGGGGCGCCGGCGGCGGCGGATTTGCCGGTGGTGCATTCGGTGGCGCAGCAGGCGGTGGCTATCAGGATACGGCAATCGGCCAAGTCATCCTGATGGCCTATCTTGACGCATATACCAAGCTCGTCAGCCAGATGGGCGGGCTTCCTGCAAACGCATCGGCAGCGGCACCCAAAGCAGAGCGTTGATACTGATTTAGCACGAACTGGCGTTCGGCATGGCGGCTCGCTAAGGCGGCAGTCATGTCCGATACGCTGACGATTGCTTCGTGGAATATCAATTCGGTCCGGTTTCGCCGCGACATCGTCGAGCGGTTCCTCTGCGAGCAATCCCCCGATGTGCTGTGCTTGCAGGAAACCAAGGCACGCGACGAAGACTTTCCGCACGATCTGTTTGCGCCGCTGGGGTACACATACCGGGCAACATGCGGGCAACCCATGCACCACGGCGTCGCGACCTTGTCGCGCATTTCGTTCACCGACGATTTGCGCCATGACTGGCAGGATAATGGCGAGGCGCGGCATATTGGCATCATGCTGACCGAGGGGCCGTTTGCAGGCCTGCGGATCGAGAATGTCTATGTGCCTGCCGGTGGCGATGTCCCCGACCGCGCAGTCAATCCGAAATTCGGGCAAAAGCTCGATTTTGTCGAACGCATGACGCGCTGGTCGGAAGGGGTACGCGACCGCACATTGATCGTTGGCGATTTCAACATCGCGCCGCTCGAATGCGATGTGTGGAGCCACAAGGCGCTGCTCGATGTGGTCAGCCACACCCCCGTCGAAGTCGCGGCACTGGAGGGGTTAATGGCGGCGGGGAACTGGACCGACCTCGGGCGGCATTTCCATCCGGCACCGGGGCGACTTCACACATGGTGGAGCTACCGCGCCAAGGACTGGCTGGCATCGGACCGGGGCCGCCGCCTCGACCATATGTGGGCGACCAAGGATGTCGCGGCGCAGGCGGTCGCACACTCCGTCCACGAACCGTGCCGTAGCTGGGAAAAGCCGTCGGACCATGTGCCGCTGGTCACGCAATTCCGCGTATGAGCGACCCGAAGTCTGCCGCGCGTGCCATCGACGCTCTGCGCCGGGGATGGCCGGTGTCGGTCGGTGCGTTGAGATTGCTGCCGATCGAAACAGCAGACGCGGCGCGACTTGCAGCGTTCGACCCCGACAGCAGCGCTTCGGTCCTGCTCGCCGGATCGCGCGCCGCGACGCTCAAGCTGACCAACCAGCTGGCAGCGGCCGACGAAGCATCACCGGTGACCGTTGCGCGCGCGCCGTGGCTCGATCTTGCTGCTGCCCGTGCGCTCGCCGATCCCGCGACCGATCTGGCCAACCCGTTTCAGGGGCCGTTCCGTGCAATTCCGACAGCCGATCCCGAAGCCGCGAAGGCAGCACTCGAACTCGCACGCCTTACCGGAATCCTGCCTGCATTCTTCGTTTCGGCGGACATCGCCACCGATGCGGCAACGACACCTGCCGATATCGCTGCCTATGACAACCCCGAACGCCTAGCCATCGTCGCCCGTGCGCGTCTGCCCGTTGACGCCAGCGAGACGGCGGAGATCGTCGCGTTCCGCAGCCCCGAGACGATTTCGGAGCATGTAGCACTCGTCATCGGCGCGCCCGACGGCACTGCGCCGCTGGTCCGGTTGCACAGCGAATGCCTGACCGGCGATGTGCTCGGCAGCCTGAAATGCGATTGCGGCCCGCAATTGCGCGTGGCGCTGAGCGAGATTGCCGCCAGCGGCTGGGGCATATTGCTCTATCTGCGACAGGAAGGACGCGGGATCGGCCTCATCAACAAACTGCGCGCCTATCAATTGCAGGATCAGGGTTTCGATACCGTCGACGCGAACCTGCGGCTTGGCTTTGCCATCGATGCCCGCGATTTCGGGGTGGCGGCGCGGATGCTGAAGCTGCTCGGGCAGGGCAAGGTGCGGTTGCTCACCAACAATCCGGCCAAAGTCGCGGGATTGGAAAGTTCAGGCATCACGGTCGTCGAGCGCGTGCCCCACCACCTGCCCGCCAATCCGCACAACGAACGCTATCTGGCGACCAAGCGCGACCGGACGGGGCACCAGCTTTAGACGGCGAAGCGGTTCCCAAGCATATCGGCAATCTCTGCAAAGCTGTGTGCGACAACCGGCACGCCTGCTTTCCGCAGAATTGCCTCGTGATCCGGCCCGCAATGCTGCCCGACCGCGAGGCCGACAACCTGCGCGCCCGATGCCATGGCCCCGGTAATACCGACCGGGGAATCCTCGATGATGAGCGTTCGCGCGATGTCGATGCCGATTTGCGCGGCGGCGTGAAGATAGATGTCGGGCGCAGGTTTGCCGCGCGCGACATGCTCGCGCCCTGAATAGATGTGCGTGCCGAACGCGTCGCGCAAACCGATATGCGCCAGATGGGTCTCGATCCAGTGCGTCGTGCTCGATGACGCAATCGCGCGAGGGAGGTCGGCGGGCAGGCTGCGAACGAACGCGATAGCTCCTTCGACGGCGTCGATGCCCTGCGCCAGCACCCGCGCATCCTCGGCCTGACGTTCGGTGTGGAACGCGTCGGGGACCGGCTCGCCGATATGGCCCGCCACAGCGTCGAGAAAATCCCTGCCCCCGAGTCCGACGAATTTCGCAAGTGCCTGATCGACCGTTGTCGGGTAGCCAAGCGCCGTCAGCGTTCGCGCAATCTGGAGATTGCCGGCATATTCGCTTTCCAGCAACACGCCGTCGAAGTCGAAGATGATGCCCTCGATCATGTCCGCGTCCCAAACAGCGCAGTGCCGACCCGGACATGAGTTGCGCCCAGCGTGATCGCGGTCGGATAATCGCCCGACATCCCCATGCTGAGACAGGGCAGCCCGTTATCGGCAGCGAGTTTTGCCAGCAACGCGAACCAGGGTGCGGGTTCGAGGCCCGCGGGCGGCACACACATCAGCCCCTTCAGCGGCAGTCCGGCATCGCGGGCGTCGGAGAGCAGCGCAGGCAGATCGGGGATCGCACAGCCGCCCTTTTGCGGTTCGTCGGCGAGATCGACCTGAATAAAGCAATCGGGGAATTTGCCGATTTGCGCCATCGCCTTGCCAAGTGCGGCAACCAGCGACGGGCGATCGACCGAATGGATTGCGTCGAACAGGTCTACTGCGTCGGCGGCTTTGTTCGACTGGAGTTGCCCGATCAAGTGAAGTTCGACGCCGTCATAGGCCGCGCGCAATACGGGCCATTTGGCAGCGGCCTCCTGCACGCGGTTCTCGCCGAAGACGTGGTGCCCGGCGTCGAGCAACGGGCGGATTTCTTCTACGGAATGCGTTTTCGATACCGCGATTAATGAAACCGTCTCCGCACGCCGACCGGATCGGGCAGCGGCGCTTTCGATGGCCCGGGTCACCGCAGCGAGGCGGGCAGCGGGCGTGTTTTCGGTTACATTGTCGGTCACGCGTCGCGCTATAGGTGCGCGACGCGGCGTGTCACGGCACTTTCCGCACCGGCACGGGGATATTGCAGATATCCGCCCCGCCCGCCGGCACGATGAAGAACGCATCGCGGCGGTTGGCGCGGGCGTCAGCGTAGCGCGCGAAGCTTGCGCTTTCGGTCGACAGGTATTGGTAGGCGGCCAAGTCGTGGACCTCGTTGCCCAGCCGGATCGAGGTGATCGTAACGCGCTGTTCGGGCTTTTCGTAGAAGCCCAATGCCCCTGTCCCGCGCGGCAGGCTCGACAGATGCTCGATGCCCGCAATCACGCGCCCGACCAGCGCGATGTTGCGGTCGAGGTGCCGCGGCGCATGGCCGATGACGGTGTAAAGCTCCGCCCCCGTCCCTGTATCGGGCGGCATGTCGCGCCCCACGCCAACCATGCCGTAGCAGTGGATGGGCCAATAGGCTTTGTCGTCGAAAGCTATCGGCCAGCCCAGCCAAGTCGTCGCATCGGCATTATATGAATCACGGCCTTGAGCCTTGTGCAAGAGATTGTGCCCAATTTCGGAATTAAGAGGCCTGACGTATTCACGTTGCGGCACCGTCGCCAAACCCGGCGGCAGCTTCTTCGCCTTCGCCTTGTCCTCGCCATCCGCATCGCCCCATTGCACGACATAATTGTCCTGCACGCGGTTGACGCTCGTCGCGTCCCAGAAGCGCGCGGCGGCGAGCCGACGGATATTGCCCACCCACCCTTGCGAAAACGGCGGTGGCATCAGCTGGATGACGACGCGGCGGTTGCCCTCCAAGTCCATCACCAGCAAATCCGACGGCGCAATCGAAACCCAATCGGTCGCGGGAGCCGCCGCGACAATCTCCGACGGGGCCAGCGCCTTGGGCACCGGCGCATCGGCAGCAGCAACGAGCGCAAGCGCGGCGAATGGCAAAGCAATCATGTTCATGCTGCCCACCATGCCACGCCTCGCGCCCCGCGCAAGGTTGCACCGCTTCCCCCGCCCCCCTAGAGGGCGTGGCTTCCAGTGCATGCGGAGCGGTGGCCGAGTGGTCGAAGGCGCTCGCCTGGAAAGTGAGTAGGGGGTGCAAGCCTCCTCCAGGGTTCGAATCCCTGCCGCTCCGCCATATATACTGCTAAGCTATTGCTTTTGCTCAATATTTTATAGCAATTATCGTTCTGCCCCACCTAAAAACCCACATGCGATCAATGCTTTGGATGGGGGTGACGATCTTAGAAGCGGCTCGCTGCACCACCCGTGATTGCAGCCCTTCGTATCGCTAGATCACTAAGCAAAATATCGTTTGAGTAAGTAATGCAGATGGTGGTCACAGTGCCGCATAGGCTTTCTAATTCGATTGTTTGGCCTGACTTCCGCCATTTTTCTGTTGATTTTGAGAGAGGTTGCCCAAGACCGTTAGTAACAGTCGAGTTTTCTAACTTGCCATTCCCCCACTTTGAACGAAGCCCAGAAATAGCTTCATCATAATTTTCTCTTCCGGTAATTACTAGAATCGAAAATAGCCGCTTTTTCCCACTAGAATCAGGACCAAATTTATATTCAATGCTAGTATAAATGTATTTGTATTTTTGTGGTGTGAATGGGTCGTCTCCAGCACGTTTGCAATCCATAATTCCGATTTGTGCATTCACCTTTTCGTCAGTTATATTGCATCGTGTTAATCGACCTTCTCCGGTTTTCTTGCCTTGCAGATTATATTCAGACAGACGCATAGTGCCGAGTTCAGGAAGCCCTTCGAACTCTTCGATTGTCATTCCTAACCGCGCACCTCGAAATTCAAATGATGATACTTCGTTAGATGCCGCTGGTGATCCACTATAGGCGCATGTCAATAAGAAGCCCGCAATTCGGATCGCGGAGCGGTGTTTTGAAAGCAACATTATAGCCCACCTCGAAAGTTTACCGATCCGCTCATAAGGTTCATTCGTTAATAGGGACTATAATCCCTAGAGAATATATGCCCGGTCGCCACCCAATGCGGTATGGACGATTGGAAGGCTATCGTAGGTCGAAACGTCCGGCGGCTGCGGCAGTCTTCAAAGCTGACGCAAGAGCAATTGGCGTTCGAAGCCCAAATCGACCTTACCTATGTCGGTGGGATTGAACGAGGCAAGCGCAACCCTAGCGTGCTGGTGCTAGGCCGAATTGCAGCTGCGCTCTGCACCGATCCTGCGAACCTTTTTGAGCGAAGCGACGATTAACGCTGCCAATCGTTCCCCGGTTGCGCGAGAGCATCCTATATATCACTTGCTATGTTCCACTAATGTTCTCATTTTCCTTGCCTCTCGAATCGGCAACGGAAATGCGAAAACCGGAGACAATTGAACACCTCTATCTCGACTTCGACGGATTTTTCGCGTCGGTTGAGCAGCTGCGCGACCCGAAGTTGCGCGGTCGTCCGGTTGGCGTTGTCCCCTATGAAGGTGGCAAGTCGTGCATCATCGCATGTTCCCGCGAAGCTAAGGCGCGAGGCGTAAAGAACATTATGATGGTCGATGAGGCGCGCCGAATTTGCCGCGATCTAGTTCTAGTTCCGCAAAAACCCGATCTTTACCGCCGCGCCCACAATGCGCTGATAAGCGAGATTTCGTCGGTTGTCCCGGTCGATCAAGTCAAATCCATCGACGAACTTTCCTGCGCGCTCGATGCAACTCAACGGAGCGATCCGGCTGGTCTTGCTGCTACGATCAAGCGCACAATTCGCTATAACATCGGCGCAACGATCACCTGTTCAATTGGTTTTGCCGCTAATCGTCATCTCGCCAAGATCGCAGGAGGAACACAGAAACCCGATGGTCAAACGATTTGGCATCCGGCCATTATGCCCGGACCGTTAGAGCGGCTGGCGCTCGATGACATTCCGGGCATCGGTGGCTCGATGAAAACACGACTGGCACTATCCGGCATCGCCGACGTTCGCGGCCTTTTAGCTACACAACCCAAGCAACTTCGCGCGATATGGCGCAACGTCACTGGCGAACGCCTTTGGTATGCGCTGCACGGCTATGCGGTCCAAGCGCCCGAAACCGAACGCGGTATGTTCGGCCACGCGCGGGTATTGCCGCCAGACGGTCGCGGCATTGATGATGCGCGCAATGTTGCCCGGTTGCTGACAACCCGTGCGATCCGTCGAGTTCGGCGCGAAGGCTACTATTGCGCGTCCTTTATGCTGTGGCTGCGAGGCTATGATCGCGGCTGGGGCGATGTTCTTACATTGCCACAGGTCAATGACGACCAAGCCGTTCTGAAGGCTCTGACGACGCTATGGGAGCGCGTCACGTCGTTGTTGCCGCCCAACACTAAAATTATGCGCGTGGGCATTACTTTAGGCGATTTATCGCGGGCATCGGCGCGGCAACTCGATTGGCTTTTGGACGACGATCACGACCGCCAAAAATGGGAAGCCATCGGCAGCGCGCTCGATAGTTTGAACGCTCGCTATGGACGCACCGTTGCGAGCGTCGGGCCGTGGCAACCCCCACCGGGCGGCAATGTCGGCGGGAAAATCAGTTTCACCCGCATTCCCGACGCGGATGATTTCTGGTGAGTTGGAAAGCGCAGTTACAGGTGTTGGACCTGAACGAAGATGATCGGCTCGAATTGACGTGCCGCCAATGTGGACGGG
>JANNVL010000049.1:0-20707 GCA_031408195.1 Sphingomonadales bacterium | reverse complement strand
CGTATCGCCGAATGGTTCGGCGCGCCCGCAACCCGCGTAGCGACGACGCCGACGAGCGTGACTTATCGTTTCGCGAGCCTGCCGAAGGGCGTGGTCAAGATGGGCAGCTATGACGGCTCGGCCAATACGAGCGTCGAAGCCGTGGTCAACACGGCGGGCAAAGTGCCGTTTGTCGAGCGCGCGCGGTTCACCTCGATCGCGCCGTTCCGCATGTTCGTGGTGGCCAAAATCGAACGGTTTGTCGCCAATTCAACCTATCGCCTTTTGTCCGACGGTCGTCCGGTTCCGGTTGCCGTCGCCACTGAATTTTCAGGGTCGATGATGGGCAAGACCGGGTCGATGACGACACGGGCAAACTATTCGGACTTCACGCCCGCGCGTTAGCCGACGGTCTCCAGCGCCTCGCTCGCCGAAACCCACGCTGCTTCGGCCGCTTCCAGTTTCGCCTCGACGCTGGCGCGCAATTTCATCAGGTCGGTCATTGTCAGCTTGGCGTGTTCGGGCAGCGCAGTGGCGGGATCGAACATTGCGCGTTCGATGGCGCTGCGCGTTGCCGTCAGCTTTGCCATTTCGGCTTCGGTTGTTTTAACCGCGTTCCGCAGCGACTGACCCTTTTCGCGGGCCGCGGCGGCGGCCTTGCGGTCCTCTTTCTTGTTGCCCTTGCCGCCTTCCGACTTGGGCGTCTTGCCCAGGATCATGTCGGTATAGTCGTCGAGCGTACCGTTATATTCCGTGGCGGTCCCGTCATCGACCAGTACCAGCCGGTCGGCGGTGAGTTCGAGCATATGGCGGTCGTGGCTGACCAGTACGACCGCGCCGTCGTAATCGTTAAGCGCCTGCACCAGTGCTTCGCGGGCGTCGACGTCCAGATGGTTTGTCGGTTCGTCGAGGATCAGCATGTGCGGGGCGTCGCGCGTGATCAGCGCCAGCGCCAGCCGCGCTTTCTCGCCGCCCGACAATTTGCAGACCTGCGTCGTCGCCTTCGCGCCCGAAAAGCCGAACCGCCCGAGCTGCCCACGCACCGCACCCGGCGTTTCACCGCGCATCGCGCGCGTCATATGTTCGAGCGGCGTGTCGGCTCCGTCGAGTTCCTCGACCTGATATTGGGTGAAATACCCGACGCGCATCTTGCCCGCCGCGTTCATCGCGCCGTCCATCGCGGGCAGTTGTGCCGCGAGCAGCCGCGCCAGGGTCGTCTTGCCATTGCCGTTGCGCCCGAGCAGCGCAATACGGTCGTCGGGGTCGAGGCGCAGGTTCAGCCGCTGCAGAATGGGCTTGTTCTCGGTGTAGCCGACCGCGGCCATGTCGAGTGTCACCAGTGGCGGCTTCAGCTCGTCGGGGCTGGGAAAATCGAAGCTAAGTGTTGGATCGGTCGCCATTTCGGCAATCGGCTGCATCCGCGCGAGTGCCTTTTGCCGCGACTGCGCCTGCTTGGCGGTCGAGGCGCGGGCGGAGTTGCGGGCGATATAGTCCTGCAACTTGGCACGCTGGTTTTCCTGCGCGGCGCGGGCACTGGCGAGCTGCGCCATCCGCTCGGCGCGCTGCCGCTCGAATGCGTCGTATCCGCCGACATAGAGCGTGGTCTTGCCGCCCTCCAGATGGAGGATGTGGTCGACAACATTGTTGAGCAGGTCGCGTTCGTGGCTTATGACAACCATAGTCGCGCGGTAGCTCTTGAGGAAATTCTCGAGCCACAAAGTCGCTTCGAGATCGAGGTGGTTCGACGGTTCGTCGAGCATCAACAGATCGGGCTCGCTGAACAGCAGCGCGGCGAGCGCGACGCGCATTTTCCAGCCACCCGAATAGGTGTCGAGCTGGCGGTGCTGCATCTCTTCGTCGAAGCCGAGGCCGACAAGGATGCGCGCGGCGCGGGCAGGCGCGGCGTGCGCGTCGATGGCGATCAGCCGCTCGTGAATTTCGGCTATTCTTTGAGGATCGGGCCGGTGGTGGTCCTGAGTGTGCTCCTCCTCGACCATCAGCGCCGCACGCTCGGTATCTGCGGCCAGCACCGTTTCGAACGGCGTGGTCGTGCCCGAGGGTGCTTCTTGCGCGATATAGCCGATGCGCGACTTGCGCGGGATATCGATGCCGCCGTCATCGGGATCGTAATGGCCGGTGATGACCTTCATCAACGTCGTCTTGCCCGCGCCGTTGCGCCCGATCAGCCCGACGCGCGCGCCCGTCGGCAGTGCGGCGGTCGCACGGTCGAGAATAGTGCGCCCGCCAAGGCGCACGGTGATGCCGTTGATGTTGAGCATAGGCGCGCCCGTAGCAGGGGGCACGCAGTTTGTCATTCCAGAACCATGCCGGGACGCGCTATAGGACGAAATTCAATCCGGGGGCGCGCCAATGACCGACACACTTATCCTTCACGAATATGCCCAGTCGGGGAACTGCTACAAAATCCGGCTGACTGCCGCCTACCTCGGTCTGACGCTCGACCGGCGTGAATATGACATCATGAAGGGCGAGTCGCGGACGCCGGAATTTCTGGCGAGCGTCAACGCCAACGGGCGTATTCCGGTGCTTCAGGTTGGCGACCGCTTTCTGCCTGAAAGCAATGCGGCGTGCTGGTATCTCGCCGAAGGGTCGGCGCTGATGCCCGGTGATCGCTTCGGGCGCGCCGACGTCATGCGCTGGATGTGCTGGGAACAATATAACCACGAGCCGAACGTGGCGACGATGCGGTTCTGGAAGGCATTTCTGGGGCTGGACAAATTGAACGACGGGCAACGCGCACAGCTCGAAACCAAATGGATGGCAGGCGAAGCGGCGCTGTGCCTGATGGAAAAGCATCTTGAGGGGCAAGACTGGTTCGTGGGCGGCGGCATGACGCTGGCCGATATCTGTCTCTACGCCTACACCCATGTCGCCGAGGAAGGCGGGTTCAAGCTGTCGCGCTATCCGGCGATCCAGAACTGGCTGGCGCGGGTCGCGGCGCAGCCAGGGCATGTCACGATAAGTGCATGAGATTGTTGGCAAGCTGTAACACTTCCGATTCATAGGCGGTGGAGCGAAGCCCCGAAATCGCCTAGGGAGCGGTCCATGGACTCGATTACACGCCTGCCGTTCGATGCCGACATCCATGAGTTTTCCACATCGTTGCCGATAATCCCCGAGCCGACGGGCATCGGCGGACGGCGGCGGTTCCGGACGATCTGGATCAGCGACGTTCATCTCGGCACGCGCGGATGCGCGGCGGACCTGTTGATCGATTTCCTCGATTCGACCGACAGCGAGACGATGTATCTGGTCGGCGACATCATCGACGGATGGCGGCTGAAGAAAAAATTCTACTGGCCCGACACCCATAATGACATCGTCTGGCGGATCATGAAGCGCGCCAAGCGCGGCACGCGCGTCGTGTACGTTCCCGGCAACCACGACGAGATGTTCCGTCAATATTCCGGCCTGAATTTCGGCGGGGTCGAGATCAAGCGGCAGGCAATCCACGAAACCGCTGACGGCCGCAAATTGCTCGTCGCGCACGGTGATGAGTTCGACGCGATCATGCTCGGGCACCGCTGGATCGCGTTCTTCGGCGACCAGCTCTACCACCTGATGATGCGGGTGAACCACGGCGTGAACTGGGTCCGCGCGCGGATGGGTAAACCCTATTGGTCGTTCTCGAAAGTCGCCAAGCAAAAGGTCAAGAATGCGGTCGAGCTGATTTCGCAGTTCGAACATACTGTGGCGGCAGAGGCGGCCCGGCGCGGGGTCGATGGGGTCGTGTGCGGCCATATCCACCATGCCGAATTCCGGCCCGTGTCGGGCGTCGAATATTACAACGACGGCGACTGGGTGGAGGGCTGTACCGCGCTGGTCGAACATTTCGACGGGCGGATGGAAATCCTCCACTGGGTTGAGGAAATGGCAAAGCGCGATGCGTCGCGCCCGGTCCTGAAGATCGCTGCCTAGGGGAGTTTCCCGATGCGTATCGCTATCGTTACCGATGCCTGGGAGCCTCAGGTCAACGGCGTGGTGCGGACGTTGAAGGCGACGCGCGACGAGTTGCTGGCGATGGGGCATCAGGTATTGATCGTCTCCCCCGATCTTTACCCGAACTTCCCGTGTCCGACTTACCCCGAAATCCGGCTGGCGCTGACCCGCGCGGCTTGGGTGGGCGAGCGGCTGGCGACGTTCGCGCCCGATGCGGTGCACCTGTCGACCGAGGGACCACTGTGTTTGGCGGCACGGCGCTGGCTGGTGCGGCAGGGGTGGGCGTTTACGACTGCCTATCACACGCAATTCCCGGATTATTTTGCGGCGCGGACGGGTATTGATGCGGGCTGGGTCTGGCCGTATTTTCGCTGGTTCCATGCCGCGTCGAGTGCCGTACTAGTCTCGACACCCTCGGTCCGCGATGGACTGCGCGGGCACGGCATCGACCATAGCGTACACTGGAGCCGGGGGGTCGATCTCGACGCGTTCTCGCCGGATGCGCCGCCGCATCCTGCCTTTGCCGGATTGTCGCGACCGATCCAGCTCTATGTCGGGCGGGTTGCCGTCGAAAAGAACATCGAAGCGTTTCTGGCCTCGTCGCATCCCGGCACCAAGGTCGTCGTCGGCGACGGCCCGGCACGGGTGCTGCTCGCGGCGAAATACCCCGATACGGTGTTTCTCGGCGCGCTGTCGGGCGCCGACCTCGCAGGCAGCTATGCGGGGGCGGATGTGTTCGTCTTCCCGAGCCGCACCGACACCTTTGGCCTGGTGATGATCGAGGCGCTCGCCTCAGGGACGCCGGTGGCGGCATTTCCCGTCAGCGGGCCGGTTGATATCGTAACACCCGCGACCGGCGCGCTCGACAACGATCTCGACGCGGCGATTGCGGCGGCGCTGACCCGCAACCGTGACGATTGCGCCTATTACGGGCGGACCTTCACTTGGACAGCAAGTGCCACACAGTTCGTGTCGGCACTGGTCCCCGCCATCCCGCCACTCGCACGCGCTGCGTAGTGCTTGCCCTCGCGCCGCCTTCGGACTAAGCCCTAGGGCGATCAGGCCGTCCCGAAAGGGGCGGCCCTTTTATTATCGTCAAGAAAGACCCGAACGATGGCCCAGCCGCTCATGCCCCATGCGACCGCTTCCTGGCTGGTCGACAACACCTCGCTGTCGTTCGAACAGATCGCCAATTTCTGCGGCCTCCACATCCTCGAAGTGCAGGCGATTGCCGATGACACGGCGGCGACCAAGCTGACCGGCCGCGACCCGATCCGCGCGCACGAACTGACCATGGCCGAAATCGAAAAGGGGCAGGGCGACCCCAATTACGCGCTCAAGATGGACCGCGAACCCGAAGCCGCGACCCGGACGAAGGGGCCGCGCTATACCCCCGTCAGCAAGCGGTCGGACAAGCCCGACGGCATCGCCTGGATCATCCGCAACCATCCCGAAGTCAGCGACGGCCAGATCGGCAAGCTGATCGGCACGACACGCAACACGATTTCGGCAATCCGCGACAAGAGCCATTGGAACATGGCCAACATCGTGCCGAAGGATCCGGTGACGCTGGGTCTCTGCCCGCAGCGCGAACTCGACGCCATCGTCGCCAAGGCAGCCAAGGCGGCAGGCCTCGATCCGATCGTCGATACAAAGCTCGACGGCGACCGCGAGGCGCTAATCGACCAGCTCCGCACCGAGCGCACCGAAGCCGCACGCATTGCCGAGGCGATTGCCAATGGCGAGATGGAAGCGCCCGCGATGATCGGGAGCTTCGTCGATCCGTTCAAGCGGTAACCCGTGCATGCTAATTCGCGCGGGTGGTCAGGACGCAAAGCTGTCCGGATAGACCGAAAACCCCGTTGCGGGTTCGTCACGCCCGTCGCTGTGCGTGATTGCATAGCAGCCGCCGCGCCCGACCGCGTTGGTGCCGCCGGACAGAAACAGCGAGAAGCCGAACCAGCTATGGTATTCGAAACCGTGCCGCTCGGTCGGGTCTAGCGTGACGCGCACGCCCGCATCGCTGATAGACGCCGCAATCGCCTCGATCCCCGCGATGCGCGAGGTCATCAGGCCCGCATGGTCGAACTTCCGCAGCGCATCGAGCGCAGGCGCGACCGGGCCCGTCGCCGCAATCAGCGGGAGCCAGCTCGCATAACCCGCCTCCGCCAGACCGCCCGCGTCCTTCATGTCGAGCAGGGCGTCGAGGTCGGCTATCTCGCCGGGTGACAGCAGCAAGCCCGCCAGCGTCTGGACCAGATCGGGCAGGGTCAGATCGACCGTTATTCCCTCAACCCCCGCCGCCTTCAGCGCCGCCACCGCAATGCCGGTAATCTCGCACGCCGCCGCGACCGAATCGTCGCCGATCAGCTCGGCCCCGACCTGCATCGCCTCGCGTTGCGGGTTGAGCTGTGTCGCACCGAGTTTGAGCACCGGCCCCGCATAGGCCAGCCGCAACGGTCGCGGCACATCGGCCAGCTGCGTCGAGACGATCCGCGCAATCTGCGGCGTGATATCGGGCCGGATCGCCAGCGTGCGCTGCGACAGTGGATCGACGAAGCGCGCCAGCTCCGTCCGTGACGATTTCAGCCGTGCGGCGAGGCCATCCTCGTACTCGGCGAGCGGCGGCGACACCCGGTCGTACCCGCGCCCCTCGATACTGTCGAGCAACGCGCGCACGGTGCGCGCCTGCGCCGCTGCCTCGCCGGGGAGACGATCACGCAAACCTTGGGGCAAGAGTCCGCCTGCGCCCATCAGAACTTCAACGCCTTCACTGTTTTTACTCCGGGCAGTTTGCACAGCTGCCATAGCACGGGTTCGGGGATCGGTGCATCGACCGAGAGCAAGACGACCGCCTCGCCGCCCGCGTCGCGCCGCCCGAGGTGGAAAGTGCCGATGTTGATCGCCGCTTCGCCCAAGGTCGACCCCAGCCGTCCGATGAACCCCGGCGCGTCCTCATTGACGATATAGAGCATGTCGCCCGCCAGATCGGCTTCGACCTTAATGCCGAAAATCTCGACGAGGCGTGGGCTTTCATTGCCGAACAGCGTCCCTGCGACCGACTTCTCGCCCGCTTCGGTCTGGACCGACACACGGATTAGCGTGTGGTAGGTGCCCTCGCGGTCATGCCTCACCTCACGCACATCGAGGCCGCGTTCCTTGGCGAGGAATGGCGCGTTGACCATATTCACTGTGTCCGAATAGCGGCGCATCAGCCCTGCCAGCACTGCGCCGGTGATCGGCTTGATGTTGAGCTGCGCCGCGGCGCCTTCGACCTCGATCGAAATCTTGGTCAGGTTGTCGTGCGCGAGCTGCCCGACAAGGCTGCCCAGCCGTTCGGCCAACGCCATATAGGGTTTCAGCTTCGGCGCTTCCTCCGCACTGAGCGATGGCATGTTGAGCGCGTTGGTGACGCCGCCCGACATGAGGTAATCGGCCATCTGCTCGGCGACCTGGATCGCGACATTGACCTGCGCCTCGCTCGTCGAAGCCCCAAGATGCGGGGTCGAAATGAAGTTCGTCGTGCCGAACAGCGGCGATGCGGTCGCGGGTTCCTCGACGAACACGTCGAGCGCCGCCCCGCCGACCTGCCCCGAATCCATCGCCGCCTTCAGCGCCGCCTCGTCGATCAGCCCGCCGCGCGCGCAATTGATGATTCGGACGCCCTTCTTGGTCTTGGCTAGCGCTTCGGCCGACAGGATGTTGCGCGTCTCGTTGGTCAGCGGCGTGTGCAAAGTGATGAAATCGGCGCGCGCGAGCAGTTCGTCGAGCGTCACCTTTTCAATGCCGATGGCAACCGCGCGCTCGGGGGTCAGGAACGGGTCATAGGCAACGACCTTCATCTTGAGGCCCAGCGCACGGTCGGCGACGATCGAACCGATATTGCCCGCGCCGATCAGGCCGAGCGTCTTCGACGTCAGCTCGACGCCCATGAAGCGGTTCTTTTCCCACTTGCCCGCCTGCGTCGAGGCGTCCGCCTCGGGCAGTTGCCGCGCGAGCGCAAACATCAGCGCGATCGCGTGTTCGGCGGTTGTGATCGAATTGCCGAACGGCGTGTTCATCACGACGATGCCCGCAGCGGACGCCGCCGGAATGTCGACGTTATCGACGCCGATCCCGGCGCGACCGATCACTTTCAGGTTTTTGGCGGCGGCGATGACTTCTTTCGTGGCCTTGGTCGCGGAGCGGATCGCGAGACCATCATATTGGTCGATAATCGCGATCAGTTCGTCTTTGGTCTTGCCGGTGATCTCGTCGACCTCGACGCCGCGTGCGCGGAAGATTTCGGCGGCTTTGGGATCCATTTTGTCGGAAATAAGGACTTTTGGCATGACTGCTGTCTTTCGGATTGCTGTGCTCCTGCGAAAGCAGGAGCCCTGGCGACGGGAATTGTTCTGTGGCTCCACGGCTCCTGCTTTCGCAGGAGCACTGGCCTACGGTTTGACCTGCGCCCAGGCCCAATCGAGCCACGGTCCCAGCGCCTCGATATCGGCAGTATCCACCGTTGCGCCGCACCAGATCCGCAGCCCCGGCGGGGCGTCGCGATATCCGGCGATGTCGTAGGCAGCGTGCTCCGCTTCGAGCAGTCCCGCGAATTTCTTGATGAGCGCTTCGTCGGCTCCCTCGACAGTCAAGCAGACACTGGTCTTCGACCGCGTTGCCGGATCAGCGGCGAGATGCCCGAGCCACGACCGTTCGCGTACGATGCTATCGAGCGCCGCAGCATTGGCATCGCTGCGCGCCATCAGGCCGCTCAAACCGCCGAGCGACTGCGCCCATTCAAGCGCGAAGATGACGTCCTCCACAGCCAGCATCGACGGCGTGTTGATCGTCTCGCCCTTGAACACGCCTTCGGTCAGCGCACCCTTCGATACGAGCCGGAAAATCTTCGGCAGCGGCCAGGCAGGCGTATAGGTCTCCAGCCGCTCCACTGCGCGCGGCCCCAGAATGATGACGCCGTGCGCGCCCTCGCCGCCAAGCACTTTCTGCCACGAAAACGTCGTCACATCGAGCTTGTCCCACGGCATGTCATAGGCAAACACTGCGCTGGTCGCGTCGGCAATGCTCAGACCTTCGCGGTCGGCGGCAATCCATTCACCGTCAGGCACGCGCACGCCGCTGGTCGTGCCGTTCCAGGTGAACAGCACATCGTTCGACCAGTCGACCGCGTCCAGATCGGGCAGCGCGCCATAATCCGCGCGCAGGATCGTCGGGTCCAGCTTCAGCTGCTTGACCGCATCGGTCACCCAGCCCTCGCCAAAACTTTCCCATGCGATGGCGGTGACGGGCTTCGCGCCGAGCATCGTCCACATCGCCATCTCGTACGCGCCAGTGTCCGACGCGGGCACGATGCCGATACGATGTGTGTTGGGCACGCCCAGAATTTCGCGGGTCAGGTCGATCGCGTGCTGCAACCGCGCCTTGCCGATTTTCGAGCGGTGCGAACGCCCGAGCGACTCGGTCGCCAGACGTGACGCTTCCCAGCCGGGCGGCTTGGCACAGGGTCCGGAGCTGAAATGGGGACGCGCAGGTTTGCGCGCAGGCACAAGTAACTCAGTCATATATTCTCTCCTCACAGAGAGCAGCGCGGCGTTGGGACCGCGTGGCCCGTCGCCGCCAATAGAGGCGGTGACGGGCAAGTCAATCGACCAAATTACTGCGGGGGATCAGTAACCCGATTTACGAAACAGCACTTGGCCGCGCCGTGCGATGTAGAGGTTTTCGAGCGTTACCGGGTGGAAATAGGCTTCGACCTTCTCGCCCTTGGGCGCCGTGCCGTAGACTTCATAGCAGCCGCCATCGACCTTGGCCTTGCGGATCTGCCAGCCTTCCTTGACCAGCTTGGCGGTCAGGGCGGCGGGCGTCTTCCAGCCCGTCTGCGGCCCCGCATTACATTTGATGACGCCGGTGGCGTGGGCGGGGGCCGACAGCGCGAACATTACGGTGGCGGCGGCGAGTGCAATCGTGGTTTTCATCAAGAATATCCTTGCTGGGGTTGGCGGGTGGAACGAACGAAACGGAAGACGAGAAGCAGGATAAGCGGGGCAAAATGAACCAGCGCTGCAACCGCATTATTGTGGACAAATACCCAGTGCGCGAGGGTTAGCAGCGCCGCCGGATAGGCCAGCCGTTGAAGCCGTTTCCACCCTGACTGTAACGCCCGCATCGAGGCATCGTTGCTGGTCAGTGCCAGCGGGATCATCAGCGCGAACGCGACCCAGCCGGTCCAGATTCCGGGCGCGCCGACCTCGGCAAGCATATCGTCGAGCACACCCATATCGACAACATAAAGCACAAGATGAAGCACGGCGTAGCCGAATGCCGCGACACCAAGCGCCCGCCGCCGCGCGAGCAGCCAGCGCAGCCAGCCGTGCGCGCCGACAACCGCAATCAGCGGCGCAATCATCATCGCCACGATCATCAGCCGTGCCGAGAATTCTCCGCTTGGGTGGAGGAGGTCGGCAGCGTCGGTTGTGCCCATCAAAAAGGCGCGCAGCATCGCGGCAGCCGGGATCGCCAGCACGACCCAAAGCAGCAGCTTACTATTGAGAACCGTTCGCATATACTGTCCCGTATCGGCGGGGCGGGCACCGCGCAAGCCCGATTGCCGCGACCAGTGGATTCCTTTCCGGATTTGGGCGCGCTAGACACTTGGAATGCGTCGCGCTGTGCTCCTCCTTCCGCTCGTCCTGTCGGCCTGCATCTCGGGTCCGACCTATCGCCGTCCGCAGGTGCAACCGGTGCGCGGTGCCGATCCGGTCGCGCTGCGTCAGTGCATCGCCAAAATGGACGTCATCGTCGCGCGTTACGCATTGCTCCCCGACCGCACATTCGGCGGCGGCTGTTCAGCGCTGGGCAGTGTGCAACTGCGCGACATCGGGACGCCGGTGACCAATCTCGGCGCGATGACCTGTGGTCTCGGCTATGCCTTTACCGTCTGGGTGCAGTCAGATTTGCAGGTGCCCGCTATGGGCGAGTTCGGCTCGCCCGTCGCGCGGGTCGAAACGATGGGCACCTATAACTGCCGCAATATCAACGGCGCGGCGGGCGGTAGCCTGTCCGAACATGCCACGGCCAATGCCGTCGATGTCGCCGCGTTCGTGCTGAAGGACGGACGACGTATCAGCGTCCTGAACGGCTGGAGCGGTGACGAACGCGAAGCCCGCTTCCTTCGCAGCGTCCGCGCCTCGGCTTGCCGCCGTTTCAACACCGTACTTAGCCCCGACTATAACGCGGCACACCACGACCATTTCCATTTCGATATGGGAAGGGGGCCGTTTTGCCGTTAGGGCCGCTCGCATGACTGAAACCAGCATCCCCGTCCGCGTCTTCGAACGTGCCGCCCAAGAGGCCGAGACCGCCAAGCAAATCGTCTCGACACCACAGACCGAACATCCCGCTTACAAACTCGCCTTTCAGGACATGGAGTTCCTGCTGAGCGAGGAATTGCGCCCGGTGCGGTTCCAGCTCGAATTGCTGAAACCCGAATTGCTGCTCGACGAAGCAAAGATCGCGTCGATGATGGTGTTCTACGGATCGGCGCGCATTCCCGAACCCGGTGTCGCCTCGACCCACGCCGACGCGGCGGTCGCGGCCAGCCTCGACGCGAAATCGCGTTACTATGCCGAGGCGCGCAAGCTCGCCGCGCTGGCCAGCCAGACCCCGCTCGACGCACAAGGGCGGCGGCATTTCGTTGTCTGCTCCGGCGGCGGCCCCTCGATCATGGAGGCCGCCAACCGCGGCGCGGCGGATGTCGGGGCCGAATCGGTCGGGCTGAACATCGTCCTGCCGTTCGAACAGGCACCCAATCCCTATGTCACGCCGTCGCTGAGTTTCCAGTTCCACTATTTCGCGCTTCGCAAGATGCACTTCCTGCTGCGCGCGCGCGCCGTTGCAGTGTTCCCGGGCGGGTTCGGGACGTTCGACGAGACGTTCGAGCTGCTCACCCTGATCCAGACGGGCAAGATCAAGCCGATGCCGGTCCTGATGTTCGGGCGCGACTTCTGGAACCGTGTCGTCGATCTCGACGCGCTCGCCGCAGAGGGTGTCATTTCCGCCAAGGATATCGAGCTGATGACGTTCGTCGAAAGCGCCGAAGAAGCGTGGAAAGTCGTGCAGGACTTTTACGCGACGTAGCGCGGACTACTTCGCGGCGGGGGCTGCCGCGTTCGCGGGGGCTTCGATTGCGTTCCCCGCAGCTGCCGCCTCAGCCGGTGCGGCTTCCGCAGCAGGCGCGGCGGGCAGAGGCAGGTTCGACCCCTGTGCGTTAAGATAGACCAGCAAATTCGCGCGGTCTTCGGCCTTCGACAGGCCGGCAAAGCTCATCTTCGTCCCCGGCGCATAGGCCTTGGGTGAGGTCAGCCATTCGTTCATGGCCTCGAACGACCATGGCCCGGGCTTGGCGAGCAGCGCTTCGGAATAGGCAAAACCGGCCTGATGGCCATGCTTGGCCCCGATAATCGCGTAAAGATTCGGACCGATGCCCGCTGCACCGCCCTGCGCGACATTGTGGCACGACGCACATTTCTTGAACACTTCGGCACCCTTGGCTGCATCCGCCGTTGGCAGCAGCGACGCAATGGCAACGGGCGCAGCAGCGGCTCCGCCGCCTTCGCCCGGTTCCTCGACGCCTTCGACGACATAGCCCATTTTCTCGGGACGACCGGAGTGAAATGCCTGACTACTGACGATCGTGCCGCCGAGTGCCACGATGCCGGCGCCGAGCACCATCATCGCAATGATATTCTGCCGATTGTCCATGTGTCTGCCGGATGTCCTGAATTCTGTCGGTGACGAATGCCGCCGCCCTTATAACCGCCGCCCGCCAACCGCAAGCGCGCTTGCGGTAGCAGTTGCGGCGGGGTGCCATCATCCTTACGCGCGCAATTCGACATGCAGAACTATCCAGCGCCCGCCTTGCCTATCGTTGCCGCCATGGCTGCCGCTGCCGACGCCGCGCCCGAACGGGCGGTGTCGTTCCAGGGCGCACCGGGTGCGAACTCGCAGATTGCCGTCGAACAGGCGTTTCCCGACGCGCTGCCGCTTCCCTGTTTCGCGTTCGAGGATGCCATCGACGCCGTGAAGGAGGGACGCGCCGATTGCGCGATGATCCCCATCGAGAACTCGCTGCACGGCCGCGTCGCCGACATCCACTTCCTGCTGCCCGAATCGGGGCTGGTCATCACCGGCGAGCATTTCCTGCCGATCCGCTACGCGCTGATGGGCATGGGACCGCTCGACGGCATCCGTCAGGCGACGAGCCACCCGCAGGCGCTGGGCCAGTGCCGCCACTGGCTGCGCGCGCGGGGCATACAGCCGGTGCCCTATTCGGACACGGCGGGCGCGGCGGCGCTGGTCGTCGAGGGCGGCGATGCGAGCGTGGCCGCCATAGCCCCGCCGCGTGCTGCCGCGATCTACGGCCTCGATATCCTCGCCGACGGGCTGGAGGATTCGAGCGATAATATGACTCGGTTCGTCATCCTCGCCCGCGAAGCCCCGGCGCGCGAACTGCCAGAGGACGTAATGACGACATTGTTGTTCGAGGTGAAAAACGTTCCCGCCGCGCTCTACAAGGCAATGGGCGGCTTCGCGACCAACGGCGTCAACATGACCAAGCTGGAAAGCTACCAACGCGGTGCCAGCTTTGCCGCGACCGAATTCTTCGCCGAAATCGAGGGGCGGCCCGAGGATCCCGCCGTCGCCCGCGCGCTCGACGAGCTGGCCTATCATACGAAATGGGTGCGGCTGTTGGGAACGTATCCGGAAGCGCGCAAGCGGGGGTAGGGAACGATGTGCTCCTGCGAAAGCAGGAGCCTTGTCGACGGGCAGCAAGGCTTGCCTGCAGGGCTCCTGCTTTCGCAGGAGCACACGTTATTCTCCAACCCACGCCTTCAACAGCGTATGGGCAATCGCGAACGGTGGCGGCGCTTTGAACCGCGCATTCTCGTCGCCCCCAAGCGCTGCAATCGCTTCCTCCCGCGTCACCCACATCGCGTCTTCGAGTTCCTTCGGGTCGATGGTGATCTCGTCCGCCAGCGCCTTGGCCACGCACGCAATCATCAGCTGCGCGCCGCCAAACGGCCAAGGCTGGCTGGCGACATAGCGCACGGCGCCGCATGGAACGCCTGCCTCTTCCATGATCTCGCGCCGCACCGCTTCCTCGATCGATTCGCCGGGTTCGAGGAAACCCGCCAGCGCCGAATAGTTCCCCGGCGGAAAACGCGGCTGGCGGCCGACGAGCGCTTTCCCCTCAAACTCTGCCAGCATGATGACAACAGGGTCGGTGCGCGGGAAATGTTCGGTGGCGCACTCCTCGCATTTACGGCCCCAGCCAGCGCGAAACAGTTTTGTGGCCCCGCCGCACCGTCCGCAGAAACGGTGGTTGTTGTGCCAGGTAATCAGGCTGAGCGCCGTGCCGAATGTCGCGGCATCTTCGGCAACCAGCATCTGTAACGCGCGGAACATCGCGGGCGACCGCATGATCGTTGGCGTCTCGTGACGCACGACTTCGACAAAATGGGGCCGCGCGTCGAGCAGCCCAAGCAGGATCAGTTCGGCCCCTTCGCCAACGGACGCAAGGCTGCCCCAGACCAGTCCGCCGTCGTCGCCGATCTGCGGCGAGACGCCCTCGAGCATCAACACCCGCGCGCGCCAGTCGCCGAGCAGCGCCGCATAGGCATCCGGATCGCTGCGGATATGATCGACGCGGTCTAGCGGGGAACCCGTGAACCCTGTCACAGGCTGGCGTAAACGCTCTTGCCGAAATCCTTGCTGAACGGCAGCGCCTCACCCGGCATAAACTGGACATAACCCGAGGCGCGGACCCCCTTTGTGGGATCGACCCAGGCGACCGTGCCCGCTGCCCCGGCCCAGCCGAAGGTGCCGATGCCCGACCCCAAGGGATCGGTGCTGAGCGTCACCCGCCCGCCCGCACCGAATCCCTGTCCCGTCACATAGGTATTTTCGGTCGAAACGCCCGGAAGCAGCAGGTTCGACATGCCGAGCCGTGCCGTCTCCTCCTTCATCACGCGCGTGCGCCCTACTTTGCCCTTGCCCGCCAGCATCAGCAGAAAGCGGTCGTAATCGCGGGGTGACATCACCAGCCCGCCGCCACCGAGCGGAATCATCGACGGATCGGCGAACGCGGAATCACCCGGTGGATCGATCGGAAATTTCTGGTCCTTGAAGATACCGTAGTTGGTGGTCAGTCGCGGCAGCTGTGATTGCGGCACGACGAACCAGCTCGACGTCATGCCGAGCGGCCCGAACAGCCGCTTTTGCAGAAACGCCTCGAATGACATGCCGCTGGCAATTTCGATCACGGCACCGAGCACATCGAGCCCTGCTGAATAGCTCCAGCGTGTGTCAGGTTCGTACATCAGCGGCAGCATTGAAATGCGCTTGCCGAATTCCTGCAAGCTGGGTGGCGGCGTAACCTTGGCCACGCCCGGCACCGGTTTGTTGCTGATCGGCCCGCCGGTCAGCCCGAGGCGTGCATATTCCTTGAGCAATTCGCCCTTGCTGGTGATGATATAGCCGAGCCCACCCGAATGCGTCAGCAGATGGCGGATGGTCAGTGGCTTCGACGCGGGCTTGGCGTCGAGGCTTTTCATCTGGTCGAGAATGACCATCGGCTTGGCAAAACCGGGCAGGAAATCGCCGACGCTCTGGTCGAGGCGCAGCTTGCCGTCTTCGATCAGCATCATCGCCGCCATGCCGGTGATCGGCTTCGACATGGAATAGACGCGGTAGAGCGTATCGGCATCGACGGCGCGCTTGCTGTCGATAGCGAGTGTTCCGGACATCAGGAAATCGGCATCGTCGGTTCCGCGCGCGACCGCGCCAAGCAGGCCCGGCAGCTTCTTGGATGCGACATAGTCGTCGAGCAACGCCTGAACCTTGTCCCAGCCGCCGCGATTGACGCGCGACCGCGCCCATGCCGGGGTCGCGGCCAGTCCGCCGAACAGCGCCGCCGCGCCAAACAATTGTCGCCGGTCCAGTCGCGCGTCGAACATATCTATTCCTCCCTCATCGCCACCGCTGCAGCCTTGGCAAACAGCGTCGGCAGGCCCGCGTCGAGGAGCCTGACTTTCGGCCACCATTGTGCGTCAGGTGGCAAAACGCAACCGGGATCGAGCGACGCTACGGCAATTGTTAGCGTCAGGCGGAAATGCGTGAAGACATGGGTGACGGTGCCCACCGGAGCGCCCGTAAAATCGGGGCAAGAGGTGACGAGCGTGGACGGCAGCGCCAACATCCCGCCGAGCAACCCCTTTGCCGGACGGCGGACCAGCAGCACTTGCCCCTCCCGCTCGATCCACCAAGCGGTCGCGGTCCGTTCGGGCTTCACCGCTTTCGCCGCACGACGCGGACAGCTGCCCGGATCACCACCCGCATAAGCCCCGCAATCGCGCCGCAGGGGACAATCGCCACAGCGCGGATTACGCGGCACGCAGACGGTCGCACCTAGGTCCATCATCGCCTGGGCAAAGTCGCCGCAGCGCGTGTCAGGCGTGATCGTATCGGCCAGCCGCTTCAGCTCGGGCTTCACCCCCGGCAACGACGCTTCGACCGCGAACAGCCGCGCCACGACCCGCTCGACATTGCCGTCGATGACGACCGCGCGCTGCCCGAACGCAATCGAAGCAATAGCCGCCGCCGTATACGGTCCAACCCCCGGCAACGCCCGCAAACCCGCCTCGTCTGCCGGAAACCCGTCTGCCGCCAGCACCCGCGCGCAGGCCACGAGATTGCGCGCCCGCGAATAATACCCAAGCCCTGCCCACGCCGCCATGACATCGCCTTCGTCCGCCGCCGCCAGTACGGCGACCGACGGCCAGCGCGACGTGAAGCGTTCAAAATACGCCTTCACCGTTGCTACCGTCGTCTGCTGGAGCATGATTTCGGACAGCCATACACGGTAGGGATCCGGCAGCGGCGCGCCGGGCGGGCTGCGCCACGGCAACACCCGCGCATTCGCATCATACCAGGGCAATAATTTTTCAGCGATGCGAGAGATATCGACGGACACGCTTTGCTTGTGGCATGGACGGCTGAAATGGCGAAACGACCCACTCCTGCAGCCGAACCGACCCGCGCGAATCGTGCGCGTGCCGTTGCCGATATCGTCCCCGATGTCGGGCGCGCCGCGTTCCGCAAGTTCGGCTTCGTCCAGTCGTCCGTCGTCAGCCGCTGGAGCGAAATCGTCGGCGAGCGTTACGCCCATGCCTCCGCCCCCGAATCGATCCGCTTTCCGCACGGCAAGCGCGAACAAGGCGTGCTGACCGTCGTCGCCACCGGCGCGCACGCCCCGATGATGCAGCATGTCGCGCCGACCCTGATCGAGCGGGTCAATCGGTTCTTCGGCTATGCTGCCGTGGTCAAAGTCGTGATCCGGCAAGGCAGCCTGCCTGCTGCGCCGCGCCGCGCGGCCCCTGCGCCATCGATCCCGATCCCGACTGATTTGGGCGATTCGCTCCGCACCATTGCCGATCCAGAACTGAAAACCGTGCTCGAATCGCTCGCGCGCGGCGTGGCGGCGGCGCGGCACGTTCCCGTTCTCGGAAAGATCAGCTGATGCGTATCCTGTTGGCGCTCCTCGCGTTGTTCACGCTTGGCGCGGCCAAGCCTGTCGACTGGACCAAGACCGTCACGCGGACCCCCGCCGGTTCGTACGTTATCGGTAATCCGGCGGCGAAAGTGCGGCTGGTCGAGTTCATGTCCTACACCTGCCCGCACTGCGCCGAATTCACGACCGAGGCGACGGCGCCATTGATGCGCGATTATGTCGCGCGCGGGACGGTCGCGTTCGAACTGCGGAATGCGGTGCGCGATCCGCTCGATCTCGCCGCCGCGCTGGCGACACGGTGCGGGACCGCTGCGCGTTTCCCAGGTCACCACGAAGCGGTCTTTGCCGCGCAGAATGCCTTGTTCGAAGGGGCGTCGAAGTTCGACCCCGCGCCGACGGCAAAAGACCCGATAGCAGGCCTGAAAGCGATGTCGCGCGCTAGCGGGCTGACCGCACTCATGGCAAAGCGCGGCGTTACACCCGCTGCCCTTGATGCCTGTTACGCGAGCAAGGTGGCACAGGCACCCGTGCTGGCGATGACCAATGACGCGTGGGATGTCCGCAAGATCGGCGGCACGCCGGCATTCTTTATCGATGGCAAACGCGTCGATGCCCATCACTGGGCCGAAGTGGAGGCATTGCTCCGCACAGCGCTTAAACTGAAACCCAAGGCAGGATGAACATGATGAAGCGGATGATGATTGCCGGTGTCGCGGCACTGGCGCTGGCAGCCTGCGGTTCCGGCGCAAACAACTCGACCATGGCCGTATCGGGTCCGGTTGCGGCTGTCGCGCCCCCCGCAGGCACCGAATGGGCGATGGTCGTCAGTGAGACGCCCGAGGGCGGAATGCTGATGGGCAACCCGAAAGCGCCGATTAAGCTGATGGAATACGGTTCGTTGACCTGCCCGGGCTGCGCCGCTTTTTCGATGCAGAGCACCGAGGCGTTGAAGGCGAAGTACATCGCCACCGGCAAGGTGTCGTTCGAATACCGCAGCCTGTTGCTCCATGGTCCGGACCTGATGGCCTCGCTCGCCTATAAATGCGGCGGCCCCGCGCCGTTCTTTGCGCTGGTCGATGCGTCCTACAGCGATATGCAGAACTGGCTCGGCAAGATTTCGTCGCTGCCACAAGCCGAGCAGCAGCGGCTTCAGTCGCTGCCCATCGCCGCGCAAAACGCCGAATATGCGCGGATTTCGGGGCGCGACGAATTCGTCGTCCAGCGCGGCATTTCGCGCGATGCGCTGGCCCAGTGCCTCGCCGATCCGGTCAAGACGGCGGCGCTCGACAAGACCCGCAAGGATGCCTTCGAGAAATACAATGTTCAGGGCACGCCGACGTTCTTCATCAATGGCAGCATGGTTCCCAATGTGTCGTCCTGGACCGACCTCGAGCCGATGCTTCGCGCGGCGGGTGCCTGAATCATCCACAGAAATCACGCATCGCGCCCGTGACGCCTGCGTGACACCGCGCTAGCCTTGTCCCCAAGGGGTGGCTCGTTGAAGATCGCGCGCGTCAAATTATCGGGGTTCAAATCGTTCGTCGATCCGGTCGAACTGCGGATCATGCCGGGCCTCACCGGCGTGGTCGGCCCGAACGGCTGCGGCAAATCGAACCTGCTTGAGGCGATCCGCTGGGCGATGGGCGAAGGATCGCCCAAGTCGTTGCGCGGTACGGGCATGGAAGACGTGATCTTCGCCGGGACCGCGACTCGCCCGCAGCGCCAGTTCGCCGAAGTCTCGATCCTTGCCGAACGAGACGACGATGACGTCGAGGTCACCCGCCGCATCGAACGCGGTGCGGGATCGGCCTACCGCATCAACGGCCGCGACGCCCGCGCGCGCGACGCCCAATTGCTGTTCGCAGACGCCGCCACTGGCGCGCACTCGCCTGCACTCGTCAGCCAGGGCAAGATCGGCGCGATCATCGCCGCCAAGCCTGCCGAGCGCCGCGCGATGCTCGAAGAAGCGGCGGGAATTTCCGGCCTCCATGTCCGCCGCCGCGAAGCCGAGATCCGGCTGAAGGCGACCGAGACCAATCTTGCGCGTGTCGCCGAAGTCGTGACCGAAATGGAGGCGCGGTCGGGCGTATTGCGACGGCAAGCGCGGTCGGCAGAGCGCTATCGCAAGCTGTCCGACGCCATAAAAGTCGCCGAAGGTCAGTTGATCTTTGCCCGCTGGCGCGATGCCGCAGCGGCCGCCGATACAGCACGCGCCGAGGCAACTTCTGCCGAGGACCGCGTTGCCGCCGCCGCCGAAGCGCAGCGCGCGACAGCGGCACTCGCACGCGACGCGACCGAAAAACTCGCCACTGCGCGCGCAGATGCAATGGGTGCACGCGATGCGGTGGCCGACGCCCGCCATGCGCTCGCCAGTGCGGAGGGCGAGTTGCGCGCCATTGAAACGCGCATCGCCGCCATCGCCGCCGAGCGCGAACGCCTGTCCAGCGACCGGGAACGCGAAGGCGAACTTGCCAGCGATGCGGGCGATGCCTTGGCGCGGCTTGGGGACGAGGTGAAGGCGCTCGCGGTCCGCATCGCCGCCGCTGGAGACGAACGTGCCAGCCATGTCGGCAGGGTCGCCGCAGCCGAAGCGGCAGCGCGCGAGGCCGAGCTAACCCTTGCCAAGGCCACTGCCGAGGCCGCGGAGCGCGGTGCCGAACGCCGGGTCGCCGAAGCCGCTGTAGCCGCCGCCAGCGCGCAACTCGACCGCGCCGCGCGTGAACTTGCCCGGACCCAGGCCGAACGCGATGCCCTCGATCCGCTCGACCGGATCGATGCCGCGCACCACGATGCGATAGCGGCGAGCCGACGCGCTCAAGCCGCGCTTGCCGACGCGGTCGCGTCGCTCGACACCGCCGAAGCCGGTCGCGAAACCGCCGCCGGTCACCTTGCTGCCGCGCAAAGCGCCCGGTCCGAAGCCGCGGCAACGCTTGCCGCACTCGAAAGCGAGGCCCGCGCGCTGGCCCCGGCCCGCGAGGCCAAAGGTGTGCTCGGTCTCGTCAGCGCAGCCAAGGGCTATGAAGCGGCCTTTGCCGCAGCCCTTGCCGACGATCTGGCCGCTGATGTGGGGGCAGCGTCGGACTCCCCCCGCCGCTGGACCGGCATCGCCCATGCCGCCGACGATCCGTCCTTTGCCTTCGGCACGCTGCTGGCCGGCCATGTCGCCGCACCGCCCGAACTCGCGCGTCGTCTCGCCCAGAT
>JANNVL010000048.1:0-108708 GCA_031408195.1 Sphingomonadales bacterium | reverse complement strand
GAAGCGTTGAGACACCCCACCCCAACCCCTCCCCTAAAGGCGGAGGGGCTTTAGATTAGCCGTCCGCCCGCTTCACATAGGTCTGCTCGTACACATCGACCACGATCCGCGTCCCCGCGCCGATATGCGGCGGGACCATGACACGGACACCGTTTTCAAGGACAGCGGGCTTGTACGACGACGAAGCGGTTTGCCCCTTCACCACCGCATCCGCCTCGACGATCAGCGCCTCGATCGTGTCGGGCAGCTGTACCGAGATCGGGCGTTCCTCCCACAGCTCCATGACGACATCCATGCCGTCCTGCAGGAACGCGGCGGCGTCACCCAATATGCCCTTGTCGAGCGTCACCTGGTCGTAATTTTCCTTGTCCATGAACGTCAGCGCGTCGCCATCGGCGAACAGGAACTGGAAATCCTTGGTATCGAGGCGCACCTTTTCGACCGTTTCGGCGCTGCGGAACCGGTTGTTGTTCTTGCGCCCGTCGATCAGGTTTTTGAGTTCCACCTGCATGTACGCGCCGCCCTTGCCGGGCTGGGTGTGCTGGATCTTCACCGCGCGCCACAGGCCGCCATCAAGTTCAAGGATGTTGCCGGGGCGGATTTCGACCGCGTTGATCTTCATGGAACCTCACCGATAGAAAGAGCGTGGTGCGCCCCTAACGCGCAGCAGGCTTTCCGGCAAGTAACGGGAACGGATTGACGGGTGTCCCCTGATACCAGGTTTCGCCCGGCGCCATGCGGTGCAGCGCGAAATGCAGATGCGTGTTACCGACGCCCGCGTTGCCTGTGTCGCCGACAAAGCCGATTGGCTGCCCCGCTGCAACCGCCTGCCCCTCGCGCAAGCCTGCGGCATATCCAGCCAGATGGGCGTAGTATGTCAGCCAGCGCCCGCTTGTATCGCGGACATAGGCGGTCAGCCCGCCGCGCGCACTCTGGTGCAGCTTTTCAATACGACCGGCCATGGTCGCAACAACGGGTGTCCCGAGCGGTGCAGGGATGTCAATCGCCTGATGCGCGCGGGCACCACCTTCGCGTGACTGGTTCCATGTGTCGGACAGGGCGCTCGTCGGCACGCCTGCGACGGGAACCGGCAAGGCTTCGGGAAAATCCGTGGATTCCTGTCGTTCTTGGGGCGGCGCTTTCCGCTGATCGACCGACCGGAACAGCAACACCCCGCCGACAAAGAACAGCACCAGGATAAGCCAGCCGAACCGGTTCACAACTGGAACAGTGCTGGCACCCCCACCCTGACCATCAGCGACAGCCGCGCCGCGTCCCAATTGGTCAGCCGGATACAACCGTTCGATTCCGCGCGACCGATCTTGTCGGGGTCCGGCGTGCCGTGAATGCCGTAATGCGGCTTCGACAGGTCGATCCACACGACGCCGACGGGATTGTTCGGCCCCGGCGGGATCCGCATCTTTTCGTCGGTCTTGTCGGCGCGCTTCAAAATCGCGGGATTGTATTGCCAGTCGGGATTATAGGCGATGCCCTTGATCGTCCATTTGCCGATCGGCAGCGGATCGGTTTTCGATCCCATCGTGGCGGGGAATTGCGCGACAAGTTTGTCGTTCGCGTCATAGACACGCAACACGCGGTCGGATTTGTCGACAACAATACGCGCGGCTTCGGGCTGGACGGAACTGACGTTAAGCGCACTCAAACGACTGCGCCACGCATCGTCGCCCGCTTTATAATCGCGCGACGATGGCAGCGCATTGGGGAAGACGACCTCGACGCCGGCGGCAAGGCGTGTGTCGCCGCTGTTAAGCGCAATGAGCGTGGCGTTCGTCGTGTGGAACCGCTCGGCCAGCGCCTCGAGCGCGTTGCGATAGTTGAGCGCGGGCAGCTTGGCCTTATCGGCCTCGTCGCTCGGCATCGGGAAAGTGAACGGACCGCGCAGTGCGTCGGCCGTCAGGGTCAATGTTCGGGTTGCGGGGATCGAAGCGTACGGCGCCAGCGCGCGCTGTGTGGCAGTGTCGAGCTTGCCCGATTTGGGGAGACCGCGCGCTTCCTGAAATCCGCGCAGCGCATCGTTCAGAGATTCCCCGCCCTTGCCGTCAAGCACACCGGGAGAAAAGCCTAGCTTGGACAGCACGACTTGCAGCTGCAGCACCTTCATGTCGGGTTTGACGGGGGCCGCAACGGGCGCGGCAATGGCGGCGAGCGGGAGCAAGGCTCCGGCGAGGAGGAGGTGTTTCATCGCGGGTGAAACGAGCAAAGAGTCAAAGGGTTGCGGTGTGCGGCAAATCCTTCCTACGCTCGTCGGCCCGGACTCGATCCGGGCCTAGGCTTCTTCTTCGCAGGTTCTTGTAAATGGAAGCCAGGCTCCGGATCAAGTCCGGGACGACGAAAGCTTATTGGCTTCAAGGACAGCCCCGAACGCCTGCACACCCGCAGCCTCGTCCCCGCCCCACACCGCGTTCAACACCGCGATGAAGTCTGCACCGGCCGCAATCAGCGGCACCGCGTTCTCTGGTGTGATGCCACCGATGGCAACGCAGGGCGACGCGAACAACGTGGTCCACCAGCCGAGGATTTCAGGCAGGGGGCGGTAATTGCTGGGCTTGGTCGTTGTCTCGTAGAACGAGCCGAACGCGACATAGTCCGCGCCGGCCTCGCCCGCCTCCATCGCGAGATGGCGGCTGTCGTGGCAGGTGACGCCGATCTGCGCCTCGCGCCCCAGCATTTCGCGCGCCTCGCGCACGTCGCCGTCGCTTTGCCCGAGATGCACCCCGTCCGCGCCCAGGCGCTTGGCGAGCGACGCCGAGTCATTGACGATAAACGCGACATCGGCATCGGCACAGATGCGCCGGAGCGGCTCGCCAAGACGAGCCAACTCGTGCTGGTCGATGTCCTTCACGCGCAACTGGAACGCCGCGACCGGCCCGGCACCCAGCGCGCGGCGCAGGCGGTCGGGAAAGCTGCCGGTCACGTCGAGCGGGGAGATGAGGTAAAGCTGGCACGCAGGGCGGCGCTCGCGGGGGAACTGGGCGGCGAAGTCGTCGGTTTCAGCCACTTGCTTTTCCACAGCCACCAAGACCTAATCCGTAGCTGTTGCCATATACTGTTGTCGACTTCGAGATGACCACGGCCTTATTCACCATGCAGTTGTGCCGCTCGGGCAGGCGAATGGCGATAGTCCGACCGTCCGGCAATTGAACATACGCAACCCAAGTAGTTCCGCTATCGGGCGACGTCTCGGAAGGCGGTATCCGGACAATACGCCCCGGCAAAAGTTCATCCGGCGCGGTTCTGATGTGCATTGCCACAAAAGCGACGAGAAAACCGACACCAAGCATAATCAAGCCCACTAGGCCCCAAGATACCTGCGTCGGCGGGCGAAGCGGGTCTCGGCTGAACACTCGTCCTAAGACCTTTATCCTCACGCGCCGACCTTCTCCCCCGACGCAGCGTGTATCTCGTCGATCGCCCCGCCCAGCGCGCCGTTGAAATCGTCGTCGCTCATTGGGTGCCGCAGGTCTTCGAGCAGCGCGCGGCTGAAGCTCGCGATCATGCCGCGGTTCTTGGCCAGTTCGGCGCAGGCTTCGGGACGGGCAAAGCCACCCGACAGCGCGACGACGCGCAGCACCTTCGGGTGATCGACGAGCGGCGCGAACAGATCTGGTTCGCTGGGGATCGACAGCTTGAGCATCACCGGCTCGCCGTCATGCGTGTCGAGTGCGGCGAGCAATTCGTCACGCAGGATTGTATCGGCCGTGGCGCGCTCGGGCGATTTGATGTTAATTTCGGGTTCGATGATCGGAACCATGTCATGTGCCAGCACTTGCCGCGCGACGTCGAATTGCTGCGCGACGATAGCCGCGATACCAGTCTGGTTCGCGAGGTTGATGACCGACCGCTCCTTGGTCCCCGCAACGCCCAACGCCTTGGCGCGGCTCAGCAGGTCGTCAAGGCCGGGGATCGGCTTCATCATCTGGACGCCATTCGCTTCATCCTCCAGCCCCTTGTCGATCTTGATAAAGGGCACGACGCCGCGTTCGATCAGCGCCTGTGGGGTTGGCTTGCCATCGACCTGCCCATCCATCGTCCGTTCAAACAGGATCGCACCGAGCACCTTCTCACCACTGAAACAGGGCGACGTGATGATCCGCGACCGCATGTCGTGGATAAGGCCGTACATCTCCTCGTCGTTCGAAAACGCATCGGCCTCGATCCCGTAACCCTTTAAGGCCTTGGGCGTCGATCCCCCGCTCTGGTCGAGCGCGGCGATAAAGCCCACGCCGGTGCGAAGGCGTTCGAGTGTGGCCGTGTCAGGCATTTGGGGCAGCTCCGCATACGAATGTGTTGGCGGGCCGATAGCGCCGTCGGCCTTGAGGGGCAACTGCGGTGCACTGCGGCAATGAGATGCATTTTGAGACAGCGAGCCGGATTTCACACGAAGGCACGAAGGAGAAGGGAAGGCGCAAAGGTTGCGCGACTCTTTCGTCAGGCCCGCGAAGGCGGGAATCCAACTCCTAAACGAGTGGCAGGAGTTGGGTTCCCGCCTTCGCGGGAATGATGCGGCAAGGGCTAAACCCTTCGTGCCTTCCCTTCTTCTTCGTGCCTTCGTGTGAAACAACCGCTCACCGCCGCCGCACGCACGCATATATGATGAGCGTTACTTCCGGCCCAATCCCATACCCTGCAACGTCGTCTGGTCGAACTTGAAGCGCAACGTCACGAACGGCCCCTTTCGAGTATACCGCGCGTCGGCATAGTCGGCATCGTTGAACCCGAGCACATTGTAACCCACCTGGATATAGCCGCCCTTGAACGGCGAGATGCCCACTGCAGGTCCACCCGCATAGCTGAACGCGCGCCCGCCCGAGCTTTGCCGCACCGTGCCCGACACGCCGACATCGAAGGTCTGCGACAGATCCCAGCGCGCATCGAGTCCGACGAGGTTCGACCAGCCCTTGATATCGTCGGCGCCAACGCGGTCGAAGACATAGCGGCTGCCCCAGAACAGCGCGAACTCGCTGCGGCCGAGATAGCGCCCGTCCTCGGCGCGCTGCGTCGGCGACCAGTTGAGGCTAAAGCTGCTGACGATCCGGCGCGAGGTCACATCGCCCGAGACGAGCAGCGGCGCGCCGCCGATGGGGCCGGGCAGCCCCTCGATCGCGCCGCGCACGATGTCCGAGCGCAGTTCGAGCTTTTGCAACCACGCAAAGCGGCTGTTGTCGGGACGACGTGCCCAGCTGATCGCCAGCGCGGTCGTCTCGGTCTTCGGACCCGCCTTGTCCTTGGCGGTGAACCAGCTGAACGTGCCGCCGATGGCCTGACCTTCGCCAAGCTGACGCAGCGCCGAGGTGATGACCCCGTAACGCGTCGAGCGATCCCCGCCGCGATACTCGGCGCGCGCGTTCCAGCTCCATCGATCCGCGCGATACGTCGCACCCGCAGTCACCGCCGTGAAATCCTCGGTCAGCGTGCCGTCGGTGCCGATCAGGCCGCCCGTCGCCACCGGCTGCGCTTCGTTGAGGACGCGCGTCCGGTCAATCCCGCCCAACGTCTTTGACCCGTCGAGAGTGAAGTCTACTGTCCAGCGCTTGCCGATGGGCAGCGACTGGGCAAGGCCGTAATCGGCAAAGCTGCGCGGGCCATATTCGCCAATGGTCTGGCGATTGGCAGCGGCAACGATACGCGCGCCTGCCCAAGGCCGCACGTCAAAGCCGATCCGCGCGGTATCCGCCTTGATCGTGTCGCCGCGTGCCATCTCGTAGGAGCCGATCACAGATACTTCGGGCGTGATCGCAAAGCGCGCGCCGACGCGGTGCTTGGCCGGAAAATCAATGCTCGCGCTTTTACCCAGTGCGAATTCAGCCTGCGCGTCGAGCTCCAGCCGGTTGTCGAGCAACCGCTTGGTCGCGCCGAGCTGGGCAATCGTCGAGCCCGCTTCGCGCCCGTCATCGAGCCGGTCGTTGGCGAGGATGAGGCCTGCGCGCAGGTCCATCGTCTTGCCGCGATATTCGATGCCTGCGCGTCCTGCTTGGCGACGGGCGTTGCCGCCGAGATAGCTTTCCTGCCACGCGCTGCCGATCAGCGAGAGCTGGTCGGACAGGCGCACCCGCCCGTCGAGGCCGAATTTGCGCGTGCCATTCTCGCTCGCGCCGAGCTGTCCGACGCCGAAGCCACCCTCTTGCTGGCGCGCATAGGCGAGCAGATCGTATTTGCTGCCGTGATGTTCGGCCTCGACCAGCCAGGCGGTGCGGTTGCCCGAAAGCGGCGCAGCGGTTGCACCCGGGTTGGCGGACGCACGGCTCATCGCCACTTCGGCGCGGATTTCGGTCGAGCTGTTCGGCTGGTAGCGCACATCGACGCCGCCGACATTGGTCTTGGCCAGATCGCTCTCGTCGTGGATGACCGATGCGCCGACCTGCAGCTTTTTGTCAGGCGTGTTCCACGTCACCCGGCCACCGGCGTTGAGCACGCGCTGGCCGATGCCATCGACTTCGTAATCGATGACGATGAACTGCGGGTCGAAGCCCGACGAGCGGCTGAGCACCGGCGAGCGGAAACGCAGCGTGCCCGCGACATAGTCGATGTCGTAATCGATGTGGCGGGTCAGCGTCTTGCGCTCGGCCACCCGGTCGCTGCGGAGCCGGTCGCGCGTTTCGAGCACGATGACTTCGCTGTTGGGCAGGATGTCGCGCGCGCCGAGGCCATAGGGTCCGCTCAGGCCATTGCCCTGCAGTTCCTCATGCCGGTGACGATACGGCGTATCGGCGGCGAACGCGGTCGCGCCGACCTGCTTGCTGCGATACTGCGCCTTCACGCCGTTGAACGCGCGGTTGTAACGGGTCAGCTGTGTGTCGCTGAGGTCGGTCTGGTAATCGCCGAACAGCGCATAGAATTGCGGGCGCTCGAGCTTCACATAGAGCTTGCGGACCGAGGCCGCGTCGTAGCGGCGCTCGCTGCGGTCGGCGTAAATCGTGTAATAAGCGGTCGGGTCGATGACCCCGCCAAAACGTGCATCGTCGCCCTTTTTCGCGCTGTCATAGGCGAGCGTCATCAGCCATTTGCCGGTGATCCGGCCCTTGGCATAAAGCGCGATCCGGCCCGACGTCAGCCATTCGGTCGTGCCCTTGGGCAGATCCTGCAACTGGCGCTCGACGCTGTTGAAGCCGATCGTGCCCTCGGCAAGCCCGACGAGCGTCCACGGACGGTTGCCCGGATCGAGCCACAGGTCGATCTTCTGCGCGCGGGTCACCTGCCCGTCACGGAACGGCAGGGTGACAGTGAGCGCACCCGACGCGGTAGTTGCTTCGAGTTCGATATAGGCAATGCCGTCGTCGCCCTGCACCTGATAGACGGGCCGCGCGCGCTCAAGACCGGCCAACTGACGCGCAGCCTGGGCATCCACCTCGACAGCGGGCGCATAGGGCGCGGGGACCGAGAAGTCGCCGGTCGTGCCATTGTGGACGGGCTTGCCGTCGCGATTGGTCAGACGGATCGCAATCACCGGTCGCGTGACACCGTCGGCAACAAGCACCGACTTCTCGCGGACGAAGGTCGCGTTCAGGGCCGAGGTCGCATAATGGACCGTCCGCGACAGCCGCTCGGCAACGCTGCCGTCGGCATTGGTCACGATAGCGGTGAGCACCGTGTCGCGGTCATCGATGTCGATGGCGCGCCACAGGCTGACATTGACCTGGCCGTCGCCCGATTTCCTGACGCCGTCGAATGACATCGGGTTCACGGGCTTGCCGCCGACCGACAGCGCGACCGACTGGCCCACCAGATGCTTGATTGCGACGCGGATCGCCTTGGTGCGCGGATTATGGTCGGGCGCGGGGAACAGCCAGCCGATGCCCGGTGCTTCGCCCGTCACCCAATCGCGATTGGCACCGGCGGCTTCCGGATCGCTGATCGGCTTGGCGCGGGCGGCAGCTTTACCCTGCGGCAACGCGCTGTTCACGCCCGACTTGGCACGGAAGTCGGCACGGAGCAGCACCCCGCCCTGCCCGGTCACAAAGCGCGAGATGGCGCTGCCGGCACTGCGCGCGTTCTCGGCACAGTCGGACGGCACCAGATTGGGGCCGAGCGTCGAGGGATCGATCTGGACAACATGCGTGCCGGGCAGAACCCCTTCGAAATGATAGCGACCGTCGATGTCGGTGACGGCGTAGCTGCCATCTTCCATCATAACGCGCACCCCGGCGATGCCGTTGGCCGCATCGGGATCGACCGCACAGCCGCCGTCAGTGACGCGCCCGATGATGGTCAGCCGGTCGCCGACGCCGTCGCGGGCAATACGGACGGCGGCATCCGCCATCGCGCTGATCGTTCCACGACTGTCGGAAGCCTGAGCACGGTTCATCGTCTGCCCCGACGGCGCGTCTGGGCGCACTTCGAGCAAATAGGTCAGCGTGCCCGAGGCACGCGCGGCAAGCGGCGCAACCGGAACAGACAGCCGCTTCCCATCTGTACTAACCGTATACGCTATTTTTACGCCATTGTAGCGAACCGAATTCGGCGACAGTCGCATCGTGTCGGGCAAAAAGTCGGTGATCGTGATCGCGCCCGTTGCGCGCGCCGCGTCGCCATTGGTCACCACGACCTTATATTGCACCCCGTCCCCCGGAACGACCACGGCCTGCGACGCGCTTTTGCGGATCGTCAGTGCGGCACCAGGTCGATCGAGCGGAATGTCGATGCGGACGGGTTGCGGGTCGTTTAGCACGAAAACGGCCCCGTATGATCCAGCGACTATCGTATAGGGCCCACCGTCAGGGCGGCGCAGTCCCGCCAGTTCGGCAGGGGTCGACAGCGAGGGGGCCGTATACGGTGTCGGCGGACCGACGACGAGGCGATAGCGCCCTGGTGCCACAAACGGAAAGCGATAGTCGCCGACCGGGAAGCGATACACGAGGCCGCTCGCGTCGGTCACGGTCGAGCCGGTCAGCAAGGTCGAGGGGAAGCGCGAAACGGCATCGTCGCCGAAGACAATAGCGGGCTGACCGGTGTCGGCGTTGATCAGCGTGACCTGCACGTCCTGCACCGGCTGGCCGTCGCCGCTATCAAAAGCGATGCCGAACGGATCGATCAGCACTTCGACCGGCGACGAGGCCACCAGCGAACCATTTTCGCGGCTGGTAGAGAGCGTCAACGTGTCGCCCGGACGTACCGAGAGCTGGCAATCGCCGCGTACCGGGTTGGGTGGAACCGCAACGGTTCGTATCATGCCAACAAAATATCCGGTATTGGCACCAGTTTCACGCAAGACGACGGTTTCGGCGTCGCCGGCAGGCGTCGCCAGCACCACCGTCATTGTGTCAACGGCGGTTGCATCGAGGTTATCGGCGCTCGACGTGATCCCGACGACAAGCGGTTCGCCTGCCCGGATGCGCGTGGTGCGCTCGACGGAGGCAGGAGCGAGCGGCGTGCTGGCAAAAGCACCCGTGAGCACGACGGGAACATCGCCACCGGTACCGCGACAGATCGTATCGGGCACGGTCAGGCGTTCGGCGTTGGTGTCGCCGGAAAACTGGAATGTCGAGAGCGACAGCGTCGGCGGGTTGATCGCACCGACGGCGATATCGACCCGGTTGGACGACCGCACGACAGTACTGCTGCCCGCCTGCCACTGAACCGTGGCGGTATTGCTGATCGTCGTCGTCTGGGCGTGCAGGGCCGATCCCGCCGGGATCGCGGCAAGGGCTGCAACTGCAGCAAGGGTCTTCCTGATATGGTTAATCGCGTTACGCATCACATAACAGGTCACGGGGAGCGGTTGTCGCTTTGGCGACGACCGCTCCCCGCAATCCCCTAGTTGATTGTCACACGGAAACGGAGCGAGCTCGACGCACCGGCGGCGACATCGTTCAGCGTCCCGCTGACCGTCGGCGCAGGCGTCGTCGTATAGCTCCCGCCTGCAGTACCACCGGTGCAGGTGCCGCTACCGTTGATGACGATGCTGCTCGCCACGAACGTGGTTTGCGTCGGCACCAGATCGCTGATCGCCGGTGCCTGTGCAGGCGCACCGCCCGCCGCGTTAGCGACGACGATGCAATATTCGACGGTCGCGCCCGGAATCATCTTGGCACTCGCCGAATTGCCGCTTGCAATCGTGTTGATCGGATCCTCGATCACGCTCGACGACTTCGTAACCGTCAGCGCCGCCGTGAAAACGGTGTAGTCGTCGCGTGCCGAGATGCGACCGTCAGTGATGGCATCGGTCGCACCGGCGACATCGGCAAAGACCGTGTCCATTGCCGCCGTGTTTGCACCGACAGTTTGCGTCACAAGCGCACCCTGCGTAGCGGCAACGCCCGGCTCGAACGCCTGCGCCGTCAGCGCAATGCCCGACACGTCCCCGTTCACGCGCCCCGCCGGAACGCTTGCCCGCACGAACACATAGCGCGATGCGTCGGCGGCGATCTCGTCGAGATAGGTGACCTGAACCGAGTTCGCCGGGTCGAAGGTCGCACTGGCGACACTGGGTCCGGTGTTGATCCAGATCGTCGGCGTGGTCACGTCGAAGTTATCGGTGCCACCGTGCGAGGCCGCGCTCTGTGCCACTGTCAGGCCGAGGTCGAGCGGGGCGTTCGACGTATTGGTGACAAAAAACGTCGTTACCTGGTTGTTCGAACCCGGCGCGACTTGTGTCGTTGCGTTCCCCGGCTCGGTCATGGTCAGCGTGATCTTGCGATCGACGACAAACCGCGCAAGGTTTGACGAAACGCCGGTCTGCGGCACGCCGCCTACCGAATAGCCGACTGTCGCGGTGTTATCGATGTTTGAACCCGCAGTTGTGCCCGCCGCATAAGCAGGCACCGCCGACAGGGCAGCGATAGCGACGAGGCTGGATACCCCCAGCAGTCTGATTTTATTGGTCATGGTCTCGTTTCCGTTTCTCTGGTCCAATGCTCGATGTCTTCTTCCCCCGCCGACATCGAAAAAGCGGAAAGCTGTTACTTAACAACACCTTTGAAGCTGAATTTCCCAGTTCCACCGACCGCGATCGGCGCCTTCAATGCCCAGCGGACATGCGTGACATCTTCGGGGCGGGCGGCACGCGTGCTGCCGTCGGCGGCGCGAAGCTTGGCAACGGCGAGCGGGCCGAACGACTTGCCGCCATCGACCGAGACAACGGCAATGGCATCGTCGCTGCCTAGGTAGTCGATCCCCGACGGGATCGGGTTGGTCATCGCAAAATTGGTCGCCGGAGCCTTGCCGCCGTTGCGATAGCTGTGCGTGAACACGAGCTTCGTACCCGGCGGTCCCGACTTCTGCTTGACCAGCACGACCTTGGGCTTGCCGGCCTGAACGACGGTCTTTTCGACGAACATGTCGCTGACGACGGCAACATCGTTGGCGGCGAAGGCCGCGACCGGCGAAACGATCAGGGCAAGGGCGGTGAACGCGCGGAACATGGTCATAATCCTCAGTTGATCCGGACTTTGAAAGTGACGGTGCGGGTCTGGCCGCCGGGCACGCTGCCGAAGCGCACCGACACGCGGTTCGCGGCGAATTCACCCGAGTCGGCGTCGGTCGCGTCGGTGATTGCTGCGGCCTGCGCTGTAATGCTCGCCGGGACATAGGTTGTTGCCGCCGGGACCGGGTCGCCGACCGCCAGATTGGCAAGCGTGCCTGTGCCGCTGACGGTGGCGACCAGCGTGTAAGTGATGATCGACCCGGGGATCGACTTGGTCCCGCCGAACGGGTCGAGCACGGTAGCGGTCTTGCTGAGCAGGACGGTCGCCGCGCTCACTATGAAGAAATTGTCATCGCGACCGGTTGCCGTGGTTGTCCCGACAACGGCATCGCCGCCGCCTGCACCCTGTGTCGCAAAAACAGTACCCGCGGGACCGGTGCCGGTCAGCGCAGAAGCTGTCAGATCGATCTGGCCGCGCTGGCCGTCGGTCGCCGAACCCGGAACGGTCGACAGGATAAAGACGCCGATCGACGTGTCAGGCGCCAACACCGGATCGTTCGAGCCAGGCGTGTAAACGGTATCGACACCGGCATCGTAGACGCCGTTGCCATTGGTATCGAGCACGATCGACGTGGCGGTCGGGTCGAACGCATCGCCGCCGATTGCAGTAACTGCGGTCAGGCGGAAAGCTTCGCTGCCGTTGCCGGTGTTCGTGATCGTGTAGCGGACAACTTGGTTGGTTGCACCGGGCTGGGCGGCGACGTCGCCAGCCTCGGCGGTGACAACGGTAACGTCGAGCACTTCGTCGACGCGAATATCAACCCTATTGGAGGGAACCGTAACCGGATTGCCACCCGGATCGGTGTAAGTCGCCACAGCGGTGTTGCTGATCGTGGTGCCTGCGACTGTCCCCGTCGCATGGGCCGGGGCGGCAAATACCATCGCCACGCCGAGCGAAGCGACACACGCCCAACGGCGATCGATACCCCAATTTTTGAACTTCGACATGACGGTCCCCGTTGATAAATCGGGGGTCTGAATCGCTGAAAAGAGCAAACATCAGGTTAATTTTGGCCAAGGCCCGCAGAAAACTGGGAAAAATCGCATTCGTTTACATTCATCCGGCGGGCATACCGACTCGAACCGAAATCGATTGCAGCGTTTTCGGTGCCGCTTGACAGGTTTTGGACCCTCGCCTATCCGCCGCGCCTCGCTAGAGAGCGGGTGTAGCTCAGTTGGTTAGAGCGCCGGCCTGTCACGCCGGAGGTCGCGGGTTCGAGTCCCGTCACTCGCGCCATGGCGCAGGATTGGACACGATTTAGCGAAGCTAAATCGGCCAAATCCAAGCCCGGACGGCCTTGCAAAGCAAAGGACCGACGGCGTGGCTTTGCCACGACGGGCCACTCGATACTGGAACTCCCACCCAACCGCGCGTCGTCAGTCGCAGCAAAGCTGCGCCTTATGGCGCGCTTCACTGCGCTGGCCGCGCTTGTCCACGTCCAAAATAGCTTCGCTATTTTGTGTCGCTCCCGGCGCGCTCCATCCACCGCAACACCGGCCCCAGCGGCAATATCCACACGATCCCCGCAACCAAATAAATCACCGCCTGCACCGGCCATGGCGTCATCCCGATCCACGGCGACAACGACACAACCACAAGTGTCCAGACGAGGATAATGCCCAGAATAAGCAACACACCCAAAGGCTTGCGGATCGACGGCTCGGTCATGCAGCGATAAATCCCAGTTCGGTCGCAACGCCCTGCAACGGCACGTCCCAGCTGTCATCGGCGATCGCATCGACGCGCTGCACGCTCCACGCCAGCCCGATCCGCCGCGCATCCGGGTGCTCGACGAATGCCCGGTCGTAATGCCCTGCACCATAGCCAAGACGGTGCAGCCGCGCGTCGAACGCCAGCAACGGCGTGAAGATAATGTCGGGCCGCAACTCAGGAGCATCTGCGGCAGGTTGGCGCAAGCCCATCGGCCCAGCGGGCAGCGGATCGCCCGGCGACCACGTCAGAAACCGCATCGCATCACGTCGCCCGGTGACGTGCGGCAATGCCAGCTTCACCCCACGCCGCACCAGCCGGTCGATCAGCGGCAAGGTATCGATTTCGGCACCGATCGGCAGATAGATCGACGCGCACACCGCGCCGCCGATCTGTTGCTCCGCGTATTCGGCGACCATCATTGCCGCCGCACAGCATTCAGCCGGACTCAGGTCTGCGACGAACGCGGCGCGTTTCGCCTTGGCCAAATCACGGTCGCGGTTCTTGGTCATCGATAGCCTGTTGGAGCGCGGTGACGGGACCGCCATGGCCGTTTGCTCGGATATCCTCTGACGCACGGTACGTCAGGTGGGAACCATGTGCTTCGGGCCAGAACCCGGGCAGGGACAGCCCCCAAGGATTGATGAATAGCCTCAGGGATATGATGAGCTCGTACCGGGCAGTGCCCGCCACCCCCTATCTAGGCGCTGGTAGTCGCATCCTCAAGGGCATCCGCAAGCGACTCAAGGCGCGTTGCCACCGAGGCAAGGGCTGTTGCCGTTGCCGGGTCGTCGCCTGTCGATACCGCGCCCTCGCTGGCTTCGTCGGCTAGCAGCAGCGCGGCAAACAGCAGTTGCCGAACCTCATTGGCGGTGCCAACGGCTCCGCGCGCTTCCTCGACCTTGGCATCGACGCGCGCCGCAAGTCCGCGTAAATGGTCCTCCCCCCCGTCGCGACATGCCACGGTATAGCTGCGGCCACCGATTGCGAGCGTCACCTCGGCCATCAGCGCTGCTCTCCATTGGCGACGCGCGCAATGACGGTGTCGAGCTCGGCCAGAGCCGCCTGGGTCCGGTTCCGAAGCCGGTCGTAGCGTTCATCGCTGGCGACCGCAGGCAAAACCGGCTTGCGGGCTTGTGCCCGCTCGATCCGGCCCAGCGCATTGTCGATACGGGCAAAGGCGTTGGCAACATCGTTTGTCATAGGTTCACAACTGAATAGCAGCAGTTGCCGCATCGGCAAGCCACTCTGCGGTGCCAGGCCAAGTTGACGCCTGCGCGACGGCGCGACAAAGGGGCGGTCCATCGCGCGCAGCGGCGCGACTCGCATCAGGGAAGCCCGCATGACTGCATCGCCGCAAGAGATGGCCAACGCGATCCGCGCGCTTGCCATGGACGCGGTCGAAGCCGCCAATTCGGGCCACCCCGGCATGCCGATGGGCATGGCCGATGTCGCAACCACACTCTTCACAAAATATCTGAAGTTCGATCCGCAAGCACCGAAATGGCATGATCGCGACCGGTTCGTGCTATCGGCGGGCCACGGGTCGATGCTGATCTACGCGCTGCTCTACCTGACCGGTTACGAAGCCCCGACAATCGACGACATCCGCAACTTCCGAAAACTTGGAAGCCCTTGCGCCGGTCACCCCGAGAATTTCGAACTGGCTGGTGTCGAATGCACCACTGGCCCTCTGGGGCAAGGGCTGGCGATGGCCGTTGGCATGGCGATTGCCGAGCAGCATCTGAACGCAACATTTGGCGACGATCTGGTCGATCATCGCACCTGGGTTGTCGCGGGCGACGGCTGCCTGATGGAGGGGATCAACCACGAGGCCGTCGGCCTCGCGGGGCATCTCGGCCTCGGGCGGATGATCGTGCTGTGGGACGACAACCGCATCACCATCGACGGCGCGGTGTCGCTGTCGTCGAGCGAGGACATTCCGGCGCGCTACCTGGCGAGCGGCTGGCATGTCGTGGCCTGCGACGGCCATGACCCCGCTGATATCGCGCGCGCCCTCGACGCCGCGCTCACCGATCCGCGCCCGTCGCTGGTCGCGTGCCGCACAATCATCGGCAAGGGCGCGCCGAACAAGCAGGGGACTTCGGCGACGCATGGTGCAGCGCTGGGTGCAGCCGAAGTCGATGCAGCACGCGAGACGCTCGGGTGGACCGCCGCGCCGTTCGTGGTGCCCGAGCCGATCCTCGGCGCGTGGCGCGCAACGGGCCAGCGCGGTGCAGCGGCTCGGGCCGACTGGGAGGCGCGCCTAGCTGAATCGCCACAGGGTACGGAACTAGACCGCCGGATGGCCGGCGACCGGACCTCGCAGGACTGGCTCAAACCCTATCTCGAAGGCTTGATCGCTGCTCCGCAAAAGGTTGCGACCCGCAAGGCGTCCGAACTGGCACTCGGCGCGATCAACGACAGTATCCCCGAAACATTGGGTGGATCGGCGGATCTGACCGGTTCGAACAATACTAAAACAGCGGCGACCAAGCCGCTGACTAAAGACGATTATTCGGGCCGTTACATCTACTATGGCATCCGTGAATTCGGCATGGCAGCGGCAATGAACGGCATGGCGCTGCACGGCGGCGTCATCCCCTATGGCGGCACATTCCTCGTGTTTTCCGATTATTGCCGCAACGCCATCCGCATGTCGGCGCTCCAGCGGACGCGCGCGATTTATGTGATGACGCATGACAGCATCGGGCTGGGCGAAGACGGCCCGACACACCAACCAGTCGAGCATGTCATGTCGCTGCGCCTTATCCCCAATCTCGATGTCTATCGCCCGTGCGACACCGTCGAGACTGCCGAATGCTGGGCGCTGGCGCTGGAAAAAACCGATGGCCCTGCCCTCCTTGCCCTCAGCCGCCAGAACTTGCCGCAGCTCCGCACCGATATTTCCGAAAATTGGTCCGCACGCGGTGCCTATCGCCTGCGTGCCGCCAACGCCGCGCGTCACGTCATTCTGATCGCCACCGGTTCCGAAGTTGAAATCGCGATTTCCGTCGCCGACCGGCTCGAAGAACACGGGTTCGGCGCAGACGTCGTGTCAATGCCGAGTTGGGAACACTTCGACGCGCAACCGGCGGCGTACCGCGACGACGTCCTGCCAAAGGGCGCGCTCCGTGTCTCGATCGAGGCAGGCAGCACGATGGGCTGGGAACGCTATGTCCATGGCGGCCTGCGCTTCGGCGTCGACGGTTTCGGCGCTTCGGCACCGATTGCCGAACTCTATACCCATTTCGGGCTGACCGCGGACGCGATCACCCCCCAAATCATCCAAGAATTAGAAGGGAACTAAACGACATGGCTGTGAAAGTTGCGATCAACGGTTTCGGGCGTATCGGGCGTCTGGTAGCACGCGCCATCCTCGAACGGCGCGATTGCGGGCTCGAACTCGTCGCGATCAACGATCTGGCCGACGCAAAGTCGAACGCAATGCTGTTCAAACGCGACAGCGTCCACGGCGCCTATCCGGGCACGGTGACCGCCGACGGCAACGATATCGTCATCGACGGCAAGCGCATCCATGTGACCGCCGAGCGCGATCCGGCCAACTTGCCGCACGCTGCGAATAACGTCGATATCGCGCTTGAATGCACAGGTTTTTTTACCGACCGTGAATCGGCGCAGAAGCATCTCGATGCGGGTGCCAAGCGCGTTTTGATCTCTGCGCCTGCCAAGGGTGTCGACCTGACCGTCGTGTTCGGCGTCAACCATGACAAGCTGACCGCAGAGCACACTATCGTGTCGAATGCGTCGTGCACGACCAACTGCCTCGCGCCGGTCGCCAAGGTGCTCAACGACAGCGTCGGCATCGAGCGCGGCTTGATGACCACCATCCACGCCTATACCAACGACCAGAAGATCCTTGACCAAATCCACCCCGACATGCGCCGCGCGCGTGCTGCGGGAATGTCGATGATCCCGACGACAACGGGTGCTGCCCGTGCTGTCGGCGAGGTGCTGCCCGAACTGAAGGGCAAGCTCGACGGATCGGCGATCCGCGTGCCCACGCCCAACGTCAGCCTCGTCGATCTGACCTTCACGCCGAAGCGCGACACGACACGCGACGAGATCAATGCGATCTTGAAAGCCGCTTCGGAAAGCGGCCCGCTGAAAGGCATTCTCGCCTTTACCGACGAGCCGCTGGTCTCGATCGATCTCAACCACAATGCCGCGTCGTCGACTGTAGACAGCCTCGAGACGGCGGTCCTCGACGGCAAGCTCGTTCGCGTGGTTAGCTGGTATGACAATGAATGGGGCTTTTCGAACCGCATGGTCGACACCGCAGGGGCCATCGGGAAGCTGATCTGATGGCGTTCCGCACGCTGGACGATACGGGCGACGTCCACGGCAAGCGCGTACTCGTCCGCGAAGACTTGAACGTGCCAATGGCCGACGGCGTCGTGACCGACGATACCCGGATGCGGGCCACGATACCGACTGTCACCGAATTGGCAGATGCGGGTGCTATTGTGTTGGTTTTGGCGCATTTCGGACGCCCGAAAGGGCCGAGTGCAGACCTGTCGCTGGCGCATATCGTCCCGGCCTATTCGGCGGTGCTGGGTCGCCCGGTCCATTATGTCGATTGGGAGGGTGACACCGCAGCCGTTGCCAAGCTCCAGCCCGGCGACATCGCGGTACTCGAAAACACGCGCTTCTTCGGTGGCGAGGAAACCAACGATCCTGCCGTCGTCGCGCGTTTCGCCGCGCTCGGCGATTTCTATGTCAACGACGCCTTCTCCGCCGCCCACCGCGCGCACGCCTCGACCGAGGGGCTGGCGCACGCCCTGCCCGCCTTTGCCGGACGCGCGATGGAAGCCGAACTGACCGCACTCGACAAGGCGCTGGGCAAGCCCGTTCACCCCGTCGCAGCCGTCGTCGGCGGGGCCAAGGTCTCGACCAAGCTTGCGGTGCTCGAACACCTCGTCGCCCAGGTCGATCATCTCATCATCGGCGGCGGCATGGCCAACACCTTCCTCGCTGCGCGTGGCGTCGATGTCGGGAAATCTTTGTGCGAGCATGATCTGGTCGGCACGGTCAACGCGATTTTCGATGCGGCGGAGCGAGCAGGATGTATCATCCACCTGCCCTATGACGTTGTGGTTGCAAAGGAATTCCACCCCAGCCCGCCGACCCGGACGGTCAACGTCCACGAAGTCGCCGCTGACGAAATGATCCTCGACATCGGCCCCGCTGCCGTCGAGGCACTCGCCGACGTCCTCAAGAATTGCCGCACCTTGGTCTGGAACGGCCCACTCGGCGCGTTCGAGACCCCGCCGTTCGACACCGCCACCGTGGCATTGGCGCGTACCGCCGCTGCGCTTACCCACGAGGGCAGCCTCGTCTCGGTCGCGGGCGGCGGCGACACCGTGGCGGCGCTCAACCAAGCAGGCGTCGCGGACGACTTTACTTTCGTCTCGACGGCTGGCGGCGCTTTTCTGGAATGGATGGAGGGGCGCGAACTGCCGGGTGTGGCGGCCCTCTCTCGCTGATTGACAAGCGCGCGGCGCGCGGCATTCTTTGCCGATGCGTATTTGCATTGCCCTGCTGACGATAGTTTCGGCAATAAGCGTTCACGCCCACACGCGATTGCCGCTAGGTGACGGAAAATTAAGCACTACCCCCAGGCGTGGCTATGTGTTCGCCTGCAATACCCGTTTTCCAGGAGGAGGAGGCGCCCACCAGATCGGCGATTGGGTCTCGAAGGGCACATGGGATCCGAGCGCCAAGCCCTATGTCGAAGGCAATGTCCGCTGGCCGAACGCATCCATTTCGATCCGAGCCGGTGACACGCGGCGTTTTGTTACGGCAAACAGCCTTCCGGTTCATGCAACCGGCGAATTCCCCATAAGAGCGGGCAGTCGTGCGTACGACTATGACCGTAATCCGAACCGGATCGCACCAAAGCACGTCTTGCTCAGCCTGCCGTTGAAACCCGAGATTGCGGCCCGGCCTGGCTGCGTGCCGATGGGAATGATCGGCTTTGCCGTATCAGGGGTCGCAATCTTCAACGCTTTCGACCTCGCCGGTCGCGACGCCCCTGCCTACGAAATTCAAGATCGATGCAACGGGCATCCCGAGCGCGACAATCGCTATCATTACCATGACTGGTCGCCGTGCCTGAAGGTCGGCAAGCCCGATGTTCCCGTCGGGTGGATGCTCGACGGTTTTCCCATTCTCGGACCGATCGACGCCAAGGGGCGCGCTTACACGAATGCCGATCTCGACGAATGTCATGGCCGTGTCGGCCGTGTCGTCATCGAAGGGCGGGCAATCAGCAGCTACCACTACCGTTTTACGCGCGAGTATCCCTATACCATTGGCTGCTTCCGCGGCACATCCACGCGCGCAAATTGAACCGGAGACCCGATGGCCGACGCCGTTTTCCCGATCCCTGCCGACTGGGCTGCAAATGCCCATATCGACGCCGCCGCCTATGAGCGCCTATATGCCGAGTCGCAAAGCGATCCCGAGGGATATTGGCGGCGCGAAGCCGAGATTATCGACTGGATCCGCCCTTTCGACCGCGCCGCCGACTGGTCGTTTGCCAAGGACGATTTCCACATTAGCTGGTTCGAGGACGGGCAGCTCAATCTGTCGGCGAACTGCCTCGACCGGCATCTGGCCGAACGCGGCAATGCTGCGGCGATCATCTGGGAAGGCGACAACCCGGCTGACAGCCGCACGCTCACCTATGCCGAACTTCACTCTGAAACCTGCCGTTTTGCCAATGTGTTGAAGGCGCAAGGCGTTGTGAAGGGCGACCGCGTTACGCTCTACATGCCCATGATTCCCGAAGCTGCGATCGCTATGCTCGCCTGTGCACGGATCGGGGCCATCCATTCGATTGTGTTCGGCGGCTTTTCGCCCGAGGCGCTGGCGGGCCGCATCACCGATTGTGACTCGCGCATCGTTATCACCGCTGACGAGGGGCGGCGGGGGGGCAAGACCGTGCCGCTGAAAGCCAATGTCGACGCCGCCCTCGCCCATGTGCCCAGCGTCAAGCGTGTCATCGTCGTGCGCCACACCGGCGGCATGGTGACGATGCGCGAGGGCCGCGACGTCTGGTACGATGAGGCGAGCCCGACGGTATCCGCCGATTGTCTGCCCGAAATCATCGATGCCGAAGATCCGTTGTTCATCCTTTACACGTCAGGGTCCACAGGAAAGCCCAAGGGCGTGATGCACACCACCGGCGGCTATGCCGTCTGGGCGGCGTGGACCCACCGCCATGTGTTCAATTATCGACCGGGGCAGATTTACTGGTGTGCCGCCGACATCGGTTGGGTAACGGGGCACAGCTATGTCGTCTACGGCCCACTGATGAACGGCGCGACGACGGTGATGTTCGAAGGCGTGCCGAACTGGCCCGACCACAGCCGATTCTGGCAGATCGTCGACAAACATCAGGTCGAAATCTTTTATGCCGCCCCCACCGCGCTTCGCTCATTGATGCGCGAGGGCGACGATTATGTGAAAAAAACGTCGCGCAGTTCACTGAAATTGCTGGGAAGTGTCGGCGAACCGATCAACCCGGAAGCCTGGGATTGGTATCACCGCATCGTCGGCGAGCGGCGCTGCCCTATCGTCGATACGTGGTGGCAGACCGAGACCGGAGCAGCGCTGATCTCACCGCTTCCCGGTGCTACGGCGCTCAAGCCGGGTTCGGCGAGCAAGCCCCTACCCGGTGTCGTGCCGCAGATTGTCGATGCCGAAGGCGGCGTGCTTGAAGGGGCATGCGAAGGCAATCTCGTGCTGACCACCAGCTGGCCCGGGCAGATGCGCGGTGTGTGGGGCGACCCCGACCGCTTTTTCACGACGTACTTCACCACCTATCCAGGCAAATATTTCACCGGCGACGGCGCGCGCCGTGACGCGGACGGCTATTACTGGATCACGGGCCGCGTCGATGATGTCATCAACGTCTCGGGGCACCGGATGGGGACGGCGGAGGTGGAGTCGGCGCTCGTCGCCCATGCCGCCGTCGCCGAGGCTGCCGTCGTCGGCATGCCGCACGACATCAAGGGTCAGGGCATCTACGCTTTTGTGACCGTGAACGCTGACATCACGCCCGACTCCGCGCTCCATGCAGAGCTGGTCAAATGGGTGCGGACGGAAATTGGACCGATTGCCACACCCGACGCAATCCAGTTCGCGCCTGCACTCCCGAAAACGCGTAGTGGCAAGATTATGCGGCGTATTCTTCGCAAGATTGCTGAAGGCGATGTATCGTCGCTGGGGGACACGTCGACGCTCGCCGACCCGTCCGTGGTCGATCATCTGATCGCAGGCCGCGCGGCGTGAAACTGCCCGACGTCGTCGATGGCTGTGCCCATATCACGGACGACTGGTTGCAGGGGCGGACGGCGTATGGCGGGGCATCTGCAGCAGTCGCCCTGATGGCTGCCAAGACGGCGTATCCCGACCTGCCGCCTCTGCGCTCGGTTCAGATCGCATTTGTCGGGCCGCTCGCGGGCGATGTCACCGCGACACCTGCCTTGCTGCGGCGTGGCAAGAACAGTGCGTTTATCGGTGTCGATGTTGCAGGTGCCGACGGCATCGGGCTGCGCGCGCTCTTTTTGTTCATGGCCGAACGCGAATCTGAAGTGCGCCACGGCGACTTATCGATCACGCCGCCCACCTTGCCGGAAAGCGCTGTTATCGACGGGGTCGGCATCGGTCCCGGCTTTGTCCACAATTTCGAGTTCGCTAAGGCTGGTGAACCTCTCACCGGTAACTGGCTGCGTTGGGCACGGCTCAAAGACCGGATCGACCTCGACCCCGATGTCGAACTGGTGGCTATTGCCGACGCTTTGCCTCCTGCTGCGATGTCGGTCGCTAAAAAATGGGGTCCGATCTCGACGACAACCTGGCAATTGAACCTTGTTTCGGCACCAGAAACGCGCGACGGCTGGTGGCTGTTGGGCGCCGAACTGCTTCACGCTGCCGATGGTTCTTCAAGCCAGAACATGACAATCTGGGACAGAGATGGTCAAGCCGTTGCAACTGCAACACAGAGCGTTGCACTGTTCGTTTAGCCTATTGGGTAAATCAACGTGACGGCGATACCATAACACTGTTGTTCGGCAACGCTTCAGTCGTCCTCGGCAGTGCAACTGTCAACCCTCCCGCTGGCGCTTGCCGCCACGTCCGCTGCGGAGCGCACCTCCCTTTCCGTTCACCCCGACCACTATATTGGTGAGAAGTAAGCTACTGATATATTTTATAAAAATATCCTGCTCTTAAGATCGTCCCGATGAATGCCGGACGATGTTCCCCGCTAGCGCAAGGGCAGACCCGGTGCTAGGCTTAGCATGGTCGGTTTTGGGGGAGAACTGTCTGTGCGCCGCCTTGTTGCCTTCTGCGCTGTTTCGTTGCTTCTCAGCACCACGGCGCATGCCGCCCCCTCCACAGGTTCTTGGCGCGCCGAAATCGTCCGCGACGACTGGGGCATTCCGCACATCACCGGCCAGACCGACGCCGACGCCGTGCTCGGGATGATCTATGCCCAGGCCGAGGACGACTTCAACCGGATCGAAATGAATTACCTCACCAGCCTTGGCCGCCTAGCGGAAGCAGAGGGCGAGAAAGCGCTTTGGCAGGACCTGCGCCAGCGGTTGTGGATCGATCCGGATGCGCTGAAGGCCGACTATTCAAAGAGTCCGCCTTGGCTCAAAAAGTTGATGAAGGCGTGGGCCGCAGGCCTCAATCAGTACCTAGCCGACTATCCAGAGGTAAAGCCCAAGGTGCTGACCCGGTTCGAACCGTGGATGGCGCTGAGCTTTTCCGAAGGTTCGATCGGCGGCGATATCGAGAGCGTTTCGCTCAGCCAGTTGCAGGCGTTCTACGGGCACCGCAATATCGCCTTGACCGCCGAGGAACGTGGGCTGGTGCCGCGCGAACCCAGCGGCTCGAACGGTTTCGTTATTGCGCCTTCGCACAGCGCTGGTGGCCATCCGCTGATGCTGATCAATCCGCACACTAGCTTCTTCTTCCGCGAAGAGCAGCAAGTCACCAGCGGCGAGGGCCTCAATGCCTATGGCGCGGCGACCTGGGGGCAGTTCTTCATCTATCAGGGCTTCAACGCGCAGGCGGGTTGGATGCACACGACCACAACGACCGATCATATAGATGAGTTCGCCGAGACGGTCTCTCCCGGCGGTGTCGTGGCCTTCACCTATCGTTATGGCTCGGTCGAACGCCCGGTTGCCGAAAAGCCGGTGACGCTGAACTACCGCAAGGTCGATGGCAGCATGGCCAAGCGCACTTTCACTACCTACGCCACCCACCACGGCCCAGTGGTCCGCGCCGAGGGCGACAAGTGGATCACTACGGCGCTGATGCACAAGCCGCTTGCCGCACTTCAGCAGAGCTTCCTGCGCACCAAGGTGCGCGACCTTGCCGGGTTCCGGCGGGTTGCCGCCTTGCAAGCCAACTCCTCGAACAACACTTTGTTCGCGAGCCGTAAGGGCGAAACCGCTCTGTTCCTGCCACAGTTCATGCCCCGGCGGAGCGACCGCTTTGATTATACCCGTCCGGTCGACGGGAGCGATCCGGCGACAGACTGGCAGAGCCTTCATCCGTTGTCCGAACTGCCGCAAGTGGTGAATCCGGCGAACGGCTGGGCCTTCAACTCCAACGACGGTCCGTGGTGGGCGGCGGGCAAGGATAGTCCCAAGCAGGCCGCCTATGCCCGCTATTTCGACAAACTTGGCACCACGCCGCGCACGCCACACGCGATCAGGGTGCTGAGCGCCACGCCGAAGTTCACCCTCGATAGCCTGGTCGCTGCCGCCTACGATCCTTGGCTGCCGCTCTTTGAAGAACAGCTCCCCGGCCTGATCGCCGCCCACGCCAAGGCTCCCGATCCCAAGCGCGGCAATCCAGATAGGGCTGGGGCGATCGCGTTGCTCGCAAATTGGGACCACCGCTGGAGCCTGACCTCGACCGAAACCAGCCTCGCGGTATTCTGGGCGGAAGCGCTCTGGACCAAGGGCGCGGCCACGGCGGAGGCGACGCGCATCCCGGTCCAGCAATGGATGGCGACGCAGGCCAGCGATGTGCAGAAACGCGCCGCGCTGGATGAAGCGATGGCGCGGCTGACAGCCGACTTCGGTTCTTGGCAAGTGCCGTGGGGCGAAATCAATCGCTTCCAGCGCAACGACGGCGCGATTGGCCAGCGCTTTGACGATGCCAAACCCAGCACTCCGATCCCTTTCGCCTCCGCGCACTGGGGTTCACTCGCCGCGTTCCGCGCCGAACGCCAGCCGGGGACCAAGCGCTACTACGGTTTCCACGGCAACAGCTTCGTGGCGGTGGTCGAATTCGGCCCTCGCATCCGCGCCCGCGCGGTAACCGCAGGCGGCCTGAACAGCGACCCCGCCTCGCCGCATTTCAACGATCAGGCGGAGCGTTATGCCCAAGGGAATTTGCGGGCGGTGTACTTTTATCCCGAGGATCTCGCGGGGAAAGTGCGCTCACGCAAGGTGGTGCGGGGCAGTTATTGACGGTTTACGCTGAAATCCAGTCTCCCCGACCAGATTATTGGCTGAAACCGCAGTGGCAGTGGCTAACTGTCCGCTGAATTAGGCATGCCGATAGCCTTCCAGCCCGAATTACACCGTTGGGGCCGCCGCCATGAACGCCGGATGGGCGCCTGCACGATCCGCCATTGCGGTTACTTTAGGAAAAAGCGTCAAATCTGTTTCGAACCGGCGCGCGTTATACATTTGCGGAACGAGGCACGCGTCGACGATGTTCGGCGCATCACCGCCTGCAAACATGGTGTCAGGCAACAGCTTTTCGAGCGTCGTGAAGCCCGCCTCGATCCAGTGGCGGTACCAGGCGTCAATAGCTTCCTTTTCCTGACCGAGCTGATTTTCCAGATATTTCAGGATACGAAGGTTGTTGATCGGGTGAATATCGGCAGCAATGGTTAGCGCCATTTCCATCGCCCGCGCCCGCGCAAGGGACTCTGTAGGGATCATGCGCGGTTCCGGCTGTACGGTGTCGAGATAATCGATGATGGCCAGACTCTGGCCCAGCACCAACCCGTCCACCTCCAGCGCAGGGACAAACCCGGCGGGATTGAGCTTCAGAAAATCGGGCGCGCGCTGCTCTCCCGCCCGTAGTGCATAGTTGCGCTTCTCATAGGCAAGCCCCTTCAAATTCAGGACGATACGGACGCGGAAGCTCGCCGATGACAATGGGAAATCGTGCAGGATCATGTGACGTCCGTTCCCTTTTCGTCCATCGTCGCGCCCTGGCTCCTCGCAACGACGATCAGGATCGTTGTCGACTAACGGGCGTTCGTCAACGCCGCCAGCGCGACGGCCATTGCCGCAGACATTCCACATTTCGGCCAGTGGCTATTGTCATCGCTTTTTCGGTTCAGTTCAGAGGCAAGCGGTTGATGCGATAGTCCTTCGGATCAATCGCGTGCCGCACAAGCTTGTCGTAGAACGTCTTTCGGGGAAGTTGCAAAACGGCCAGCGTTGCAGCGATGTCACCGCGCTGGCGGTCGAGCGTCGCGCGGATCATGTCCGCTTCAAAAGCTGCAGTCGCATCTTTCAAACCCGGATGCTCATCGACATCGTTCCCGTTTGCGGTGGTTCTCGTCTCACCGATACCTAGCGCGACATTCGCGGCGAAATTCCTGAGTTCGCGCACATTGCCCGGCCAATCGTGATCTTGCAGCCGACGCCATGTCGACGGCGATATCACCGGAACCTCCCGGTTGAGCGCACCCGCCGCCTCCGCCAAAAAGGCACGGAACAACACAACTGCGTCGCCGCGCCGGGCGCGGAGCGGCGGAACCGCAAGACGAAATCCACCGAGCCGGAACGACAGCGAGCGGTCGAACTGTCCCGCATCGATTTTGGCGTCGAGACCGCCGCTGGTTGCCGATATTGTGCGGAACCGGCTGGTATGCCCCTGACTAGCCCCCATCGGCAGGATGAGGCCGTGCTCGAGCGCCTGTTGCAGGCGGGATTGCAACGGACGCGGGAGCGCATCGACATGGTCGAGAAACAACGTGCTGCCATCGGCGAGCAGCAGCTGCCCACTGCGCGGGAATTGCGCGCCGGTGAACGCACCGCTGACATGACCGAACAAGAGGCTCTCAGCCAAATTGTCAGAGGTCGCGCTGCAATCGACCCTGACCATCTGTTTACGCGCACGCGGGCTGCTGCGGTGCAGGGATTCGGCGATCAAGCTTTTGCCGGTACCGCTTTCGCCGGTGATAAGGACATCGACGTCGCCATGTGCGAGTTGCGTCAGCATCTGGCGAAGCGTGTCAATTTCGGGCGAGTCGCCGAGCAGCGTACCGCTGGCAAAGGGCGCGGGCTGCTCACGCAAACGACGATTCTCCAGAACCAGCGTTCGCTTTTCAAGAGCGCGCCGAACCGACGCGATCAGAGCATCCCCTTCGAACGGCTTTGCCAGAAAATCATAGGCACCGCGCCGCACCAGATCGACAGCGGTTGCGATATCGCCGTGACCCGACATCATGATGACTGGCAGTTCGGGATCGAGGCGGGCAAGCCGGTTAAACAAAGCGCTCCCATCGAGTCCCGGCATTCTCAGATCGGCGATGACAATCCCGGCAAATTCCGCATCGATCCGCGCCAGCGCACTTTCGGCGTCGTTAAATTCGACGGCTTGCAGGTTTTCGAGTTCGATCATCTGGCGCACCGCGGCGCGGATGTCCGGCTCGTCATCGACAATTGCGACGGTAACGGCCTCTCCTGCCGTCATGGCGCGACCTTCAGCGTCAACGCAAAAGCCGCACCGCGATCCGAGGGCACCAGATCGAGTTCGCCGCCGAACGCCGTCACGATGTCGCGGCAAATAACGAGTCCGAGACCCAGCCCGTCGTCTTTCGACGTGCGGAACGGCTGAAAAAGTCGCTCGCGAACGTCCGCAGTCAAACCGGGTCCAGTGTCACGGATAGTAATCGTCGCATTCGGACCGTTCGCGTCGATTTCGATATGGATTTCTTTTGAAGTGCTCCCTGCCGTTTCCATCGCATCGAGCGCGTTCTGAAGCAGGTTGACGAACACTTGTTCGAGCCGTCCCTGTTCGCCGAGAACAAGCACGTCCTCTGGATCGACGACAAGTTGCGTGCCAGTCGTCCGGATGCGGTCGCCCAGCAGCAACTGCGTCCCCCCCAACACAGCTTGCAGCGACACCTTGCCGACGCGACCGTCGCCGCGCCGCGCAAAGCGCCGAAGTTCGCTGGTGATCGCGCCCATGCGTGTCGTCAGCGCACCGATCTCGCCCAGCGCGATTTCAGCTTCGGCGATCCGTCCGCTGCCGATGAGGGTGCGGGCATTCCGGGCACGAATGCCGATCGCTGTCAGCGGCTGATTGATCTCATGGCCGATGCCTGCTGCCATCTGCCCCAAACTCGACAGCTTGTTGGCCTGCACCAGCCGGTCCTTGAGATCGGTAATCCGCACCGCGCTCTCGCGCTGTTCGCCCGCAATGATCGCGCGGCGGCGCAGCGCGTAGAGCACGATGAGCGCTGCGATAAGCCCGGCGGCCAGCAGGACGGCCAGACGCCCGAACGTCCGCGCCGACGCAACAGCGGTCTCCAGCGGTCCCAGTACATAGACCGACCAGCCATTGGGCAATTGTTCTTGCGCGGACACATATGCAGCGCCGCTCGTCGGCTCGCCAAAACGTCCGATTACTGCGCCCGACGCGAACAAGTCGTTTTGTCGCAGCGGCGCGTCGCCGAATTCCACTTGCGCGCGCAGCTGGTTCTGTTCAGCTTCATCCAGTCGTCGCACCGTCTGGAATCGCCATGACGGTATGCTGCTGACCAGAATAACCCCCTGCCTACTCGTCACAAAGGCCGACCCTGTGGCGGCAGCCCATTCGCGTTCGAGCCGGTCGAAGCGGATTTTGACGACGATCACGCCCGTTGCCTTCGCCCCGGTAACGACCCGGCGTGCCACAAACAGCCCCGGAATGCGGCTGCGCGTGCCCAGCGCATATTGCTCCCATTCGCCCTTCGCCATGGCTTGGGTGAAATAGGCGCGGAAGCCGTAATTCTCGTTGAGAAAGCTGTCGGGCTGCCGCCAGTTGCTCGACGCAATCGTGGTCCCCTTTGCATCGATCAAATAGATGACCGAAGCATCGAGCGCGGTCGAAAGGTCGGCCAGTCGCTCGTTGAGACGCGCTGCTGAAGCAGCCGTCCGCGTATCGAGCAAGCGTTCGACATCGGAATCGGCGGACAAGGTGGTCGCAACGAGCCTGAATTTGTCGATCTGGCGCTGAAAGCTCGATGCCGTCAACCGGGCAACATTGGCGAGGTGGTCATGTTCGGCACCGACCGCACGCTGCTCGGCAAGCCGGTCCGAAATCGCGATTGCACCCATAACCGCAAGGATCGCAGCGACAGCGACCAGTGTCCAGCGGCTCCTGATACCCTTTGCAAACCAAATCGCCATCGCGCCGACTTAGGCGATAATCCGCACACAACAATATGAAATGTGCGGATTATCGCGCATTTTGGCCTGATCAAGAAACATAATTCTATATATTTCATATAGTTGCGGGCGGAACGAAAACTGTGTTGCTGCTTGCAGAAACTGACGAAGTTATGAGCGAACGAGCACCGACCACAGGTGCCGTATCGGGAGGGGCAAGATCGTTACGCATAACCCCACGCCGCACCGCAAGGTGCCGTTTTACGCGCAACTCTATGTGCAAGTGCTGGCGGCAATCGCCTTTGGCATTGCGCTCGGCTTTTTCGCGCCCGAAACCGGTGTTGCTCTCCAGCCGCTCGGCGACGGATTCATCAAACTTGTCAAGATGATCATCGCGCCGGTCATTTTCCTGACCATTGCGACCGGCATCGCGGGCATGGGCCAAGTGTCTGCGGTCGGCCGTGTCGCGGGCAAGGCATTCGCTTATTTCCTTGCGGTCTCGACGCTGGCGCTGATCGTCGGCTTGGTCGTTGCCAATGTTGTGCAACCGGGCGCAGGCCTTAACATCGACCCGGCCACGCTCGATGCATCGGCGGTCAAGACCTATGCCGACAAGGCACACGACGCGAGCATTGTCACTTTCCTGCTCGACATCATCCCGACGACGGCGGTGTCGGCCCTCACAAGCGGATCGATCCTGCAAGTGCTGCTTGTCGCCGTCCTTTTCGGCGTCTCGCTTGCGCTGGTCGGCGAACCCGCTGCACCGGTGCTGCGCTTGCTCGAAGGCATCGGCACCGTCGTGTTCCAGATGGTCGCGCTCGTCATGCGCGCCGCACCCATCGGGGCGTTTGGCGCTATGGCGTTCACTATCGGCAAATACGGCATCGGGACGCTGGTGTCGCTGGGCACACTCGTCGCAACCTTTTATCTCACGTCGCTGCTGTTCGTGCTGCTGGTGCTGGGTGCAATTGCCCGCCTGAACGGTTTTTCGATACTGGCGCTCATCCGCTATCTGAAAGCGGAACTGCTGCTGGTTCTTGGCACGTCCTCGTCCGAAGCCGCCCTGCCCTCGCTGATCGACAAGATGGAGCGTGCGGGCTGTGCAAAATCGGTCGTCGGGCTTGTCGTCCCGACCGGCTATTCGTTCAACCTCGACGGCACCAACATCTACATGACGCTCGCGGCACTGTTCATCGCGCAGGCGACCGGCATTGAACTGTCATGGGGCGACCAGATCGCGCTGCTGCTTGTCGCAATGATCAGTTCGAAGGGTGCGGCAGGCGTCACCGGTGCGGGCTTCATCACGCTAGCGGCGACATTGTCGATTGTGCCGTCGATACCGCTCGCGGGCCTTGCGCTCATCCTCGGCATCGACCGCTTCATGAGCGAGTGCCGCGCACTCACCAATTTCATGGGCAATGCGGTCGCGACAATCGTCGTCGCCCGCTGGGAAAACGCGCTCGACCGCGATCAGCTTGCAGCGGCGCTCGCCAAAGGTGGCGGCACCGCCCCAGCCATTGTTGGTCCAGAGGCCGACACCGACTGACGTTACGACACAAAACATAAAACGAACACGGGAGAGAGAAGATGAAACTGAACGTCACATTGTGGATGGCATCGACCGCCCTCACGCTCAGCTTTGCAGCACCCACCTTCGCGCAGGTCACGACTGCACCTGCCGCCGAAGAACCCGAGATCACTGTCATCGGCTCGCGGGGCAAAGCGCGTACCGATGTCGATCGCCCGGTCCCCGTCGATGTTGTCGATACCAAAGACCTTGCCGCCACCGGTCAAACCGATCTCGGCCAGCAAGTGCAGTTCACCTCGCCGTCGTTCAACTCTGCGAAATACGGCGTCAACGGCGCGACCAACTTCGCCGATCCCGCGTCATTGCGCGGCCTCGCCCCCGATCAGGTACTTCTCCTCATTAACGGGCGGCGGCGTCACCAGTTTTCGGCGCTCAACCTCAACGTGTCGCCGGGTCTCGGCACGGTCGTTTCGGATCTCAACAGCATCCCGACCGCTGCTGTCCAGCGCATCGAAGTGCTGCGCGACGGTGCCGCCGCGCAATATGGGTCCGACGCGATTGCCGGCATCGTCAACTTGGCGCTCAAGGACGACGACAATGGCGGCTCGGTCGGCCTGACCACTGGCCTCAACAAGCAAGGCGACGGCTTCACGATCAAGGCGTCGATCAACCAAGGGCTGAAACTCGGCGCGAACGGCGGCTTCCTTAACTACACGCTCGAATATTTCGGCACCGACGGCACCAACCGTTCGGACCCCTATGACGGCGTGCTGTACCCGGCGACGCCTGCCACTTATGGCACGACAGGTCCGACGGCCGACTTCCCTTACACCACCGCCAACCCGCGCGCCGACCGGACGATCTATCCGCAGGGGACGTTCATCGTCGGCAATTACGGCGCGAATCGGAACCGCACCTATCAGGCGTTCCTCAATTCGGAAGTTCCAGTGTCCGACACCGTCAAGCTGTTCGCATTCGGCGGCTATTCGCGCAAGGACATCCAGGCGTTCGGCTTCTTCCGCGCACCCGCAACGCGCGCCAATGCGGTACTGTCGATTTTTCCCGACGGCTATGTGCCGATCCTGCCGGGCCGCTCGATCGATTACTCGATCAACACCGGCTTGAAGGCCGAACTCGGCGGCTGGAAGGTCGAACTGGGCTATGGCTATGGCCATAACCATCTCGATCAGTTTGCGCTCAACACCGTCAATGCGTCGCTGGGCGCGGCCAGCCCGACCAGCTTCTATGTCGGACGCACGGCGTTCAACCAGCATGTCGTCGACCTGACGGGATCGAAGAACCTCGGCGCCGTCGGCGGGATCGACTCGTTGAACGTCGCGATGGGCGTGCAGTGGCGGCGCGACAATTTTCAGGTCAGCCGGGGTGACGAAGCGTCGTACATCGTCGGGCCGTTTGCACTCTCACAGGGCCGTACGGCGGGATCAAACGGCCGTCCGGGCTATGCCCCCGCCGACGAGAACAACCTGAGTCGCCGCAACATCGCCGCGTTCATCGACCTCGAGCTCGATTTCTCCGACGCGTTCCTTGTCACGACGGCGCTGCGCTACGAGAACTACAGCGACTTCGGCGGTAACCTCTCGGGCAAGCTGGCCGCACGTTACAAGCTGAGCGACGCCATCGCCATTCGCGGGTCGTACAACCGCGGCTTCCGCGCGCCATCGCTGGCGCAGATCGGCAACCGCGTGAACACGTCGACTGTGCAAAACAACCTGATCCTGCAAACGCAGCAAATCGCGAGTAGCGACCCGCGTCTTGCCACGCTCGGAATCGGCAACCCCAAAGCCGAAATTTCGAACAATTTCAGCGCGGGTATCACCGGCAGCATGGGCGCGTTCACCTTCACCATCGATGCGTTCCAGATCGACATAAAGGACCGCATTGCGATCACCGATGGTATCTTGGCGGCCAACTTCCCCGCCGTCGCGGCGCTGTTCCCGGGCGTCCGCGAAATCCGCTTCTTCACCAACCAGATCGACACGCAGACACGCGGCATCGATGTCGTCGCCACTTACAAGTTCGACATTGGTCCCGGCCAGATGAAGCTGACGCTTGCGGGCACCCATGCGGCTACCAAAGTCAAAAGCCAGCGTGCGACACCTTCGCAATTGGTCGCGGGCGCAACGGCGGCAAATCAGGCGACATCGTTGGTTGGTCTCACGGCCATCGAACTGATCGAAGTCGCGCAGCCGCGTAGCAAAATCCTGCTCTCGACCAACTACGAGACCGGCGGTCTGACGCTCGGCGCGCGGGCGACCTATTTCGGGTCGGTCAAGGCGTTCAGCACTGGCCTCAATGCCGCCGACACGAACGTGCAATGCGATGCCACCAACCGGTGCGTGCAGACCTTCCGGGCAAAGACGATCTTCGACGTCAACGCCACCTATGCCTTCAGCGAAAAGCTGTCGCTCACTTTGGGCGCGAACAACCTGTTCAACGCCTATCCCGACAAGTGGAAGAACCGCCGCGACGGCGCGGTCGGCGAGGCGGCATCCTATTCGAACGGGCAGACCCCCTATACGCGAAATGCCAACCAGTTCGGTTTCAATGGCTCATATTATTACCTGACGGCGAACGTGAAGTTCTAGGATAGCTGCGGCGGTCGGCGGTGCCGGGGCGTGGAAGCCCGGCATCCCGTCCTCGCCCGGACTGCACAGCGCGGCCGATGAGCTCCTTGGCCTGCCGGTTGCGTCCGATATTCTCGTGGAACGGGACGCCCGCGAGTTGGAGTCCAGGCGTCAAGGGGCGTTCGGTTCGTCCGGCTCCGCAGGACGCACGCCGTCGCACAACCGGATGAGCTTTCCCGCCAGCGTCAATCGCTCCAGATCGCAGTGGATCGTGGCAGGCGAATCTTCGAGACGGGTTTCAAGGTCGCGGAATGGTATGCAGTTTCAATCAAGTTCGATCAAACCGGTGTCATACCGAAGCCGCGTCGCAGGGCGTTGAGCTTGGCGAGTTCGAACCAGTCGCCGAGCGGGCGCTTGGCCATTTTCGATATCGCATCAAAGCCATGAAACGCGCCGGGAACCACGATGAGTTCGGTAGATACGCCTGAAGCGTTAAGGCGCTGCGCGTAGTCGATATCCTCGTCGCAAAAGAGGTCGAGGGTGCCGACACCGATGAACGCAGGGGGCAATCCTTTCAGCTCTGCAACCCGTGCCGGTACCGCGCCTCTGGGCGCATTTGCCTTGCCGGGCGCGCTGCCCAACAGGCTTTCCCAGCCGAACCGGTTTTGCGTTGGCGTCCACACCAAGGTGCCGACATGCGGCGGAACTGCTCGTGTTATGCCGGTTCGATCATCAAGCATGGGGTAGACCAGGCATTGGAACACCAGCGGCACTTCACCACGGTCACGCGCGGCGATGGCGAGCAAAGCGGCATGGCCACCGCCCGCGCTTTCGCCCATCACTGCAATCTTCGCCGGGTCCGCCCCAAGCGCAACAGCATTGGTGTGGAGCCATTGAAGGCCAGCATAATTGTCCTCGATCGACCCCGCATAGGTCGTCTCGGGCGCGAGGCGGTATTCGACCGATACCGCGACGCAATCGAGCTTGGCGCACAATTCCTGCAAGCCGCGCACCGAAGACTCCGCCGAACCGATGACATAGCCGCCGCCGTGCATGTGCAGGATTGCAGGGCGGCGTGTCCCGGGCCGCGCATTGACGATATGGACCGCGACATCTGGATGTCCGCGCCCGACCGCAATCATCCGCTTTTCATGCGGGACATTGGCCAACGGAGGTCGGCTGAACATCGGATTTGGCTGGCGAAGCTGCGCGAGATTTGCGCGCACAACTGCCAGACCCGATTTGGCAAATTTTTCGACTGTCGGAACAAGATCGCGAAGGTCAGGGTGAACGAGATTCATCGGCAGCGCGGGTACCGGTGTTGCAGCGCGGAGCGGTGTCGCGGCAAGCCCCGCGAACGCAGCACTTCTGGCGATCAAGTTGCGGCGGTTCAACTGCATTGCCGGTCACTCCCCTGTCTCAAACGATCCCCGCGCCCTGCCGCGCGGACTTGCGCGTTTGGGCCTTGCGCGCAATAATGCCGATAGTTCGACCTAATCTGCCGTCCACCCGCCATCGACAATAATGCTCGTTCCCGTGACGAGCGCCGAGGCGTCCGACGCGAGGAACAGTGCCGCACCCATCAAGTCTTCGACCCTTCCGATGCGACCGAGCTTTATCTTCGCCAGCACCGACGCCTTGAACTTGGCGTCCTCGAAGAACGGCGCGGTCAGCGGCGTTTCGATGAAGGTCGGCGCGATGGTGTTGCTGCGGATATTGTGCACGGCGAGGTCGAGCGCGAACGCTTTGCTCATGCCCTCCAAAGCCCATTTCGACGCGCAGTACAGGCTGCGGTTCGGCCCGCCGACATGGCCCATCTGGCTGCCGATGTGGATCAGGCTGCCGGTTTTGCCGTCGCGCAGCATTGCTTTCACACAGCCTTGCGCGACGAAGAACGCGCTCTTCACGTTGAGGTCGAGCACGGCGTCGTAATCGGCTTCGCTGACGGCGGCCATCGGTTTGGGACGGTTGGTACCGGCGTTATTTACGAGGATGTTGAACGCCGGTTGCACGTCGAAGAACGCCGCCACCGCTGCCAAATCAGAGACGTCGAGCACCGCCCAATCGGCCCGCATCTCTAGCGCCGCCGCTTCGATTTCCGGTGAAGTTCGCGCCACGAGCGTTACCGCCGCGCCTGCCTCAGCCAGCGCCGCCGCAAGCGCCAAACCGATGCCGCGCCCGGCACCTGTTACCAGCGCCCGCTTTCCGTCGAGGCGGAACGAGGGGGTCTTGGGTAGCATCATCGACCCGCCGCGTCGCGCAGGTAGACTGGAAGATCGTTCGTCGTCGGCACACGCCCGACTTGGTACATCATGTCGCTGACCAGCCCGCGATGATATGTCGCGTGATTGACGACGTGGAGGATCATCTCACCGCGCGTCATCGCGCCTTCGCCTCCATTGAGGAAAGCGAAACGAACGATCTGGTCGGCTTCGCCCGCCAGTAGCGTATCGGCATAATCGACATACCATGTATCGAGCGCAGCCATTGCCCCCGACAGGTCCGCAAGCGCCGGCGTGACGGCTGTGTTTCGTTCGATATAGCTATGGCTGCCGCCGGTCAGATGCGCCCGGAAGATGTCGTCAACGACAAACACATGGTTCATCGTCCGGACCATGTTGGTCCAGCGCGTCGGGCGTTCCCGCAACGCTTCCTCCCCGGGAAGCGCCGCAATGTCGGCGAGCATCAGCGCATCTGCCCAGTGCTTGTAACGGGCCAGTTGGGAAAGAATGGCGCTCATCCCAGCGTTTCTAGCGGCTCCGCCCTGCCCGCATAGGGAATATTCCGCCCGCCATACCGCCGCACGCGCAGATTGGCCTGTTCGCCGTGGCCCGCAAAGCCCTCGAGGGCGCAAAGGCGGCTACAGTATTCGCCGATCATCGCGCTGGCTTCGTCGGTCGTGATGCGTTGATAAGTATGCGTCTTCAGGAACTTGCCCACCCACAGCCCGCCGGTATAGCGCCCGGCTTTCCGCGTCGGCAGCGTGTGGTTGGTGCCGATAACCTTGTCGCCGTACGCGACATTGGTACGCGGCCCAAGGAACAGCGCGCCGTAGTTGACGAGGCGGTGCAGGAACCAGTCGGGATCGCGCGTCATCACCTGAATATGCTCGTTGGCGATGACATCGCTGACCTGAGCCATTTCTTCGTCGTCGGCGCACAGGATGACTTCGCCGTAATTTTCCCACGCGACGCGCGCGATACCTGCCGTTGGCAGGATTTCGAGCAGACGCGTCACTTCGCGCATCGTCTCCTTCGCGAGCTTCCTCGACGTCGTGATCAGGATCGCAGGCGAGTCCGGCCCATGCTCGGCCTGCCCCAGCAAGTCGGTGGCACACATTTCGCCATCGACGGTCTCGTCGGCGATCACCATCGTTTCGGTCGGCCCCGCGAACAGATCGATCCCGACGCGCCCGAACAGCTGGCGCTTGGCCTCCGCGACGAACGCATTGCCCGGCCCCACGAGCATATCGACCGGGGCGATGCTCGCCGTCCCCAGCGCCATCGCGCCGACTGCCTGTATCCCGCCGAGGCAATATATCTCGTCCGCCCCTGCCATGGCTTGTGCTGCAACGATGGCGGGCGCGAGCTTGCCTTCGAACGGCGGCGCGCAGGTGATGACGCGCGGCACGCCCGCGACCTTGGCGGTCACCACGCTCATATGTGCCGAGGCGAGCAGCGGGTATTTGCCGCCGGGGACGTAGCATCCGGCATTCTGCACCGGGATTGTCTTGTGCCCAAGCACCACGCCGGGGAGCGTTTCGACTTCGGTATCGGTGATCGTCGCGCGCTGGATTTGCGCGAAATTCTTCACCTGCGCCTGCGCGAATTCGATATCGATGATGTCCTGCCGGTTGAGCGACCCGATGCACTGGTCGATCTCGGCCTGCGTCAGGCGGTAGCTTTCGCGGTCCATGCCGTCGAACTTGATGCTCAGGTCGCGCACCGCCGCATCGCCCCGCGCCTCGATATCGGCTAGCGTCGCCTCGACGGTCTCGCGCACCTTGGCGTCGATCGCCGCTTTCTGGTCGGCCATCGCGCCGCGCTTCAGCCATTCCGCCATGTCAGTTCCTAAATTCTAGGGCAGCGAACACGTCGATGCCGATTTGATTGAGCACGTCGGGGATGTCTATCATCACCCAATTCTCGTCGAGAAGGCCATTCGATGAATGCCAGAAATCCATGACCCGCATCGTGATCGGGGTGTCGGTCGCTTCGATGCCGAGCCAGCCCGATCCCCTGTGCGTCGCCGTGATGCTCGGCCAGCCGGTCGAGGCGACGTAATCGCCATCGCCAAAGCGCGCGCGGTGTTTGCCGCCGATGCGGTCGGGGAACGCGGTCAGGAACGGCGTCGCATGCCCGCGCTCGTAATCGTCGAAGCCGCGGAAGCAGCCGATGGGCGCGGGTCCGAACCACCAGAAATCCTCGGCAAAGAAATCGCGCATGTTCATGGTCTTGAGCGAGCCATCGAACTTCATCAGCCCGCCGATCATGCCCTCGACGATACCCAATGACGCGGTACCGTCCCCCTGCGGCCAGATGCCGTCGCGCGTGACCGGCGGCGGTGCCATGAAATTCGGGCCGAGCGGAACAGCAAGCGGCCACACCCCTGCCTCGATCATTAGCGACGGCAAATCGAGGATCAGGATCGTCTCGGCTACCCTGCCCGCTTCCCAGCGTTGGAAGCAGCCGAACCGCACATAAACGACCCGTTCTGTCGCGGGGATACTGAACAGCGAGGCCATGAACCGGCCGCAGATATGCCCGCTCGACGCGGTCCAGTCACCGCCCTTGAAGCGCCCGCGCATCGCGATGTCGGCGCGGACTTCGTAATTGGGGATCGCAGCGGCGAGCGGCGCGAGAAGCCCGCCCAAGACCGGCCCCTGCTCGATGGGGCGGCACGCATGCAAGATATGGTCGTCGGCCAACAGCGCCAATGCGTCGGGCGCGAAAATGCCGCGCGGATCGGGGGTTGTGCTGGTCACGGCCCCTTATTGACTGCGGATGCAAAACGCTGCAACCCCCTTGTCATGGCCATAGACATAGAGTCCCGCTGGACGCCGCAAGAATTGGAAGCCCGCGTCGTGCGCTACGCCGATCTGCGCCCGTGCTACAATGCCTTTATCGACACGCGCTCGCCGGGCAGCGAGGCGAAAGAGAATTTCACGATCATCGGCCCTGGCGTATCCGAAAATCCCGAACAGCATGTTCATATTGCGGAACCGCACGGCTTCAACATCGGCGGCGCGCGCCAGCCGCCGGGGTGCGTCAATTCGCAGCACAGCCATGACACCGCAGAGGTCTTCGTCGTCCACACCGGCCATTGGCGCTTTGATCTCGGCGAATACGGTGACGACGCACAGGTCGTGATCGGCCCCGGCGACGTCATTTCGCTGCCGACGGGCATGTTCCGCGGCTTCACCAATGTCGGGATCGACACCGGCTATCTGTTCGCAGTGCTCGGCGGCGACGATCCCGGACGTGTGCTTTGGGCACCGCAAGTGTTCGATATGGCTGCGGATTTCGGACTGGTGCTGCTCGAAAGCGGCCAGTTGATCGACACGACGGCGGGACAGGTGCTTCCCGAAGGCGCACGCCCGATGCCGCGCACCAGCGCCGAACAGGTGGCCGCCCTCGACCGCGCCGATCCGCGCGATGCCGAACGACTGGTATGGCGCTCAAAGCGCGGCGCGGGAGTGGTGCGCGTCATCGGCGAAGGCGCACCGCTCGGCTGGCAGCATCCCTTCACCCTAGACCGCCTAGACACCCCCAACGACTGTGCAACGTCAAGCGCGTCCGAAGTGCTCTTCGTGCAGTCGGGGACGCTCAGCGTGGCGTGGGACGAAGGCGCGCTGACGCTGGGCGCGGGCGACACGATGACGGTGCCGGTGGGGCTGGAGCGGACGCTGTCGGGCGATGCGGTGGTTTATCGGGTGATCGGGACGAACTAACCCGCATTGCGAGCTAAGCGAGGTACCACAACCTACGACAGCCTCGCATGCCTCACCGCATTGACTTCTAGGCCATGTTTTCATTTTTTTGCTGCTTGCAAACGAAGCTGACTTGACGATGGCGATTCATAATGTCAGAACTTCATTATGAAAGGAACTATGTCATGAAAAATGTCAAAACGACCCTGGACGACGAAACTTACGCTCGCTTGACCGCACTTCGCAAAAAGGAGGGCTTACCAAGCATCTCCGCGCTTTTCTTAAAAAAATGTGGCGAGCTGACTGATGATCGGGAAGCTAGGGAAATTGTACGTATGGCCGTAAAGGCGGCTGCGCGGCGACCGACTGGTGATCGCTTTAAGCTTCAAGACTTGTTTCTTGAAAAACGGTGGGAAAAGTTCAGCAAGGGTGCCCGTCTTCGTAGTGGACGCATATTCAAGGCTCAGGTCGATGTTGCGCGTGACGGCATTCGGGCTGTGGACAAGTCGTCATCAAATCATCAGTTTTATATGAAATCCTAGCCTCGTATCTCTACCGCCAATCCCGCCGCTCCCTTCAACAAGAAATCCTGGTCGGATTGCAGCACGAACAGGCTCGCGCCTTTCGCGCGCCATTCGGGGACGTCGCCGACGCGACCGAGGAACATGCCGACTGTCCGCCCCGCCGCCTGCCCCGCCGCGCAGATGCGATCGACGGCGGCGACGACGATCGCGTCGTCGGGGGTGACAGCGGCATAGCTGATCGTCAGGTCTGCGCGGCCGACGAACAGCGCGTCGATGCCTTCGACGGCAGCGATTTCGTCGATGGCCTCGACCGCTTCGACGTCCTCGATCTGCGCGATGACGATGACGTCTTTCGCGCGCTCGCGGTGGTTCGCCATGCCGAGTGTCGTGTAGCCTGCCGCGCGGCTGCTGCCCGCAAAGCCGCGTCCGCCGGGAACATAATGGCAGGCGCGGACGATCTCGCGCGCTTCGGCTGCCGAGCGGACGTGCGGGACGATGACCCCGTCGGCGCCGCAATCCAGCGCGTTTAGGATATGCTCGTGCGCCGACGACGCCGGGCGGACGAGCACCGGCTTGCCCCCGGCGCGGGCCGCCATGATGCACAGGTCGAGCGTCCCCCGGTCGAACGGCGCGTGTTCGGCATCGAGGACGATCAGGTCGAGCGGCGAGAGCGCGAGCACTTCGACGACGTGCGGGTGCGGGGTTTTGACCCAGGTTCCGGCGAGGAGGTCGCGGGCGTGGAGGCGTTCGCGTAACGTCATGACTGCTCCTCCCCGAGCGAAGTCGAGGGGCACTGCCGAGCGCAGTCGAGGCTCCTGTCGCGAGAGCTTGTTCTCGACTTCGCTCGAAAAAGCCCCTCGTCTTCGCTCGGGGAAGAAGGGGTTACCCCGCTCACGACCACAACCGTGCACTCGCCAGCGCCGCGCCCTCGGCCAATGCCCCCAGCTTGGCGTAAACGATATCCGGATCGACCGCGCCGAACCCGGCGAAGGTCGAAAAGCCGCAGTCGGTGCCTGCGATTACCCGCTCGCGCCCGACGATCCCAGCGAACCGCTCGATCCGCTCGCACACCACGCGCGGATGTTCGACGAAGTTCGTCGTGCTGTCGATCACACCCGGGATCAGCACCTTGTCGTCGGGGATGATGTCGAGCATCTCGGCGAAATAGTTCCAGTCGTGCTGGTGGCGCGGGTTGCTCGTTTCAAACAGCAACCCCGCCGGTTTTGCCTTCATCAAGGTCGGCAGGATTACGCCCATTTCGACATCGTGGGTGTGCGGCCCTTCGTAGTTTCCCCAGCAGACGTGCATCCGGACGCGGTCAGCGGGGACGTTGCGGAGCGCGTGGTTGAGCACTTCGACATGCATCCCGATCAGGGTCAGATACTCGGCGTCGCTGCGCCCCTTGTACATCATGTGCCGCCCGAGGCCGAGGTCGGGGGAATCGAGTTGCAGGATCAGGCCTGCACCGACGATCGCCTCATACTCGGGCCGCATCGCCTCACCCAAGGCTTCGAGATAGGCGTCCTGCGTCGCATAATGCTCGTTGGGCTGAAACAGTGCGATGACCCCGGGGGACGCGGCGTTCATGAACCCACCTGCGGGGCGGTGCTTCGCTAATGCTGCGGCCATATGCTTCAGGTCGTCGTCGAGCGGCGCGAGCGTTTTGGGTGCGACCGGGCCGACGCATTTCGGGCGGCGATAGGTCGGGGTGCCGCCGCCGCTGTTCTGCCGCTGGAGGAATTCGGGGAAATCCTCAAGGTCGGCGGGCGGCGTGCGCGGGCTGTCGCCGTCGAAGCCGGTGATGCGGTCCTTGATGTAGGTCGCATAGCTGATCTTTGACATCTCGCCGTCACTGACGAGGTCGATGCCGACGCTCACCTGGCGCGCGACGACTTCATCGACCGCCGCGCCGATCACCGCGTCGAACTGCGCGGCATCGACCGGGTCGCCACGCTCGACGGCGAAGACCAGATCAGTGACCGCCTTGGATCGCGGCAGACTGCCGACGTGTGTGGTCAGAATGCGGTCGGTCATTGGTCGAGTTCCCCTCCTTTGGCGGCGCGCCACCGGGCGATGGTGGCGGCGAGCGCGTTCGGCGCTTCGAGTGGCAGCATATGGCCGGTTTCAGGGAATTCCACAAATTCTGCATCCGCAGTCATTTCGGTCCAGCGCTTGTGCCAATCGGGCGGGCACAACCGGTCTTCGGCCCCGCATCCGTAGAGCACCGGCACGGTGATGCTGGGCAATGCGGCCACCCGGTCGGCACGCAGGCGCAGCGCCTCGCTCTGCTGCACGAACACATCGGGGCCGAGCGTCATCCCCATGTCGCGCAACAGGTCGAGCAGCGGCAGATTGCCCCGCTGCGCCTCGGCGAGGTAGTTCGGCTTGAGTTCCTCGACGAGCACCCGCTCCAGCCCGCCGCTGCGGACTTCGGCTTGCTGGACGGGGCGATGCGCGGCGCGCTCGGGCAAGTCGGCGGTCGCGTTATAGCCGAGGAGGACGAGGCCCGCGATACGCGCCGGTGCCTGACACCACATTTCGACTGCAACAATGGACCCCATCGAGAAACCGACCGGGAGCAAACGTCCCTCGACACTGGCGAGCGTCCGCGCGGCCATAGCGCCGATGCTGTCATTGAGCGTCAGATCGGCATCGACCGCTCCCGGCAGGACGCCGCGCACCGCTTTCGTCCACAGCCGCGCGTCGCACATGTTGCCGGGCAGCAGGGCCGGCGTCATGCCCCGATACGCGGGGTCCACGCATGCGCCGCCAAAATCGCCTCGCCGCCGATATCGCGGACGATGTGCGTTTCTTGCTTGCCCCAGAACGCGGCCATGTTGACGAAGCCAGCCGTCTCGTCGCCATCGGGGCGGAGCCGGTAAACTGCGAACAGCGCCGCACCGCCCGCCGCATCGCCGAACGCGCGAATGGCGAAGGCACGGGTGCGCGGGCCGTCGGCGGCATCAACGATCTCGCGCCCCGCAGCCAGCACGCGATCGACGGCCTCGACGGCCAGCGCGGGGTAGTCGGATGCGGCGAAGAACACATGGCCACGCGCTTGGCTGAGGTCGGGGTCGAACACGACTGAGATTTCGGGTTCCTCGCCGCCGAAGCCGTCGGGGCCGAGCAGCCACAGCCGCGCGATGTTGCCGTCGCTCAGGTCGGCGAACAACGCGCGCTCGCCGGTAAGCACCGCAATGTGCGCCGCATACTCGAAAATCAGGGCATCGTCGTCGATTGTGAACGGCTCAAGGCCCATCCGCGCGACAATCGCCTCTTCGCCATAGATTTCGTGGCCGAGGCCGTCGAAGCGGCAGGTGTGGAGCAAGCCGTTTGCGGGACGCTCGCCGCGCGCTAACGTGCGTAAGGTTTCGAGCGCACTCATGCGCCCAGCCCACCGCTGATCTGGCGTAGCACTGCGAGTTCGTCGAACACGGTGATATCCTCGACGATCAAGCCACCACGCAGCCGGTAATGCGACACCGCCGAGATTAGCAGCTCGCGCCCGCTCGACCAGCCCCACACGCCATTGCCGCGATGCGTACCCGCCAGCGACCAGCGCAGCGCCACTGCGACATCGCCACCCGGCAACGGGCGCGCGGCGATGTGTTCGAGGCGGTAGGCCACATCATGCAGGCTCGCGCGGATCTGCGTCAGGCACCCGACCCAATACCCGCGTCCCCAGCCGTGGCGGTTGGTCGGCCAGCGGATTTCGGCGGCGGGCGAAAGGGCGGACGCGGCGTCCCCGTAGAGGTCGTCGCGAAGGGCTGCGGCGAGCACGGCTGCTGGTGCCGCTGCCGGATGGCCTTCGGGGATCGCTACGTCCGCCTCGGTCCGCGTTCGCGCAATTGCGTCCTTGCGCCAAGCGTGCCGTGATTGGTCGCCCGCCTGATCACTCGTCGCCTGTGCGCGGGCGATTGCCCAGGGGTCGCCCCCGACCTGCAAGACCCCACGCAGATTGTCGCGGACCAGCCATTCCTCGACGATGCGGTTTTCGCGGCACAGGCAGTCGGCAATCGTCATCACCCCGTTGCCGACCATCGTCGCGGCACCGAGCAGCGGGTCGTCGCCCATATGTGTCGAGCGGCTGACGATGCGGTGGGAACTGTACAAGTTGCCGTTGCCGTCGTCGGACCAGATCACGTCCTCGCCGATCAGCAACCGATCGGGCGTCGCGCCCAAAGTGGTGATCGTGTTCTGCACGACCGCCTCGACGCCCGTCACCGGACCCGCGAGCGTGTGGATCGCGCAATCCGCGCTGTAATGCGTGCGACACAGGCCGACGTTTTTTTGCTCCCAGATGCGGTGGGTGCAGCGGATGATGTAATCGACGAAGTCGCGGTAGACCGCGTCGTAACCGGGCAGCTCCTGTCGCCGCGGCCCTTCCTCCAGCAGATCATCAAGCGTGCGGCCCATGGGCGACCGCACCTCGGGCAAATCGTCCCAGCGCATCATGCTTTGCGCTTAAGTGTTTCGGGCAGGCTGAACCAGATCGCGGCGGCGGCAAGGAAGCTGACCGAGGCGAGACTCATGACGGGGGCAAGGCCATAGGCCTCGGCAAGCGGCGCGGTAATCAGCGGCGCGGTCATGCTGATGACGCGGCCCCAGTTGAAGATCGACGCGGCGGTCGAGCGCAGGTGCGGTGGGTAGAGCTCGGACAACCACGGCCCCCAGATCGCGCTGCACGACAGCATGATGCCATAGGCAAGGCCGATGATTTCGAGCGGCGCGTCGGGAAGCGGAAGGAACCAGGGGTGATTGAAGAGCGCATCATTCCCGAAATCGACAAACAGATAGACCGGGATGATCGCGGCGGCAAAAACGAATCCCCATGCGGCTGTGCGCCGCCCGAGCCGGTCGCTGACAAAGCCCCAAACAAATCCTCCGATGATCGCACCTACGAACTGCCAACCGACTACATCGCCAACAGCGGTATCGGGGACATTGCGGACGGTTTTCAGATAAGTCGTCGCCCAGCCGGTGAACGCTTGATACGCAAAGAAATTGAGGCCCGTCATCGTCGCCAGTAAAATCGTCTGGCGCGCGACACCGGGGGCAAAAAGCTCGGCAATTGGCAGCTTTGCCTTGGCGACGGTCTGACCGTCGGCGATCCCGTCCATCGGAATGAGCTTGCGGTCGTCGGGAATAAACAGCGGCGCGAACAGCGACAACGCAACCGGCACGACGCCGATCCACAACAACAATCTCCAGTCATAGCCCGCTCGAAACGCCGCCGCCGATAGAAAGCTGAGCGCCGCCACCGCAACATTATAGGTTCCGAGCACGAACCCCGCGACCAGCCCGCGCACGTCGCGCGCGAACAGACCCGAATAGATGCCGACCGCAATCGGGAACATCGACCCCATGAAAAAACCGAGATAAGCGCGCTGGAAAACAAGCTGAGTATAGCTGGTCACCAGCAGCGCGGCGAGAATGCCGGTCCCGAAACCGATCATCGAGATGCTGAGCGCGTTGCGCCGCCCGATCTTGTCGGCGACCTGCCCCATTACGACCGCACCAACGATCGCGCCCGCCGACTGCAAGGTGTAGACCGATCCCGACTGGGTCAGCGACAGATTCAGGCTTTCCTTGATATACGGCCGCAGGATGTCGACGGTGTTCCACGACCAAGCGTAACAGAAATAGGCGACCAGCAGAAAGCCAAGCGCGGTAAAGCGCCGCGCCGCCGAGAGGTCGGTCGCATTGATCCATGATGCGCTTACGGATGTTCTGGCCAAGCTCGGCTCCCCCTGACGTGGCGAAGCATGTATGCTTGCCGATGCAATTGCAAGCAACGCCGGAATCGCACCGAAATTAGGCGAAAATCGGACAAACCATCGCAGATAAATCGGCAAAACTGCCACACTGGGCCAAATATTTTGACTGCGATTGCAAAACGGCTTTTTGCAATCTAAACTCGCGGAATTATCGCTTGAAGCCAGATTTAAGGGGGGCTGACCAGATGACCGCTATCCGTTTCGCATCACGCCGTATCGCACCGGTCTCGCTCGTAGCACTTGCCGTAGCGCTGCTGCCCGCCACCGCGCTGGCGCAGGGGATGGCCCCTGCTGCGGACCCCGACACCGGCATCGCCGAAATTGTCGTGACCGCGCAGCGCCGTGAGGAAAATCTTCAGGACGTGCCGATCTCAGTATCGGCATTCGGTGCGAAGCAAATCGCCGAAAAGGGGCTGACCGATGTCTCGCGCCTCGAAGGACTGGTCCCCGGCTTCACTTTCGGCCGTTCGGGCGTCGATGCGCGTCCCGCCATCCGCGGCGTCCGCACCGAAAGCGTCGATGTGAACGCCGACACGACCATCGGCTTCTTCATCGATGGCATCTACCAGTCGCGCTCGTCGCAGGCGACCTTGGGCTTCGTCGATCTCGAGCGGGTCGAGGTCCAGCGCGGGCCGCAGGGAACGCTCTACGGTCGCAACACCTTCGGCGGTAATATCTCGATCGTGACCGCACAGCCCTCGGTCAGCAAGGTCATGGGCGGGGCCGATGTGACGATCGGATCGAACGCGCAGGTCCGCGTTACCGGCTATGTCAACGCGCCGCTCGGCGAGACGGTCGCGGTGCGTTTTGCTGCTGGCTACGAAAAATCGAACGGCTATGTGAAGAATATCAACCCGACCGGCGGCAATCTGTTCGACGACGACAATACCTATTTGCGCGGGTCGATCATGTTCAAACCCGATGATCGCTTCACCGCAACGTTCAAGGTCGATTACGCAACGCGCGGCGGACAAGGCGGTTCGGCGTTCGGTTACAAGCTGGTCGGCAGCTATTTCCATGTGCCGAGCAACCAGCAGCTGTTCAACGCGACGCCGGTTATCCTGAACACACGCGGCGGCAACCGCGACGGCATTGTCGACGCGCCGCTGACGATCGACGCGGGTGTGCCGTTGTTCGCGCCGAACGATCCGTATCTGATCGACAACGACTATCGCGGCGTGCTCGACCTGAAGAATTTCGGCGGCACCGCCAACCTTGCCTATGACTTCGGACCGGTCACGCTGAAATCGATCACCGGCTATAATGATTTCAAGACGACGCGGACGCAGGACACCGATTTTTCGGGCAACCAGATCGGGGCCGATTATCAGTTTACCTCGGCCAAGACGTTCAGCCAGGAAGTGCAATTGCTGTCGAACGGCAACGGGCCGCTCGAATATGTCGTGGGTGCCTATTATTTCAAGGACAAGCTCAACGGCACGTTCATCAACCAGCAATTCCCGCAGATCGTCCGCAATGTGACGCCGAACATTACCCGCGCACAGGCTGCAGGCTTTTACTCGCAGCTTCAGGCGGAGACACGCTCGCTCGCCTTCTACGGACAGGCCAGCTATAAGCTGACCGAGCAGTTGAAGCTGACCGGTGGCATCCGCTGGACGCGCGATAGCAAGGATTTCCGCTTCGCCAATGCTAACGCGATTCTGCCGTTGGTCGCTGGCGCGCCCGATGCGACCGCGATCACGCTGGCAACCGGGCCAATTCCGGAAAGCTCGTTCGGCGTGCGCGGCGGAGCGACCAATTGCACCTATACGACGATCCCATTGCCGCAGCCGGGATTTCAGTGCCTGACTGCAAACACCGCGCTGTTCAACGGCGCGACGTTCAATACCGCCCGGTTCGAAAAAGTAACGTGGCGCGTCGGTCTCGACTATCAGGTCACCGACCAGAATTTGCTTTATGCGTCGGTCTCGACCGGCTTCAACTCAGGCGGATTCAACGGCAGCCAAGCCGCTGCTGCGTTGGGCCGCGAGACATTCGCACCACAGACGGTGACAGCGTTCGAAATCGGGTCGAAAAACCGGTTCTTCGACAACACGCTGCAACTGAACCTGTCGATGTTCTATAACAAGTACAACAACTTGCAGGAACAACGCCAGATTCCGGTCGGCAATACCACGCTGTCGATCATCGAGAACAGCGGCAAGGCGCGGTCCTATGGCGCCGAGCTCGAAGCCGTCTGGCGTCCGGTCAATGCGCTGACTCTCAACGCCAGCTTCTCGTATCTCAATGCGCGCTACACCGAGTATAATCAGGTGGCCGCACCGTTCGGCACGTCGATCCTCGTCACCGATGCTACGGCGACAACGGCGACAGTCGTCAACGGGGTGACGATCGCGCCCATCGGCCAACGCCGCCTGTTCGCGGTCGGTTATGATTGCGGCCCCATTCCCGGCACCGGAACCGGCGTCGCCGGTACGCCCGGGCTGGCGTTCGGCTGCAATCTCGCGGGCAACCGGATCGCGCATTCGCCCGAATATTCGGGGTCGGTGTCGGTCCAGTACGACATAGATCTCGGCAGCGCGGGCAAGCTCTCGCCCTATGCCCAGCTCAATTTCTCGGGCGCGTTTTTCGGGCAAGCGATCAATTCGGTCCTCGACCGGCAGGCCGCCTTCGCCAAGCTCGATCTGCGCCTGACTTGGGAATATGACGAGCGGTTCTCGTTGCAGGCGTTCGTGACCAACGTCACCGACCGTGCGACGGCCACGCGCTTCGTTTATGGCGGTGGTGGCAACCTTCAGGCGAGCTATGCCCCGCCGCGCCTGTTCGGTCTGCGCGGCAGCGTGAAGTTCTAAAGGGTCAGGCGCGGCTTTCGAGCCGCGTAGCGTAAAGGATCAGGCGCGGCTTTCGAGCCGCGCCGATGCTCCGTCAATGAATTTGCCCGCGAACGTCCGCACTTCGGGCGGTAGATCGGGATCGTCGATGCGTTCCATCAGCATCGAGACAGCGGCCTCGGTCATCCGGCGCACTGGCTGGCGTACGGTCGATAGATTGTAGCTTGACCACATTGCCGGCGCGACGCCATCGAAACCGACAATCGACAGGTCGCCGGGTACGCTGATACCGAATTGGGTGCGCGCGCAGTCGATCGCGCCGATCGCCATCAGGTCGTTGGCACAGATCAGCGCGTCGAGTTTGCGCCCGGTCATCGTCATTAACTGCCGCAGCCCCGCGTCGCCACTTTCGTAATCGAACGCGCCTTTGACCAGCAGCGCCTGCCGTCCCAGTTCGTGCAACCGTTGCTGCGCGCCCCGCACGCGTTCCTGGCTGACATAGCTGTCATCGGGCCCCGCAATAATGCCGAACACATCATGCCCTGCCCCCACCAGCCGCTCGACCAGTTGTCGCTCGCCGCCGACCGAATCGCAACATACGCTCGGCACAGGCTCACCCTCGCCAAAACGGTTATAGAGCACCACCGGCACGCGGTGCTTGGCGAAATCGCGGAGTTGATCGGGCGACAGCCGCGCAGCGACAATCGCGCCATCGACGCGGTAGCGCCAAACTTGGTCGAGCATCGCATCGACATCGCTCTCGGCCTGCAGCGCAAACAACAGAACCCGGATACCGCGCTCTGACAGCCGCCGTGTGATCTCTGCCAATACTTCAGGATAATAGAGGTTCGTCAGGTTCGAGATGAGCACCGCGACCAGGTTAGACCGCTTGGTAATCAGGCCCGACGCCATGGCATTGGGGAAATAACCAAGTTCGCGCGCAGCCGCAATCACACGCGCACGGGTTTTGGGCGCAATGCTCGATCCGGGACGGAAACAGCGCGATACCGCCGATTGCGATACACCTGCGCGCTGCGCCACGTCGTAGGACGTCGGGATGGCAGACACCACGCCGTCACGAGCAGCAATGCGGGAGGGGGCAATCGACATGACCGATGACTGCCAAGTCGCGCCGCATATTGCCAGCGGTTTCGATGGTCTCGTCTCCCTAGCTCCCCAGAGCATCAGGAAGCGGGAAACAGATCAAGGTCGCCCTGCCCGTTAAAGCAGAGCGACCATGGCAGAGTGTTCGGCGTGATGCCCCCATCAGAAGCGAAATGAAGCCCCCACCGAGACCTTGTTCTGTTTGAAATTGCGGTCGTAGTCGGTCCGGTTGAATTCGGCACGCAGGCCGATGTTGGGGGTCACGGCGTATTCAATGCCGCCGCCATAAGTGAAGCCCTTTTCGGTGACTTTGGTTATGCCGTTGCCGGTTACCTGGCCGCTGATGACCTGTTGCGTCCTGAGCCAGCGATAGCCGCCACGGCCATAGACCATGAGTCCCTTGGCGGGCATAAAGCCAATGCGTGCAGTGGCATCATAGGTCAGACCGGGATCGACACGGTAACGCCCCCCGGCAAGCAACGACGCCTGATCGGACGTGCGGCCGCCGCCGCCGATCCCGAACTCGCCGCCGACGACAGCCACTTTGCCCAGGGCGAGGTCGTAGCCGACAAAACCACGGACACCGATACCATTGCGGTTGGCGTCGAGCGTACCGCCAGCCTGCCGGATCTGATTGGCGTCGCGGGTCACTTCGATCCCGACCTTTGGCCCGGACAGCGGATTGCGTTCGCCATCGTCGGCGTGCGCGACGGCGGGGACCAGCAATGCAAGTGCGGTCATTCCGGCGAATAGGGTCTTCATGTCTGTACTCCTTGAACATTTCGAACCGGGCGTTTTCACCCGGTGACAGTTGCGGAGTTAGAGGCTGGTGATGGAGCGGATGTCGGCCTCGTGTCGAGAGCGTGTGGAGGTGCTCAAGCCTTTGCATCGACCGGCAAACGCATTTCGAACAGCGTGCCGCCGCCGGCATGGTTAGACAGCGTCGCGCGCCCCCGGTGCGCCTCGACAATCGCGCGGACGACAGCAAGGCCGAGGCCGCTCCCTCCTGTATTACGGCTGCGCGACGCCTCGCCGCGCCAGAAGCGATCAAAGGCGCGGTCGCCGGTGTCGGCGGGCAAGCCGGGGCCATAGTCGACGATTTCAAGCACAGCTTCGCGCCTGTCGGCTCGCGTCGTGATGCGGAGCAGCCCGCTGTCGGCGGCATATCGACAGGCATTGGCGAGCACCGCACCAATAACCTGACGGATACGGACACCATCGGCGCGTAGCGGTGTCGCCGCAATATCGAGCACCGGTTGCAATCCCGCAGCTGCCAGATCAGGCTCGACCGCCGCCAACACCCGCCGGACTTCGACAGAAAGATCCGTGTCCGCAAGGTCGAGAATCAGCCGGTGCGAGTTGGCGAGGCTCAACGTCTGGAGGTCATCGACCAGCCGACCCAGCCCTTCGACCTGAAACAACAAGCCGTCGATTTCTTCGGGTGCGAGCGCGAACACGCCGTCCGAAATGCCGTGCAGTCGCCCGCGCAAGATGGTCAGCGGTGTACGCAGTTCGTGTGCGATCGAGGCGGTGCCCTCCGCCAATTCCCTTTCGGCCCGTTGCAGCGATGCCGACATCAGGTTGAAGTCAGTTGTCAGCTGCGCCTCTTCGCGTGAGGCATATTTGATCGGCGCAGCGCGCGCGGTCATATCGCCGTCGGCAATCTGTCGGGCGGCATCCGCGACATTCACCAGCCCTTTGCCCATGCGACCGAGGATCAGATAGCCGAGGGCAAAGGTAACAACCGCAGCAATCGCAACGAGTGTATAAAGAATAGTGTTCGTTTCACGCTCAAGGCGCGGCTGAAGTGGTTTCAATTCTTTGGTCAGCTGGGCAATATCAATTGGTGTCGCAATGCCGCCCCGTTCAAGCAGCTTGTAGGTTTCCAGCGCCTTCGGCGACATGGTCGAAAACGCATCCTCGACGACATATCGAGTCCAGATATCCGACACGACGATGATAACCGTCGCATTGGCGAGCATCGCCAGCGCAAAGATCAGCGAAATCTGACGGGTGAGCGGCCAGCGCGGACGATTCCGCCGCCAGCGGCGCAAGCTTGCCAGCTGTCGCCGCCCGATCACGCCGTAATGAGCCGATAACCGATGCCTCGCACGACAACACAATATCCCGGCGCGCCTGCCGCATCGAGCTTACGCCGCAAATTGCTGATATGGCTATCGACCGTGCGTTCCAGCGCGTCCCCCTCGGGCAGGCAGGCATCGACCAGTTCGGACCGCGAAAAAACCCGGCGCGCGGCACGGGCCATATGTTCGAGCAGGCGATACTCGGTCAGCGTCAGGTCGAGGACGACCGTCTCGGTCTCGCCGATCACGCTGACGATGTAGCATATCGTATCGATCTCGACTGCACCCGCGCGCAGCACGACCGGATCGGCCATCGCGCCACTGGTCCGGCGCAGCACGGCACGAACCCGGGCCACGACTTCCATCGGATTGAACGGCTTCACCACATAGTCGTCGGCACCGACATGCAGCGCGGACAATTTGTCCAGATCCTCGGCGCGCGCGGTTGCCATGATGACAGGGGTCGTGCCGCGACGGCGGACTTCCGCAAGCACCGCCATCCCGTCACGCTTAGGCATCTGGACGTCGAGCAGGATCAGGTCGGGCTTGAGCATCTGGTGATGGATCAACGCCACCTCGCCATCGCCCGCTGTTACCGTGCGGAAACCGTCCCGCTCCAGATAGGACGTCAGAATCTTCGCAATAGCCGGCTCGTCCTCGGCCACCAAGATCAAAGCATTGTCCATCACGCCGCCCCTAACACAATCGCGCTCCCTCCTGAGCAGCGAATGTGGAGAAGCTGTGGAGGCACTGTCGAGTTTTGAGGGACCGCGGACTGCCGAGCGACGGATCATGGAACGATTGCCGAATGACCTGCCGTCGCTTCGACGAAGCTCCCCCGCCTATTGCCGCCAGATCAGCGACAGCACTGCGCTGTGGTCGCTATCGACCCCCGCGATCCGCCCGCGATAGCCCGCGCCGATGCCCCAGCCCGAACCGAGTGCGAGCTCGCTGGTCAGCCCAACGCGGACACCGTCCCTGATCGATACCGGCGAGCGGACAATGAAGGTCGATGCCGGTGCGCCCTGCAGCGCGAGGCGCGTCGCCGCCGCAGCACGGTCGCCACGGTCGTACATCACGCTCAAGTCGAACTTGCCGCCCTTGCCCTGCCAATTGGCGAAGCCGCCGACACCGTAGGACGTCAGATTGTGGCTGTCGCTGTTGCCGGCCAGGTTGAGCGATGCTGCATTGCCCTCGGTAAAGGCCGCGCGGCGGACATTGGTGTAGTCGAACGCCGCAACCGGCCCGACCGCCCATGACGATGCGCCGACCGGAATGCCGAACCGCGCCTCGCCGCCGATCGACGTGCTTTCCACCCTATAACGCGCGGTCGCCGTGCGGTTGATCGTGTTGACCGTGATACCGCGCTGCGTATCGGCGTTGCTACTGACATAGGAACCCAGCGCGCTGACCGTAAAGCCGCTGCCGCCTGTGCCGAACCGGCCGTAAGCACCTGCCTGCCAGCCATCGAGCTTGGCCGACGATTGGCGCGCGTTCACATCGACGCGCGACTTGGCATAGCCGACTGCCGCCCCGACGACGAAATTGCCCGAGCCTCCCGCCAGTTCGCCACCGAAGATCATCCCCTGGCTGTTACCCGACACCCGTGCCGCATTGCCATCGGCGGCAATCGCGCCATCGACGATGCCGCCCGCGAGCCACAAGCCGAAGCGATTGCCGCTATCGCTCTGCACTGGTCCGGCATGAATGCGTGACTGCATCGCATTGCCGATAACCCGCGACTGACGCAGGCCCGAGGCAAGAACGCTCGCGTGGATTTCACCCGAGGACGTGTTGAGCGCGGTCAGCGCCTGCGGTGTCGTTGCGAACACAAGCGCATCGAGCACGGTCCGGTAGTCGCCGGTTGCGCCGTTCTGCGTTGCATCGATGACGGTGGCGACTTGCGTCTGGTTGAACGTCTGGGCGACGTTCACCGTTGTCACGACCGAACGGCGCACGCTGAGTAGCGCCGCATTGGCGGTGTAGGACAGCGTGAGGTTCAGGAAAGGCAGATCCTCGTTGACGAGGCTGCCGAACGTCCCGGTAAGGCCGCCTGCCGCGTTCAGGACCATGTAGCTGAGATTTGCGTTTGTGCCGAACGCGCTGTCGGGGCTGAGCGAATTCACCGACAAGCGGCCGCCGTTGAGAGCAGCAGTGCCAGTGACCGACACGAGATCGGATGCGCCCGTCGCCGAAATATCGGCGAAGTAAGTGCCGGTGGATGCCAGCACGAAATTGCCGCCGACGGTTGCCGTGCCGGTGGCCGCCACGCCGCCGGGGTTGAAGTCGCCCGCGACGCTCAAGTTACGCACACTACCCGACATGCCGAGCGTCGTCCCGGCAAGCGTCGAGAGATTGGCGTTCACCAGCGCCGCGTTCTGGTTGAGCGCGCCTTGGCGCAATTCGTAGAGAAAATTGAGCGTCGGGGCCGCGCCGGCAAAGGTGACGGTTCCCAGTCCCGATTGCGCCACCGTTTCGACATTGGAGATTTGCAACGGGCCAACTGTCAGATTGAGTGCGTCGCCGTCGCGTAGCCGCAGATTGAGCGTGTCATTGCCAGCGCCTCCCTCGATCGCGCCGATGGCAATCGCATCCGCAATCGCGAAATTGTTGACGGTGATCGTGTCGTCGCCCGCGCCCAGATCGATCGATCCCCTGAACGTCCCCGTCGCAAAGTTGAAAGTGTCGGTACCCGCGCCAAGCGCCACATTGCCAGTGATCTGGTTGCCCGCCGCGACGTCGATCCGGTCGTTTCCGCCCGCAAAGATCAGATTGCCGGTGAGCGTCGAGCCGTTGGTCGGGGTCAACACAGTGTTGATGTCACCCGCGACGCGCACGACGTAGTTTTCACTGTTGGCGATACCCGTCGGCGCCTGAACCGCCGCGCCGCTGAGATTGATCGTCGCGCCCGAGCCGGTGCCGTAAATGGCGATGGCGTCGGAGTTTGCGCCCTGCGCCCGGATATTAGCCGAACTCGTCAAGCTGATGGCTCCCGTCCCGGTGCCGACTAAATTGACTGCGTCGGAGAACGCATTCGCGGTATTGATCGCTCCGCTGTTCGTCACCGTAATCGCGTCTGCCGCCACGGCCATGCCGACGCCCGCGCCAATGGTAATCACGCCACTATTCGTCACCGTCGCGCTGGTCGGGCCGTCGCCGGTTCCGGTCAGTCCGAGGTTGACGGTGATCCCGGCAGATACCGCATTCGTCGTTGCGCTCAGGTTGATCGCGCCGCTGTTCGTGATTGTCGCAGTGGCAGTGTCATCACGCGTCGCGTCGATACGGATACCCTGTCCGCTGCTTGTCCCGATCGTGATGTTGCCGGTGTTCGCAACCGACATCGTGTAGTTGCCGCCAGCGGGCGCACCGCCGGTGGTGATACCGATACCGCGCGAAAATCCGGTTCCCGCCATCGTGATCGTGGCGGCGTTCTCAACCGTCAGTATGCCGGTGCGCGCTTGGCTCAGGGCAAGGATGCCCGTGCTTGGCGTGTTAGTCCCGTTCGCGCCCGTAATGTTGATTGCGCCCGCCGCCAGATTCCGGACCGTAACATCGACCTTTTCGCCCTGCGTCTGGGCGAGAATACCGCTGCCGGTGCCGTCGATCCGCATTGTCCCGCTGTTCGTGACGGCGACGCTAGTGTCGCCGGTCAGCAGCGTTCCGCGCGTAAAGGCGAAAATCCCGTTGGCGCGCTGTCCCTGGCTGTCTAGCGCGCCGCTGTTGGTGATGACCGTGTTGCTATCGCTGGTCAGGCCGTTGGTGACGATACCAGCGGCATTGCCCCCAGCTGCCGTATTGGCAGCATTGGGATCGGTGCGGACCGTGATCGCGCCGGTGTTGTTGACCGTAATCAGCCCGCTGCCGGTCGCCGCGCCGTTATCGCTCGCGAAAATCCCCGCCACGACATTGTCGCGCTCGCCCGTTGCCGTCGAGTTGGCAAACAACGCCCCGCTGTTGGTGATCGTGATGTTGCCGTTTGCGCTGGTGAGAAGCTGGCCGGTAATTCCGGTCGAGCGATGCGTTGTGCTGTTGCTGGTGATCTGCCCGCGGTTGGTGATCGTCACTGATCCGCCAGCGCCATGGGCAACGCCCTCGATCCCCGCGCCGGGGCCGCCGACACCCTGACCGCCGCCGTTCGACGTGATCCTTGCGCCGCTGTCGATCACCAAGGCGTTACCACCGCGCAAGATCGCAATGACTCCCTGCGCCGGTTCGGCAATCGCCAGATTGTCGAACACATTGATGACGGTGCCGTCGGCGATACTGATCGTCAGCGGCCCGTCGCTGCGGTCGGCCCCAACGGCGAAAATGCCGGTGGTCGGCGCGATCGGCGATGTCGTGTTGCGAATGTTGATCGTCCGCACCGGGGCATGGCCGAATTGCTGCTGCGATGTGACACCACCCGACAAATTGCCCTCACAGGTCGCCGTGCCTGCGACGACAACGCATTGCGGGCCACCGACAACGACTTGCTGCGCGTGCGACGGAGTCGCCGCGATTGCGAGGCCGAGTGCCAACATCGAAACGCCTGCCACCAAACCAAACTTGCCTTCGAACAAACCAACCTGACCGATACGCATGAAAAGTCCCCTTTTAGCCCCGGCCATCCACGACGCAGCGGTTGCGCGGTTCGATGCCTTCAATGGGAACAGCGAGGGATATTCGGGAAACGGGTCACCAATTGAAAATAAATGTTGTCGGGGCTTGGCGCTGCCTTGCTCGAAAGGCCGCTGGAAGGGTCGATCAGACACGCGTCATCAGGCGTGGATCGACACGACTCACCGACCTGGGCCTATTTGCTGTTTGTTATCGAGCGAGTGCACTTACGCTAGGCCGCGTCGCTTTTGATTTCTCATAAGACACGGCTGCAACTGCCGCACTCGGGCCGCCAGCGCCACAAGAGAGAAACGGGTCACGCGGGCTGAGAAATCAGCGAATGGGCGCTTTCAACCCGCTGAGCGCGACACCATCCGCGCACAACTTTCGCTTGAGCCTCAAACCCGGCAGAAAGGCTCTCATCGAACCAGACAGCTGCTGACGCTGTTCGAGTTCGCCAAAAGCCGCTGCCGACGCGGTCCAGTTTTCGCAGGCAATCGTTCGATTGCCCGCATCACGCCCGATAATGCCAAGGATCATGTGCGAAAAGCCGAGGTTGCCAACCGATTTGGCGTTGCGGTCACGGCCGATGTTCTGGCGGCGCAGCGCGATGACCTGTTGCTGGAGCGCAATCGCCTCGTCGAACTTGTCCTGATCGCGCAGGTTCTGCGCGAGTCCCTCCTTGATGCTGCCCGCACGCTTGCGTACCATCTGGTCGCGGTCGTCGATGGCCATAAGCCGGTCGATGACGACGGCAGCACGGCGGATGAGCCGGTCCGACGTCACCTCCTTTTCGGTGCGGGAAGCCGCAGCAAAGCCATCCGCAAGGTTGAACGCCGCCATATACAAGACGACGGGATCGTTCGGGTCGGCAGCGATCAGCGCATCGAACTGCTTTTCGACGGCGAGAAACTGGGGCAGACCGTAATCCGTTTTCTCGCCCGCTTCGGACTCTTTCAGCGCGCGGTAATAGGCGGCATAGGCGCGGTCAATATCGGCGGCATTCCCTCCGCGCATCGCGGCCGGCCAGTCGGCAATGTCGGCCTCGAGCTTTGCCGCAATCGGTGTGATAGTTTCGTATTTCGATCCGACATCGGCCAATTCGAGCTGTGCCTTTCGTACCGTCCTCCGCGCCTCGTGCCAGGCAATTGTGCGAGCGGCGGCGGGAATTGCCTCAAGCGTTTTGTCCGCCCGCGCGATCTCGCCATCGGCCTGTGGCTGCCGTGCTTCGTCGTGGAGCAAGATCAACCCGTGAAACGCGCGCGCCTGTGCCTGTGCCGGTGCCTTGGCGGCGTCAGGCGTGTTTGGGAGCGTCTCGAGCAGCTTTTGTGCGGCGAGGAAGTTGGCAGTGCCGCGTTCAGGCTCGCCGAGATTCGGTTCGTTTGGGCTACCCTGAATCCGCGCAAGCTGTATCAACCCCTGCGCGGTTTCGAGTTTCAAATCTTCGCGATCGCCGCTGCCTTTGGCCAGAATCGTCAGATAGCTTTGCGCCTCGTCAGCGAGGTCGGCGCGCGCGCGCGTGTTACCTGCAACGCGGCGCAATTGATCGTTGAGGTCGAACAACAGATAGCGCGCAAGCGATCGGACTTCACCAAAGCGTGTCGCTTCCGCCGCCAGCGCCGCCTCTGCGCGTGAATTAGCAAACAAGGTCATCCCGAATGCGCCGATAAGCAACGCCAGCGCCCCCGCCGTCGCCGCCACGCCGACGCGGTGGCGCGCGATGAACTTGCGCCAGACATAGCTACGCCCTCCGCGTACCGCTGTGACCGGCATGTTGCCTTGCCAGGCAGCGACATCCGCGCTCAGGGCATCGACCGTGGCATAGCGCCCGAGCGGATCCGTTACGGTTGCCCGGGCAACGATCGCGTTCAGGTCGCCATCTTCAGGTCCAGGCGGGATTAGTTTCTGGAGCAGCTTTCCCAGCGAATAGATATCCGCTGCGGTCGTGACTTCCGAGCTCGTCGTGCGTTCGGGTGCGGCATAGCCTGGGGTCAGGCTGAGACTGCCGATCGACACCGGACCTTTGCCACCGTCTGCCGGATCGTCGGCAGGTTTGGCGATGCCGAAATCGATCAGCTTGACCGTGCCATCGCGGGTGACCAGCACATTCGACGGTGTCAGGTCGCGGTGGACGATAAGATTGCGGTGTGCGAACGATACCGCACCGCAAATGTCGCGGAACAGGCGCTGGCGGTCGGCGCGCGACGGGACATGGGCATCGGCCCATTGCAGCAGCGGCAGGCCATCGACCAGTTCCATGATCAGATACGGCGAGCCCGCCTCGGTCTCGCCGCCATCGTAAAGCTGCGCGATATTGGGGTGCGACAGTTCGGCAAGTATTTGGCGTTCGCGCGCAAAGCGTTCGACTAGCGTGTTCGACAGCAGGCCCGGCTTGATGATCTTGACCGCGACGACATGGTTGAAATCGCCGGTGGTGCGCTCGCCGCGATAGACCGAGCCCATGCCGCCGCGCCCGATCCGCTCGGTCAGGCGATAGGCACCGACCCGCTCGGGCGCAGCCTCTTCGTCGACTTCCTCGGCGGCGCTGCCGGTTCGCAAACTCGCCGCACGGTCGCCCTGGCGCATCGCCTCGAGGCGTGCGCGTAGCTCGGGCTGGTTGACCGTATGGCTTGCAATCCATTCGTCACGCTCGGCGTCGGCGACGTCGAGCAACTGTTCGAACAGGGAGATGGCTTCGCGCTCGAGATCGATGTCAGGCATTGTCGATATCGTTCCTCAAGGCATCGGTCAGCCATGCCCGTGCAGTCTGCCAGCGCCGCTTGACCGTCGGTTCCGACAATCCCGACACTTGCGCGATATCGCCGACCGTCATTCCCCCGAAGTACCGCATTTCGACCAACTCCATCAATTGTTTGTCTATGGCTCCCAATCTGACAAGCGCGGTTTCGAGCGAAATCAGATCAAGCCGCGCGCCGCCATCGACGCTGGTGTTGAGTTCGACACGAATGTGGTCGCGTTTCGCGACCGACTTCGCGCGGGCATGGTCGATCAAAATGTGCCGCATCATCCGCGATGCAAGCGCGATGATGTGGACGCGGTCGTTCAATTCCGCGCTATCCGTCCGCATAAGGCGCATCACGGCATCGTTGATCAGATCGCCGGTAGACAGCGACGAATTGCGCTCGTTCCGCAATCGCGCCGCCGCGATTTGAGCGAGTTCGGGATACAAACGGGTGATGAGGCGGTCACGCGCAACATCCTCGCCATCCTGCCAGCGCCCAAGCAGCACCATTGTGTTGGGATCGTTGTCGATTCGTATGCCCCCTGGCCGCAATCAACGCTAAAGACCGAGTCGCAGAATCGCAAATCATGCCGTTGAGGCACGCGCGATACGGTCGAGTTTTGGCTTGAACGAACGGCGAGGTCATCAAGCTAGAAGCTTTGCCTATCTGGCTGACTGGTGCCACACCGCCTATAGATGATCTAGCTTATCGATCCGGCAAGCATGGAGGCAGTGTGAACTTGTTCTTGGGCGTCGATGCAGGCGGCACTGCCAGCAAGGCCCGGCTAACCGATGAACATGGCACAGAGCTTGGCACCGGCAGAGCCGGCCCCGCCAACACACGCGCCGGTATTGACGTCATTCACGCGACATTGCTCGACGTCTGCATGCAGGCGACCCGCGCTGCCGGGCTTGTCGACGGGGATATCGGCAACATCCGGTGCGGGATGGGCATTGCCGGTATCACCCGGATGGGTATGAAGTCCCAGATACAGGCGTTGTCATTTCCCTTCGCCAATGTCCAGTTCACCAGCGATGCGATGATCGCCAACCTCGGCGCGCATATGGGCGGCGACGGTGCGATCCTGATCCTTGGCACGGGCAGCGTCGGCCTCGTCAAGCGCGGCGAGGACAGCTTCAGCATCGGCGGCTATGGCTTTCCGATATCGGACGAGGGCAGCGGTGCGGCACTCGGTCTCAGTGCCATCCGCCATGCACTCCGCGCGCTCGACGGGCGAACCAAGCCATCGCCGCTGAGCCAGGCGATCACCAAACGGTTCAGCCACGCCATTCCGCAAGTGATCGCGTGGATGGATGATGCTGCACCCGGCGACTATGCCAGCTTTGCGCCGCTGGTGATGGATTACGCTGACAACGGCGACGAGATCGCGCTGTCGATCGTTCGCGATGCCGCGCTTCACGTCGAACGCTTTGTCGAGACGATCATTTCACGCGGCGCGCCGCGCTGCGTGCTTATGGGCGGGCTCGCCGAGCGGATGAAGCCTTGGCTGCGCGTCCGCATTGCGGCACAGCTGCAGGATCCCTTGGGTGATGCGCTCGACGGTGCGTTGATCCTTGCTGGGCGGCCTATTGGGTCTGCAACGCCTCGCCCGTGATCGCATAGCCGCCGCCCAGCCAATCGACGATTTCGCGCGCGGCAGGATGATCGACCGCGGCATACTTCAGCCGCAAAGCGGCGCAGCGTTCGCCAATGCGATCGAGGCCGCTGTCCTGCAACGTCAACAGGTCGGCGCGCAGCATCGCGGCAAGTTCGGCACCGCACACCGCCAAGGCGGCCTCTTCGAAGGCGGCGGCATAACGATAATCATCGCCGCGCGCGTAGCTCATCGGCAGTGTCAGCGCCGGAATGCATCCCAATATCGGTTGCGACGCCGGGTTGATCGCATGGTGACTGATGTATTTGCCGAGATCGGCTGGCCGCCCGGTGAACGCGCGCAGATGCAGGTGGTTCGACATGCGGGGACCATCGTTGACCGGGTAATTGTCCCATAAGGCAATCTTGCGGCCAAGCCGGTTTGCGACGTCGGCAAGATGTCCACTGCGGTATTCGCGCGCGCACACTTCCTCGCCGGTCCAATAGACGGCCACTGCCGGATCGAGGCGCTTTCCAAGGGTTTCCAGATAGCGGGGCGGTCGTTCGCCGAACACGCGGTCAAGCACCGGATCGTCCGAGTAATAGCTCGGGCACATGAAGAAGCGCGGGGCCGTGCTGTGTTCGATCGCGAAAGCGACGATATCGGCCTGCCGATCTGCCAGATCGGCAAAGTCGCCGCGCATGTCGTCGAACAGGATGGCGAGGTCGTCGATCCCCATAGAATTGAGATGTGCGATCTTCGCCCGCAACGCCGACTGCGCGGCGGCATCGAAATCGAGATGCGCGCCATAGGGCGAGAGACCGATGCCAAAGCGCATGCCATGGTCGCGGCAATGCTGCGCGAATTGACCGATCGCTTCGACCTCCGGGGCATTGTGCAGCGTCTGCCACTCGCGGCGCAATTTACTGTCGGCCTTGGGCGCATAGTGGAAAAACCGGTAGCCTGCCGGTGCCAGCGTGCGGACGACATCGGCGCGGTCGCTCCAGCTCCAAACCCGCCCGAAATAGCCCTCGATAGTGCCGAGTTCAGCTGTCACGCGGCGATACCCGCGATCCAGCTGGCTTGCACCGAACCGGCGTCATCGAGATGCACCAAGTCAGCGCGATAGCCCGGTGCGATGCGGCCATGAGTTGCCCCGAGACCAAGGAAAACAGCAGGGGTCTGGCTGGCCATGTGCGAGGCGGCGATCATGTCGACCTGCATCATGTCCATGCAGTTGCGGACCGCGCTTGCCATGTCGAGCGTCGAACCCGCGAGCGTTCCGTCAGCCGAACGCAACATGCCGTCTTTCGCGACGATCTCGGCGTTACCGATCTGGAACCGCGTTTCAGTGGTCCCGACGATTGGCATAGCATCGGTGACGAGCATCAGGCCGTGAGAACCTTTCGCCCGATAGGCGGCGCGCAATGACGCGGGGTGGACATGATGGCCATCGACGATGATCCCGCAGACGAGGTCGCTGTCGAACGCAGCGCCGACGACCCCCGGCGCGCGGCTCTCCAAGGGCGTCATGGCGTTGAACAAATGGGTGACCCCGCTCAGCCCCTCGTCGATGCCGCGCTGCATTTCCTCGTAACCTGCAAGTGTGTGGCCAGCCGCGACGATGACGCCGCGTTCGACCAGCGCCGCAATCGTCCCCGGCGGTGCCAGTTCGGGAGCCAGCGTGACCAACGTCTTGCCATGCTTGAGCGAAGCCAGCAGGGCGATGGCATCCGGGTCGAGCACCCGAAATTTCGCCGCATCATGGATGCCGCGCTTGGCCGTGTTCAGGAACGGCCCTTCGATATGAATGCCGATGATGCCCGGAACGCCCGCCGTGATCGCCGCATCGACAGCGGCGATTGCCGTGGCGACCACATCGAGATTGTCACTGATGAGCGTCGGCAGCATTGCCGTCGTGCCGAAACGGCGGTGCGCGCGGGCAATCGCGGTAATGCCCGCGACCGTCGGCTGATCGTTGAACAGAACACCGCCACCGCCGTTGACCTGCGTATCGATAAATCCGGGGATAACCACGCCGCCGTCGAGCCGATGGACAAGGGCGCTTTCCGGGATGTCATCGCGTGCGACGATCGCGACAATAGCGCCGTTGGCGATCAGGACAGCATGGCGCTCGTACCAAAGCCTGTCGGCCAGAATGCGCGCGCCTGTGATGGCGGTAACGGTCATCGCGTTTCGGTGACCTTGTTGAGAAGCGGCGGATGATCGGGATCATAGCCACGCCGGACCGACACCGCGTTGACGAGCGCGTAAAAACTCTGGATCATCGCAATCGGCGCGATGACGGGATGCAGGTCGGCTGTCATAGGCAAGTGCAGCGTATCGCTATACGCCCTGCCCGCAACCGCAATTCGCGCACCGCGTCCGGCAAAGCGTTCAAGAATTGGCTCAAGCCCTGCCGCCGCCTGGTCGAAGGGGGGGAAGACAAGGAGAGGAAATCCGGGCTTCACCAGTGCCATCGGGCCGTGCGCTACTTCAGCGATGCTGAACGCTTCCGCGTGGATACCGCTCGTTTCCTTGAACTTGAGCGCGGCTTCCTGCGCGGTTGCCAGCGTCAGCCCGCGCCCGAGCACAAACATGCTCTGTGCGTCGGCGAACAGATCGACGCCGGGCGACCAGTCAGCGGCCCATGCTGTGGCGAGCGTGTCGGGCAGCGCGGCGACTGCCCGTTGGAGTTCGCCGTTACCGGTCCATGTGCCGGCCAGATGGGCGAAAACGGCAAGCGTCGCGATAAAGCTCTTGGTCGCGGCCACACTTTTTTCAGGACCGGCGTGGAGCGGGACAACGATCTCGGCCAGCTCGGCCAAGGGCGACCCCACGTCATTTACAAAGGCAATGACGAACGCTCCCGCCTTTCGCGCAGCCTCAGCCGACATCAGCAAGTCGGGGCTTTTGCCCGATTGCGAGATCAATACAAAGGGTTGCCCCTGCATGTGCAGCAAAGCGCCGCCGTAAATCGAACTGATCGACGGTGCCTGCGAAACCACGGGAATTTTCAGCCGCGTCTCGAACAGGTATTTTGCGAAGGTTGCCGCGTGGTCGGAACTGCCACGGGCACAAGTGAAGATGATTTGTGGATCGATGCGGCGCAATCGAGCCGCGAGATCGGCCATCAGCTCGACGTTGTTCGCCTGCTGGCGCGCCACGACACCACCCGATTCCGCCGCTTCGGCGAACATTTGCGTGTCATGCGCTAGACCGACCATCTAATACCTATATAATACCAATTTACCTGTATCGGCAACCCTGTCAAATACCGATACGGAGACTGCTATGAAACACTTTGCTGAATCGCTCTCGGACCGTTTTGGATCGCGCTTTATGCTGTCCGAAACCGCCCGCGCGCACTATGCCCAGAGCGAGGGCCATCATCGCCACGACCCGCCCGCCGTAATTGCCCAGCCGGAGACGATCGAAGAGGTCCAGTTGCTCGTTCGGCAAGCGGCGACACATGGACTTGCCGTCGTTGCCTATGGCGCAGGCACCTCGCTCGAGGGCAATGCGGCGGCAACGCAGACCGACAGCCTGTGTATCGACTTCAGCCGGATGAACCGCATCGTCGAGGTCAGCGCCGACGACTTGTTATGCGTTGTCGAGCCTGGCGTCACGCGCGAACAACTCAATATCGCAATCCGCGACATGGGATTGTTCTTTCCCGTCGATCCCGGCGCCAATGCAACGCTCGGTGGCATGATCGCGACGCGGGCATCGGGCACGACGACCGTGCGCTATGGCAGCATGCGCGACAATGTGCTGGCGCTCAAAGTCGTGACCGCCGACGGCAGTGTGATTGCCACCGGGACGCGCGCGCGCAAATCGGCCTCCGGCTATGATCTGACCCATTTGTTTACGGGGTCCGAAGGGACGCTCGGGTTGATCGTCGAGGCTGTTTTGCGCCTGCACGGCCAGCCTGAGAAAATTGTCGCGGCGACATGGGATTTTGCCAGTATCGAAGGCGCGGTCGATACTGTTATCGCGACGATCCAGTCGGCGGTGCCGATGGCGCGGATGGAATTGCTCGATGAAGCGGCGATCCGCGCCTGCAACCGGCAAAGCGGTCTCGGCCTTCCCGAAGCGCCGATGCTATTCCTCGAGTTCCACGGGTCGGATGCCGCCGTCGCCGACCAGCTCGCGCTCGTCCGCCTGATTGGCGAAGGCAACGGCGGCGGCACTTTGCAGTTCGCAACTGCCACTGAAGACCGCAACGCATTGTGGAAGGCACGGCATCAGGCGTTGTGGGCCGCCAAGGCGATGGTGCCTGGTGCGGTTGCGTGGATCAGCGATGTCTGTGTGCCGATAAGCAAATTGAGCGAAGCAATCGGTCGCGCCAAAACGGCCATCGACGCGGCGAACCTCTATGCGCCGATTCTGGGGCACGTCGGCGACGGAAACTTCCACGTCTTTTTCATTCTGAAACCGGACGACGAAGCTGGCTGGTCTAAAGCGCGTGTCATCAATGAAGCAATGATCGACCATGCCTTATCGGTCGGCGGCACCTGCACGGGCGAACACGGCATCGGCATCGGCAAACGCGATGCTCTGGTGCGCGAGCATGGCGCACCCAGTGTCGCAACCATGCGGCGGATAAAGGACGCGCTCGACCCGACAGTCCTGTTCAATCCCGGCAAGATCTTTCTGGATTAGACTTTCAAAACCCAGCCACGCCGACGGAGCAGGACGAGGACGAGACACGAGATCGCCGTGGCAAGCACTGCATAAAGCAGCGATGCGGCCGGCGCGGGCAGCCCGGTTATTGTCAGCAATGCCTCATAAGTTACCGCCCAGACTTTCTCGCCCGAAGGTAAAGTTCGGACGATGACGGCAATCAGCAGCGTGTGGACGACATAAAGTGTTAGCGCGGCTTGCCCCATTGTCACCGTCCAGCGCGCGATCGCATTGGCACCGATCACCGGCCAGAATGCGCGCATCAGGCTCCAGACGATGATCCCGCCGCCGCTGGTGACGAGCGCAAAACTCGCGGTCCACAAATTCTTGTTGAGCGGCAGGATCGGCGTGAACATTAGGCCCACTGCGAGCAATCCCGCGCCGACGAATGCGACCGGCCACGGCCCGACGTCGCGCGCCTGTCGCCAGCGCATCACCGCAACGCCGATGAGGCCGTTTGCAATCGCCGGGAGCGTCGAAAGCACCCCTTCCGGCTCCCATGTCTTTCGCAGCACACGACCGGGGATGAAGTTCTGGTCGAGCCAGCCGCTGATTCCCATGCCGGGCTCCATGCTGGCGACGCCGCCACCCGGCGCACCGACGCGGAGCAGCATGTAGCTGTGCACGGCCAGCAGTCCCACCGAAAGCGCGACTGCTAGACCGACGCCACGCCGGACCATCACGACTGCGGCACAAACCAGATAGACGACTGCGATGCGTTGCAGCACACCGGTCCAGCGGATCATGTCGGGATCGAGCGTTGGGCGAATGAGCAAGCTCAACCCCATCCCGATAGCAAATAGCAGCACGCTACGCCGGACGATTGCGCCCCAGTTGACGACCACCCCCGGTCGGTCGAGCGCGAGCGGCGTCGACAGCCCGACGATCAGCAGGAAAACCGGAAAAACCAGATCGGCAAAAGTCAGCCCGTGCCATTCGGCATGGACGAGCATCGGAAAGGCACGCGCGCCGTCGCCTTGCACGTTGACGAGGATCATGAGCAGCACGTCGAGCCCGCGAAAACTGTCGAGTGACAAGTCACGCTGGGGGCTGCCGTTACTCATGATTTGGCCGACATCCCGTGCAACTCGCTCACGAATTCATAGCGGTCGCCGCGATAGGCGGATCGCGTCAGTTCGACGGGGCGGCCGTCGGCGCGGCAGGTGAGGCGCTCGATCCGCAGGATTTCCGATTTTTCGGGGATCGACAGTAATTGGGCCTCAGTCGGCCCTGCCAGCGCCGCACGAATCTTCTGCTCGCCGCTGACGGGGCGGTTTCCCCGCTCGTCGAGCGCCCGGTACAGGGAGTTTCCGAGCGTCGCGATGTCGGGAAGCATTTCTGCGGGGACGACGGCATTCTCGAACGCCAGCGGTTCCCCGCCCGCCATCCGAACACGGCTAAGGCGGGCGACGGCAGCACCTTCCGGCAATTCGAGCAATCTCGCTTCGTCATCGCTGACAACCGCAACGACCTTCACTAGCCAGATCGTGTCGGTTGCTTCGCCGCGCGCTTCGGCATCCTCGCTGAAGCTGCTCAGGGCCGATCCCGGTGCCTGAATGCGCGGTCGCACATAAGTGCCCGAGCCTTGCCGTCGCGACAACAACCCTTCTTCGATGAGTAACTCGATGGCTTTGCGGACGGTGACGCGCGACGCACTCATGATGGCGCACAAATCGCGTTCGGAGGGAAGCGCCTCTCCCGCTGCTATGCCGCCATCGACGATCTGGTCACGCAGCCGCCCCGCTAGCTGGATATAGATCGGCGAGTTGCTGTGCGGGGTCCGGTTGGCTTGAGCGACGGTTGTCATGCCGCAGCTTTCACAGCGGCAATCGCGTCGCCCATGATGCCCTGGTGCGACGCCAGTAATGCTGCCGCTGACGCAGGCGTCTGACCCATTGCAACCAGAACCGCCGTTTTTATGTCCCGGCCCGAAAGCTCAAGTGCATTAACCGCTACGATTTCGCTGCACGCAGACAATGTCTGGACCATGCCAGTAGCGCGGCGCAGCAGCTTCTCGTTGGAAATGACCATATCGACCATCAGCCCGCGATGGACCCGGCCCAGCCGCAGCATGATTGCCGTCGACAGGATATTCAGCACTGCCTTTTGTGCCGTCCCCGCTTTCATGCGCGTCGAGCCCGCAATAAGCTCGCTGCCGGTATCGATGCAGATCGCGTGGTCGGCGGCGGCGAGGAGTGGCGTGTCGACGTTGTTTGCAATCGCTATCGTCAGCGCTCCTGCCGTGCGCGCCGCACCGACTGCGCCGATCGTAAAGCGTGTTTGCCCGCTTGCTGCTACCCCAATCAGGACATCGCCCGCACCTATAGCCTGCGCGGCGATGATCACGCGCGCCGCATCGGCATCGTCCTCGGCACCCTCGGCACTATGCGCGAGCGCGTCCATCCCGCCTGCCATCAGATAGACGAGACGGTCCATTGGCCAGCCAAAGGTCGGCCCCAGTTCGACTCCGTCCTGCACCGCGACCCGCCCCGATGTGCCCGCACCCGCATAGGCAAGGCGACCGCCGCCCTTCAGCACAGCCGCAGCCGCGTCAGCAGCATCGGCAATCACCCGCGTCTGCTTGCGGATGACGTCAATCGCGTCGGCCTGTCCGTCGATCATGGCGGCGACGGCATCGACCGTCGGCCATTGGTCGATATCGGTAAAACGCGGATCGGACGCCTCAGTGCCCGACATCGGCGACCTCCGCGCGCTGTTGATTGCCCGCCATGCAGACAAGGATAGCAACGGCAGTGCCGAGACACAGCTGCCACGGGAACGCAATCGCCTTGATCGCGGCAGGCAAGCCCAGCGCGTCCACGATAAAGCCCTGAAACATCAGGATCGTCACGAACCCTGCGACCAGCGCGGCAATGACCGACGCCGACGATCCGCGCTTCGTGAACAGCGCCGTGAAATACACACCGAGCAATCCGGAATAGGCAAAAGCCATAACCCCCAGCACGAAATCAAGCAGCGGCAGGCTGCTGTAACGTTGCCAGTAATAGCACAGGATCGACATGGCGAAGAGCCCCACGCCGAGCGCGACCGTCGCCAAGCGTCCTGCGGTGATGAAATGCAGCTCTGCCACGACAGCCCCGCGCCGTTCGCGCCACGGGCGATAGAAATCGTTGATCAGTACCGACGACATCGAAATCAGCCCAGAATTGATCGCCGCCGCCGCGATGACGCCGACGGTCACGAGGCCACGCAGCCCCGGCGGGATTTCGCTCAGAATGAAATACATGAAGACGGTAATCTTCTCGCCTTGGAACGTCTTGGCGACACTGCCGCTGGCCGACGCCATCAGTTCGGGGCGTTCGTAAAACACATGGAGCAGCGACCCGATCACGAGAAACAGGAAAATGACCGGGATCGACGCCCAGACCGATGCAGTCAGTGCGCGCGCACCGTCGCGGGCGTTTTTACACGCCAGCACGCGCTGGGTGGTATCCTGATCGAGACCCGAATTACCGATATTGAGCAGGGTCAAACCGGTAAGCACCGCAAAGATCGAAAACGGGGTGGTCAGGCTGAACCGGGCGTCGATCAGCTGCATCTTGTCGACTCCGCCCGGCGCATGCTGCAAGCCGTCAATGATCGCAGAGAGCGGCGCGGGGATCTTCATCAACAGAAATATCAGCACCATGATTGCCGCGCCGACATAGAGCACCACCTGCACGAGATCGCTCCAGATCACCGAATTCAGCCCGCCCATGAACGTGAATGCGAGCCCAAAGATCAGCAGCACGAACGACGCAATCGCGATCTGGTGCGGCTGAATGTCGAGGAACATGATCATCGAAACCGCAATTGCCGCAAGGTAGAGCCGCGCACCGCTCGCCAGCAGCCGCCCGACGAGATAGGTCGCGCCTGCTGCACGCCGCGCAATTACGCCGAAGCGTGCCTCGAGCAATTCGTACACCGTCGATGCGCCCATCGCGTAGAAGCGCGGGATAAGGACATGGGCGACGAAATAGGCGGCCAGCAGCGCAGCAATCGTGCTGCTGAGATAGGTGTAATTCCCGCGAAAGCTGTTGTCGGGCACGCCGAGGAAAGTCGCGGCGGACTGAACCGTCGACAGCACCGACACCGCGACCAGCCAGGTCGGCGCATGGTGGCTCGCCAGGAAATAATCGTCCGAAGTCGCCATTTGGCGGCGCGTCGTTAGCCAGCCGGCAATGGCGAGGATCGCCACATACGCAGCGACGATCCCCCAATCGAGCGACGTGAACCGGATCGGCGTCATCCGCCGCTCCTTATCATGCCTCTAGCGACGCAGCGTCAGCGAAAATCCGAAGGTCCGCCCCAGCACGTCGTAAGTGTCGGGGAAGGTGTTGAACGCGCCCGGATTGACGGGTGTCGGCGGCTTTTTGTTGAACACATTGTCGACACCTACCGTCAGCGTCAGCCCGTTGATCGGCGGACGAATGGCGATGTTCAGGTCGAAATAATCGAAAGTGCCAATGGTGCCCGTGCTGCCAGCCGTACTGTCGCTGACCGCGCCAATCCGCTTCCAGCCCCATTGCACCGTCAGCGGCTCGCTGTCCCAAGTGAACGTGGCGCGGTGGCGATAGTCGGGTGCGACGAGCGTGACGAGGTCCGACGAACAGCGTGCGCCATAGCTTGCCCGGCAGTTGACCGGCGTAAGCACCGCGTTGCGCTGGATCGTGTATTTCGTGACGAAACTGCCCTGATAGCCGAGTGTCCATTTGCGGCCCGGCAAGCCGAAAGGCACGTCGAAGCTGTAGCGGTAATCGACGTCGATGCCCTGCTGCTTGATAAACGCCAGATTACGGTCGTCGACGAACGCATCGCGGATGAACCCTGTGACCGGATCGCGCGTCACTGCATTGCACAGCGGATTGTTTGCGTTCGGATCGGTAATATAGCAGCTCGTCAGCGCGTCGATCGGCTGGATTTGCCCGACGGCGTCGCGGATTTCGATTTTGTACCAGTCGACCGACAGGCTCAGCCCCGGCGCGATTTCCGGGGTAAACACCCCGCCCAAGGTGTAGGTCGTGCCGCGCTCCGCTTGGATATTGGCATTGCCGCCAAAGAAATAACCGCCCGTGAGATTTGCCGGGTTGTTCGAATCATACGCGCCTTTGTACCCCTTCGCGGTGCACTGGGTGATCGTGGCAGCATTGGTTGCCCCGACGCACGGGTCGCCTGCATAACGCGGGAAGAGCCGCGCGACAGTCCGCAGATTGGCAAACGGGATCGAGAAAACCGGGTTCGCGAATTCACCGATGTTCGGGTCGCGGATCACCGTCTGCCGCGTGCCGCGCAGGCGCAAATCGTCGCTGACCACCCAGTTTATGCCGATCTTGTTGGTGTCGTAATCACGGTTGAGACCGACCGATTTCGAGTACCACGACTTGCGATACGCGCCTTCGACGCTCAGCCTCTGAATGAGAGGCAGGTCGGCGAGCAACGGGATCACCAGTTCGCCAAACAGTTCGTTGACCTTGACGAATGGCGGTACTGGCGGTGCCGATTCAGCCCCCTGGTTGAAGCTGGTATTAAGGTTCGATCCGTAAGCGAAAGTGCCGGTTTCACGGCGATGTTCGAACCCAGCGGTAAAGCCGATCGGCCCGGCCCATCCCTTGAAGAAGTCGCTCGTGTCGCCCGAGATATAGGCCGACGCGACCTGCTGCGTGCGAACGCGGTCGCCGAAATCGAAATCCTGCAGCAACGACGTGAAGTTACCGCCGGGGCCGAAGATATCGGTCGTGTTGACGATACCAGCAAAATTGGCCTTCACCCCGTCGTTCTTGACCGTGATCTTCTCCTTCGACCGGCCGTATTGATAATAGGCGTCCCAGCGAATTGCCGGTGTAATGTCACCGCGCAGGCCGATCTGCGCTTGTATATTCTGGCGGCTGTTTTCGGCAAAGGTCGCGCCGACTTCGCCCAGCGAACGGCGGACGTTCACATTGGCAAAACCATTGACGAAGGTGAGAAGCGCACGCGCCTGCGGATCGAGAAATGGGTTGGTCTGCGAAATCTGGACATTGATGCCCGCCGTGCCCGTCGTCGGGGGGTTCTGCCCCGACCGCGTCCCGCCGCGCGTCTTGACGCCCGAATACATGATGCGACCATAGGCTTCGACCGCGTCGAACAGTTCGTAGCGGAAGAACAGGTCGGCATTGATCCGCTCGAGCGGCTGCGAGAGCAGGAACAGCGGCGTATAATCGGTCGTTTGCGGGGTCGTCGTGAACGCGCCGAGCGCGTCATACGAGAATGTCCGCCCGCTTGCGACGTCAGTAAAATTGCCGCCAATCGGGAGCGTCGCCACACCGTTACGCGCGAAATCGCGGTTGCCCGCGAACAACGCGTCGCGCTTGGTATATTCGACATAGCCGACAAGGTTGCCGCGATCGCCGAGCTTAACACCGCCCATGACATGGCCGCTCTTTTGCGATGCACCACCGGCGACGGCGCGGTAATTGATGTTCGCCTGAACGCCTTCGTACCGGTCATTGATGATGAAGTTGACGACGCCCGCGACCGCATCCGCACCGTAAACAGCTGCCGCACCGCCCGTCAGCACGTCGACCCGCTTCAACAGCGGCGCCGGGATCGAGTTCACATCGACGGCATTACGAAAGCTGAACGGCAGCGCGCGCGTGCCGTTAATGAGAACCAGTGTGCGGTTCTGGCCCAGATTGCGAAGATCGAGCGTCTGCGCGCCGAATGCATCGCTACCGACCGAAGTTGAATTCACGCCGCCAGCGAGTTGAGGCACTTTTACCGAAAAATCCTCGATCGTAACAGCGCGTTCGAGCTGGATTTGCTCGCCCTGCAACGCGCTGACCGGACTGGTCGAAGAGAGCCCGGCTCCCCTGATGCGCGTGCCAGTAACAATGATCTCTTCGTCGACCGATTCGGGAGCCGATTGAGACTGCGCTACAGCGGGAGCGGACGACATCGACAGGGCCATTGCGAACAGCGCTGTCCCACCGTTCAAAATCTTCGCGGCTGCACTCGTCATATTCACTCTCCCCATCGCGCTTAAGCGTTTTTCTTATCGGAGACGTAGAGCACGGAAGCGCGTTTTGCAATACCATTGTAATACCAATAGTAGCAACATCAGCTAATTGAATTGGGCACGTTGAATAGGCGTCGACAGCGCGCTTTGCGCGACACGGGGTTAACAGATCTCCAAGTTAATTCCCTCCTCGCCGAGCGCCAGCGAAGCGCTCCATCAAACGAAGCGAGAATGCGGCGTCTTCGGCACAACAGCTCGTTGGCGCTCGGCAGAGCTTCTCGCTGACGCTCGAAGAAGAAGTATGTTCAGCGGCTGACCGGTGTCCCGCCGCCGCCGCTCGCCGCCACCACGGCGAGGATCGCGGCGAGGCCGCCGATGCCGAGGAGCCAGCCGGTCTTGCCGCCCTTGGCGGTCGAGGGCGCGCCTCCGCCGGGCGGCGATACCCGCAACGGCGTGCTGTAAACTGAGTCATCTCTGATCTTCGGACCTTTTCTTTTTTTGAGTGCCGCAGCCGTCGAGGGTGGGGTGCCGCCGGGGCCGCTGTGGGCGCGGCGTGCTGCCACGGGCTTGTCCTTGATCAGCAATTGCCCCGTCTCGATATCTACGGAGGGCGGCGGTGGCGCGGGGTCTGCGACCGCAGGCGGGGCCGCGACGCGCCCGGTCACGCCGCAATTGCCGCAGCCTTTGACGGCTTGGTCCTTGATGCCCTTTTCGGCGCTAGGCGGCGCGACGTCATCCCGGGGTTTGATGACGCCCGATTTGCCCTTTGCCACCGATGGCGGGGTGGGTTTGATCGTGTCGGATTTGTTGCGCGCCGCGCCTGCCTCGGTGCCGACCAGGCCGACCGTCATTGACGTCAGTGCCATAGTCAGCAGTGCATGTTTTACTATCTGCTTCATCCCCGCCTCCTGAAAACTTTCGGTGCCGTTGCGACACCCTGTTGGTTTCGTCGTGTCAGTTTAGACGGGCCGGTTTCGCGGCAGGCGGCGGCGGGGTATAGGCCCATATCTATGGGGGTAGGTTGTGGGGGTGCGCGGCGTTTACACACGGGTTTTGGATGTTGCCCGCCACATGGATGCCCGCGCCGCCGCCGGTCTGATTGCTTGCGCGACGGTGGTGCTCGCCTGGGTTACCGCACCCGACATCCGCCCGTTCGGCGCGCAAATGGTGGCCCCTGCAACCATGAGCTATTTTCCCGGCGATCCGGTCGGCCAACCTGTGCCGGTGGCCGAGGGACAAGCGCAACTCGACCGCGCCGCCAAGGACGCGGCCCCGCGCGCGATGCGGCAATTGCATTTCCCCCTGCCGACCAGCGACGGTGCGGCGCTGTACCTGCCCGCATCGCCCGACGATGCGGCGCTGTGGGTCAATGGCATGGTGGGGGGCGACAGCGCGCCGTCGGGGTATTTCGGGCCGGGGTTCGGGCCGTACCGGGTGGCGCTCGACATCCCGGCGTCGCGGCTGAGCTATGAGGACAATCGTGTCGACCTGTTGTCGGCGCAGGGTTGGACAGCGAGCCGGAAGCCCGCGATCTACGCGATTCCGGCGCGCACCGGACCCGCCTTTGCCGCGATGATGGCGCAGGTCGAGGTGCGGCTGTGGCGCGGGGCGCTGGGGTTCGGCGGGCTGGGGCTGTTGCTGTCGCTGGCGGGGATGCTGCTGCTGCGGAGCCGCGCGCTCTATGCGGGTGGCGCGTTGTTTTCGCTGGCGTTGCTCGATCAGGCGTTCGGGGCGGTGCCGACGGGGGTGCGGCTGGCGATGGGCGCGGCGGGCATCGCGATACTGGTCGCGCGCGGCGGCTGGCGGCATCCGGTGCTGGCGGGGACCGGACTTGCGGCGACGGGCGCGGTGCTGGCGGGGGCGGTGCTGGTGGCGGGCTGGGTCGGCGGAGTGTCGCTGTCATGGGTCGCCAATGTCGCGCTGTGGCCGCTGGCGGGCATGGCGATGCCGGTACTGACGTTTGCCGAGGGGCGGTCGGTGTGGGCCGAATTCATCGCGGCGCGCGCCAAAATCCGCGCACAGGCAATGGTGATCGCCGAGCAGGCCGATGCGTTGCAGGAGAACATTCGCGTGGCGGCGGTGGCAGAGGAGCGCCAGCGGTTCGTACGCGACATGCACGACGGGGTCGGCGGGCATCTGCTGTCACTGTTGATGCGGGTGCGCGCCGACGATGCCGACCGTGACGAAGTGGCGCACGAGCTGGAAAGCGGGCTGACCGACCTGCGGCTGATGGCCGATTCGCTCGACCATGTCGGGCATGACCTCGACGAGGCGCTGGCGGCGTTCCACCGGCGCGCGGGGCAGCAGCTGGCGTCGGCGGGGCTGGGGTTCGACTGGGATCAACCCGACAGCCTGTCCGCGTTCAAGCTGGACGCGCGCGCCGTGCTCAGCCTGTTCCGCATCATGCAGGAGGCGCTGTCGAATTGTGTCCGCCACGCACGCGCGACGCGATTCGGGGTGGCGTTCGCGCTGGTGGATGGGGGACTGGAGGTGGCGATCGAAGACGACGGCGTCGGCTTTGCGGCGGGCGGTGCCGAGGAAGGGCGCGGGCTGGGCAATATCCGCAAGCGGGTTGAGAAGCTCGGCGGGACGGTGGTGTTCGGGGCTGGTGCGGGGGGCAAAGGGTGCCGGATTTTGGTGAGGGTGCCCGCGCATAGGGGCAATGCTTCCTAATTCCGTCATTGTGAGCGTAGCGAAGCAATCCAGCGGCATGAACAGTGTCTGGATTGCTTCGCTACGCTCGCAACGACGGGTTGAGTGCGTTAATTAATCCAGCCACCCGTTCTGCACTGCCTCGAACACTGCCTCACTCCGCGACCGGACCTGCATCTTGCGGTAAATCCGCTTCACATGGTCGCCGATAGTGTGGACCGACAGGTCGAGCGCGGCGGCGGCATCCTGATACGACAGCCCCTTGGCGAACATGGTCAGCACGTCGCATTCGCGCGGGGTCAGGATGTTGTCGGGCTGGTCGGATGCAGCGGTCTTTGCGGGCGCGACGAGGCTGAGCAGATGCGCCGCCGCCTGCGGGCTGATCGGGCAGCCGCCGTGGACGAGCGCACGGATATCGCGAAGGATTTGTTCGGGCGGCGTATCCTTGAGCAGATAGCCGCTCGCCCCGAATTCGAACGCGAGCATCACGCTCGCGCGGTCGCCGAGGACGGTCAGGATCAGCGCCTTGCCGCCGGTCTCCGCGATGAACGGCGCAATGAACTCCAGCCCGTTACCGTCGGGCAAGCGGATATCGACGAGCGCGACATCGACTTTGGCGCCCGGCAATGCGGCGTGCGCGCTCGCGACGTCGGCGGCGGCGAACACCAGCTCGAAACCGGGAGCGTTCTCGAACATCCGCGCATAGAATTTGCGCGCCGGGGTGTCGTCCTCAAGGATCGCGACACGGATGACGGGCAGGCGCTCGCTCAACGCGCCTTTTCCCGGTCCCAGCAATTGGCGTAACGCTGGTCGCTGACATCGACCCACAGCCGCGCCTTTGGCGCAATGTCGCTGTACGTCACAATCGCCCCGCCTGCGCCGTCGTGATATTCGAGGATGCGCCAGTCCGCGCCGAACTGGCCGGTGCAAAACCGGTCGGCATTGCTGCGCGTGGCGAAACTGCTAGCGGCAACCGGTGGCGTGGCGCGGATTTCGCCGCCGGGGCTATAGCCCTGACCCAACCCCGCTTTCTCCAGCCCGCCGGGTGTGCGCTTGCCGGGTTTGTAGCACGCCATTGGCAGCGGCGCGGTGCACAGCCGGTCGCCCTCGAACGGGTTGCAGGGCGCTTGTGTCTTGTCGAGGAAGCACGACAGGAACGACACATTGGGCGCAGCGATTTTGCTGCGGAATTCGGTGAAGGTCGTCCCGCGCACGACCTGCGGACGCTGGCACACGATGAGGATGGCGACATCGACGGCAGTGTCGTCATCGACTTCGAAATCGACCGCATCGGGCCGGTCGGCACGGTTGAGGAAGTCGATGAAATTGCCCTTGAAATCGGCGCGCGGGTTGGGCGTGAGCATTTCGAGCGGCACCGAGACGATCTCGCCGGTTGCGGCGGCATCGGGGTTCGTCGCAACTTTGTCGAACCTGTGCGTGAAGGACTCATTCTTGCCGAACCCGGCGGCGAAGTCGCGTTCGTCCATATTGCCGAGCCGCAGCCCGTCGTTGCCTGACCCGCCCGTCGTGCGGAGCCGGACGACAATTGCCCCCGACACAATGTCGCGTGGCACCTCGAAATGGTCGATGAGCACCCGGTCCTGCCCGACCTCGTCATAATCGCGCAGCTGCACCGCGCCCGATTGGCTGCTGGCAATGCTTTCGAGATAAGCGTTGGGCAGGCGTGCGGGGCGAATGCGCGCGGGTTCGTCGCCGGTCGCGGCAAAACCATTCTCGCTGCCGCCAACGCGTTCGATCCGCGTCAAACCCCGGTCGCAACGGATGGCACTAGCGTTCTCGCTCGCCGTTTTCGGGTTTGAGGCATCGATTGCAACATCATTGCGGCATGAGCCGAGGCCAATGGCCAGAAAAACCGTCCAGGCCATCGGGAATACTAAACAAATTCGTCGTACCGAGTGCATTTATGCCCGCTCCACAGTGGGGCGCTAGACAGGAACGTGGACCCCGGCAAGCAGTGGCGCTGATCCCGGTGGCGCGCGACAAATAACCGGTTGCGATTCTTTGGCTGTTGTCGACAAGGCTCGTCCGCCCTGTTGCCGTGCTCGCCAAGCCTGTCGCTCATGCGGCGTCGTGCCATGATACGAATTTGTGTTGATTGCGCGTCGGTGCCGCGGCCTATGGCGCTGGTAAATGCTGAGGTGGACCAGAAATGCGCTAATATGTAATGACCTGAGCTGCTCGGCGCACCATTGATTCAAGCACGTGCTGAACCGTTTTGTCTATGTTTGCCGCTAATCCTGTATCGGCCCCATAATCCGGACCGGAACTTAGAGGGAATGCGATGTCGATGCGCGGGCCGATGTGGTGAAAGTTCCTCGACCTGACGGACTGGCTCAAGGTCGTTGGCTAGGCGATTTCACGCCACTTTCGGGAGCAGAAGCCCGTTTGGTCGCCGATTGCGCGGCTGGAGAATGGTGCAGGATCGGCGACACACGCCCCGACCGCCCCGAGGCGAACGTCGCCGTTCGCGCTGCCCTCGTCCGCTTTCTCGCGCTCGGCGGGGATGCCGACCATCCTGTGCACGAGGCGGGCGTCCAGCTTGCCGGAGGCTGGATCGAGGGCGGATTGCGGCTGTCGAATTGCAGCATAGACTGCCGAATCAACCTGTTCGACTGCGTGCTCGATGCCCCGCTGCACGCATTCGATGCGCGATTGCGTTCGCTCAACCTGACCGGGAGTTTGATCGCCGGATTGCGCGCCGACCGGGTTGCCGTCGCGGGCGGACTGTTTCTCCGCTCGGGGTTTGGTTGCACGGGGCCGGTTTCACTCGCCGGTGCGCGGATCGGCGGCGATCTCGATTGCAGCGGGGGCCGGTTCGATGCACCCGGAGCAACAGTCATCGACCTCAGTGGCGCTGCCGTCGACGGGCAGATTTTCATGGGCGACGGCTTTGCTGCCGAGGGAGCAGTGCGACTGGTCGGCACCAATATCGGCGGCGACTTCTGCGCGTCGGGCGGATTGTTCTCCAATGTCGGTGGCGTCGCAATCGGCGCAGACGCCCTTCGCGTCGGCGGCAATATTCTGCTTGATAGCGACGCCCGGGTTGCAGGCGAACTGCGTATCGCAGGCGCGGCAATTGCGGGGCATCTGTCACTTGAGGACAGTCGGTTCGACAATAGCGGTGCCGTCGCGATACATGCCGAAAACGCCGAAATCGGTCATGCACTGATCCTGCGCCGCGCGGCTATCGATGGGCGGGTCGTGCTGACCGATGCGACTGCGGGCTCGCTGGCCGACGATCTCGACAGCTGGCCAAAGGGACAAGTCGTGCTCGACGGCTTTCGCTATCAACGGATCAGCAGTCCGGCCGTATCGGCGGAAATGCGGCTCGACTGGCTGCGGCGACAGGTGCCCGCCGATATCGGCACAACCTTCCGGCCCCAGCCTTGGGAACATCTGATCCGGGTGCTGCGCGACATGGGCCATGCCCGCGACGCGACGATGGTCGCCATCGGCAAGCAACAGGCGCTGCGCCAGGCGGGACATATCGGCAACCGCAGCGACCGCGCCCAGTTCGCGCCGCTCTGGCACCGGCGTGAGGCGCTGCTGGGGCTGAGGACAACGGCCAATCACTGGGCCAATCTGGCAGGCAACGCCGCAACGCGCTGGCTGCACGACGCCTATGGCGTGATCGCCGGGTTCGGCTATCGCCCGGGGCGGATCGTCATGTGGATGCTGGTCGTCTGGCTGGCGGGTGGGCTGTATTTCGACCGCATGGCGCGCGAGGGGATCATGGCCCCGGCCGAACCGACGCTGCTGATCGCCGCTCTCGACGGGACGAAACGTCCGTCCGCGCAAAGCGGCCCAGGCAATTGCGGTGTGCGGAACGAGGTTGCCCCGGAGTTCTACTGGTGGGCGTGCCCGGGTATGCCCAGCGAGTATCCGCATTACAATCCATGGCTTTTTTCAGCCGATCTCATCTTGCCGGTCGTCGATTTCCACCAGTTCACTTTCTGGGCACCCGCCGCGACCTATACCACGCGGAGCGGCGAAGTTCGCCCCATGGCCGGCGGCGAACTGAGCAAGATCGTGCAATGGTCGATCGTCCTGTTCGGCTGGGCAATGAGCCTGATGTTCGGGGCGATCATGACGCGCCTTGTCGAAAAAGATTGATCGCCGCAAAAAACATGTGAGCCGTTTTCCCCCGACCCGCCGCTTAATTGATTGAGGGGGCGACGACGATGCAGTCCACAACAACGATCAAGCGACTGCGCGCAAGCCACGCGCTGATCTTCGCCGCATCACTCGCCACCGTCGGCTGCACACCACCCGTCCAGAACGAAACCAGCCCGGGATTTGGCAACGACACGGTTGCGGGTCCGTCGGCAAACGCTGGCGGAACCGTGCCATGTAAAATCATCGATACCGAGGGGTTCGACCGACCGATGACGGCCTATACCATCGACATTCCAGCCGGTTGGACTGCTGCCGCGCAGATTCGCTGGGACAATCGCAACGGGCAATGCACGTTCAGTGTTGCGAGTCCCAACATTCGCCTGACCAGTCCCGACGGCACCGCGCAAATCGAAATCCTGCCGGGCTTCCTGATCAGCAACTATGGCGACGTCTTTGCCAATCGGGGTTCGCGGCCGGGCGACTATTGCGTCGTAACAATGGCTGACACCGGCGAAAAACTGGTTCGTGACGTCGCGCTGCCAAGGCTGCGGCGTGGCTGGACGGTCGATACGATGACCTCGGTCGCGCTGCCCCCGAACGTCAAATCGCTGGCCGACATGGCGCGTTCGAGCGGCGACGGATCACGAGTCGAACCCTATTCGGTCGAGACGGTCCTGCGGAGTCCGGACGGCAACGCGTATGAGAAGCTGACGATGTCGGGCGTTGCCGTCACCAGCCCGCAAATTATTCAGGGGGTTCCCCCTCAGATGCTGAACCAGAACATCCAGACGATTGCGGTGCGCGGCCCCCGTAACCAGCTTGACGGCCTCGAGGCGATGGCCCTCGCCGTCTTGGCAAGTTCGAAATCCGATCCCGAGTGGCAGCGCGAGATGAATGCCTTTCGCGAAGGCCTTGCCCGCGCGTCGCGTCCCTTGCCGCCCCGCCGTGGGCCGTCGTCGTCGAGCGGATCGGGCAGCAGTGGTAATCCAGGCTTCGATATGGACGGTTGGCGGCGGGGGCAGCGCGCCGACGACAACGCACAGGATCGCCGCATAGACGTCATCCGCGAGGAAGAAGACTGCGTCGATCCCGAGACCGGGCGCGTCTACAAAGTCTCAATCCATATCGGATGTCCGAGGTGAGCACGTCTCAATCAGGATCACTGCCGCGCGGACAGACGCTCGTCACCGCAAACGGACGGCACGGGACAGTCGGAGCCTTGCTCGGTGCGGGCGGCCAGGGCGAAGTCTATCATGTCGTCGTTGAGGGGATGCCGCTCGCGCTGAAATGGTATCACACGCATTATATCGACATCGATACGGGCCTTCGCTCGCGGCTTGAGACTTCCGTCCGTCGCGGCGCACCGACCGAAAACTTTCTGTGGCCGATCGACATGGTCAGCGTGCCGGGTCACCCCAGTTTCGGCTATCTGATGCCGCTGCGGGCCGAACGCTATACCGGTATCCGCGACCTGATTGCGCCGCCGCCGAACCGGCTGAACCTGACGCTGGCCCAGCGCGCGCTTGTGTGCCTGCAATTGGCCGACAGTTTCCTCGAACTGCACGCCGCGGGCTTTTGTTATCAGGACATCAATTTCGGCAACATCTTCCTCGATCCTGCCACCGCGACGATCCTGATCTGCGACAACGACAATGTGAACATCGACGGTGCCGACGCCAGCATCTATGGCACGCGCAAGTTCATGGCCCCCGAGGTGGTACGACGCGACGTCCTGCCCAGCAGCCGCACCGACCTGTTCTCGATGGCGGTGCTGTTCTTTTACACGATCTTCGGCTGGCACCCGCTCGACGGGACGCGCGAACATGCCGTCGGCCTGATGAACGCCGATGCCGAGTTGCAGCTATATGGCACCGAACCGCGCTTTCTGTTCGATCCTGACGATCACTCGAACGGGCCGGTCGCCGGATTTCACGATCCGTTGGTGGCGCGCTGGAACGCTCTGTCGCCAGCTCTGCGCGCGCTATTCGTGCGCGCGTTCGGGGTCGGCCTCCATGATCCCGCCGCGCGGGTGATGGAAACCGAGTGGCGTCCGGGCCTCTCGACGCTGGTCGATGCGGCATTTGCCTGCCCGGGCTGCGGGTTCGAACAAGTGGGCGGAAGCGGTCGAAGCGACGTAGACTGTCTTTCGTGTAAAGCCGCTATCGACTGGCCAATGGCGCTGGTGCTCGCGGGGCGGACCATCCTGCTCGACAACGGCCGGACATTCGGTCTCGACAGCCGCGACCGCCGACGCATCGCCGATGCGCGAGTCGAGGTGCACCCGCGCCGTCCCGAGGTCATCGGCCTGCGTAACCTGACGCAAACGGCGTGGCGCGTCTCGATGCCCGGCGGCAGCGCGCACCGGGCCGAGGCCGGGCAAGCCGTCCGCATCGTGCCGGGCGCGCGGATCGAATTCGGACGCGCCAGCGGTGATATCGTCGACCTCTGTACCGAAAAGGTGGCGGCATGAGCGGCATCACGCCCCAATGGCGTATCGGCGGCGCGTCGGCGCGCGGTGCCGCGCATGTCCGCAGCGGCCGCCCCAATCAAGACGCCGTCGAATGGCGACCGGCCACATCGCCTGCCGGCCGTATTGCCGGCGCGGTTTCGGATGGTCATGGCGCAGCCGTACATTTCCGCTCGGATGTCGGATCGCAGCTCGCAGCACTGGGTGCCGCCGACCTGCTGGCATGGCATATGGACGATGCCGAAACCGACGAAGCCGATATCGCGATTGCAGGCGAACTCGTCGCGCACTGGCAGAGCGCCGTTGCCGCCCATGCCGCAGCCAACCCCTATAGCGACGTCGAAGCGGTTGCGCTGCACACAAACGCACTGACACCCTATGGCGCGACACTGGTGGCATTCGCAGTCAACGCGACGATGGTTCTGAGCTTGCAGATCGGCGACGGCGATTTGCTGATCGGCTATCCCGACGACCGGATCGAGCGGCCGTTGCGCGCGGACACCGGCCTTATCGGCGAAGAGACCTATTCGCTATGTCTGCCGGATGCCGTCGGACGCTTTCGCACTGCGACACTGTGGCACCAACCGGGCGACGACTGGCCCGACTTCATTGCAGCAACCACGGACGGCGTTGCCAAATCCTATCGTGACGACGCCAGTTTCGAACGGGCGATTGCCCAGTTGCGACACAATGCCGTGACCGACTGGGATGCGCTGATCGCGGCCCTGCCAGGCTGGCTCGACGATGTGTCGACGCACGGCAGCGGGGATGATTCCACCATCTGCATCGCGCTGCGCGCATCACCGACCGAGGGGAGCTGAGACCATGACCGACAAACGAGACCCGATGGCAATGCCGGTCCCGCGCGACCATGACGACCTGACCTTTTCGGAGATGGTCCCGTTCCGGTCGAGCAAGATCGATTTGAAACGCTCGCCCGCTCTCTATTTCCTTTTGCTGCTCGCGTTGACGGTGCCGCTGCTGTTCTCGTCGATTGGCGTGATCTTCACGGCGAAAAGCGGTCCCGAACTGATGAAACAGGTGACGTGGTATTCGCTCATCATCACCTTCGTCATCTGCGCCGCGCTTCAGACGATGGTCTTTATGTACGCGCGCACAAGCCGCTCGTTCCTGCATTTCTGGATACCGTTCTTTGTGGTCTGCGCGATCCTGGTGTCGCCGCTGCTGAACGTGTTTTTCTACGTCTTCCGCACCTTATGGCCCTTTTACTCGCAGCAACCGCAAGGGTTTATAGCCGCGTTCCTGTCACACCTCGGTGGCGCGGGCCTGATGGAAGAACTGCTCAAGGCCGTCCCCATCCTTGTCGGTGCCTGGGTCGGCTACAAGGCCAAGGCGAACCCGACGCAGGGCCGCAATCCGCTGCTGTCGTGGATTGAAGTACGCGGACCGCTCGACGGGGCGATAATGGGCGTTTTCGCAGGCGGTGGCTTCACTCTGCTCGAAACGGGTATTCAATACGCGCCCAACATGGTCGAGACGCTCTACAAGGAGACGCAGAACATCGGCATCGGTGTTGCCGGGGCGTTTCTTCTGCTGATCCCGCGCGCGCTCGGTGCCGCTGTAGGGCACATGGCCTATGCCGGAATCTTCGGCTATTTCATCGGCCTCGCCGTTTTGCGCCCGAAAAGTGCAGTCAAGCTGCTGGCGATCGGCTGGCTGGCGAGTTCGACCATCCATGCGCTGTGGAACAGCATCAGCGAGATCAACCCCAATCTGATCCATGTCGTCGCGGCCATGGCCGCCGTCGGCCTTGCATCGGTATTGCTGAAGGCGCGCCAGCTCGAAGCCGCCGCCGTCGGCGCAACCGCCGAAAGCTTCGGGTCGATTGTGGTCGAACGTCCTGTGGCGAGACCTGTTGTTGCTGCGCCCGTACCCGCCGCGATGTCACCACTGCCGAGCCAGCCCGCTGTCGCCGAAGTGCTCGCGCTCGACATCGAGGGCATGCAAATCCCGCTGCGCGCCGATGGCAATTTCGACTTGTCGGCAGAGCCTGCACTTGGCGGACGCGGCGCGGGCGTTGTCGGGGCCGTCGTCCCGCACCCGACCCGCGCGAATGTGCTCGGCCTTCGCAACAGCGGCACGGTGCCATGGACGGCGCGGCTGCGCGACGGCAGCCAGCAAGCGATCGAGCGCGACCAGAACATCCGCCTCGCGCCCGGCATCACAATCTCTTTCGGCAACGGGCTGTTCGGCTCGGTCGTCAAGCTGGGCTGACCTAGTGGCGCTCGCAACTTCCCTCGACATGGCGGATATCGCCCGGCGGCAGTTGCACGTCATTCTCGCGCTCGACTGTTCGGGGTCGATGCGTGGGGACCGGATCGCGTCGCTCAATTATGCGCTGCGGACCGCGCTGCCCGAACTCCGCAGCGTGGCCACTGAAAATCCGGAAATCGATGTCCGCATCCGGGTGCTGCGCTTTGCCTCGGAGGCGAGCTGGCACACGCCCGATGCGCTGCCGGTCGCCGACCTCGTCTGGACCGATCTGGTAGCCGACGGCGAAACCCATTTCGGCGACGCTCTGCGCCTGATGGCGGCGTCACTTACAAAGGATGCGATGCCGGGGCGGCAGTTGCCGCCGGTCGTGGTGGTTGTCTCCGACGGCTATCCGACCGACGATTTCGAAGCGGGGTTCAAGGCGTTCTTTGCCGCCGATCACGCCGACGCTTCGGTCCGGATCGCCATTGCGATCGGGTCCGATGCCGACACCGATATTCTGCAGCAATTCATCCGCCATCCGACGATGAAGCCGCTGCGCGCGAGCAACGCCGCCGCGCTCGTCGAACATATCAAATGGGCGACGACAGCGCCGGTCAAGGCTGCGTCATCCCCGACCAACGCGCCCGACCCGCTCGCGCCGCCTGTGCGCGAAGCGGACATTTCGGACGCTGCCGACAGTGAAATCATCTGGTGAAAGGAAACGGGGCATGTCGATAGAAGAGCGGCTTTTCGCACTCGCACAGCAATATCGTGACCGGAACGGGGCTGCGGCCATGGCCGACGCGACCCAGTTCGTGCCGCAATTGTCGAGTCAGGCACCCGACCTCCATGTCGAGATCAGGGCACTGGCCGCCGCAGTACAGGCAAATGCCGCCGGACGGATCGCAGGGTCCGCCAACGGCGATCTCGAGGCGGCAGCCGTCGCCGCCGAGATTGCAGGCGCGCAGAAACTGTCGATGGCTTCGGTCACCCCAGCGGTCGCAGTAGCCCGCCGTCTCGGCACGACACCTGCGGCCATGCCCCCTGCCCCGTCGGGAGGCGGCTGGGCCGGAGATTCGGTTATCGCCGGTTCGAGCCCGCCGCCGCCTTATGCTCCGCAAGTCGCGCCACCGCATAATGCTTTTGCGCCGCAGCCGCCGTTTCCCCCGGTCGGCGGAGAGCCAGCCAAGCCACCCTATTACCAGAATAAATGGGTGATCGGCGGGCTAGGTGCGGTCCTGCTCGCGCTCGTCTATCAACAGATGAACCCTGCACCGGGGCCGGGGCCGGGGCCGGGCCCGACCCCGCCGGGGCCAGGGCCAGGGCCGAATCCACCCGCGCCGAATCCGCCGCCTGCGCCGTTCGACGGCCCCAACCCGAACCCGCCTGCACCTGTGCCGCCCGGCCCCGATGTGTCGACTGCATCATCGAGTACGAGCGGCGGCGGAAGCAATCAGTTCCCTGCGCTGGCACCGCCGAATGGCCCTCAACCGACGCTTTCGGTTCAGCAGCAGGGCCAAGGCTATCTCATCGGTTTCTCGATCGTCGGGAATACGGGTCTGGTTTCGCTCCCCCCGGGCGGCTGGGAAAAGGGTGATGCCGGGCTGATGCTCACGCGCAACCAGCAGAACCAGCAGGCCGATTCGATGGGAACCGGCAAGTTCCAGCGGCTCCAGTCGGGCAGCAATCCGGTTCGCGTCGCGCAAATCCAGTGGCAGCAGGACAAGCTGGGACTCGGCCCCGTCTGCGTCGCCTTTATCGGCAACGGTGGCCAGGATGTGTCGCTGAAAGGGTCGAAAATGTGCCTGATGGACGGCCCGTGCAGCCGCCCGCTCGGCTGCGGCCAAATTCCATAATGCCCCGCGTAAATCCACCCCGCACCCCGAAAGCACCACGTTCACGAAGGGAATCTCGTCATGTCGATCGATGAGCGCCTGTTCGCGCTGGCGATGCAGTATCGCGACCGGCACGGCGCGGCAGTACTTGGCGATGCGGCAACACTGATCGCAGATATGTCGGCACAGGCACCCGATTTGCAGAACGAGATCAGGGCTCTGGCAGCCGCAATCGGGGCCAATGCTGCCGGACGGATCGGGGTTGCAGGGAATCCCGAACTCGAAGCGCAGGCGATTGCCGCCGACATTGCTGCCTCAAACAAGCTGCCACGCGTCGTGGCTACTGCCGGGGTCGCCGTCGCTCGACGGCTTGGCCCGGTCCCGGTTACGGCCTATGCACCGCCGCCTACCGCATTGCCGTCGCCTGTCGTCCCAAAATCGTTTTGGCAGCGCCCATTGTTCCTAGCAGGCATCGGCGCGGTCGCGCTGTTCGTCGGTTATCGGCAGATGAATGCAAAGTCCGAACCGCTACCGCTTCCACCGATTACAATTACTGTGGGCGAAGGCACGGAGCCCGAACCGTCGCCGTCCGGGGCCAATGACCGGCCAACCGGTGACATCGATCCAAACGAACCGCAGCCGCGCGAACCCAATGATCGACCGACCGGCATCAGAGATCCCCGCGATGCGTTGCCTGCCAACCGCGATGATCGTCCACGCGGCGTTATCGATCCACCGGAACTGGCATCGCCGAACGATCAGCTGCCGACATTGACCGAACTGCCCTCGAACGCAGACACACGCGGTGTGTTCAACTTTTTCGCGTTCAAATATAATTTCGACCGCAAGCAAATCATGACCGTCGCTGTCCCCGCTGGTGGTTGGGATGCAAAGCCCGGCGGAGGGGTTTTCTTTTACGACAATGCGCGAAACCTGAGTTCGGTGGCCGAAGTCTCGTTCGAGCGTAATTCGTCCAACCAAATGCCGGCGCGGGCCATCCGGGTTCAATGGAAGCGTAACGATGCTGACGTCGTGCCGATGTGTCTGGCGTTCATCGGCAATAAAAGCGGTCCGGATGTCGTCCTTCGCGACTCGAGACTATGTCTGTTGTCGAGCGATTGCAGCCGGTCGATCGGTTGCGGCTCGATACGTTGATCCGATGACCGACCCCGTCGCCCCTTTCGATGCACTGGCCGTCGCTCTTGCCGATATCCACACGCGCTTCGGCGAGCCCGGATTTGCCGACCGGCGTCGGCTGATCTCGCTGCTCGCCGACAAAGTGCCCGAAGCGAAGCGCGAGATTCGTGCGGTCGGAACCGCCGTCGACGAAGGCGTGCCGACCGCGCTTGCTGTCAGTGAACGGCATTTGCTGGGGATGGAAATCGACCGGCTTGCCGAGCGGCTCGAATCCGCGACGGGACTGCGGCTCGATATCGCACGCCCTATCGTGCGCGCCTTTGCCTACGCGATGGACCTCGGGCCTCTGCCGTCGGTGTATGTCGCGTCGAGTCCGGTCATCGCCATACCCGCCCCCGTCGGCGGCGCAGGCTGGGCCGGACTTTCCGAACCGGTCGCGGCCCCGTCGCATTCGGGCGGCGCGCCATGGCCGGTGCCCCAGCCCTTCGCTCCGACCGCGCCCGTTGCGGCGGACAGTTTCGTGATTGCAGGCCGGGCATTTCCCAAAATGCACATGATCGGTGCTGGCGTCCTGCTCGCGGTGCTCGCCGTCGGGTCGCAGTTGATCGGATCGGGTGACCCGACGCCCATAATCGACAACGGCACGCGTGTCGCGGTCTCGAACTTCGCAGAGGAAGGCGTCGATTACGGCGTCCCGGCGCAGCGGACGCTGCAAAGCAATGTCGGAACGGCGACGCCGCTCGACATCCCGGTCGGCAAACGGATCGCCACCAGCGAGCTTCAGGCGCTGATCGCGCAGGATGCCTCGACCCTGCTGGTCGATGTCCTCGACAACCAGCACGCAACAACGATCAAGAACGCCAAGTTCCTGCCGATGGTGGGTGCAATCGGCAGCCTCAACGACACCATCCAGCCCAATGTCGCACAGGCGCTGAAGGCGATGGTTGTGGATAAACCGGCCCGACCCTTGGTGTTCTTTTGTGCAGGGTCGAAATGCTGGGAATCGTACAACGCCGTGTTGCGAGCCGACGCGGCGCAGTTTCGCAGCCTGTACTGGTATCGCGGCGGGCTGGCGTCATGGCAGGCGGCCGGTCTGCCGATGGAACCGACCCCCGTGCCGTTTACCGCGACCCCGTGATCCGAGGAGCAAAACCGATGCGTCCGCGTCTTCAAACACATCGACTGGCGCTAGCTGCAGCATTGTTGTGCCCTGCGCCGATCGCCGCGCAGGAGTGGGCAAGCGACCCTAACAGCGTCGTTTTCATGCTCTACCAGAATTACGGACCCGGCGGCGCAGGTATGGCTGCACCCAAATTCCGCGACTTTCTGACGACCGAAACAAAGGCTTTGATGGAACGCGGACAGACTGGCACCGGTGCCATAACCGAGCTCGATGCCGATCCGTTTTGCGATTGTCAGGACTGGGAGAGTATCGAGGTTCGGGCAGTCCTGCTGACATTCGACACCGCCGACACTGCGACGGCCACGGCGTCGATCGCCGATCCGGTCGATGGCAAAAAACCGCGCTCGATCGTTTTCCGTCTGCGTAAAACAGTGGCGGGATGGCGCATCGACGATGTCGGACCTGAGGGTGGATGGTCGCTGCGCGGGGTCATCGAACCCAAGCCCAAAGGAACACTGCATGGCCGATAAATACAGCACTGCCGAACTCATCGCGCTTGCCCGCAAGCACAAGGTGGCGCTCGCCATCGGCGCAGGCGTGCTGCTCGTCCTGGCGGCCAGCGGCGGCAGTCAGTCGGGCGGCGGATGGAGCGGCGGCACGGATAGCCCGGTCGGCACCGATAGCTCGGGAGGTTTCGACAAAGGTGCGTGGGACAACGCGCAGGCACGGGATGACCGGGGACATGGCAACACGATCGACACCATCAGGGGCGTTGAAAAGTGCCAGCTGCCCGACGGCTCTGTTATTGAAGTAGAATCAGGGACGTGCAATCCCTGAAGGCATCCGGCGCCGTCTCATTTCCACTCAAAGACAATGTGATCGCGCACGCGCCAATGTCAGGTCGAAGGTGCCGAACCGCTGCTGCGCCAGCGCGGGAGAACCTATTCGCTCACGCGTAACGATCGAGGCGACGGGCGCACGTCTTTAGCAGATGTAGTTATTTTCCGACGCGAGCATTGACGTCACGCCCTAACGCTGCGGCAATTGCATCATGACGTGCGCGGGTGATACCGTACGACGCCAGTATAACGAGCGACACCAGCGCGATGATCGCCGGCACCGGCCCCCAGATCGCGACCAGACGAAATTGCATGGCATCGGGCAGGTTGGCGGCAGCCGAGCCAATCGCCGATTTCGGAAACCCGATCAGGTCGAGAGCAACGCCCGCGACCAAGACCCCGAGACCGGCCGATGCCTTGCCCGCAAAACCAAGGCCCGCGAAATACAAGCCTTCGCGGCGACGACCGAACAGCTGTTCGTGCTCGTCGGCGGCATCCGCCATCATCGACGGGTAGGCGACGAGCACAAATCCCGTCCCGATCCCGGCGACAAACGAATTGAGCTGCATCGGCAACAGCGCGGCGTCGCCCACCGGATGATAAAGTCCGGCCAGCATCGCGCCCTGCAAAACAACCCAGTTGGCGATCAGCAACAGGAAGCCGATAATCACGAGGTTCTTCTTCTCCATCACCTTTTGCAGCATCGGCGCTCCGACCACACCAAGCAGAAGACCGACGAGATAGGCATAGCTGATGAACTGGATTTTCTCGCTTGCCAAACGCCACACGAAGACAAAGGCATGGTTGTTCAAGCTCGCGTTCGCACCAATCGCGACATAAATGACGACGGCAGACAGGAAGAGCAGGCGGAAGGACTTGTTGCGAAAAATCTCCTTCACTTCCCCCGGCAACCTGCGGATCATCGAGCCGGGTACGGGTTCGGGCTGCGGCAGCGCGGCGGCATAACGCCGGACCCCAAGGCAGCATAGGGTCAGGCAAACGAACAGCAGCAGGGCAACCGACCAACCGAATCCGGGATAGCCCTCCGGCCTTTGCAGCGCGCCGTTCGCAAAGAACACCGAATAGCCGATGGCGGTGACCACCACGCCCGAGCAGATACCGGCAAAGGCACGATAAACGACCACGCTGGTGCGCCCTGCATAATCCGTCGCCAGCTCGGCACCCAGCGCAATATAGGGCACTCCGAACAGCGACACAAAACTGCGGACGGCCACCGACATGACCGCGAGCCAGACAAACAGCCCGGTCTGGTTCAATCCGTGCGGGGGCGAAAACAGCAAGCCGACCGAGATGCAGAAGAACGGCACGGCCAGCGCCATCAGCGGCAGTCGGCGACCATGTCTCGACTTGATGTTGTCCGACCATGATCCGATGAAGGGATCGACGGCGGCGTCAAAAGCGAGGCCGACGGCCAGGGCTGCACCGACAAGGGTGCCCGAAAGACCCAGAACAGCCGAATAATAGAAGAAGATGAACGCGATGGCGGCATCGAACCCGCCGGTCTGCGCGGTCTGGCCCAGACTATAGGCCAGCTTGATCCGGAGCGGCGGTTGCGTTGCTGGTGTCGGAACTCCCGGGTCATAAATTGTCGCCACAGACCATCTCCCCGTTACCGTTTCTGGTTTTGTCATTCCGCGTGCGCGCAAAGGAACGCGCGCACGGCAGTCACATAGTCGGCAAAGTTCTCGCGCCGGATGTTATGTCCCGCCCGGTCGATTTGCACAGTGCGGATATTGGGATTGAGCGCTTCGGCTTCGGCAGCGAGCGCGGGCGTGACCATGCCGCCGCGATCTGGCTCGCCACAGATGAGCAGCGTCGGCACGGTGATCGCCGCGAAGTCCTGCTGCCAAGGTGTCGCAAATTCGGGCAGGGCTTCCGGATCGACCTGCTCTTTGCTCTCTACCCAGGCCGGAAATTCCTCGTCGTGCCAGCCGGGCGATTGTTCGCGGCCATAGGCACCGATTTCCTGTGCGGACATCGACTGGAGTTTGGCGACCTGCTGGCGGAAACGCGCGCGGCGCTGGCGCATCTCTGTGGCGTTGGCGGGCGGCAGCAATGGCGGGTCTTCGAGGATGACCATAGCCGCGCGACCGGAATCGGCGGCAGCGAACGCCGCAGCGGCGCGCGCACCGACCGAATGACCCATAACGATGGGTGCAACGAGGTCGAGCGCGTCGATGGCTTCAGCGATATCCTGCCCGGGATCGGGCGTGTCGCCCTGCGGCATCCGCGAACTTGCGCCGTGCCCGCGTGCATCGAGCATCACGATGTCGAACTCGTTCGCCAGCGCCTCGGCAAAACGGCTCCAGCACAGGCCGTTGTCGGTCAGCCCGTGCGACAGCACCAGCGCAGGGCCGTTACCGCCGGTGCGGTGCCAGGCGAGATGTCCGCCCGTGACCGGCACAGTGCCGGTCCGCCAGCGATGCACGGTGCTCACCACGCATAGGCCTCGGGTGCGGGGCCGCAGGGCGGGAAAATCGCGTCGAGCGCGGCGAGCACCTCGGCGCTCAGGCACAGGTCCGGCACATGCGCGATCGAGGCCAGTTGCGCGCAATTTCGCGGTCCGACGATAGCCGCCGCAATCCCGCCCTGATGCAGTGTCCACGCCAGCGCGACGGCGCTCATGCTCTGGCCCAGACCGGCGCACAGGCTGGCGTAGCGCGCCAGTTGGTCGGCGCGCACGGCCTGCGCCTGCCGGACCGCGTCCGACTGACGCCGACCGCCGGTGTCGGTCGATGGTCCCGCGAGCAGCCCGCCCGCAAGCGGGCTCCAGGCGATCACCCCCACACCGTATTCGCGCGCGGCAGGAATGACTTCGAGTTCGGCACGGCGCTCGACAAGATTGTACAGGCTCTGCTCGGACACCAATCCCAAACGCCCCCGCGCGATGGCCTTTTCATTGGTCTGGGCAATTTTCCAGCCCGGGAAATTGCTCGACCCCAGATAGCCGATCTTGCCCTGCGCGATCAGCCGGTCGGCGGCCTGCCAAATTTCGTCTGGCGGTGCGCTGCGGTCGATGTGGTGGAGCTGATACAGGTCGATATGATCGACCTGCAACCGCGTCAGGCTCGCCTCACAGGCCATGACGATGTGCCGCGCCGACAGGCCGCGATCGTTGATATCGTCCGACATCGGTTCGTGGACCTTGGTGGCGAGCACGATCCGGTCGCGGCGCGCGCGGTCTTGTACGAGCCATTGGCCGAGGATCGTCTCGGTCGTCCCGACGCCGAGTTCGCCACCATATTGATTGGCGGTGTCGATGAAATTGATGCCGAGATCGACCGCTGCATCGAGGATGGCGTGGCTTTCCTGCGCGTCGGTGCGCGGACCGAAACTCATTGTGCCGAGGCACAGCTCGCTGACCTGAAGTGCAGTGCGACCAAGCCGCCGGTACTTCACGTCACGGTGCCCAAAGCGTGGCACCGGTCAGCAGCTCGGCCCCCGAATCCGCGACGCAGAACCGGGTCAGATAACGCGCACGTTCGGACAGCCGCTGGTGATCGGCGTACGCGATGCCCGGCACCATCGGCTCGTGGAACCAGGGCGCGTAGAACTCCAGATTAGGGATCGCGCGCATCGCTTCCGAAACATTGGGCGTGCCGCCATGCCAGGCGCGGACGTCGCGCACCATGATCGCACCGGCAGGGGCCGGACAGACCGTGCTCAGCCGCATCCATTCGGGTTCGTCCTCAAGCGTCGGGATCGGGATACGCGAATGTTGGGTACCGGGAATCTGGCGCGTCGGCCCGTTGAGCCGGGTCACGTCCTGCGGCAGGAAGTTCACACAGACATAGGGACAGGGCAGGTCGCGGATGGTCAACTGCCCGCGCGGGTCATGGAACGAACTGAACCGCGACACATTTTCGCTGCGCCAGTCGCTGACGTCCGAATGCAGCGGCTGGTAGCCGACCGCACCCGGCAGGCAGAAATCGCCGCTCGCTGCTCGAAGGGCAAAATGCGGCGATCCGAAAATTGCCGTCACCAGCGTATCGACGAGGGGGATGTCGAGCATCATTTGCCATTCGGGTCGATGCAGCTGGCTGCGCGTCAGGCTCGATCCGCCGAACGAATAGCGGTGCGACCCGCGATTACCGTTCCGCGTCGCGTCGAGCGCGAGCACGTCGGACACGACTTCGTTGCACCCGGCGGCAAGGAACGCGGTCTGTTCGGCGGTCAGCACATCAGCGATGACGACGAAGCCGTCGCGGCGGAACAGATCGACCGCGCGCTCGACATCGCTGGCCCCAAGGATTTCAAGCCCCTTGATACCGTTTTCGGCTTGTAGGTAAGCGCGCTGTGCGGCGATTTCGGATGGAACGTCGATTGCCTTCATCGGCATCGATTTCCCTTCTGGTTTCACTGTCATCATCGCTCGTTCGCACTACTCATATCACCAGAAAACAACTGTATTATAGAAATAGTCAATGTGCCTTTACGCCCTGTCGGTCAAACCGTCGTGCCTAAGATGCCGCTCGATCACCGACCGGCTTCGACCCGGGCGCAGATATCGGGGTCCGCCAATGTTGCGATTGCCAACGCCGCACCCACCGCGCGCAGCTCGACGATCTCGATAAGGTTCCCCTCGGGTTCGCTGCCCAGAATCGCGCGGAGGGACGCATTTTCAACGCAGTCCGTCAGAAGCGTGCCGCCGAGCGCAACCAGCCGGGCCGCGTCCGCGTCGAGATCGTCGCTTTGGAGACACAGACGACTGTAGCCGGAATCGAAAAGATGACGCGCCGATTCCGCCGGACTCGTCGGCGCGTGGAACTGCCACAATTCGAGCTGCAGATTGCCCGCTGGCAACCACGCCCCCTCAAGTTGTGCATCGACCAGCCCGCCCATCCGGTCGAGCTGCGGCCCCGGCCCGAACCGGCCCCGGCTCTTGAGCGCCGTGCCGAACAGCGCCGCATAAAAAGCGATGGCCCGGTCCATATCGCGGGTGACCAGCGCGACATGCGCCAGCCAGGTCTGTTCACCGACCGGGGCATAGGGCAGCCCTTCGATCTCCATGATGTTGCCCTCTGGATCGCGCGCATAGGCATATTGGTTGCCGGTGCCGAGATCGAGCGGCGGTGCGATCAGGCTGCCGCCCTGCGCGGCGACGGCGGCGGCGAGCGGCGTGATATCGTGGTTCTGCGCGCAAAAATGGCGGATGCCCGCGCGGTTGATCGGGTTGGCAACCTGAGCAGGCACGCCGTCCGGCCAGTGCGGTGCGATCAGCAAAAGATAGCCGTTGCGCCCCGCCAGCAGGCAATGATCGAAATCCATGCCGCCAAGCTCATGATCGATCACCGCCAACGCTGCTGCTTCGGGCACAGCGACCCGATGCATTCTTGCTGCCGCGCAATAATAGCACTCCGCTGCGGCCAGATCGCGCACCACGAGCGTTACATGATGAATGCCTAAAATCATCGGCGCTCCTCGGTGCGGCGAAACGGTGCCGCAGGCCGGGTCCGGCTATCGGCGGAACCCGGCCTGCGGTCTATCGCAATCGGCTGTTTCGTCCGATCAGAACTTCCCGCGCACGGTTACCTTCCACGTCCGCGGGTCGCCGATGAACTGCGTCGCCGACGTCCCGTCGAGCTGCCGGTACGAGCTGCCCAAGATGTAGTGAGCATAGACCTTGTCGGTCGCATTCTCGACCGAGAAGGTGATGCCGTACCGATTGCCCGGGCCGTTGAGGCCTGCCCGCAGGTTGAGCAAGCCATAGGCATCGACATTGGCATAGGCACCGCCGTTCAGGTCGGTGTTCTTGCTCGATTGCCAGCTCCATTCGGCGCGCAGGAACCCTTCGAAATCGGAGCTGCCGAACTTGGTGCGATAGTCGCCGACGATCGAGTAGAAATCATGCGCGTTGTCGCGGAAGCTTTTGCCGTTGAGCGCCGGGTTCGCCGTGAACTTCGCGATAGTGACGTCGTTCAGCGTATAGGAACCGCTGATCGTCAGCCCCGGCAACGCCTTTGGCCGCAAGATCACTTCGGCCTCGATCCCCTTCGATTTCAACAGGTCGATACCGATGTTGAGCGCCGCACCGACCGCCGTCTGGGTGATCGTTTGGAGGTTTTCGAGCTCTTGGCTGTACAGCGTGATGTTGGTGGTCAGCGCCTTGTCGAACAGCTGTGTCCTGATCCCTGCCTCCCACAATGTCGGGATTTCGGGTTTGAGCACCGGCAGACCGCCCGGCACCAGCACGGCAGCCGCATTGACGCTTTCGGCTACGTCAATGCCCGGCCCCTTATAGCCGCGCGACCACGACACATAGGTCATCACGTCGTCGGTCCAGAAATAGCGCCCAATGATACGGCCCGAGAAATTGTCGTTCTTGAACGGCTGGATGCCGACCAGATCGGCTCCGAAGAACGCCGCAAACGGGGCCGCCGGATTGATCGCCGTCGAGGTGCGCCGGTAGGTCGCGAGCAGCGAGTCATGTGTGTAGCGTCCGCCGATCACGATCGACGCCTTGGGCGATAGGTTGAACGTCGCTTCGCCAAACGCGGCGTAGCTGCTGGTCGCCACGGTGCGGTCGGCGAGAGTCCGGACGTTGAAGAACGGCGCGAACGGCAAGCCGAACTCGATGTCGACGCGGCCCTTCGCTTCCAGATCCTGATGGAAGTAGAACAGGCCGGCGACATAGTCGACCGCCGAGCCGATCTTCCCGTTCAGGCGCAATTCCTGCGTGAACTGCTCGGTGGCAACAGTGGTACCGTTCCGGCTATTGAGGTTCGAGTTGGAGACGCCGTCGGCCTCGTTGAACTCGTCGATGCTCCACTTGCGCCATGCGGTGATCGAGGTCAGCGCCGCCGAGCCGAAATCATAGTCGAGGTTAAGCGCGACACCGCCGAACTTCGTGCCTTCGAAAATGCGGTCGCCCCGGACACCAACCCGGCGATTTGCTGGTCCGGGCACGATGTTGAGCGCTGTGAGCGCGTCGCGCAGCTGCAACACACCCGTGTTGGTGGCAAACGGGATTGCCCCCGAGGCCGGTCCCGCGACGCGATAGGTCGGCTGGCAACAGCGGTTCTGCCCGCGCCCGATATCGCCGCTCAAAACGACGGTGAGCGCATCGGTCGGCTGGAACAGCAACTTGCCGCGCAAGGCGTAAGTGTCGCGATTGTTGAGGTCGGGCTGGCCGGCAATCACATTGGTCAAAACGCCGTCGCGTCGGTTATAGGTGCCGGTCAGACGGAACGCGACCTTGTCGCCCGCCACCGGACCGGTCACTGTCCCGCGCAGCTTGGTTTCGTTGAAGCTACCATAGGTCGCCTCGACACTGCCGCCGAAATCGAATTCGGGATTATTGGTCTGTATGTTGATGACGCCTGCGGAGGCATTCTTGCCGAACAGCGTGCCTTGCGGCCCCTTGATCAGTTCGATCGACTTGATGTCGAGGAAGTCGGTGAAGCCCTGTGCCTCGCGGCCGAGGACGACGCCATCGACCACTGCCGAAACGCTCGATTCGAAGCCATCGCTGAAGCTGAAGGTGGAAATGCCGCGCACCTTGGTTCCAGTCGCGCGCGCCGTGTTGAGCGGCGAGAGACTCACGCCGGGAACGAAGCGGACGACGTCGGCAAGCTGCACGATGCCGGTTCGTTCAAGGAACTCGCCAGTAACGACCGAAACCGCAAGCGGTGCGTCCTGCAGCGTTTCGCGGGTTTTGCGCGCGGTGACGATGATGTCGTTCGGGGCCGCAGCCTCTGTTGCGGGCGCAGTCTGCGCGAAGGCAGGTGCGAACGGCATGGCAGCTGCTACAACCGACGACAACCAGATGCTTTTCTTGAGCGATTTCATATCCAGGCCCTCTCCCATTCCCTGACGCGCCGCCGTCCAGGCCTTGGGCCCGGGATCGATCAGCATCCACGATTTTTATTATGTATTAAGTCATTTAGCAAGAGGATTTAGGGAGTGGCCATCATCGTAAATTATTCTGTTAAAACAGAAACATAATTTGTATCTTCGACTACACGGTTGACCAATCAAGTAATAATTATAGGTAGGTGAGCGACGGGAAGGTGTGCCGCTATGACAAATGCAGACGGACTCGAAGGCAAAGTGGCGCTGGTCACCGGTGCCGCGCGCGGGATCGGCATGGCCACCGCGATGCGCCTCGCCCGCGACGGTGCCGATATTGTCGCGCTCGATCTGGCGGGATCGCCGTGGGAGGAATTGGGCCAAGCAGTTGTGCAAACCGGGCGCGAATTTCTCGCCTGCGAGGGCGATGTCGCCGACGAAGCGGCATGGGAAAAAACCATGGCGCGGGTCAGCGCGCAGTTTGGGCGGATCGACATCCTGTTCAACAACGCGGGCATTTCCGGTCCGGCGTCGCCGCTGATGGACTATCCCTTGGCCGAATTCGACCGGGTCATGCGGGTGAATTGCCGGGGCGTGTTTCTCGGCATGAAATTCGGTGCTGCAGCCATGCGCGGCAGCAGCGGTTCGATCATCAACATGTCATCGGTATCGGGCATCGGCGGCGGGCGGTCGCTGTTCGCCTATAACGCCAGCAAGCACGCGGTGATCGGGATGACAAAAGTCGGCGCTGTCGAACTCGCCGAACATGGCATCCGGGTGAATGCCATCTGTCCGGCGATGACCGAAACCGCGATGATGCTCGACCTCGAAATCGGCAAGAACGCCGACGAGATTGCGGCGTTGCGGGGGCATTTCAACGCGATGATTCCTCTAGGACGTTACGCCGCCCCGTCGGAGATTGCCTCGGTGGTCGCGTTTCTGGCGAGCGATGCGTCGTCATTTATCAATGGTGCCGCGATACCGGTGGATGGCGGACTAAAAGCGCAATAGGCGCGTGCTTAGTTGCGATCGTCCGCCTCAAGCTGCGGACGACATGTCCGCTTGCCCGTATTTCTCCTGCAAGGCCGCAAGGCTGCCCTTGAACAAGCAGAACACGACTTCCTCGATCTTGCGACGACCGACGACGCCCTTGCTGACCAACTCACCCGCAGCCCCTGTCAGCCCCATCGACACTTCGGTCGTCAGGATAGCGACATCGCGTGGCACGTTGAAATTGTGGACGATCTGAGTCGCAAGCGTATCGATCACGCGCTGACGGCCTTCGCGTTCGAGCTCGTGGAAGACCGCTGCAATCGACGGCTCGCCCATCAGCCGCTGGATGTACATGCCATTCTTCTCGGCGTGTTTCAGGTAGGTGCGTGTCGTAAAGCGGATCAGTTCGTCGAAGTTCTTGGCCTCGCTGACCGCAGTTGCCTGCAATTCCCACAACCGCCGCTGGTCACGCACCAACAGCTCCTGCAGCAGCGTGGTGACGTTCTGGAAATAGGCATAAACCAGCGGCTTGCTGACCCCGGCCTCACGTCCGACCCGCTCCATCGTAACCGCCGAAATGCCCTCGGCGGCGACGAGAATGGCCGCCTTGTCGAGGATCATGTGTTTGCGGACCGCCGGGTCGAGCCGACGCGTCGTTTTCTTGGCAATCTCGGTTATCGACATGGGCGAACATTGTTCCAACGAAACGGCGTGTGGTTTGCCGCGATACCAAGCCATGTTCCAATTGTCATGGAATCATAGCACAGCATCGGACGTTGTGGCCGCCTGCAAGCGTGCACAGGGCACGGCGCTCCGTGTCAGGCTCGAGATAATTGACTCTAGTTATAACTAATCTACGTTTCCGGTAACGGCAGCAAGCCGGATCGAGATTTGAGGGGGAAGCATATGCGAAAGCGGCGACTGTTCTTCGCTACCCTTGCGACCGTGCTCATCGGAGGCGCAACCTTGGCCTATGTCACAACACTGACCGTCCACGCCGGGCAGGTCGGTGAAGCCCCCGAACTGGGTCGCAAGGGGTCGTTCCGCATCGGCACGGCGGTGACGCAATATACGATGCCGGGTCGCAGCCGCATCACCAGCTGGGGGGCGCTGACCGGCAATCTGGAAATCGCCGACCGCACCCTGCCCGTCCGCATCTGGTATCCGGTCGATAACGCTGCGGCCGGAACCCCGGTCCATTACGACCATGTCATGAAATTTCCGGGAAAGCCGCCGCTGTCGCTGGTCAGCCCAGGCATTGCCATTGCCGATGCTGTGCCGCTGAAAGGCAAGAAATTTCCGCTCGTGCTGATGTCGCACGGCTATGGCGGATGGAGCACGCAATTTAGCAACCTCGCTGAACAGATCGCCTCGCACGGCTATGTCGTCGCTTCGATCGATCATGAGGACATGCCCGTCGAAGGCGTCAGTTCTTTCCTGTTGTCGTTCGGCAATGTGCTGGTCGACCGCACGCTCGACCAGCGCCAGATCCTCGCCCAGATGCTGGCCAATGCGCGCGACCGGAAATCGACGTGGCTCGATCTGGTCGATCCGCAGAATATCGGGCTCATCGGCTATTCGATGGGGGGCTATGGCGCGCTGGCGACCGCAGGCGCGCCCTATGCGTTCGACGGCGACCCGATGGCGAAAATCCCCGAGGCCTCGAAGAGCCAGTTGCGCGAAGCCACCAACAAACCGGCACCGATCAAGGCGCTTGTCACAGTCTCGCCGTGGGGTGGGCAGCCCGACAGTCGCGCATGGAACGCCGGTGCGCTGTCGAAGGTCAAAGTGCCTGTCCTGATGCTGGTCGGCAATCAGGACGATGTCGTCAATTTCAAGGACGGCGTGTCATGGCTGTTCAAGAGCCTGACCGGCACCGAACGTCACATGCTCGTCTATCGCGAAGCGCGGCACAACATCATCGGCAACGAATTCCGGTTGAACCCGGACACGCAATGGAACGCCTATGAATTCCTGACTGAGCCGGTGTGGCGCAGCGAGCGCCTCAACGCGATCAACCAGCATTTCGTGACCGCTTTCCTCGACCAGACGTTGAAGGGTGATGCAACAAAACGCGCCTATCTCGATGTGCCGACCGTCGATGCCAATGCGGGCGAATGGCCGCTGTCGTTTGCCGAACAGCTCAACGGCACGATGGCCGGTCCCGAGCAGCCGAAATACTGGCGCGGGTTCCAGCGGCGCTGGGCGGCGGGACTCGAAATGCATCGCGCGACGGCGGGGCAGCTAGGCAACTAACCGGCATTCTCACCCCGGGTGGATCGTCTGCCCGCCGTCGAGGACCAAAGTCTGCCCGGTCATGAACCGGCTTTCGGGCGCCGCAAGGAAGACAGCGATCCCTTCCATATCCTCAAGCTTGCCCACTTCGCCCGACGCCGAGCGCCGCTTGCACGCATCACGAAACGCCTGCGATGTATCGAGCGACATGTCGGTTTCGATATAGCCCGGCAGGATCGCGTTGACCTGAATATTGGCGCGCCCCAGTTCGATCGCCAGCGCGCGGGTCAAACCGACGACGGCGGCCTTGGTCGTCGAATAACCGGCATGAAGCGGTGTCCCGAGAAGGGCGGCGGCCGACGAGGTGACGATCAGCTTGCCGCCCTGCCGCCGTTCGAGCAGATGCGCGATCACGGCCTTATAAGTCATCACGACGCTGTTGAGATTGAGGTCCATGAACTCCAGCCACTTGTCGTCGGCAAGCTGGTGCAACATCGACGTCGGCCCTGACCCACCGGCATTGGCAAAGCAGCTGTCGACCTTGCCGAAGCGCGCCAAGGTCGCCTCGAACGCGGACTTTATCTGCGCCGCATCGGTGACCTCGCAGACGAACGCCTCCGCGTCGCCGCCCAGCGCGCGCAGTGCCGCGACCGCTTCAGCGTTCTTTGCCGGGTTGCGGCCCCAGATGGCGACACTCGCCCCAGCTTTGACCAGCCCCTTGCCCATCGCCAGGCCTAGCCCGCCGTTGCCACCCGTGATCAATGCAACGTGCCCTGATAGATCGAACATTGGCCTACACCCTCCAGCCCAAAACATCTCATGACGTGCCGGTTTGACCCTTCGATCAAACTCCACACACTTCAATCGTTCATTTTATTATACATAAAGTCAATAGTGAAGTGCCGATGCAGGTCTACGATGCTGGCGAAATCGAAACCCCATAGCGTTCCGGCATGGAGATCATGCGGCAATGGGATTTCATTTGAAACCGCTGATGGTCAAAAGCTCCATCGTCGGCCGATCATCGGCCCTATCGGAGATTCACCCATGATCGCTCGCCCCCTGCTTCTCGCAATTGCCTTGTCGGGCAGTATCGCTGCCACCGGTGCGGCCCAGGCTGCACCTGTGGCAAGCGCGCAAACGGCCAAGGCAGAGGGCGTCGCGCACGCCCCGCTAAGGCCGCGTGCGACGCGCACATGCGGGCGTGGTGGAATTGGTAGACACGCTGGATTCAAAATCCAGTTCCGCAAGGAGTGTGGGTTCGATTCCCACCGCCCGCACCATCGCGTTGAAGGTCGTCATACCAGATCGAGTATCCGTGCATTATTGGACGTGTCGTTGCTGTTGGAAATGTCAAGAAACAGGTCGCGCCGGGCGGGGTAACGCCGGTTCATTCCATCCCGCTAATGACCGCCCGAACGTCTCCGCAACCGTTTGCCACAAGCGCTCCGGTTCGCTCGCACATACCATATGTCCACCCGCGATCGACTGGATGGCCGGGCGGTTGCTGACATCGCGCAACGATACCCCCATGCACAGCTGAAATATCACCCGCTTTTCGCTGAAGGTCAGCCGCGCCCACCAAATCCCCCGGCTCAGCAGGGCGACTGTCACCAGTTCCGCCGCGAATGCAAAATTTATTTTCGCGCACATGGCCAGATTTGGCGCGGCCTTACGATCCCTAGGGTGAAGCAAGTGATTTCACAGGGGAATGCCATGAACCGCAGCATATCGATCCTGTTCACCGCAATCACGCTGGCGTTGGGCGGGATAGCGGCCCCTGCCGCCGCTGCTCCCGGCTATGCTCAGTGCAATCCGCCGCGGCACAATCTCGAATATCCGGCGTGGCGAAGCGACTGCGACGGGATGTTGCAGATGCTGTATCGCGCCAACAACCCCTACGGGTGCCCTATCCCGAGTTCGTCCGCATGTACTAGCAGATGTACGAGGTGGCCTACCACCCCGAACGCCACCCCGGCCTGCCGGGGTCGCCGTGTTCGCCCAAGGGGCGGGCTACATGAACCCGTCGGGGCATCCGCAAATCTGTGTGCAGGGCCGCTGGCGCGTCAACGGTCGATAGGGGCGTCCGCCCGAACTTCATTCAAAGCAGGAAATACGCATGAAGAAGACCAAGAAATCCATCCTGCTCGCCGCAACGGCGGTTTGTGGTTTAGGCCGTAGACTCATAAGCGCGCAACCAGAGGCGGATTGAGGCGAGTTTGACCATGGCGAGAAAGTTGTCGGCGAGTTTGTCGTAGCGAGTTGCGATGCGACGGAAGTGTTTGAGCTTGCTGAAGAAGCGCTCGACCTGATTGCGCTCGCGGTAGAGCGTCTTCGAGAAGCAGGGCAGCCATCTGCGGTTCGACTTGGCCGGGATGTTGGGGACCGCGCCCTGCGCCTCGATCAGGTCGCGGATCGCGTTGTCGTCGTAAACCTTGTCGGCGAGCACGATGGTGCACGGATCGAGCCGGTCGAGCAGCGCCAGCGCGGCGGGCGCGTCATGTACTTGCCCCGCGCTCAGGCCGAGCCGGAGCGGGAGACCTTGCCGATCAACGACCGCTTGGATCTTGGTCGTGAGGCCGCCCCTTGAGCGACCGAGACAATGATCTCGACCCCCCTTTTTGCCGTCGCAACTTGGTGGTGCGCCCGGATGGAAGTAGTGTCGATCATTTGGATGTCGCCGTCGTAAGCGACCGTTATTGCGTCCATCAGCCGGTCCCACACCCCCGCCCGTCGCCACCGCACGAAGCTGTTGTAGCACGTCGTCCTCGGCCCATAGCGCTCAGGCAGATCGCGCCACGGCGCACCAGAACGCAGCACCCGGAAAATGCCATTGAGCACCCGTCGGTCATCGACGCGCGGCACACCCCTCGGCTTGTTTGGCAGCAACGGCGCGATCACGCGCCACTCGAAGTCGGTCAGATCATAGCGGCTCATGCCGCACACCTGAATCAGATCGACGCCGCTTTGGAAATGCCGTTTATAGGTTCACGACCTAGGGTAACGAACATCGCAAAAGCGACGATGGCTGGGGGTAAACCACAATGAACGAGCAGCTTTTCAAGGCGATCATCATCCTTGCCGCGACGGTATTCATGGGCATTTTTGGCTGGGTGGTTGTTCCGCCATTGATTGCCAACCCCGACATCGTCGGCGCGTTCGCTGCCGGTTTCGTCAACCCCTATTCAAGCGGCTATTCTGCGGACGTTCTTGCCTGCTGGGTGATATTGACCGCGTGGATCGTGTTTGAGGCCCGGACACATGGCTTGCGGCACGGATGGGTGTGTGCGCTGCTCGGCCTCTTTCCGGGTGTCGCGGTCGGCTTTGCGGCATATCTGCTGCTCCGCACGCGGCAGCTGCGTCATTAGCCTTCACAAATGGTCATCCATGACACCTGATTTGATAGCCACTTCGCCGTAACGATGATGCGGGCGGTAGGAATTGAACCCACACACCGCTGCAGAACCAGATTTTGAGTCCGTTGTTGAAGCGACCTGGTTGGCTTCACGATGCTCTGCACAGCGTTTTTACGCAACTTTGTACGCCGGATCCCAACGAGAAAACCGGGCCTATCACTCAGCGTTCCCCGAGGTGCCTGAACAAGGGGAAGATATGGACCCCGGTCATCCAATTGATCGTGGTCGACGGTCATCTACCGGTGACAGAGATGATCGCAGCATCGGCACGAACGCACCTATCTGTTGCAACCCCTTGCACAGAGTGGCATCGCTCTGTTCCTACGACGATCCGGACCGGCGCATCCGATTCTTCACAACGCTAATTCGTCGAATCGAAGCTGTTGTGCCGATGCTATTGTTTGGGAGGTGCGGGCAGGATGGGCGACACAATCAAGGAGCAATGGCACAGCGTCGGTAGCATTCTTGGGAGCTTTTCAGACGTTTCGCGCAGGCACGCGCTCACTGGCGTCGGCATCATACTGGCAGCCATGCCGGTCGCAACATCGGCTCTCCCGCGTAGGCAAGGGCACAGAGACAGCCCTGACTTACGCCGTCACGCGCAAAACAAACGCATTGTGACCGAATTTCTCGAGCAGATGACGTCGGGCAACAGGGCAGTGGCATTGCGCGAGTATTGCCGCCCTGATTGCTGCTTCGAAATCTTCCACCCGTTCAATACGCTAATCGGCATCGAGGCCGCCGAGGCGGCGTTCTGGAAGCCCTTGAAAACGTCATTCCCCAATCACGAACACCGCATCGCGTTCACCATTGCGGGTGAATATGAGGGGCGGGACATGGTTAGCACCTGGGGACAGGTGATGGGCACGTTCGACGAACCGTGGATCGGCATACCGCCGACCAAGGGGCTGACGTTTCTGCGGTTTGGCTTCGCGGCGATCGTGCGCGAGGGCAAGATCGCCAAGGCCTATATCCTGCTCGATGTCATCGATGTCATGCGCCAGGCGGGCTATTATCCACTTCGTGAAATGCCCGGTTCCGCAGAGGCATGGCCGTTTCCCCCGCAAGATACCGGTGCCACTGCGCGCGCTTACGACGCTGCGCTCGGGGAGAAGTCGCTTCGCATTGTCCGCGAGATGCAGGCAGGACTGCCCAAACCCGAAGAAATCAAACTACTCGCCACCCAAGCTGGCAATCACAGTCCGCGCTGGCACGAGAATATGAACTGGTACGGACCAGCCGGGATCGGTTCCGGGCGCGGGCTTCGCGGATTTCGCGACGTGCACGGCGCGTTGTTCTTACAGGCATTTCCCGACCGGGGCGGCTGGCGACGCGAGTCCGGCGGTCCGCAGGATGCCCCCGGTCACTACATGCGGCTCGGCGACGGGCTTTATGCCTGCACCGGCGGCTGGCCATCGCTTCGGGGCACCCATCTCGGCGGCGAGTGGCTCGGCCTGCCGCCGACCGGGCGCAAGGTCGAAATGCGCGTGGCCGACTGGTATCGCCTCGACGAGAACGACAAGATCATCGATAACTGGGTGATGATTGATGTGCCGCACATACTCCACCAGATGGGCCTCGACTTGTTCCACGACCTCAAGTTCCGCGCCGACCGTTCGCTGCTGCGGAGACCTTTGCCCACCGGTTAAGCACCACCGGCTGACCCGCAGGACATGTAGCACGACGAGACGCTTGCATACCCTTGCAATACCGGCTTTGATGGCGCGATGGGGCAAACAGACAAGCGGCAGCACGTTTCGGGGAATGCCGTCCTGCGCCCTGCCGCTTCTGCCGACATCGATGGCGTGCTGGCCTTGGCCACTGCAGGCGGTAGCGGGTTGACCAATTTGCCGCCCGACCGCGACATGCTTGTTAGCCGTATCGCCGCAAGCGAGCGCGCCATTGCCGACGAGGCAGCGCGTGAGGCCGGTGCAGCCATCATGCTCGTCGTCGAACGGGACGCGCGGATCGTCGCGGTGTCCGGTATTTTTCCGCGCGTCGGGGCCGAATGGCCATTTTACAGCTATCGGCTGACACGGCAGGCGAACCGGTCGCTGGCGGTCGGACGGGTGAAAGCGCAAACGCTGCTAAACCTCGTCAACGACTTCGACGGCGAGGCCGAAGTTGGCATGTTGTTCGTCGATCCAGCGATGCGCGGCAGTGCGCTGGGCGCTTTGGCTGCGCGCGGACGCTATCTGTTCATCGCCGCGCATCGCAGTTGGTTCGGACGGCGCGTGATGGCCGAATTGCGCGGGTGGCAGGACGCCGAAGGACACTCTCCGGTGTGGGAAGCGGTCGGACGGCACTTCTACGATATGGATTTCAACGAGGCGGATCGGACCGGTGCGATGACCGGCAACCAGTTCATCGCCGACCTCGGGCCGCGTTATCCGCTTTACCTGTCGCTGCTCCCGACTGCGGCCCAAGCCGCTTTGGGACAGCCGCACGACGACGGTCGCCCCGCTTTCGACATGCTGATCGCCGAGGGTTTTCATGCGGGCGACTACGTAGATATCTTTGACGGCGGACCGACTGTCGTCGCCGACATCGATGCGGTGCGAACCGTGCGTGATGCGCGTACAGTGGTGATGTCCGGCGAGGCTTCAGGCGGCACGCGGTCGCTCGTTGCGGTCGGCACAGGAGCCGGTTTCCGCGTCGCGCGCGGCGATGTGGGCGCGGACGGGCGCGTTGATCCCACGCTTGCCGAAGCGCTCCAGCTGCATGTCGGAGATGATATGCTGGTGGTCGCAGCATGACGAGCGACCCCACCCTGCCCTTCACTCTGCCCGAACGCGCTCCGGTCACACGCATCCGGCAACGCGACATGGCCGATTTGCTGAAGGGACCGGCGACCCGAACGCAACCGATGGCAGGGTTCGACGCCCAATATGGCGACATCGTCGACTATATCGTCCGGATCACCGAGGAAATCTGGCGCGACCGCGCGATCGGGCGGATCTACGAAACCTATGACGCGAGCTGCACCATCTACGGGGCGAGCAGCGTCGTTCGATCGGTCGAGGAAGTCGTCGCCGCAACGCTAACATCACTCAACAGCTACCCCGACCAAGTGACCGATCACGTCAATATTGCGTGGCGCGGCGACGAGGCGGCGGGTTTCTATACCTCGCACCTGGGGTATTCGAAGGCGACCAACCTCGGCGCGACTGAATTCGGCCCCGCGACCGGCAAGCGCGTGATGAGCTATTTCGTCGCCGACTGCATCAGTCGCGACAATCGCATCCATACCGAATGGCTGATGCACGACAGCGGATCGGTGCTCCACCATCTCGGCCTCGACTTGCACGAAACCGCAAGACACATGGCGGCCCAATCCCCAGCGACCTGTTTTATTGTGTCGCCTCCGACAAGGCTCGACGGTCAGGCTCCGCGACGCTGGTACGAGGGTCCGAAAACGACGCCCGAGGGCTGGGCGCAGCATCATTTCGACGAAACGTGGAACGCGCGGCGCCTTGAACATGTGCTATTCCATTTCGCTGCCGATGCAGTGGCGCATTGGCCCGGTTGCCGCGAGGCGACGGGGCCACGCGCGATCTGCGGTCTGATCGTGAGCCTGCTGGCGAGCCTGCCGGATGCGACGACGCGGGTCGAACACGTCTGCTGGTCGGAGGAAACCGACGGCGTCATCCTCGCTGTTCGCTGGATGCTCGAGGGCACGACGCACCGCGGCGGGATGCTTGGCGATGTGCCAGCGGGCAAAGCGGTGGCGATCAGAGGTAGCAGCCACTTCCGGTTCGGAAATGGCCATGTTGTGGAGGAATGGACCGTGTTCGACGAACTCGACGCCCTGATACAGGCCTACCGCTCATGACCATGCCGATGCTGACCCGCACCGAAAAGGTGAACTACAGTCTTGGCAGCACTGCAGAGGCTATCGCGTTTACCGCGACATCGTCGTTCCTGCTGATATTCTACAACCAGGTGCGTGGACTTCCCGCCGGGCATGTCGGCACCGCGCTGGCGGCGGGGTTGATCATCAACGCGCTGTTCGACCCGCTCGTCGGGTCATGGTCGGATCGCACCCGGTCACGTCTCGGGCGACGGCACCCGTTCATGTATGCCGCGATCATTCCTGCGGCAGCCTTGTTCTGGGCCGTGTTCAACCCGCCAAACTGGGGCGAGATGGGGCAGCTTGTCTGGCTTGCCGTGTGCAACACGATGCTACTGCAAGCGCTGACGCTCTACCACACACCACACCTCGCGCTCGGTGGTGAGATGTCGGACGACTATCTTGAACGCACCAGCATCATGGGCTTCAACACCGTTTGCCTGTGGCTCGGCGATACGATTGCGTGGGTGCTGTCGTTCCGCTTCTTCTTTGCGAGCAGCGCGGAGTTCAAGAACGGTGCGCTAGACCCGTCGCGCTGGCCCGCGTTCTCGGCGAGCTTCGGGATCGCGATCCTGCTGCTGCTCAGTTATTCAAGCTGGTCGACACGCAAGTTCATTCCCTTCCTGCCGCGCCCGGCGGACACGACCGCGCAATTCGGGTTGAAGGAATGGCTCCGCGATGCCGGACGCGCATTGGCAAACCGCAACTATGTCGTGCTACTCGTCGGCCTATTCTTCCTGTCGATGATGATCGGCGTGCGGACGGGGCTTTCGCTTTATACGCTCAGCTATTTCTGGCAGCTGAGCAATGATCAAATCGGGCTCTTCGTCATCGGCAGCTTCTGCGGCTATGCCTTTGCCGCAACCGTCGTGAAGCGCGTGCATGCACGGTTCGAAAAGCGCTGGACGGGCGTCTTTGCGGTGATGTTTTACGCAGTCGGTCCCGCGATCGCGCCGATGCTCGGCTGGCTCGGCATTTTGAGCCACCAGACTGCGGGCATCATGTGGATAGTCATGGGGTTCGGCGCGATTGGGCACATGGCGTACAGCCTGATGACGACGACAGTCTATTCTGCACTGGCCGACATCGCCGACGAAAATGAACTGAAATACGGCATCCGGCAGGAAGGCGTCCTTTATTCGACCCGGACTTTTTTTGCGCGGATCGATCAGGCGCTCGGTACCGCGCTCGCAGGCTGGGTGCTGGCGTTCATCGCGTTCCCGACCAAGGCAACACCCGGGATGGTCGATCCAAATGTGCTGTCGAACCTCGCACTGGCGACGGTGCTGTCAACCATACCTGGCCTCTTTGCGGCGGCGAGCTACTGCTTCCTGCGCGTCACGCGCCAAACGCACGACGCGACGCGCGTTGCACTTGATGCGAAGAAGCAATCAGAAGCGGCGCCCGTCGGCAATTAGGCTCGGTAAGCCTGCGCGAGCACCGCTACTTCGTCGAACATTGTCCACTCCTCGACAACGACGGGTCCGGCGAAGCGCAAGTGCGTCATGCCCATGACAGAAACAAGACGCCCTGAAGGCACATCGCCGAGTAACCCGCCTGCGCGAGACGTTCCCTCGAGCATCCAGCGAACCGCAACGATGATGCCGTCAGTCTCGTCCGACCAGCAGACGTTTTCGACGCGAAGAGTAGCGTCGGGCAGGCTTGCGAGCAGGCCGATGATCATTGACCCAAGATTACGCTGTCCCGAAGCGACGCGACCGCCCGCCCAATGCGCGATCACATCGGGCGCATAGGAAAGAGGAATGTGATCGAAGCGCCGCATATTCCAGATACGGCTGAAATGATTGGCAACCCAACCCTCGACCGTATCGGTCGGCCCATCATAGGGCTTGCGCGGCGCCTGTCCCTGCAATCGGGTCGGAACCGAGACGACCGAAGTTTCGAGCAGCGGTACTTCGGCGAGCCGCTGGGCGGTCTCGTGCAGGTCAAAGCCAATCTGGCGAACCGCCGCGCCATTGTCGCGCACCAGCCATTCGGTGTGGATGCGGTTGTCGCGGCTGACGCAATCGGCGACGAAGAAGCGACCGAGACGGCGTCCTGTCGCCGGACCGTAGGGAGAAGCACCGAGATTTGTCGAACGCGCGAAGCCCAAGTGTGAGGTGTAGAAACCTTCCACCTCGTCACCACTCCAAGCGACGTTCAAATGATGAGACTCGCCGTCGGGGCCGCCGTGAATGCCCATTGTTGTGGAGGCGATAATCTCCTCGACCGACCGAACTACCCCACCTGTCGTATAGACCGTGCAGTTAGCGTCGTAAGTGTCATAGATACGGCCAACCGCGCGGTCGACCCAGATTTGTTCGGTGATCCGGACAATGTAGTCGACGATGTCGGTGAAATCGTCCTCGAAACCCGCCATCGGCTGAGTCCGCACGCCCGATGGCACCAAAAGTTCGGCAGTATCGCGCTGACGAATGCGCGTAACCTGCGGGCGTTCGGG
>JANNVL010000047.1:0-2674 GCA_031408195.1 Sphingomonadales bacterium | reverse complement strand
GTTCAACCCGCTGGCCGCCGACGCGCGCTGGCAGAAAATCTGGGACGAGCGCGGCACGTTTACGGCCGATGCCGACGCGTCCGAAAAGCGCGCCTATGTGCTCGAGATGTTTCCCTATCCGTCGGGGCGCATCCACATGGGGCATGTCCGCAACTATGCAATGGGCGACGTGCTGGCGCGCTACAAGAAAATGACTGGCCATGCCGTGCTCCACCCGATGGGGTGGGACGCGTTCGGAATGCCGGCCGAAAATGCCGCGATGGAAAAAGGCGTGCATCCCGGCGACTGGACGCGCGCGAACATCGCGGCGATGCGCGCGCAGCTGAAGCGGCTTGGGCTGGCGATCGACTGGACGCGCGAGCTTTCAACCTGCGAGCCTGACTATTACGGGCATGAGCAGGCGCTGTTCCTCGATCTTTACAAGGCCGGGCTGGTTTATCGGCGCGAATCGTCGGTCAATTGGGATCCGGTCGACATGACGGTGCTTGCCAATGAGCAAGTGATCGACGGGCGGGGCTGGCGCTCGGGCGCACTGGTCGAAAAGCGCAAACTGAACCAGTGGTTTTTGCGGATTACCGATTTCGCCGAGGATCTGCTCGAAGGGCTGAAGGGCCTCGACCAATGGCCCGACAAGGTTCGCCTGATGCAGGAAAACTGGATCGGCAAGTCCGTCGGGATGCGGGCGTCGTTTGCACTGTCGGATGGGTCGGACAGCATCGACGTGTTCACGACGAGGCCCGACACGATTTTCGGCGCGAGTTTTGTCGCGATTGCCTGCGACCATCCGCTGGCCCAGCAATTGGCAGCGAACCGCTATGCGCTTGAGCAGTTTATCGAGCAGTGCAAGCTCGGCGGGACGACAGCGGCGGCGATTGAAACGGCGGAAAAGCTGGGGTTCGACACCGGTCTGACGGTCGATCATCCGTTTGATGAGACGCTGAAACTGCCCGTCTTCGTCGCGAATTTCGTGCTCATGGATTACGGCACCGGCGCCGTCATGGGCGTTCCGGCACATGACCAGCGCGATCTCGACTTTGCGCGCAAATATGAACTGCCGGTTCGGCGGGTCGTCGCGGACGCCGAATTGGTCGTTCCTTATTTCAGGGGCAACGAAGCCTATAACGGTCCCGGCACACTCGTAAATTCCGGTTTCCTCGACGGCATGGACGTCAAAATCGCCAAAGCGGCGGTCATTGCGCGTGGCGAGAGTGAGGGCTGGGGCGAGGGGCAAACGCAATATCGGCTGCGCGACTGGGGCGTGTCGCGGCAACGCTATTGGGGCACGCCGATCCCGATCATCCATTGCGATTTCTGTGGCGTTATGCCCGTCCCGCGCAGCCAATTGCCGCTGGTCCTGCCCGAAGATGTCAGCTTCGACATTCCCGGCAATCCGCTCGACCGGCATCCGACATGGAAGAATGTCCCCTGCCCCAATTGCCGCGAACCCGCGCGACGCGAGACCGACACGCTCGATACGTTCGTCAATTCGTCGTGGTATTTCATACGATTCGCGAGCCAGCCCGAGGACAAGCCGTTCGATCGCGACGAAGCCGAAAAATGGCTGCCGGTCGGGCAATATATCGGCGGGGTCGAGCATGCGATTTTGCACCTGCTCTATGCGCGCTTCTGGACGCGGGCGTTGCAACATATCGGGCGGTTGGGGGTTTCGGAGCCGTTTGCGGGGCTTTTCACGCAGGGGATGGTGACGCACGAGACGTATTCGCGGTGGAAGGGCTTCAATAACAGCCAGAGTCCGGGCGAGCCGCTAACGACGCCGATTTGGTTTGCACCGCAAGAAGTTAGATTTGACGGGGTCAACGCTTTCGAGATCGCAACGGATTTGCCTGTCGAAATCGGCCGCATCGAGAAAATGTCGAAGTCGAAGAAGAACACCGTCGATCCCGAGCCGATGTTCGACACTTATGGTGCCGATGCGGTGCGTTGGTTCATGCTGTCTGACAGCCCGCCCGAGCGCGATTTGCCGTGGTCCGAAGCGGGCATTGAAGGCACGTGGAAGTTCGTCCAGCGGCTGTGGCGTTTGCTCGAATCGCCGCGCGAAAACATAGGCGAAGACAAGGACATCGACCGCGCGCTGCACCGTGCCATCGATGGCATCGGCAAGGACATCGACGCCCTGCAATTCAACAAAGCGGTCGCGCGTGTCCATTCGCTCGCGAATGCCATTGAAAAGGCCGCACCTTCCGCCTCGCGCGATACCGCGATCACCACGCTCGTCCGCCTGATCTCGCCGATGCTTCCGCATCTGGCCGAGGAAGCCTGGGCGGCGATGGGCAATGACGGGCTTGTGGCCGACGCGGCGTGGCCCGAGGCTGATCCGGCGCTGTTGATCGACGACGAAGCGACGATTGCGATTCAGGTCAACGGCAAGCTGCGTGACACGATCACTGTCGCGAAGGGAACGCCGAAGGACGCACTCGAAGCGCTGGCGCTGGCCTCCGCCAATGTAGTCCGCATGCTCGACGGGGCAACGCCGAAAAAGGTCGTCGTTGTGCCTGATCGTCTGGTAAACGTAGTGGTATGAGCAGCACTTCCCACAAAAACCCGCGCACCCTGAGCTTGTCGAAGGGCTGTCCTTCTTCCGGTTACATAGCGCAGAAGAAGGACAAGGCTTCGACAAGCTCAGCCCGAACGGTTTTGGGATTGGCGATTGCCC
>JANNVL010000046.1:0-22717 GCA_031408195.1 Sphingomonadales bacterium | reverse complement strand
CTTTTACAAGTATCGCCGATCAGCCTTTGTGGTTACGCAAAGATGCGCGCCCTCGCCGTCCGTCACAGCGTCGACCTTCGCCCCCGCCCGTCACCCCGTGCTTGACACGGGGCTTGGCTAATCTTGCGCTGCTGCGGTGTCGAACCACTGCGCCCACAGGTCGTGCCAGTCAGGATTGTTGGCTTCGATGAGCGCGAACTTCCATTCGCGCCGCCATTTCTTGACCAGCTTTTCGCGCACAATCGCCGCACCGATCTCCGCATGATGCTCAACGTAGACGAGGCGAGTCTTGGCAAAGTCGGCGACGTGCTTCGAGCCGGTCCCCTCGCGGTGCTGGTAGACGCGGCGGATCGGATCGCTCGTCACGCCCACATACATGCCGCCGCGATACCGGTTTGCCATAATGTAGACCCAGCAGCCGGTCGTCATCCGTTCCACATGAACCGAAGTGGTGCCAAAGAAAAGCCAAGCCCCGTGTCAAGCACGGGGTGACGGGCGGGGGCGAAGGTCGACGCTGTGACGGACGGCGAGGGCGCGCATCTTTGCGTAACCACAAAGGCTGATCGGCGATACTTGTAAAAGGATTTAGGCTACCGTTATTCGGTGGCCACGCTTCAAAGCAGGATTTTCGCCATTGAAACGGCGAGCCAAACTGAAATCCCCTTCGCGGCTAATTACATAACGTGCTGCAAATGAAGTTTGTAGCGAGTTGTAATAATCCATGTTTTCCGACGATGAGGATACGGGAAACCCCTCAGCGGCCGCAGCGAGCAACTCGTCGCGCGGCTGTTCATGCATCGTCAGTGCTTCCATCTTTAGCTTCATATCGGCGGTCGAAATTTCGCCATTAGCAACACGCATAAGCGCATCGATGCGCTTGGCCTGCTTAGCGACCGCGTGGCTCTGTCGTATGTCATCAAGAATCGAAGGACACCACGCACAGAGCATCAGGTCTGCCGCTAAGGGCGTGTAAATCTCAATTCCGGGGACGGCGAGGCCGAGATTGCCGTAAGGCCCAAAATCGCGCGAATTGGAGAGGCATACCGGATTATCGCCAAGGTAAAAGCTCCGCCCCTGCGTCGGCGCAGCAAGCACGAAATCCTTTTCGGCAATTATCCTCGCAAACTCCCCCAAACTTCCTTGGATGCTCGCCAAATGATCTCGCTTCAGGGCGTCTTCGTTACGCGGATGCCAATCTTCCCAACCTTGCATATCTTGCACTTTGCCGCCGCTAGCTTCGACCATCTCCACCATTGCGTCCTCCATGTCCTGCCACTTGTCGCGGCTGGCTTTGGTGCGAAGGAACTGGAACGCAATGAAGACCGCAAGAGCCGCCTTCTGCTCGGGTGTGTCGTCGAGCCGCCGTTTTTGCACCACTTGCATGTAAGCCGGAAACACTTGATCCTCAGCGCTACACGCTACCGGCTCGAACGATGCTATCCAATCATCGTCGAATACGAAATCATTGAAGCGACGTTCTGCCATCACGTTCTTTATGGACGTGATAAAGGTCTTTTCTGTGTGCTTGTCATAAACACACACCCGTTCACTTTCGTTGTCATACAAAAAATGTCGCAAAACGAATTTTGGAACGTAGTGCTGATTCTGGGCGGCCATAAAGTCGCTTAGCTCGAATCACATATCATTAGCGATTCAGTGTCTTGCCCTAACGGAAAACCCGAAGCGGCAAAGCCGCTTCGTCGGTCGGTCGCTCTCGCGCCGCCGTCCGGGCTTGCGCGGGTCGTGCGCCAGCTTGGCGTTGCTGTGCAACGCCTGCGGCTGGCGCTTGCCGCGCTGCGCCTAATGGTATCGCCGAAGCAGCCCCGCCAGTTTCCCCTGCACCTGCACCTGATGCGCGCCGTACACTTGCGGCTCGTACGCCGCGTTTGCCGGATCGAGCCGCACCCGCGCGCCGTCGGGGCGGAAGTACTTCAACGTCGCTTCGTTGTCGTCGATCAGCGCGACCACGATTTCGCCGTCGCGGGCGGTGTTGGTCTTGCGGATGAGGGCGTAGTCGCCGTCGAGGATGCCGGCCTCGACCATCGAATCGCCCGATACCTCAAGCGCGTAATGTTCGCCCGGGCCGAGCAGCGCGGCAGGGACGGGGAGGGTCATGTCGCGTTCCATCGCCTCGATCGGCATGCCCGCCGCGATGCGGCCATGTAGCGGCAGTTCGATGATGTCGTTGGCGGGCTGCGGAAGCCGCTTCGGCATCTCGATCACATTGTCGGGCTTGGCGACCGGCGTCTTGGCAACAATGCCGCCCTCGGGCAGCTTGGTCACTTCGAGCGCGCGGGCGCGGTTGGGCAGGCGGCGGATGAAGCCGCGTTCCTCGAGCGCGGAGATCAGGCGGTGGACCCCCGATTTCGATTTGAGGTCGAGCGCGTCCTTCATTTCCTCGAACGAGGGTGACACACCGGTTTCGGCGAGACGGTCGTTGATGAAACAAATCAGTTCGTGCTGTTTACGAGTCAGCATCGCGGGGCTCCTTTGGGAACGAACGCAAAACGTGTAGGGAACATGAGATTCAGGGTCAAGCCCCTTTTGTTCCGGGCTCTATAGCTTGTGTCAGCCGAGCAGGATGGCCTCTACCGGTTGACCTGCCGGGGTCGCTTCGGACCCTGCCGCGCGGACGATGAGGGCGTCGGCTTTGGCAAGGCTCGACAGCGCGCCGCTGTCGGTCGAGGGCAGGGGGGTGAGCGCGCCGCCATCCCAGCGCGCCCGCACGAAATCGGTGCGGGGGCCGACGGCGGGCAGCGGGGCGTTGCAGGTGGCGGGAATGCGGCGCGGCAGGGGATCGCGCGCTCCGCTCAGGTGGCGGACGAGCGGGAGCAGGAAGAGGGTGGCGGTGACGAAGGCGCTGACCGGATTGCCGGGGAGGCCGAGGACGATTGTGGTGCCGAGCTTGCCCGCCATGAGCGGTTTGCCGGGCCGCATCGCCACTTTCCAGAAATCGAGCGTCGCGCCGAGATCGAGCAGGACGGGGCGGACAAGGTCGTGGTCGCCGACCGATGCCCCGCCGCTGGTGACGAGGATGTCGCAATCGTGCGCGCGGGCGAAGGCGTCAGCGAGCGCGGCGCGGTCGTCGGGGACGATGCCGAGATCGACGATTTCGACGGGCAGGCTGCCCAGCATTGCGGCGAGCATCGGGGCGTTGCTGTTGGGCAAGCGGTCTTCGCTTGTTTCAGCTCCGGGTAACACCAGTTCGTCGCCTGTCGAGAGAATTGCGACGCGGATACGGCGGTGAACGGGGAGGGTGCCATGCCCGCCCATGGCCGCCAGTGCGAGGGTGGCGGGCGTCAGTGCATCGCCCGCCGCAACCACGCGGTCACCGCTGGCAAAGTCCGATCCTCCCCGCCGGATATGAGCGCCCTGATGCGGGGGTCCATCGCCGGTGAGGGTAAGTGCATCGCCGTCGCGCGCGACTTCTTCCTGAATGATCACCGTGTCCGCGCCATCCGGCACCGCTGCGCCGGTAAAGATGCGGGTCGCCTCGCCTGCGCTCACGCTACCGACGAACGGCAGCCCTGCCGCCGACTCCCCGATAACGCGCCACGGGCCGGGTATGTCGCTGAACCGGATCGCATAGCCGTCCATTGCGGACAGATCGCGCGCGGGCTGGGTGCGGCGGGCGGTGACGTCGCTGGCGGCCCAGCGTCCTGCTGCGTTCAGCAACGCCACTGTTTCCACCGCTACCGGCACCCCAAGCGCGAGGATGCGCGCCTGCGCTTCCTCCGGGGTGATCATGCTGTCCAGGTGCCCGATTTGCCGCCGGTTTTGCTCAGCAGCCGGACGCCCTCGATCCGCATCCCCCGGTCCATCGCCTTGGCCATGTCGTAGAGCGTGAGCAGCGCGACCGACACGGCGGTCAGCGCCTCCATCTCGACGCCGGTCGGGCCGGTGGTGCGCGCGGTGGCGGTGGCGGTGATCGCCGTGTCGCCGAGGGTAAAATCGCCAAACCTGAAATCAAGCTCCACCGACGACAGCGCAATCGGGTGGCACAGCGGGATCAACTCGCTCGTTTTCTTCGCCGCCATGATGCCCGCGACGCGCGCCACCGCGAGAACATCGCCCTTTTTGGTCGTGCCGTCGCGGATCGCGGACAGCGCGGCGGGCGACATTTCGATGCGCCCTTCGGCGATGGCTTCGCGCGCGGTGTCTGCCTTGGCCGAGACATCGACCATGCGCGCTGCGCCGGTCTCGTCGATGTGGGTCAGCCCGCTCATGCCCCGGTCAGCAAATGGCGCGTCGCGGCCTCGACATCGGCCTGTCGCATCAGGGTTTCGCCGACCAGGAAGGTGCGGACGCCGTGCGCGCTCATCGCCAGCAGATCGGCGTGGCCGGTCAGCCCGCTTTCGGCAACGAAAGTCACATCGGCAGGTGCGTGGCCAACCAGTTCGTAGGTGCGCGCGAAATCGACCGAGAAATCGCGCAGGTCGCGGTTGTTGACGCCGATCAGCCGCGACTTCAGCCGCAGCGCGCGGTCGAGTTCGGCGGCGTCGTGGACCTCGACCAGCACGTCCATCCCGCGTTCGAGTGCGGCGGCTTCAAGGTCGCTTGCCACCGCATCATCGACGGCGGCCATGATGACGAGGATCGCATCCGCGCCCAGACTGCGCGCCTCGGCGACCTGCCACGGATCGAGCATGAAATCCTTGCGGAGGACGGGCAGCAGACACGCCGCGCGGGCAGCAACCAGATAATCGTCATGTCCCTGAAAATAGGGGGCATCGGTGAGTAACGACAGGCACGCGGCCCCGCCCGCTTCATAAGCGGCGGCGTGCGACGCGGGGTCGAAATCGGCGCGGATCAGACCTTTGGACGGGCTGGCTTTCTTGACCTCGGCGATGAGCGCGAAACCGGTTTCGGCCTTGCGCTTCAACGCCGCATGAAACCCACGCGGCGGGCTTTGCGCGGCGGCAAGCGCATCGAGATCGTCGAGCGAGCGCATCGCCTTGCGCCGCGCGACCTCTTCGCGCGTGGTCGCACAGATTTCGGTGAGCTTGTTCATCGATACGCGATCCAGCAATCGAGCAGCGTGTTGGCCAGCCCCCGGTCGATCACCTCCGCCGCCTCCTCGATCCCGTCGCGCCAGTCGCTGACATGGCCCGCCACGATCAGCGCTCCGGCGGCATTGAACAGAACGGCGTCGCGATAGGCACCGACCTCGCCCAGCAACATGCGCCGCAGCGCCGCTGCATTAAATGCCGCATCGCCGCCACGCAGCGCGACGAGTGGGTGGCGCGACAGGCCGACGGCCTCCGGTGTGATCCTTACAGGTGGCTGACCGAGGCGGAGGACAGTGCTGGGGCCGCTGACCGACAGTTCGTCGAGCGGTTCGTAGCCCGCGACGAGCATGGCGTCGGCCATACCGAGCAGGGTCAGCGCCCCGGCATAGACCGGCAGGAAGTCAGGCCGCGCGACGCCGATCAATTGCCGCGTGACGCCTGCGGGATTGCAAGCGGGACCGGTCAGGTTGAAAATCGTCCGCCGCTGGATCGACTTGCGGATCGGGGCGAGCCGCCCGAGCGCGGGGTGGTGCTTTTGCGCGAACAGGAACGCGATGCCGAGATCGGCGAGCGTCGCTTCCGCCGTCGCTGACGCGCGGTCGAGGTCGAGGCCCAGCGCCTCCAGCGTGTCCGCGCCACCCGCCTGTGACGACGCGGCGCGGTTGCCGTGTTTGGCGACGGGTACCCCGCATGCCGCAACGACGATTGCGACCGCGGTCGATACGTTGACGCTGTTGCTCATATCGCCGCCGGTGCCGCACACGTCGATTGCACCCGCAGGGGCAACAACGGGGATCATCCGCGCGCGGATGGTGGTGATAGCTGCTGCGATCTCCTCCGACGTTTCATCGCGCAACGACATGGCGAGCAGGAAATCGCGGATGGCGTCGTCACCGACGGTGCCGTCGAGCATTGCCTCGAACGCCGCGCGGGCGTCCACCGCCGATAGCGGTGTGCTTGCATCGGGGAGCGTCACGCGCGCTCTTTCACAGTCTTAGTTATTGGCATCCCCGCAATCGCCATGAAATTGGCGAGCATGGCGTGACCGTGCTCTGTAGCGATGCTTTCGGGGTGGAACTGGACACTGTGGATGGGCAGCGTCGCGTGGCGGAATCCCATGACATGACCGTCATCGGAGGTGGCGTTGACGATCAGCTCGGCCGGAATGTCTTCCACGACCAGCGAGTGATAGCGCGTTGCGGTGAAGGGCGAGGGCAGCCCCGCGAACAAGCCGCTCCCGTCATGCGTCACCGCGCTGGTCTTGCCGTGCATCAGACCACCCCGGACGACGCGCCCACCGAAATGCTGGCCGATGGACTGGTGACCAAGACATACGCCGAGCAACGGACGCCCCGCGTCCGCACAGGCCGCGACCAGATCGAGCGAAATCCCGGCCTCGTTGGGCGTGCACGGCCCCGGCGAAATCAGGAACGCTTCCGCCCCGCTCGCCATCGCCTGGCCGACGCCGATGGCATCGTTGCGGACGACCTCGACCTCGGCCCCCAGCTCCATCAGATAATGGACGAGGTTCCAGGTAAAGCTGTCATAATTGTCGATGACCATGATGCGGTTTGGGATCATTCGAACTCCATGCCGCAATCGCGCACGGCTGCAACTGTTCTTTGATCGCTAAATCGTTTCGGGCGCGTGTCGTTAACCATGTCGATGGCTTATCTCGATCCGAAATCGCATTTTTCAATCAAGAACCGGCTGCGTAGCTGGTTCGAAAACGGCGAGATCGAGAACAGACCCGCGCCCGAAAACGTGCCGAGTTGGCAGCAGCAGATATTCGCCGACGTGGGCGATTTTCTGTTCGACAGCCAGCTCGATCCGACGCCGAATAACTACGATCTCGCCTATCAGTTTCGGTCGGCACACAACGCAAATCTGGTGATCGCGATCCGCAGTGAAATCGAGCGCAGCGGTGCCCTCGATGCCGATGCCGCAGAGCGCATATTCGCGCAGTCTGGTGGCCCGGTCAGCGTCGAAGCACTCGCGAGTTTTACCGAGCGAATCGAGACACAGGCAAGCGGGCTGAGCACAATTGCCCGCCAGTCGGCTGGCGATGCAAAGGATTTCAGTTCGGCCCTCGAACGTGAATGCGCGTCGGGACATGAGGTGACGGCAATCATCGATCTGGCGCATGCCATGGTTGCACGGACCCGGTTGGCCGAATCTCAGCTGCGCCACACGCAAAAACAGCTGAGCGGGCTGCGGTCGAACCTTGTCGCAGCCCAGCGCGCTGCCGATGTCGATCCACTTACCGAATTGCCTAACCGGCGCGCGTTCAAGCGCGACCTCGAAATGTTGATCGATACGGCACGGCGCGACGCGAAACACTTTCGCTCGGTTTTTGCGACATCGATCATTTCAAACGCTTCAACGACCGCCACGGGCATGAGACTGGCGACCGCGTGCTGCGTTACGTCGCGGCGGCGCTGGCACGCGCTTTCGACGCGCGGGGGATCGTCGGGCGGTTCGGCGGCGAGGAGTTTGTGGTTGCGCTGCCCGATATGGATCTGGCCGAGGCACGCACTGCAGTCGATGCCGCCAGGCACAAACTGGGCGAGCGTCATTTGTTTGCGGCAACTGACAATACCGACCTCGGTTCGGTTGCTTTTTCAGCGGGTGTGACGACACTGGCAGAGGGTGATGGATCGGCCGAATTGCTGCGACGCGCTGATGAAGCGCTCTACCGCGCCAAGGCCGCCGGACGGAACTGCGTCATGATCGGCTGACAATTTTTGGCTGTCATCGTGCGCGCCTTGTTCAGACTGGCGACAGCAAGGTGCAGCGAAGTTCGCACAATGCACCGCTTTCTGGCCGCCCTTGTCCTCGTCGCTGTCGCATCGCCCGCGTTGGCAGCCGAGGCACCGCCGCCGGTGACGCGTACTGCGACGGTGTTCGGCGACGACCCCTGTCCCAAGGCGCGCAAAGACGAGATCGTGGTCTGCGGCCGTCTGCCCGAAAACGAACGCTACCGGATTCCCAAAGCGTTCCGGTCCAAGCCACGCGACGACAGCAGCGGCGGTGCGTCATGGGCCTCGCGCGTCGAGGGACTCGAGGCGGCGCAGCGGTTCACGATGCCGGGCAGTTGCACGGCGGTTGGCAGCGGGGGGCAGACCGGCTGCACGCAAGCGATGATCCGGCAGTGGTTTCTGGAGCGGCGCGCAAAACGGGCGGAAGACGCCTTGATACCCTAGACTTTACTGCCCGTATCTTGCCTCACCCGCGACGCGGACAGCTTCGCGCGCCGCCGCCATCAGCGCACCCGCCTTTGCCTCGCACTCGCGCTGTTCGGATTCGGGGTTCGAATCCGCCACAATGCCCGCGCCTGCCTGCACATGCATGACGCCGTCTTTTACCACGGCGGTGCGGAGGACGATGCAGCTGTCCATACTGCCGTCGGGTGAGAAGTATCCGACCCCGCCCGCATAGGCACCGCGTGTTTCAGGTTCTAGCTCGGCGATGATCTCACAGGCGCGGACCTTCGGCGCGCCGCTGACCGTGCCCGCCGGGAAGCCTGCGAACAAGGCGTCGAGCGCGTCCTTGGCGGGGGAGAGTTTGCCGACCACGTTCGATACGATGTGCATGACATGGCTGTAGAATTCGACGGTGTAGCTGTCGGTGACGGTCACACTGCCCGCTGTCGCAACGCGGCCGACGTCGTTGCGGCCGAGATCGAGCAGCATCAGATGTTCGGCGCGTTCCTTGGGATCGGCGAGCAATTCGGCGCGGTTGTCGGCATCCTCCACCGCAGTTTTGCCGCGCGGGCGGGTGCCCGCGATCGGACGGATCGTCACTTCGTCGTCGCGGACGCGGACAAGGATTTCGGGGCTGGAGCCGGTGAGCGCGAAGCCCGGCAGATCTAGGTGATAGAGGAATGGCGACGGATTGATCCGCCGCAACGCGCGGTAAAGATCGAACGGGGGCAGTGTGAAGGGCAGGGTGAAGCGCTGGGCGAGAACGACCTGAAAAATGTCCCCTGCCGCGATGTAATCCTTCGCGCGGGCGACCATTGCCGCGTAGCTGCCGGGGGGGAGGATGGGGGTTGGTTCTCCCTCTCCCCTCTGGGGAGAGGGTTGGGGAGAGGGGCTGTCTGCGCCGAACATGGACAGTGCCCGTTCTGCGACACTGCCCCTCTCCCCGACCCTCCCCCCAGAGGGGAGAGGGAGATGAAGCAGCGCCATCGTCGCTTCGATCCGCTCGACTGCGTCCGCAACCCGCCCCCCCGGCCACACTGGCGCGACCACGAACAGCCGGTCAGCCAGCCGGTCGAAGACCAGCACTACCGTCGGGCGGACGAACATCATGTCAGGCAGGTCGAGCGGGTTGGCGGGCGGGCGCGGCAGGTTTTCCACCAACCCCACCGTCTCATAGCCGAAATAGCCGACCAGACACGCAAGCGCTCTGGGCAACCCTTCGGGCACATCGATGCGGCACGACGCGACCAGCGACCGCAGCGCGTAGAGCGTTGTCTCTGCCAATGGCTCGAAGGCGGTTCGATCAGTCAGCCAGTGCCGGTTGACCTCCGCCGCATTGCCCGCCGCGCGGAACATCAGGTCAGGGGCGAGGCCGATGAGACTGTACCGCCCGCGCACCGAGCCGCCCTCTACCGATTCGAGCAGAAAATCGCCGCGCCCGCTTTCGATCAGCTTGAGCGCAGCGCTGACCGGCGTTTCGGTGTCGGCGACAATATCGCGCCATACCAACGCCGGTTTTCCTGCCGCGAGTAATTGCGTCGCCGCTGCGTCGCGCCCCGCGACGCTTTCGTTCACCGCGCGCCCGTCAAATTGCGTTTCAGCTTGGCAATCGCCGCGTCGTCCTTTTTGACGCCGACTTCGGCCCGGATCGCCGCCGCAAACTGCTGGACATATTCATCGCCGATAGCACCCGCGAGTTGCTGCTGCGTCGCCTGGACCAGCCCGGGCGTATTGGCCGCATCGCCGCGTTCGATCTTGTCGAGATAGACGACAAACCACCCCTGCTTGCCGTCGACCTGCAGCACCCGCGCGCGCTTGGCGGGCATGGTGAACATCGTGATCAGCGGTGGCGGGGCCGCGTTTTGCGACTGCGCCTGGGCCAGCTCCATCCGGCTTGCGCCTGCAGGCCGTGGGGCGGGCAGGGGGACGCCCGCCGCTTGCAGCGCAGTCGCCAGCGGCGTCCCGGCATTGACAGCGGCAGCGATCTTGTCGGCGGCAGTTTTGGCGGCCTTCGACCCTTTGTCGAGGCTGACATCGGACGTGACCATCGGGCGGACCTCGGTCAGCGGGCGCGGCGCGGCGGGGATGGTGCGGTCGAGCTTCCAGACGACATAGCCGCCATCGTTCGGCAAGGTGGCGACCGAAGGATCGTCATCGGGCTCGCCACGGAATGCCTCGGCCAGTACCGCACCGACTGCGGCGGGCGGCTGGTAGCCGGCCACGTCGAAGGCGCGACCGCCGCTGGTCAGCGACGGCGTGGTCTGCACCGAAAGTGCATATTTCTTGGCCACTTCGTCGAAGGTGGCGTTGTTGCCAATCTCGTCCTCGATATTGACGACGAACTCGGCAATCGCGCGGGTTTCCTTTTGCTTGACGACATCGGCGGCAAGCTTTGCTCGAACCGAGCCGAGCGGCGTTGCGGGCACGGTCTCGATGCTGTCGACGCGCACGACATGGAAACCCAGACCCGATCGCTCGACGGCGGCAAACTGGCCCTTGGCGGTGGCAAACGCCGCTTCGGCAACGCGCGGTCCGGTCAGTGCCTCGAACGCTTTCTTGTCGGTTGCGGCAACGGGCAGGGCGTCGCGCTTGATCGACTTTGCGGCGTCGGCCATCGACATGCCGCCCTTGATCTTGCCCAGCACTTCGTTCGCCAGCACCTGCGTTGGCAGGATCAGCTGGGTGAACGCGCGCCGGTCGCGTGCCGCATAGGCCGGATTGGCGTTGTAGAGCGCCTGTATCTCGTTGTCGGTCGCCGCCGATTTGCCGGCGAAGCGTGACTTATCGAAGGTAGCAAAGCGCAACACCCGCCGTTCGGGGATGGTATAGCGCGCGATGTTACGCTGGTAATAGGTTTGCATCTCGGCGTCGGTCGGCGGCGTTTTCGGCACGAACGCTTCGCTCGGGACGACACCGACCAGACCGGCGCGGCGCTCAAGCAGCAGCGACGCATAGGGCATAATCAGGTCATTGGGCACGCGCGCGGCACCGCCCGCCGGGATCGCGATCATCTTGGTCAGCGCCTCACGCCCGAAATCGGCGCGGACGATGGCTTCGCTTAACTTGCGCTGCTGGAGCACCTGCGTGAAGGTATTCTGGTCGAATTTTCCGGTCGGGCCGTTAAAGGCGGGGATGCTCGCAATCGCCCCGTCGATCAGCTTTTTGCTGGCGACCATGCCCTGACTCGCGGCAAACAGTTCGAGCGCGCGCCCCGTCGCGGTCAGCTCGATCGTGCGATCGACACCGCCAGCAGCGACATATTGGATCATGTCCATTTCGGGGTTGCGCTGGCGCTCCGCATCGAGCTGGTTCTGGACGCGGCGGGTCAGTTCGGCCTCTTCGACGGGCTTGCCGCCGACTGTTGCCACCGCACCGCCGGTGCCACCGCTGAGTGCGCCGCGACCTTCGTACAGCGTCACGACGAACGCGATGATGATCAGCCCGAATACAGCAAGGCCGAGCGGCGATTTGGCGAAACGGCGGAAAAAACCGAGCATGATTTGACCTTGAGCGGATGAGCCAGTCCCCATAGAGGCGCGGCATGACATTTCGCAAGCAAATCACTGGTCGCAAGCTAATCGCGGGTAATTGGAAGATGCACGGCAGTCTGGCCGCGCTTTCCGAACTCGACGCCATCGCCGCCGCTGCAGTGGCGAGCGACGTCGATGTCGCGATTTGCCCCCCGTTCACGCTCATCGCTCCGGCAATCGGGCGCGGCGTCGCTATCGGTGCACAGGACTGCCACGCGGCAGCCAAGGGCGCGCATACTGGCTGTATCTCGGCGGCGATGCTGGTCGAGGCGGGGGCGACCTACTGCATTATCGGCCACAGCGAGCGTCGCGCCGACAACCACGAAACCGACGCGGAGGTCAAAGCCAAGGCCGAAGCCGTGGTCGCGGCAGGCATGACAGCCATTGTCTGCGTCGGAGAGACGGTCGAGCAGCGCCAAGCGGGGCAGGCCGTGGCGGTGGTCGAGGGACAACTGGCAGGGTCGCTCCCGGACACGCGCGAAAACCTCGTTGTAGCGTACGAACCTGTCTGGGCTATCGGTACCGGCCTGACGCCCTCGATCGGGGACGTCGCAGAGATGCACGCGGCTATTTGCGCCGTCGTCGGTCCGTCTGTTCGCATTCTTTACGGCGGGTCGGTCAAGCCATCCAACGCGGCAGAGTTGCTCCATGTAGCCAATGTTGACGGCGCGCTGGTCGGTGGGGCGAGCCTGACGGCGGCGGACTTCGTCCCGATTATCGACGCGGCAGCAGACCGCTGAGGCCAAATTGTGAGGTGTCATGTTGAAAGCCTATCCCTTCATTTCGCTGACGCAGGCGCTGGCCCTTGCGCGCATCGTGACGGCGCTGCTGTTCATGGCCCATGCCGTCGTCCGCATCGCCAACGGGTCGATTCCGCAATTCGGCAAATTCATGTCGTCGGTCGGCTTTCCGCAGGGCCAGGGCGTGGTTTGGGCGATCACTCTCGTCGAACTGGTCGCCGGGACGCTTCTGATCCTCAACCGTCAGGTCCGCTATGCCGCGACGGCGTTGTTTGCGATTGCGGCGACCGGCATAGTCCTGATCCACCGCCATATCGGCTGGTTCGTCGGCGAACATGGCACGGGTGGCAGCGAATATAGTGTGGCGCTGATGGTCCTGCTGGTCGTCATTGCGGCGGCGGACCGGCAGGGTCGCGCGCGGTTGTAGCGCGGTTGTAACTTGGGGCCGCTGCCGCTATCTGCCGCGCCTCACCGATCACCAGCACAGAAATACGCACGTCCATGTTGACCTTCCTCCTTGTCGTTCAGGCGATTGTCGCCGTCATGCTCGTCGGCGTTATCCTGATGCAGCAGTCGGAGGGCGGCGGGCTCGGCATGGGCGGGTCGCCATCGGGCCTGATGTCGGCGCGCGGCGCGGCGGATTTCCTGACGCGCGCAACGACGGTTCTCGCCGCACTCTTTATCGGCCTGTCTATCCTGCACGCGGTGCTCGCAACGCGCACCGGTTCGGGCGTTTCGACAATCGACACCTCGCTCGCGCGGCCCCAGACGCCGAACGGGCCGCCCGTCGCGCCTGCACCGCAGCCCGGCGTGCCGATTGCCGGGCAACCGACGACTTCGGTGCCGCTTCCTGCGACGCCCGCACCAGTGACCAACCCTAACGCGCCAGTCGCTGTCCCCATGGCAACGTCGCGACCCAAGGTCGAAGTCCAGCGTCCTGCCCCGGTTCGTGCCGTGCCAAAGGTCACGCGTGACCCGGTCACGACAAGGTCCGCACCGCTGCCGCCGCCGGTTACCTCGACCGTGACGCCGTCGATTCCCAAGGCGACGCCGGCACCGGCAGCCTCGACGACACAGGGTCCGCCCGCCAACAGCAACTAAAATCGCTGACAGTGGATTCGCTACCTTGCCCTTTGCGGGCATGGCGGGTTAAGCGCATCCTCCCATGGCGCGGTTCATTTTTATCACCGGCGGCGTGGTTTCCTCGCTTGGCAAAGGGCTCATGGCGGCATCGCTTGCCGCACTCCTGCAAGCGCGCGGCTACCGCGTCCGTATCCGGAAATTCGATCCTTATCTCAATGTCGATCCCGGCACGATGTCGCCGTATCAACACGGCGAAGTCTATGTGACCGACGACGGCGCGGAAACCGACCTTGACCTTGGCCATTACGAACGTTTCACCGGCGTTGCCTCGCGCCAATCGGACAATGTCACCTCGGGTCGCATCTACCAGCAGATCATCCAGCGCGAACGTCGCGGCGATTATCTGGGCGCGACGGTCCAAGTCATCCCGCACGTCACCGACGCGATCAAGGCGTTTGCGATGAGCGAAATCGACGATCTCGATTTCGTTCTGTGCGAAATCGGCGGCACGGTCGGCGACATCGAATCGTTGCCCTTCATCGAGGCAATCCGCCAGCTTCGCAACGAGCTCGGGCGCGGCAACAGCGTCTCGATCCACCTGACTTTGGTGCCGTACATCACTGCCGCAGGTGAACTGAAGACCAAGCCGACACAGCACAGTGTGCGCGAACTCGCCGCACTCGGCGTCCAGCCCGATGTGCTGGTGTGCCGCAGCGAGCATCCGCTCCCCGACAGCGACCGCGCCAAGATCGCGCTATTCTGCAACGTCCGCAAGGAAGCGGTGATCTCCGCGCTCGACGCGAAAACCATCTACGCAGTGCCGCTGCAATATCACCGAGAGGGACTCGACGAGGAAGTGTTGCGCGCCTTCGGGATCGAACCGACCGCCGACCCCGATCTGTCGCGCTGGTCCGAAATCGAGGACCGGCTGGCCAATCCCGAGGGCGAAGTCACCGTCGGCGTCGTCGGCAAATATGTTGGCCTCCCCGACGCCTATAAATCGCTCAACGAAGCCCTGATCCACGGCGGCATCGCCAACCGGGTCAAGGTCAAGATCGAGTGGATCGACGCTGAATTGTTCGAACAGCCCGAAAGCGACGTCGCCGCGCGGCTCGAACCGCTGCACGCGATCCTCGTCCCCGGCGCGTTCGGCGAGCGCGGCGCGGAGGGCAAGATCGCCAGCGTCCGCTTCGCCCGCGAACGCGAAATTCCTTATTTCGGCATCTGCTTCGGCATGCAGATGGCGTGCATCGAGGGCGCGCGGAATGTCGCGGGCATCACCAAGGCCAGCTCGACCGAATTCGGCCCGACCGACGAGCCCGTCGTAGGCATCATCACCGAATGGATGAGTGCGGAGGGCGTGCAGAAGCGCGAAGCCGGGGGCGATCTGGGCGGCACGATGCGACTTGGCGCCTATGCGGCAAAGCTCGGCGGCAACAGCGTGGTCGCGGGCGTTTACGGCGAAACCGAGATCAGCGAACGCCACCGCCACCGCTGGGAAGTGAATACCGTGTATAAGGAAAGGCTTGAGGCGGGCGGCCTGGTGTTCAGTGGCATGTCGCCCGATGGGATGCTTCCCGAAATCGTCGAGCGACCCGACCATCCGTGGTTCGTGGGGGTGCAATTCCATCCCGAACTGAAGAGCAAGCCGTTCGCGCCGCATCCGCTGTTCGCGAGCTTCATTGCAGCGGCGGTGAAGCAGTCTCGACTTGTTTAAGGCAGCGGTCTGCGTTATAACGTCTGTATGACGTACAAAGTGAAGATCGGCTCGATAGGTAACTCGGCAGGCATCATCCTGCCCAAGGAACTGCTTGCGCGGCTTCGGATCGAAAAGGGCGACGAATTCTCCGTGATCGAAACCCCGGGTGGCGGGATGGAGCTCAGGCCTGCCGATGCCGAGTTCGAAGAGCAGATGGCGGCTGCGCGTCAGGTGATGAAAAAATACCGGAACGCCCTGCGCGAACTCGCGAAATAGCGGTGGCTTGGAAATGGATTTCGTCGGCTGTCGCGGTGGCGTTGCACGACGAACAACTCGCCCAGCATGGCGGTGGTGCGGGTGCGCGCGATCTGGGACTGCTTGAAAGCGCGCTTGCAAGAGCACAAAACCTTGTTGCGTATGGCGATCCGGATGCCGCAGCGCTTGCCGCCGCTTATGCCTACGGCATTGCGCGCAATCATCCGTTTATCGACGGCAACAAACGGACGGCGGCAGTCGTTTCGCTGACATTTCTCCTCGTCAACAATGTTCCTTGCGATATTCCGGAAGCCGATGTCGTCGTCACATTCCTCGCCCTAGCTGAGGGTGAGTTTAGCGAAGACGAACTCGCGGCGTGGTTCCGCGCGCATATGGTCTGACCGACAGTGCCACCGGGGTAGCGGCGGAAAAAAAAGCGGCGTTGTGCCGGTGCGAGCGCCACTGGTCGATGCAGTCTCGCCTTGGCATTGATGGAATAGCGCTTTAGCATTCAGGCATCGGGCTAATGGCAGTCGCCCGGGCACAGATGGCAACACCTTGCGGTCGCGCCATCCAAGTGCTGCCTTGTCCGCGCGAGGGATCGTTCCCGCGCGTCTGCAAGGCGATGTTTATGACCGATCCCGACCGCCGCGCCGTCATGGCCTTCGGCGCAGTGCTCGCAACGGCCCCGGCCATCGCTTTGGCTGCGCCCAAGCCGCCTGTTGTGCTCTTCATCTGTCAGGCGGGCACTGCAAAAAGTGCCATCGCCCGCGAGCTGTTCCGCAAACGCGCAAAAGAACGCGGGATTGCCGCCACTGCCTTTTCACGCGGTTTGCATATCGAGGACCATATCTCCGTACCGCTTAGGCAGCGCCTCGACGCCGAAAACATCGACACGCGGCGCGACGGGTTTTCCGATCTGAAACCGAAAGATGTCCGCGTCGCTGACATCGTCGTGACCTTCGCGCCGCTGCCTCCTACCTATCGCCCCGACAAGCTGCGCGACTGGTCGGCGGTGCCGTCAGTCAACGATGCCTGGCCAGCGGCGCGTGCCGATCTCGACAGGCGGATCGACGCGCTCCTCGACAGTATTGCAACTGCGAAAGCGGGCAAGTCGAAGTGACCCACGGCATTACCTTCTGCGACGCGACCCGCGTCTGGTGGCGGATCGCGTTGCTTAGTTTCGGCGGCCCTGCGGGGCAGATTGCGGTCATGCACCGCATATTGGTCGACGAGAAACGCTGGATCGGCGAGCGGCGGTTTCTCCACGCGCTCAATTTCTGCATGTTGCTGCCCGGCCCCGAAGCGCAGCAACTGGCGACCTATATCGGTTGGCTGCTCCACGGCGTGCGCGGCGGGTTGGTTGCGGGGTTTCTGTTCGTGTTGCCGGGTGCAGTGGCGATCCTCGCGCTGTCGTGGATCTACGTCCTCTACGGCAATGTCGGGGCGGTCGAGGCGCTGTTTTTCGGCCTGAAGGCGGCGGTGCTGGCGATTGTTGTGCAGGCAGTGGTGCGGATCGGGGGCAGGGCGCTCAAATCGACCGCGAGCCGCGTGCTCGCGGCGGCAGCGTCTATCGCGATTTTCTTCCTCGCTGCGCCCTTTCCGCTGATCGTCTTGGTGGCTGGGCTGATCGGCTGGGTCGCCGGACGGCGCGGGAGCACCGCTTTTTCGGGCGGCGGTCATGGCGGATCGGAGGCGGGGCTGGCCGATAGTGATTCCGCGCTCGGCGACGGGCCGGTGCTGCATCCCCCTGCGCGCACCCGCAACGCCGCACTGATCCTGACGGCGCTGTGGCTTGCGCCGGTCGTTGCGCTCGCCGTGTTCGCGCCAAACAGCGTGTGGACCACTATCGCCGCGTTTTTCAGCCGGATGGCGGTGGTGACGTTCGGTGGGGCGTATGCGGTGCTCGCCTATGTCGCGCAGCAAGGCGTCGATCACTATGGGTGGCTGACTGCGCGCGAGATGCTCGACGGGCTGGGGCTGGCGGAAACGACGCCGGGGCCGCTGATCATGGTGACCCAGTTCGTCGGCTTTCTCGGCGCTTTCAGGGCTTCGACCGGCCTGTCGCCGCTGCTGGCGGGGACGCTGGGGGCGGTGCTGACCACTTGGGTGACGTTCCTGCCGTGCTTCGTCTGGATATTCGCGGGCGCGCCGTTCATCGAGCGGCTGCGCGGCAACGCAGCGCTGGCGTCGGCGCTTGGCGCGATCACGGCGGCGATCGTCGGGGTTATCCTCAACCTCGCGATCTGGTTCGCGCTGCATTTCCTGTTTGCGCGGGTGCAGACGGTCCGCAGGGGTCCGTTCGTGGTTGACGCGCCGGTGGTGGGGAGCCTCGATCCTCTCGCGGCGGGGCTATCGGTGCTTGCGGTCGTCTGGTTGTTCGTACTGAAACGCAGCGTGTTCGAATCGCTGGCGGTCGCGGCTGCGGGCGGACTGGTGTTGAAACTGGCGATCTAAATCTTCCCTCTCCCTCTGGGGAGAGAGCGAAACGCGCCCCCTAGGCGCGGCGGGGTGAGGGATGACACCGCCTCAATTAAAGCTTCGCACTTCCCTCACCCTCCCGCGCTGGGGCGCGAGGACCCTCTCCCCAGAGGGAGAGGGAAAGGGAAAGACAGACACCCCAAAACGCACGAATGCCCGGATCTTGCGACCCGGGCACCCGCGTGACGATCGCTCGTCAGCCCCCTTGACTATGTTCGCCCCGGCTCGACGCGCTCCCCTGTGGGCGGGCGGAACCGGAACATCCCTGAACCGCGGCCATAACCGTCATGTCAGAACTCAAGTGCTAGGGGCAGGTTGTTCCAAAGTCATCCACCGATGCCGCTTCGCGCAACGATTGGGCGTAACCTGTGTGAATCGCGCAACACCCGGTGCCACGATAGGGATTGGAGCAAGCAGCGGTCGATGCGGTTGCCTGTAGCGCTGTCGCCGCTTAAGCGAAGCACCATATGCTGCTTTCCCCCTATGAGACGATGATCGCGCGGCGCTACCTGCTGCCGGGGCGCAGCGAGGCGTTTATCGCCATCGTCGCCTCAATCAGCCTTGTCGCGGTTGCGCTCGGCGTCGCCGCGCTTGTAATCGTCATGAGCGTCATGAACGGGTTTCGCGCCGAATTGTTCGACAAGACCATCGGGCTGAACGGCCATGCCGTCGTGCAGGGCTATGGCGGGCGCCTGTCCGGCTGGCGCGAGATTGCCGAGATGGCACGCAAGACGCCGGGGGTTACGTCGGCCACTCCGCTGATCGAACAGCCGCTGATGGCGACGTTCAATGGTCGCGTCGAAGGCGTGCTGGTCCGCGGCGAGCGGATCGAGGACATGCGCGGCAACAAGACCGTCGAGGTGAAGGCGGGCCGCATGGAAGACGTGGCCGTCGGCAGCGGCAATATCGCCATAGGGTCGCGGCTGGCGGAAATGCTCGGTGCACAGGTCGGCTCGACGATCAGTCTGATCTCACCTGATGGCCAGACGACGCCGTTCGGCAGTGTGCCGCGCATCGTCGGCTACCGCGTGGCCGCGATCTTCGAGATCGGCCTGTACGACTACGACAAGGCGTTCGTCATGATGCCGATTCCCGACGCGCAGCAACTCCTGCTGCTTGGCGATCAGGTCGGTATGGTCGAGGTGGAAACCAACGACGCCGACAATGTCCAGGCCATCCTCGCGCCGCTCGCCAAACAGGTCGGCGAACGCGCCGTCGTCACCGACTGGCGCCAGATGAACGCCGCACTTTTCGAGGCGCTGGCGGTCGAGCGCGTGGCAATGTTCGTCGTCCTGTCGTTCCTGATGATCCTTGCGGGCCTCAACATCCTGTCGTCGCTGATCATGCTGGTGCGCGGCAAGACACGCGATATCGCAATCATGCGGACGATGGGCGTGCCGCGCCGGTCGATCCTGCGCATCTTCATGTCGGTGGGCGTGGTGATCGGGACGCTCGGCACGATGGCGGGCCTCACGCTCGGTTTCGTGTTCCTGTTCTTCCGCCAGAGCGTCGTCAACTTCGTCCAGTTCGTGACCGGCCAGAACCTGTGGGATCCCTCGATCCGTTTCCTGACCGAACTGCCATCGAAAACCGATCCGGTGGAAGTTGTCATCATCGTGGTGATGGCACTGGGGTTCAGCTTCCTCGCGACGCTGTATCCGGCGGCCAAGGCGGCGGGGACCGACCCGGTGCAAGTGTTGCGTTATGAGTGACACCCTCACCGTCACCGGCCTCACCCGCGACTTCACCCAGGGTGCGGCGACGATCCATGTCCTGCGCGGCGTCGACCTGCATGTCGGCGCGGGCGAGATCGTCGCGTTGCTCGGGCCGTCGGGCAGCGGCAAGTCGACCTTGCTGCAGGCGGTCGGCCTGCTCGAAGGCGGTTTCGGCGGCAGCATCCGCATTGCGGGCGAGGAAGTCGCCCGCCTCGATGATGAGGGACGCACGCGGGTGCGGCGCGACAAGGTCGGCTTCGTCTACCAGTTCCACCATTTGCTCCCCGATTTCAGCGCGGCGGAAAATGTCGTCCTGCCACAACTGGTCGGCGGGAAGGCGCGGGGCGATGCGGAGACGCGCGCGGCGTCGCTGCTTGGTGCGTTGGGACTGGCCGAACGCCTGACCCACAAGCCGTCGCAACTGTCGGGCGGCGAGCAACAGCGGGTCGCGGTCGCCCGCGCGCTCGCCAATGCGCCTGCGCTGATCCTCGCCGACGAACCCACCGGCAACCTCGACGAGGCGACGGCGGACAAGGTGCTGGCGGAATTCCTGCGCCTCGTGCGCGGGGAGGGGGCGGCGGCGTTGGTCGCGACGCATAACGAGCGGCTGGCGGCGAAGATGGACCGGGTGGTGCGGCTGCACGAGGGAAGACTGGGGTAAGTTTTCTCCCTCTCCCTCTGGGGAGAGGGGCCTCGCGCCCCAGCGCGGGAGGGTGAGGGAAGGGCAATGCGTCGATTTGAGCAGTGTTATCCCTCACCCCGCCGCGCCTAGGGGGCGCGTGTCGCCCTCTCCCCAGAGGGAGAGGGAGAAAACTAAGGCAACGCCCCCTTCACCAGCGCACTTGCCTTGCTCATGTCGAGTTGGCTCGCATGGCGTTCTTTCAGCGCGGCCATGACACGGCCCATATCCTTCAGGCCCGACGCACCGAGCTCTGCCTTGATCGCCTCGATCGCTAGCGTCGTCTCCGCTTCGGTCAGTTGCGTCGGCAGGAAGCGTTCGATCACGACCACTTCGGCGGCTTCCTTGTCGGCCAGTTCCTGCCGCCCGCCATCGGTGAACATCTGGATCGATTCGCGGCGCTGCTTGACCATTTTTTGCAGGACTTCGACCACGACCACATCGTCGTCGTCGGATCCCTTGCCGGTCCGCATTTCGATGTCGCGGTTCTTGATTGCGGCCATCATCAGGCGCACGGTCGCCAGCGTTTCCTTGTCGCCGGCCTTCATCGATGCGGTCTGGGCCGCCTGTATTTCGTCTCTGATCATGGCTGCGCCTATACGCAGCGGTTGACCGCGCGGCAATGCGGCCTTAGCGGACGGCACTTAGCGACATCGCCGCGACACACGAACCACGGAGCCCTTTTCCGCATGGCTGACACTTCGCGCGCCACTGGGATATTAGTCCTCGCCGACGGCACTGCGATTCGCGGTCGCGGGTTCGGCGCCGAGGGCGTCGCGCTCGGCGAAGTCTGCTTCAACACCGCGATGACCGGCTATCAGGAAGTGATGACCGACCCGTCCTATGCGGCGCAGATCGTCGCGTTCACCTTCCCGCACATCGGCAATGTTGGGGTGAACCCGGAGGATATGGAGGCGACCAATCCGCATGCGGTGGGCTGTATCGTGCGTGAGGATGTCACTGCTGCGTCGAACTGGCGCGCGACAGGCGGATTCGATGCGTGGTTACGGACCAATGGGCGTATCGGGCTGGCGGGGATCGATACCCGCGCGCTGACGCGGCGCATCCGCGAGCTGGGGCCGCCCAACGCCGTCATCGCGCACCGCGCGGATGGCGTGTTCGACGTGGATGAGCTGGTGGCACTGGCGCGTGACTGGACGGGGCTGGAGGGCAACGACCTCGCCAAGCCGGTGACGACGCTGCAGACGTACAAGTGGGACGAGGGTCTGTGGAAGCTTGGGCAGGGCTATGCACCGCAAAGCGAGCAGCGGTTTCCTAAACCGCAGGTCGTCGCCATCGACTACGGCCTCAAACGCAACATCCTCCGCAATCTCGTCGCTGTCGGCTGCGACGTCACCGTCGTCCCCGCGACCGCCAGCTTCGACGATATCATGGCGCACGCGCCCGACGGCCTGTTCCTGTCGAACGGCCCTGGCGACCCCGCCGCGACGGGCGAGTATGCGGTGCCGGTGATCCGCAAATGGCTCGACACCGGCAAGCCGCTGTTCGGCATCTGCCTCGGCCACCAGCTGCTCGGCCTCGCGGTCGGCGCGCGCACGACCAAGATGCACCAGGGCCACCGCGGCGCGAACCATCCGGTCAAGCGCCTGTCCGACGGCCGCGTCGAGATCACCAGCATGAACCATGGCTTCGCGGTCGAGCGCGAAAGCCTGCCCGCCAACGCGCGCGAGACGCATGTGTCGCTGTTCGACGGCAGCAATTGCGGCTTCGAACTGACCGACACCGCGGCGTTCAGCGTCCAATACCACCCCGAAGCCAGCCCCGGCCCGCAGGACAGCCACTATCTGTTCGAGCGGTTTGTGGGGGAGATGGGGTGAGTTCACGCGACGGTTTGCCTTCTCCAGAGCACGTATTGGAGATGTTTTACCACCGAGAGCTTGGATACGGATTACATGATGGCAATGATCACGCTTGGACCTTTCACAGCGCCTTTAAGGCATTGGAGGTTCAGGTGACTGATGCTGAGGTGGCGCGCTATCGAGATTACTTCATCGAACATGGCTTCGGCAAATTTGACGGCGTTACCGATCCTGGATTTCGGATCAGCCCTCATGGCGAAGCAGTCGCTCGTATATCAATCGCAAAGCGCCAACCATGGTATTCTCCCCGCAGAATTAAGACTTATGACTGGTCGCTGATTGGTGGTGTTGCTGCGATTGTAGCCGCCGTTTTTGCGTTCATCGATTTAATTGCGAGTAAGTAATGCCCAAACGCACAGACATTTCCTCCATCCTCATCATCGGTGCCGGGCCTTCTTCCCCCCTCCCCGGAGGGGAGGGGTTGGGGGAGGGGGAGCGGCGCG